>JBAZLV010000077.1:0-3215 GCA_041650055.1 Nitrospirota bacterium | reverse complement strand
TGAGGTCGAAAAAGAAAAGCGCTTAAACGTCATTAACTTAGGCGATGGGTTTGCAGGCCATCGCATGAATTTTGAGTTTTAGTCAGTACAAGGAAGGCAAGACTCGATAACATGAGGTACAAAACTTATGGACTTCCCAGACGGTCAGTCTCTCTCCTTTCGATTAAGTAATTTTTGCCGAAAGCCATCTTAACCGAAGAGAAGACTGACTGTCACTGACTTATCTCCCCAAACTGTACGGGAAGAGCCTGAGTTTTACAGTTTATGTTTTTTTGAGAAGTGTTTTTCCGACAGGCGGTGCTTTTGTGAAAAATCTTCTCAGATGGAGTCCGTCATGAAAAAATCAGGTGTTAAAGACGTTGGTTTTGCAAAGAAGTGGTTTTTCGGACTGCTTGTCTTTTCTATCTTCACTTCTCTTGGCTCGATAGCCACGGCCAGTACTATAACGATAACCGGCAAGGGTTATGGTGGACCTTATCATGCATATAAGTATGCAGGTGAATGGATTGTGTCAGTTGAGGGCATTTCTGGTGTAACCGATGGAACATTCAGGACATTTTGTCTCGAAAGAACTGAGTTTGTTGATGTAAATGGTGTATATAATGCAGCCGTCAATACTATGACTGACGGAGGACTCAGTGGCCCCCTTGATCCCTTGGATCCCAGAACGGCTTGGCTGTACACTCAGTATCTCGGCAAGTTCAGCGGCTACCCTGGTTTAGTTGTTGACGAAGATGCAAAAGGAGTACTGCTCCAGGAGGCTATCTGGGCATTAGAAGGTGAGCTGTTAGAAGATGAGCTGACAGCGTTGCTAACAGATAAAGATAATAAGTATTATGCCCTTGCGACAACGATTGGATCTGTTTGGACAGACATCGGCAACGTTAGAGTCTTGAATTTAACAGATGTTGATGGCAAGCATCAAGACCTTTTAGCAATGGTTACGACAAGAACTCTAGTCCCCGTCCCCGGAGCTGTCTGGCTCCTCGGGTCCGGTCTTCTTGGGCTTGCGGGTATAAGGATGAGGTCAAAGAAAAACCGCTCGATAACCACAAAAAAGAAAAAAATGAAAGGGGGGGCAAAATAAAAAAGTTTTTGATGGTTATTGTAAGTACAGCGTTGGGGTGAAGCAACTCGACAAGCACAAAAAAGAAAAAATGGAAGGAGGACAAAATGAAAAAGTTTTTGATGGTTGTTGTAAGTATAGCGTTTGGAGCGATTTTAGCCGGAAATGCGATGGCTGCGACTATTCCCAACGTGGGTGACTTAGCTGTAGATTTCCGCACTTCGGCTTGGTACCCTGCTAATGGTCAAAGCTCGTTCTCACCGGATGGTATTGTTACCGCAACTGCTGCTTCTCCACAGGGTGCTTTCCTTTTTCAAGATAATGTAGAGAAGGTAGACGGCTTAGGTATCCTTGGTGGTGAGAATGACGAGATCGACAGTTATAAAGACATTTATGGTAACATAAGAAACGAAACATTACAAGTTTACATTGACGGCGGTATGTGTCTTAGCGGAGTATGGCTTACGGATATTTTCCTCAGCTATAATCTATTAAACTCACCTAAAGAAAACTACACTGGTTCCAATCCCGCAGGTGAGCCCGGAAGGGTTGTACTCAATGGCGACATTGCTCACCCTATCGATTTCTTTGGCAAGCAAGGTAATGATGGTATATCGAATGGTGAACTGTATGTTGATTTCGGTGGGTCGATTTTAGTGACTTCAGCGTTGTTCAGCGTCCTGCAGGGCGATGGAAGCTACGCGAATATCGAATATTCCGTTGCCGGATTTGAAGGTTGTCCGGTTCCGGAACCCGCCACTATGCTGCTTCTCGGTTTTGGCCTGGCTGGGCTGGCAGGAGTGAGGAGAAGGATGCAGAGCTAAAATTGAATCAGGGTCTTCATGTAAAAAGGCAGGGCGATGTCGGCCCTGCCTTTTTTATTTTCAGCTCAGGAAGTACGCAAAAGCCGGATGAACCCTTTTTTTCTGTTCCCTATTCTACCGGCTCAGGCACTCAAATCACATCCTTTTTTCCGTCCAATCCCTGCTTCTTGAACTTGGACCGGAGATATTCCTGAAGATTTTTGTTGGAATTAGCCAGGGCAAGCTTTTTTCTGATCCTCCTTCGATGCGACTTGACAGTATAGGTCGAGATAAACATATGATCCGCAATCTCCTCGTTTGACAGGCCGTTTTTTATAAGGGCTGCGACACGAAATTCAGTTGCCGAGAGGATATCGTTGATCTGCGGATCTTCACTCAAGGTAGTCATAAGATCATCTATAACTTCCATAAGCAACTCCAAATCGGATCTCAACTCTTCATACTTTTCATCGCTTCCTATTTTATCCAAGATCGGGATAATGGAAGTCTTGATCTTTTCAGCAACCTGCGATTCTGTTTCCTTCCGTGTCCTGTCTATATTCTGTGCCAATACGGACAAGGCATTATTGGTGTCCAGGAGCTGTTTATTGACCTGTTTAAATCGGTTCTCATTGAGAACCAGTTCCTCTCTTTTCTCCTTCAGCTCCTCATAGGCCTGTTTAAATTCCAGTCCCGTCCTTTGTGTATCGATGGCTCGTTTTACAGTATGATAAATAAAATCTTTGGTAAAAGGCTTTTCTATAAAGTCGAATGCACCATACCTGAGTGCCTGTATGACGGTTTCTTTTTCTGCATACCCCGTCATAATAATAACTTTGGTATCAGGACTCATTATTCTTATTTCCCGGATCAACTCGATTCCGGACTTGCCCGGCATATTGATATCGAGCAGCACGACATTATAAAATTCACCTCTTATTTCTTCATTAACATCCAGAGGGCTATTCAAGGATTTGGGACTGAACTTGTAATGATACATGAATTCTTCTAAAATTCCGGTGATATTCTTTTCATCGTCAACTATCAAAATACGGGGCACCTGACCCAGCATTTTGGATATACTTGTTTTTTTCATGCCTCAAAGCCCACCGTGTTCTTTTTATAAAACATCAGTAATTTCAGCCCAAAACTGCGCATTTTGTTCTGATTTTTGAAAGCGCACCTGCTGCCTCCATTTATTCCTTCGAATCAAGATAATTCTGTGCCAGCTTTATGCGGCTTTCCAATTGATCCTTTAATTCAAGATAATTCTGTGCCAGCTTTATGTGGCTTTCCAGACTATTTTTCAACATCCTGGAAAGTTCGATTACAATATCGTCCCTTCT
>JBAZLV010000076.1:0-3217 GCA_041650055.1 Nitrospirota bacterium | reverse complement strand
CGGCTTTGCCTTTGCTCCGCATATCGCAGCAAAGGCAAAGCCGGGAAATTTCATCATTCTTCGTGTTGATGAAAAAGGCGAACGGATTCCGTTGACCATTGCGGACACGGATCAGAAGAAAGGGACGATCACGATCGTCTATCTTGTTTTAGGGAAGACGACGGCGCATCTCGAGAGCCTGAAAGAAGGCGATTCGATCCTGGATTTGTGCGGACCGCTCGGCAAGCCGACTCATATTGAAAAAATGGGAACCGTGATCTGTGTAGGTGGCGGCACCGGTATTGCCGCAATGCATCATATCGCAAAGGGCAATCATCTTGCTGGCAATCACGTTGTTGCAATAGTTGGTGCGCGCAGCAAAGACCTTCTTTTGTTTGTAGATGAATTAAAATCATTCTGTCCGGAAGTTCTGGTTTCGACTGATGACGGTACGTGCGGCCAAAAAGGATTTGTTACCGATATCCTTCGCACACGGCTGTGTTCTGAATTCGGCATTTCTCCGTCAGAGATAGATTCAGTGAAGACATCATTACAAGACCGGCTAGCATCAGACAAGAGCATTGCTGAAGTCGTCGCAGTTGGTCCTGTTCCCATGATGCGTGCAGTAGCTCAGGTGGTCAAACCGTTTGGCATCAAGACAACCGTAAGCTTGAATTCAATCATGGTTGACGGTATGGGCATGTGCGGAGCCTGCAGGGTGACGGTCGGCGGCGTTGTCAAGTTTGCCTGCGTTGACGGCCCCGAGTTTGATGGCCAGCTTGTCGATTTCAATGAACTGGCAAGCCGGCTTGGCGCATTCAAGCCGCAGGAAAAGATTTCGTATGAGCATTTCCACAAAGGAGGATGTTGCAACCATGGATGAGAAGAAACCAAAACGAGCCGTGGTCCGTACCCCGATGCCAGAGCAACCGGCGGACGTTCGACGGAAAAATTTCAATGAGGTAGCTTTGGGCTACACCATGGAACAGGCGATGCAAGAAGCACAGCGCTGCCTGCAATGCAAAACTCCTGTTTGCGAAAAAGGCTGTCCGGTAGAAGTAAACATCAAGGAATTTGTCGGTTTTATTGCCAAAGGCGATATTCCCGGCGCCTATCGCAAACTGCTTGAGACCAACTCGCTGCCGGCTGTCTGCGGCCGCGTGTGTCCTCAAGAAGTCCAGTGCGAAAAGGATTGCGTTCTCGCAAAAAAAGGCCAGCCTGTGTGTATTGGTCGGCTCGAGCGTTTTGCCGCAGACCAGTTTGCAGCCACATCAGCATGCGAGCAGACAACCGGAACGAGTGCCTGCAAACCGGTTGATGCAAACTTGAAAGTTGCATGTATTGGATCCGGTCCTTCAAGTCTTACCGTGGCAGGATATCTTGCCGGGCTAGGCGTAAAGGTTACGGTTTTTGAAGCATTGCATGAGCTGGGTGGAGTGTTAGTGTACGGGATTCCGGAATTCCGTCTTCCGAAAGGCATTGTGCGACGGGAAATTGATGCAATGAAGTCATTGGGCGTTGAATTTGTGACGAACTACGTTGGTGGCAAAACATTCACCATTCAGGAACTGTTTGATCAGGGATACAAGGCGGTGTTCATTGGAGTCGGTGCTGGCTTGCCCTGGTTCCTGGGAATTCCGGGCGAGAACCTGATCGGCGTTTTCTCATCCAACGAATATCTTACCCGTGCAAATCTCGGACGTGCCTATGAATTTCCGAAATGGGATACTCCGACCTTCGCGGGGAAAAATGTTGTCGTATTCGGTGGTGGGAATGTGGCCATGGATGCGGCGCGCACAGCACTTCGCATGGGAGCTGATAATGTAACGATTGCATATCGGCGGACTAAAGCTGAAATGCCGGCTCGTCTTGAAGAGCTGCATCATGCAATTGAAGAAGGTGTGCAGCTTGAACTTCTCTGCGCACCCATGGCATTTTTAGGAGATGACAAGGGCTATTTGCGGGCGATCAAGCTCCAGAAAATGTGCCTGGGTGAACCGGATGCAAGCGGCCGGTGCAGCCCTGTTCCGATTGAAGATGAATACTTTGAATTGATTTGCGATCTTACTGTTGTTGCCGTAGGTACTGGTCCGAATCCCATTCTTCTCTCGAATACACCTGGACTCAAACTGAATCGCAAAGGCTACATCCAGGTGAATGAAGAGACACAGGAAACAAGTATTCCGAATGTGTATGCTGGCGGTGATATCTCAACTGGTTCTGCTACGGTGATCGCAGCAATGGGCGCCGGAAGAAAAGCCGCAAAGGCGATCTATGAGAAGATCATGAAAGAAAAAGCGTAGCAGAGATTCAATATTTACTCATCTTTCCAGGCGGGGTTTTCAAACCCCGCTTTTTTTATGTGCGAGGGCTTCAGTATCTGGCATAAGTCCAACGGTACCTATATCTCTCAACATTAATTCCCCTGTCGATTTCTGGTAACTTTTGCAATAGAACCATGTAATTGGTTTGATTCAATTCCAACCGAATTTTTTATGTTTTCCTGCATGAATTCGTTAAATCGATTTTTTTTATTTCCCATTGTTGACTTTCCGAAAAAAACTCCTATATTACTAACAATACTAACAATAGTTTTGCTTTCTTTGTTTCTTATGTGTTAACTACTTCAGATCACCCGCTTGAAAAGATACAGAATAAACAGCCTATCAGCTTTTGTGTACCAGGAACGATGCATGTTTTAGAAGGAAACAGAGTATCGCTTTATGTACATCTTCATTCCGTCTGGAAATTAATCACCCGGGATATATCAACGCTCCTTGCTTGGCTTGTTTCAAACTGCGTACTGCGCAGAAGTATATAGTACCCGAAGCTTTTGCTGAAGACCGGAGGTGATGTGTCCTATGAATGACTAGACTATGGTTGTGCTACGTTTCGAGGTTTTTTGGGTGAGTGGGGGCTTTACATCAGACTGCTGATCAGAGTTTAGAAGAGATGTTATACGACGGACGATACAGTGTGCAAGAATGGCAAGGAAATTTTGATTAAAAAGAGTGCTTGCAGCACCTGAGTGCGTATTCGTTTTTGTGCAGAAGATATTTTTCTGTTCACACTCCATACGAACGAGCATCTTTTTTCCGTCCCGGCAGTTGTAGCTTCATTTTTTTACATCACCTGTCTATTCACCTCCCCAATAACACCGCATTATCACTGTATGCTTTATTTATCCATTCATCAAAGATGCAATTTCAAGAGCATTTGAAAGGAGCGAATATGAAGA
>JBAZLV010000075.1:0-3792 GCA_041650055.1 Nitrospirota bacterium | reverse complement strand
ACCCGGGCGGCTGTGCGAGCATCCCCGCAGCGCCCTGCATCAGGGGCTCAATGATTAACGCAGCGGTTTCCGCGTGATGATTCCTGATAAGGGTTTCTGCCGATTCTGCACAGGCACAATTGCAATCCGGATAGGTTCTCCCGAACGCGCAGCGGTAGCAGGAAGGGGATTCAATTGTCTTCGTGTGAAAAAGAAGCGGCTTGTATATCTGATGAAAGAGATCGATTCCTCCGACGCTGACTGATCCCAGCGTATCGCCATGATAGGCTTCACGAAGAGAGATAAATCCAATTTTGTTTTTTCCTGATGATCCCTGCTGTTGCCAGTATTGAAACGCGATTTTGAGGGCGATCTCCACCGCGGTTGAACCGCTGTCCGAATAAAATACTTTGGCAAGCCCGGGCGGTGCAATGGCAATAAGTTTTTCAGCAAGCTGAACTGCAGGTACGTTCGAGAGTCCCAGGAGGGTTGAATGCGCAATTTTTTTGAGTTGTGCTGTTATGGCCTGATTAAGTGCTTTTTTCCGATGTCCGTGGATTGTGACCCAGAGCGATGATACACCGTCTATATACTGTTTGCCGGTGATATCAGTCAACATACAGCCTTTACCGCGTTCAACGATGATCGGAGGCTCCTGCATCCATTCTTTCATTTGGGTGAAGGGATGCCAGATGTATTGTTTGTCCAGCTGTTCCAGCAGGCGAATGTCGTTTTTATGCATGGTACTCTCTGTTTATGTGGTTTCTGAGCCGTTTTAAAATGAAAAAATATATTATAGGACGCCAGTCTTCTTTGTCAATAATAAAAAGGCTTGAAACCATTCTGTTCTTTCTGGTAAAATGCCCTTCACGAATGATCCGTGCACAGTTGCTTTTTTAAAGTGCGTCGTGTATTCATCCGGAGGTTTTTGATTCATGAGTAATATCACTTCAAAAAGAAAATGGTATTTTTTGGCCGGGTTTATTCTCGTTCTCGGCATCATGATCGGGTTGATCGTATCATCGCACATGGGATTTATTTCCACCCTTCCTGCAAAGAGTCAGGTTTCATCGAAATCCATCGAAATGTTATCCCAGTTGAGTCAGGCGCAATCCGAAGTGGCAGCAGCAGTAACGCCTTCCGTGGTGAACATCTCTACAACCAGAGTGGTGAAATCCAGGGACGTGTCCCAGTTTGATCTTCTTGAGGATCCTTTTTTCCGGAGATTTTTCGGTGATCGGTATGCTCAACCGAATATTCCCCGTGAGCACAAAGAGCAAAGCCTGGGATCAGGCGTTATCATTTCAGACGACGGCTACATTGTAACGAACAATCATGTTATCGAAAAAGCCAGTGAAATAAAGGTGCTTCTCTCGGACAAAAAGAATTACAAGGCAAAAGTGATCGGGGCCGATCCAAAAACCGATATTGCAGTCATCAAAATTGATGTGAAGGGTCTGGCCGCGCTTCCCTGGGGAGATTCCACGAAATTGAAGGTAGGAGAAATTGTGTTCGCTGTTGGAAATCCGTTTGCCCTGAATCAGACCGTGACCATGGGTGTTATCAGCGCAGTGGGACGGGCAAATGTAGGAATTGCGGATTACGAAGATTTTATCCAGACGGATGCAGCGATCAATCCGGGAAATTCGGGCGGGGCGTTGGTAAACGTCCGGGGTGAGCTTATCGGGATCAATACGGCCATTCTCTCAAGGACCGGAGGGTACCAGGGGATTGGTTTTGCGGTTCCGAGCACCATGGTTCGCCAGGTGATCGATAGTTTGATCAAGCACAAAAAAGTAATCCGCGGCTGGCTCGGCGTCAGTATCCAGGAAGTGACCTCGGATTTTGCTGAAGAATTTGGTGTCAAGGATCTCAAGGGCGCGCTCGTAAGCGGTTTGATGAAGAAAAGCCCGGCAGAAAAGGCAGGCATCAAACAAGGAGATATTATCCTTGAATATAACGGCAAGGTTGTTCAGGACACCGGTCATCTCAGAAATATGGTATCCCAGACACGCATCGGTTCGACGGTAAAGATAAAACTGCTTCGTGCGAAAAAAGAACTTGTCGTTGACGTGGTTATCGTTGAACAACCAAAGAAACTTGCCGAGGCTTCATCCAGGGGAGATCGCTCAGAGGAAAATCAGAATGAAGAAGGCGAAGGCCTCACCGGAGTGATTGTCCGTGAATTGTCGGTTGACCTTGCACGGCGCTTTGGTTTTGACGAACAGGAACGGGGCGTGGTGGTTGTGAAAATAGATACCGCAAGCCGGGCGTTCGAAGCAGGGATCAGGCCGGGCGATATTATTCTCCAGATGAATCAAAAGAACATCGCTTCTCTTGAGGATTATAAGAAAGCAGCTGCAACGCTGCAGAAAAAAGATCGGATACTGCTTCTGATCAGGCGGAAGGGGCAGGATCTCTTTGTTACGGTAAAGCCGGAATAGCGGTATTTCCCCAAGCTACGCTGTTCCCTCACTGATCAATTCAGATACTTGTACTTGTTCTACGTTACCAGGAAAGGAGGTGAGAGAGGATGGGACTTGTGTTTATTCGTTTTCTCTTTTTATGTTTGGGCACGCTGTTCGGGTATTATGTTTCCACGCAGCTGTACGATCAGGTCAGTAAAACGGAAGGCATGCTTATCGGCTTCGGCGTCGCGCTTTTTATTATTTTCACCGAATTTCTCTTTCGTCGGGTCTCATTAAAAGTCATTATCGGCGGTATTCTCGGATTCATTCTCGGATTGACATCAGCAAATCTTATCGCAGCCCCGCTCAAGCTGGTACCGCTGGAGCGGAGCATCGTGAATTTTATTCTCCTGCTCATGAACGGGTTTTTCGGTTATATCGGCATTACGATCGGGGTTCGTGAAGGAGAACGGTTTAATCCTGCAAATATCAAAAAATTGTTCAGGAGCAATGCCGAAGAAAATGTGAAAATCATGGACACCAGCGTGATTATCGATGGACGAATCGCGGATGTCTGCGAGACTGAATTTCTCGACGGCACGATCATCATTCCGCAGTTCATTCTGCATGAACTCCAGCATATTGCCGATTCCTCCGATTCCCTGAAACGTGCGCGTGGACGCCGAGGGCTCGATATTCTTCACCGCATTCAGAAGATGAGCCATATGGAAGTGAAGATTCTTGAAGAAGATTTTCCAAAGATCCGGGAAGTCGACAGCAAACTGGTCGCCCTTGCAAAAAAACTCGGGGCCAAGGTGATCACAAACGATTTCAATCTGAATAAGGTTGCCGAGCTTCAGGGCGTCAAGGTCCTGAACATCAATGATCTTTCCAATGCGGTAAAACCGGTTGCGCTTCCCGGTGAAAGCATGCGGGTCTTTGTGCTGAAGGAAGGAAAGGAACAGGGCCAGGGAGTCGCGTATCTTGATGACGGGACGATGATTGTCGTGGAAAATGGGCGCAAACATATCAACAAAAACGTTGATGTGGCGGTTACGAGCGTTCTGCAGACTGCTGCAGGACGGATGATTTTTACCAAACTCAAAGAAGATATGGAGCATGAGCTTTTGAACGGGGACCATACCGGCTGAGCTGTTTTCGTATCGTTTTCATGTAGGGAATTATTTTATCAGGAGGTTTCATGTCAGGTCATTCCAAATGGGCAACAACGAAGCATAAAAAGGCTGCGACAGATTCAAAACGAGGCAAAATCTTTACGAAAATAGCGAAAGAAATAACGGTCGCAGCCAAGCTGGGCGGCGGCGACCCCAACGGAAATCCGCGTCTTCGGACCGCGGTAGCAAAGGCAAAAGGCGTGAGTATGCCTGCAGAAAACATCAAACGC
>JBAZLV010000074.1:0-3806 GCA_041650055.1 Nitrospirota bacterium | reverse complement strand
TGGAGGAGAAGCTTAAAAAAATCTTTAAACCGTAAAACTGACGCCATACCTACACACTATCTTCCGGTAACATTTAATTATGAGGCAACGGGCGAAAGACACTTACCCATTTCTTTTTCTCTTCCTTACCCACCACACTCCGCTGTAAATCAATAGCATCGGTATCCATACCCAGATGATTTCCCGGACAAGCACATCAATCCCTGCTCCGCTGAAAAATTTTTGAATACTCATGGGTGACGCATAGATTGGTCGCCAGGGCATGAAATACCGGGTATTGTCAAAAGGCATGAAAAATCCTACTCCCATTCCCTTGTCAGTCATGGAATCGAGAAATCCGTGTGATGCTATGACCATGAAGAAAAATCCGAATATCCCCCACCATTTTTTTGAGAACCTCTTGATTGTTGGAAATGCAAGCAGAGCTGTCACGCTGCTTACCAGGAATGCAAAAAACAACGAATGGAAAAATCCCCGATGGCCGAACATGCTTCCGTATTTGATGCCGAAATAGTAATACCCGACGATATCAACATCCGGCAATACGGAGCAGAATGCGGCCAGAAGCCAAAACCGTGCAGGCATTCCAAAAAAACCGCAGGCTTTTCCAAAAACACCTGCTACAAATATGTGAGTAAACATGGATGGCATAAAGGATACTCAGAGATAACAGCTAAAGGAATTCTGATAGATTCTCACTACCTCGGAATGACATTGGTTACAATGAATAACACTGATGAACGCAGTTTGATTTTAAAATTTCTTTATTTATCCGTGTATATTTTACCGTGTGCATCCGTGGTTTCGATACCATACGCCTTGATCTTTCGATGCAAATTACTCCGCTCAACTCCGATTGCATCCGCAGTTTTGCTGATATGGCCGCCGAATTCCCTGAGCTTTTGAACAATAAACTGGCGTTCAAATGCCGCTCGTGCCTCTTGTAATGTCGATTTGCCTGCGAAACTCGTGCTCGACTGTTCAATAGACGGCTGGTCTGACTGATTAATCGGAGGAGGAACATCTTTTGCGGTAATAAGCAGGCCAGGAACCATGATGATCAATCGCTCGATTATATTCTTTAGTTCACGCACGTTGCCCGGCCAGGAATACTTCATGAACAATGCAAGCGCATCCTTATCCATGGATTTGGGCTTTTGTCCGTACTCGTTTGAGAATTCTTTTAAAAAATGGTTAATCAGGCGGGGAATATCATCCTGCCGATCACGAAGCGGAGGAACAACAAGCGGAATCACGTTCAACCGGTAAAAAAGGTCATTCCGGAAGGTTCCTTTTTTTATTTCATCAGACAGATTCTTATTCGAGGCCGCAATAACTCGCACATCAGCTTTAATCGTCCTGGCGCCGCCTACACGCTGAAATTCCTGTCCTTCAAGCACCCGAAGAACTTTGGCCTGCGTTGCAAGGCTCATATCCGCTATCTCGTCAAGAAAAATAGTACCGGTATGCGCAAGCTCAAACTTTCCCCGCTTCATTGCAGTAGCGCCGGTAAAGGAACCTTTTTCATGTCCGAAAAGCTCGCTCTCAATCAGCTCCTGCGGAATGGCTGCGCAGTTCACTTCAATGAATGGCCCATTTTCCCGTTTGCTTGCCCGATGGATTGCACGGGCAACGAGTTCTTTTCCCGTGCCGCTCTCACCGTGAATCAGCACCCAGCCATTCGTGGGGCCTGCCCGTTCAATCTGATCCTTGAGAACTTTGATCGCATCACTTTCACCAATAATTTCATATCGCCGCTCGATGCGGGATCGTAATGACTTGTTTTCTTCGCGCAGCCGGTGTTCATCAAGCCCGTGCCTGACTACCAGAAGCAGCTGCTCGAGTTCCGGAGGCTTTAAAAGAAAATCGTACGCTCCCATCTTTGTTGTTTTCACTGCGGTTTCTATCGCCCCATGACCGGTCAGCATAATGACCTGCATGTCCGGCCTGAGTTCCTTAAACCGCCGAAGGGTCTCAATCCCATCCATGTCCGGCATTGCAATATCAAGAATGGCAAGTGACGGCTGTGTATCCGCCAAAAGATCGATACCTTCCTGGCCTGATCCTGCAGTCACGACTTCGTAGCCTTCATCCCGCATCACATCTGCAAGGCTTTTGCGTACGCTTTCTTCATCATCGACAATAAGAACGGTTTCATTCGGCATGATGGACACTCTAACAGATTTTGTTTTGCAAGTAAAGATTCAGGGTGATAGATTCCGGATCCCTGATGCCAGACACCTGATATAGATTTAAGATCCCGGATCCCTGATACAAGATGCCTGATGTTGGGTGCAAAATGTCAGATTCTAGATGCACGATACGGATACAAGACAAGAGAATATATTTTATGGCAGAGAGTTACTTGAAATGGCTTATGGTAGAATCAAGCAAATATTAAACGCTGACCTTTTGGTTCTGGAATGGGATCACCAAATTCACGTGCAGTATCTATCCAAAGCCGAATCGCTTCTTTTGCATTGGCAAGGGATTGTTCCTGGGTTTCACCGTGGGCCATGCAACCAGGCAATTCTGGAACTTCAGCAACAAAAATCTTGTCATCTTGATTCCAATATATAATGATTTCATATTTATCCATTGTTGTCACCCTTTAAGTCAAATCGAAGCATTATGGAACGTACTTGACGTACCTGATATATTTTAGCCTTATTGCCATCTCGTTGCAAATTAATTAACTCTGTCACACCCTGCTTTCTAAAAATATGGTGACTTCCTCTTGTACGCATTTCAAAACCTAATTCGAGTAAAAGCCGGCATAACTCGTCAAAATCAATGTTTGCGTCTGAGTTACCTAATAATATCTGTTCAATCAGTTTTTTATTTTTGCTCATTATAAAGTTAAAGCTATCATATCTTTTTACTCAACGCAAGCTGTTTGAAAGCCTATACGATGTTTGATCAGCTATCCGGCATCGGGTATCAGGCATCTTGCATCAGACTCACAACGGATTTTTAGTAAGGATAAGTGAATCAGTGCCGTTTTGCAGGAGATCAATCATGCGGGAGAGGGATTCAATATGCAGTTCGCGGATAAGCTTCTTGTCTACTCCATATTTTCTTTTTTTGTTCAGAAAAGAGAAAAAAATAACGCTTTTATAAATTCGCTTGTTGGTTTTAAACGAAAACATATACCGGTCGAGGGACTGCTCAAGAAGCAGTTCGCTCCGTTTCCGGACGTTTTTATTGATCAGGACGGTCTGGAGCCAGTAGCTTTTATTAATCAGACTATCTGCCTTGAGCTCGATCCAGGTATGCCTCATGTTTCCGGTTTCATCAGTCAATGCCTCATGAGCGACCGTATCAGCAGCGAGATGGCAGAGATAACCATAGGCAAATGCTCGTTCCGGCCATGTCTTTGCCTGGTCAAGCAATTTCAATCCAACATCCCAGGAATGTGAGGTCTTATCATCGGGAAGAAATCTTTTCCCGAGAATCATATCAGCCATGATATTCCCGTAGAAGAAATCCTGTTTATACTTTCGGAGGAGTGCCAGAATGCCGGCGGGAATCAGGGGCGCATAAGAAAGAAGTTCACTTCCCAGATACATATGGGTCATGGGCCCCCAGGCGAATGCGTATGAGGGAACAAGGGCAAAGCCAGCCAACGCTGCGAGAATAATGACAAACATTATGATCTGTCTTTCAAACACACGATGATGTAGAAGCGGCACATGAGCATCATGGTACCTCTCGAATCGACTATCGTCAACATTTATTTAGAGCTTTTTCTGAAAATTCAAAAATCAGGCCAAATGTTTATTAATCAGAATGGAATTCCTTGTTCC
>JBAZLV010000073.1:0-3890 GCA_041650055.1 Nitrospirota bacterium | reverse complement strand
TCGTTTGGATTGTGGACTCATCAGAACTAACCCTCCTTTTGGGGGTATAGTTCCGGTAACATGCATTATGAGTCAACGATCCTTTTTAAAATGCGGTTGGGTAACATTTATTGTGAGTCAATTCGCCATCCCACCCCGCCGTGCGTCTCCATTGAAATGTTTTCTTGTTTCTGGTATTCTTAGCAACGCTTATTAATTTGTATAATTTAACAAGTCTATCCGAAAGGTTATCTGAGGAGCTATGAATAATCTGCATGAATTTACTGCTGAACCGCGAATCGCCTATTTTTCCATGGAAATAGGGATTAAAAATGATATCCCGACGTACAGTGGTGGTCTCGGCATCCTCGCCGGAGATACGATCAAATCCGCTGCAGACTTGAATCTGCCGCTTGTGGCGGTATCCTTGATTACCCGGAAGGGATATTTCAAACAGGAAATCGATGAAACCGGCTGGCAGAGGGAAGCCCCGGTACTCTGGTCACCCGAACAATTTATGTCGCTTCTTCCGCAAAAAATCCGGGTCCAGATTGAAGGACGTGATGTCACGGTTCAAGGATGGCTGTATCGCGTGATAAGCCCTGCATGCGGCACGGTCCCGATTATCTTTCTGGATACGGATGTTCCGGAAAATACTCCTGATGACAGAAGGATCACGGATTCTCTTTATGGAGGAGACAGCGCCTACCGAATAAAGCAGGAAATTGTCCTCGGCATGGGCGGTGTCCGGATGCTTTCGGCCCTCGATTTCCATATCAAGAAATTTCATTTAAACGAAGGGCATGCAAGTTTCCTGGCTCTTGATCTCCTGCTCCGGTTTAAACGGGATATTGAAAGCGTCTGGGATGAGCGTTCTGTCTGGGATGTCGGCAGAGTGCGTGATTTGTGCGTATTTACCACCCATACGCCGGTCGAGGCAGGACATGACAAATTTCCCTATCCTCTCGTAAAACAGGTGCTGGGAGAAATCATTCCCTTTGACGTGCTCAAGGACCTGGCGGGACACGACTATTTGAACATGACTCTTTTGGCACTGAATCTAAGCAACTATGTAAATGGCGTGGCAAAAAAGCATTGCGAGGTGTCCCAACATATGTTTCCGGGATACCATATTCATGCCGTCACCAACGGGGTTCATTCATTTACCTGGACATGCGAAGAGATGGCGAAGCTTTTCGACAAGTATATTCCCGGATGGGCAAATGAACCGGAACTATTCGTTCGCGCTGGAAACATTCCGGATCAGGAATTCTGGCAAGCCCATGTGGATGCAAAGATGAAACTGCTGCACTTCGTGAAAAATTCTACCGGTGTTGAAATGTATCCGGATGTATTGACAATCGGCTTTGCGCGGAGAGCGACGGCATATAAACGACCGCATCTCCTTTTCACAAATATTGATCGGCTGCTTGAAATCAACCAAAAAGGCAGAATGCAGATCATCTATGCCGGGAAAGCCCACCCTCATGATGACAACGGGAAACGGCTTATTCAGGGAATTTACGAATATCGTGATCGTCTGAAAGGGAAAATCTCGATTGTATTTCTTCCTGCATATGATATGGATAGTGCGCTTAAACTGGTTTCCGGCGTCGACATCTGGCTGAATACCCCTTTAAGGCCCCTTGAAGCATCAGGAACAAGCGGAATGAAAGCTGCACATAATGGGGTGATGAATTTCAGCATTCTTGACGGCTGGTGGATAGAAGGACATATTGAAGGGTTTACCGGCTGGTCGATCGGGAGTCTCCAGTCAGAGGCAGGAAGGCCCGGAGTCTCGGATACAGAGGATGCTGCGGATTTATATAACAAACTCGAACATCAGATTATTCCAAAATATTATGCCACTGAAAAAGGTCCCTGGATCAGTATGATGAAAAACGCGGTGAGCAAAAATGCATGCTACTTTAACAGCCATCGTATGATGAGGCGGTATGTGACGGACGCCTATATCCGTTAATTACATTGCTTCCGCTTCCTGGGTAACTCTCAAAACTTCTTCAACCGTCGTGATTCCAGACGCAGCCTTGATCATGCCTTCCTGTCGCATGGTACTGAAACCTGAGCGCAGGGCCGCTGCCTTGAGTTTTGAACTGGATGCCTTGGCAATAATGTGCTCCCGGATCTCTTCATTCATGTCCATCAGCTCGAAAATTCCGATCCTGCCTTGGTAACCGGTGTTCTTGCATGCAGGACATCCCTGACCACGATAAAAAGTAACCGGATTGGTCGCAATGCCCAGACTGGCAAGCAGTTCAGGTTTGGCTGAATAGGGCTTTTTACAGTGGTCGCATATTTTACGTGCAAGACGCTGGGCAAGAATGCCGATCACTGAGGAAGAAACAAGAAACGGTTCGATTCCCATATCAATAAGCCTCGTGACGGCGCCTGCGGCATCGTTGGTATGCAGTGTTGCAAAAACAAGATGGCCGGTAAGTGCGGCGTGAATTGCAATTTCAGCTGTTTCTCGGTCCCGGATCTCCCCTACCATAATAATGTCAGGATCCTGTCGAAGAATCGATCGAAGTCCGCTTGCAAAGGTTATTCCCGCCTTTGGGTTTACCTGAACCTGATTGACTCCCATGATTTGATATTCAACCGGGTCTTCGACGGTCACAATATTATTTGCTTTTCTGTCAATCGAACTAATGCTTGCGTAGAGGGTAGTTGTTTTACCACTTCCGGTTGGACCAGTAACGAGAATCATACCGTAGGGTCTGGCAATCAGCCGGGTATAACGCTCAAGCATATCCGGTGAAAATCTCAGTCCTTCCAGAGTCATGATAATCTGCGAACGATCCAGGATGCGCATGACCACCGTCTCCCCCTGAATAACCGGAAGCGTGGAAACACGGATATCGACGGTTGTTTCCCCATCCATACGGAGGGTCGTACGCTCACGAAAAACCGCGGAAACAATCGGCCCACGATCGGTATGAGCGATACTAGCCTGAAAACGGCCGTCTTGCGGAACCCGTTTCTCGGCAATATCCATATTTGCAAGAATCTTGATCCGGGAAACGATTGGCGCATGCATTTCACGCGGAAGGGTTCTCACTTCCGTGAGAACGCCGTCGATACGGTATCGAACTTTTATCTGCTGTCCTTCCGGATCAAGATGAATGTCGCTGGCATGATCCATCATGGCCTGGGCAATGAGCATGCTTACCAGTTTTACGACCGGAGCATCATTATCATCGCCTGCAGGTTCGGCGGTATCCGGAGCCGATGTTCCCATTCCTTCGGTAAAGTTCATTGCAGCAGCTTCAATGGTCTGGCTCATACCATAATATCGATCAATGGCCCTTTGGATGTCACTCCTTGTAGCAACCATAAGCCTGATATCTCTCCCTGAAGCTTTCTTGATATCATCGAGCCCAAAAATATTGAGAGGATCCGCCATGGCAACCATCAGATTCTCATTATCGCGATAGAGGGGAATGGCGGTAAGCCGACGTGCCATGTCAGGAGGGATCATTTTCATGCTTTCCTGATCAACGAGCTGCTTTTCAATTTCAATGAAAGGAATATGAAGCTGTCGTCCCAAAAATGTTGCAAGGCTGTGCTCATTAATGAATCCAAGGTCTACCAGGATTTCACCTATTTTCCCGCCTCGTTTATTCTGCTCTTCAAGCGCTCGCTTCAAATGCTCTTCCTTGATTAGTTTACCCGCTAGCAACATCTCGCCAAGTAATTTCTTTTTCATATCCGGGACAGCGGCCATAATCGCTCCTTCAATTCATTTTCGTGGACATAGGAAAACTGTTGAGATTATATCAGAAAACAGATTCTAAGTGAACCACTCCCCAGCCTAAAGGCTGGGGCTTCAGGCCGCTTGGCATGATCTGCCATGGCCTGTTATTTCTGTGTTTTGATGTATTTTCGGATGA
>JBAZLV010000072.1:0-4395 GCA_041650055.1 Nitrospirota bacterium | reverse complement strand
CCGGTTTTTTTGCGGAATGGATCCAGTTCTCTTCCGGATAATTTCGTGATGTCCTGATCTTCAAAAAAAACGCGGCCTGCATCCGGTTTCAGCGCTCCGATTAAGATCTTTAAAAAAGTGCTTTTGCCACCGCCGCTCGTTCCCAGAATATACGTTATTTTTTTTCGTTCGGCAACGAAATCTATTCCGTCAAGAATGGTATGTGTGTCGTATTTTTTTGTAATGCCGTGTGCTCGTATCATAGAAGCCGTTTATCCGTAAAATGCGGTTGTCATAAGCGTATCGAGTACAATAATGGTCAGCATGGATGCGACCACCGAAATCATCGTTGCCTTTCCGACTTCCTCTGCCCCGCCTTCGACCACCAGACCGCGATAACAGCCGATCATGACAATAACAACCGCAAACACAGCCGCCTTGATCATGCCGGAATAAATGTCCTTGAATATCAGCACATCAATGGTCTCCCGAACATACGTATCCGGCCGGATACCAAGCCGTATGGAACCGAACAAAAAGCCGCCTAATATCGCGGTGAAGCTTGCAAACAGGGTAAGCGCCGGAAGAGAAAGCAAAAGCCCGATAAAACGCTGAACCACGAGAAACCGAACCGGATTAATAGCCATGGTTTCAAGGGCAAGGATTTCATCAGAAACCTTCATGGTTCCTATGCGTGCGGTAAAAGCCGCACCTACCCTGCCGGTAATAATGATGGCAGTGATAAGCGGACCCATTTCCCTGAAGACCGCTATGGCAACAAAACCGGGAATATAACTGTATCCGGCTAATTCTTTTAATTGAAATGAGATCAACACCGTTATTGCAATTCCAAGAAGGATTGCAACCGAAAGAACAAGGGTCAGCGATTGGGTCCCGATCGTATCCACATAGGCAAGCAGCCGGGCCTGTTTCCTTCTTTTCCGGTCTGAAAGGACGAGAATTGATTGCAGAACCGTTTCACGGAATAAATAAAACAAGCTCGAAAGATCATGCAGAAACCGGATGAATACTTTCCCGGTGTACCCGAAAAACGATTTCATAACAACCTCGTAAGGGAAAAAGAGCGCTGCTTAGTCCCCATGCTGCGACGCCTCATCAAGAGTCGGATATATTTGAAACACAGACCCCAGCCGGGCAAGTTCAAATACATCCCGGACCGAAGGACTCAATGCGCAGAGCCGCAGCCGTGTCCCGGTTTTTCCGCACTGTTGCAGAATCTCAACAAGCGTGGCAATTCCCGAGCTGTCCATATACCGTACTCCTGACAGATCAATAAACAATGCCTTGAATGGAGCTGTCGCCTGTGCAAATGCTTTATCGAGCAAACAGGGAATATCCCGTGAAGTATTCATGTCAACATCACCCTGCAATCGGACAACAAGACCAGAAGCCATGAGTTCTGTCGTCATATCAAGTTTCATGAGGCAACCTCCCTGGCTCAGCAGCAGGTTTTAATTTGATCAGCGTAAGGAGTGTTCCTTCTGCACCGCTGGTATCATACGTCACCGTGTCGAATACACTGCTGATAAAATGAGTCCCGAGCCCTCCCGGCCGAATTTCATCAAGTTTACGCGGTGTAATTTTTGCCAGATCAGGCTTTTTCCCTGTATCTTTTAATTCAACCGTCAGTGTTTCCCCGCCAAAGTGAAGAGTCATCGCAATGGTCTTCGAAGAATCCTGTTCGTATGCATATTTGATAATATTCGAACAGGCCTCATCGATTGCAAGCACAATGGTCCGTGCCTCTTTTTCTGAAAATCCTTCGTCAAGCAACAGCGGCTGCAGAGCGCTTCGTATCACGCACAGATACCGTGGATGGCTCGGAACAACAAGCGTCATGGTCTGAATCATGAAGAAGCTCCGAAACAAACAAGCGTCATGTCATCATGCTGCGGGCTGAGCCCGGTAAATCTGTTCACATCATGAATGATTTCCTGCTTTAACAAATCCGGCGAAAACATGGATTTCTGAATACATGTTTCAAACCGTTTTTGACCGTACAATTCCTCTTTCCCGTTCATGGCTTCAAGAATGCCGTCCGTATATAAAACCGCCGTATCTCCGGGTTGCAAAACAGCTGTCTCGACATTGAATTGCATATTGGGAACGATTCCCAACGGAGGTCCTGCACAGGCAGCTGGTTTCTGAAGCGTACCATCTGCTTTTTTAATCAGAAGCGGCAAATGCCCTGCATACAAAACAATCAATTGCCCGTTCCGTGAATCAAGCTCGACATACGCAAGCGTTGCGAACATCCCCCGACGGCTTCGTTCGACGAGAATATTGTTCAGTTTTTTCAATGCTGATCCCGGATTTTTTTCGGTAAGCGCAAGTGTTCGTAAATCGCTTCCCAGTTTCGCCATGAAAAGTGCGGCGGGTACTCCCTTGCCAGAGACATCACCGATAACAATGCCCGTACGGTTCTCATCAAGGCGAATGAAATCGTAAAAATCTCCCCCCACTTCCTGGGCAGGCGTGTAATGAGCGCTGAATTGATAATTCGGTATCTGAGGGGCTGTTTGCGGAAGAAAACTTTCCTGGACCGTGCGCGCAAATTCCATATCCTTGATAAGCCGTTGCTTTTCCATGAGAACTTTATGCATCATCGCATTATCAATCGCAATTGCTGCAAGCCTGGACAATGCAATAAAGAGTTCAAGATCGTCAGAATCAAACGGCTTGTTATCAAGCCTGTTGATCACCTGCGCGACGCCGATAACGCGATCTGCGGTTTTAAGCGGTACCGTAATCATGGATTTGGTGCGATACCCCGTAGCTTCATCATGACCACGGTAAAAGTGCGGATGCGTATATGCATCTTCAAGCAGGAGCGGTTTCCCGTCTTGAGCAACGCTCCCGGCGATACCCTGGCCCAGGGCAAGTCGAAATTCCTGCTTCAATTTCTGGCCAACCGAACCCAAGGCGACTTCGTATACCAGTTCCTGGGTTTTTTCATCTAGCAGCATCAGGCTCGATGCATCAGCATTCATAACCTGTTTTGAAATGGCCATGACGTTTTCGAGAATATCATCGAGGTTGAGAGAAGAGCTGATAATTTGATTTACTTCAATGAGCTTTGAGAGACGGTTTATTTTATGTTCAAGACGAGAAATTTCTCCGGTTGGCGGCATGGACAAAAATAACATAAGAAGCCAGGGATGGTCAATGGAAAAACGAGGTTACAGCAGAAAAGAAGAGAAAAAGATGCGAGTAACGTGATGCTGGAGAGAAAGACATCTTCTGTTTGCACGGTCAAAAAAAACAAAAAAGACGTCCCGATGACTCAAAGATGATTAAATCCAGGTGCACTATCGAGACGTCTCCAGCTGCGCTGATATGGATGCTTAGCATGATGGGTTTCTTCCATTGACTTCCGGAGCCTTGTAGGCAGGGTCTTTTCGGCTTAAACCTCGCTTGGGGGGAGAAGTATGCCGCAAAGAAGTCCCGGATCAATCAAATATCAGTATGCAGTCTTGCACCAAGAATAGCACGCAAAATAGGCTTGTCAATAAATCCAAAGTCTTATTTGATGGAAATTAAGAATGGGCTAGGAGTGCGATTGCCTTTGTTCTACTTTTAACTTTCAATTTTCGATACACCCGGTAAAGATGAGTCTTGACCGTTCGCTCACTAATACTGCTCTTACTGGCAATTTCCCGGTTAGAAGCACCCTGGAGTACCAGGGTAAGCATTTCCACTTCCCTGGTCGTCAAAGGTGGAAGCCCGGGCACCTGGGATTGGAGCGTTTCCGGCAAAATCATAGGCTTGGAAATGGCTTTTTCAAGAATTCTGCGTTCTGCCCATATCTCCCCCTCATGAACCGCATGAATTGCTCGGGTCATAATGGCCGGAGAATATGTACTTTTAATATACCCGCGTATACCGATATGGATATCTGCTATCAGGATTTCATCAGGTTCATCCTTGCTCAAAATCACCGCTACGCGTGTTTGGGGTGATTTTGTCTGAACCGAACGGATAAATCGGGAAAGCGTATGATCCTTCAAAATCGATGATCCTAAAAGAAGAACATCGGGGGATGCTGATAGCTGTTTTATCGCGGTTTCTCGAGATGATACCGTTGATGTAATCTCAATATCATTGTCCTGGGCCAAGGCTGCAGTTACTGCCTGATGTTGTTCGGGATCGTTATCTGCAATCATTACTCGAATAGGCATGTGGATCCCACCTCCTGAAGTGAACCACTCCCCAGCCTAAAGGCTGGGGCTTCAGGCCGCTTGGCATGATCTGCCATGGCCTGTTATTTTTGTGTTTTGATGTATTTTCGGATGACGTCTTCATCTACTTTGCCAACGGACTCGGCAAAATAGCCATCCGCCCAGAAGCTGTCTCCCCATAGAAATTCTTCAAGCTCTGGGAACTCTTTACGTATTA
>JBAZLV010000071.1:0-5044 GCA_041650055.1 Nitrospirota bacterium | reverse complement strand
AATTCCAGTCCCAGGCGGGATGAGAGCGCCCGCCGATCCTCCTCCTTCAGAACCGGGTAGGGGTATGAACGGTTCTCACGGGCTGTGATCTTGTACACCGTGGCATATAGCAGCAGGGCAAGAGGGGCGTAAAGCGAGTTCAAATTCGAGAGACGCGCTTCTTTAAAGGGCGGGGGCGAGGCGCTGATGTGTGAAACATAGCGAACCCCCTCACGATTGATCACTGCGGCGTTGAAAATATCCATGGACTCCGGCGCCAGCTGAATCACGGCGCCCTGATCCTGTGAGATCTCATTAAGGAATTTCCAAAGCTGATGGCCGCGCTCCATGGAGATAATCTTGATCAGCTGTTCGGAGAGGGGATCGAGCAGTGTGTTTGCCTTGCCGGTGAGATTGTCCAGCCGTGCCACAAGGGAGAGGTATTTCGCCGTGGCAGTGATTCCGAGACGCCCCGGCCTGGTTGTGGCGAGCATCGTCAGGAGGTGCAGCACATGCTTGCCCTCTATTGTGGCGAAGAAACCCGCCAGCGGCGTACCGTAATGCGGAGTGGACAGCGTCTGCACACTGTAAACCCTGCGGCCAATCTCCTCCTCTATATCCGAAGGCACGAGCTTCACCCCCGGTGAAACGAGGAGCCGGGCGTCGAGCCCTCCCGTTGAGTGGCCCACGAAGTGGATTCCCCCTCCGTTTTTCACCGCCCCGTCCTGTTCGATGCGCTTGAGGAGGCGCACGGCCCTCTGACGAATGGATCCGGTGGGCAGTGTGTCGGTCTCGTGGATTACTGCGCGGACGCCCATTTCTCCGAGCCGCGTCTCCAGAGTCTCCCTCACGCCGAGGAAATAGTTCATGGAGCCGAGGGAAGTGAAGCCGAAGAAGCCCGGCACCAGGTAAACATACTGCATTGACATCGGGTTATCCTGTTCAGGTTATATTGTAATCAGTGAATTACCATGAACCGGCGGATGTGGACAAAATTATATCTTACGTCATCAAGGCTAATAAGTTAATTAGCATGGTGCAAGTGGTGTTGAGGACATTATTCCTTCGTCTTGATACTTTCTCCGACTTGTTCTACTAGCCTCAAAAATAAAAGTATGTAATATCTGAATAGCCAGGCATTTCGAAGGTCATCTGCTTGACGGTGAAACTGGAGAAAGTGAATGCCGAGGTGCGACCAGCTTGTTGCGCCGCTTTATGAAGATCTCTTCGGGATCAATATTTCTTGAATGCACTATTAAAAAAACTGAACGGGATTTATGAAACGATAAAAAGCCGGGAGAAACTGGTCTGGTTCTTATTTATACTGGCCAATTATTACTGCTACCTGAGACTGAGCATAGGAACGCCCATCTGTTTCGATGATTGCCACGATTATATTAATTTGATGGGAAGCGGTACTTATGATGAATTTCTCAAGAACTATGAAACAGTCTGGCGTCCATGGTTTCTACCGCTGTTTTACTGGTTATTTGGAAATTACGATCTGGCAAGCGCGGCAAACATCATGCTTGCCCAGACAACCATTCAATATATTTCATGGATAATATTTGCAAAAGTTGTCTCGGGGCTGTTTACCGGAAAAACAGCAAGGATTGTTTTTCTTGCGGTTTCACTTTCGGCTTACATCCAGCAATATTACGTTTTCAATAAATTCCTGAAATCGGATTCCATGGCTCTTGCATTGGTATTATTGCTTTTCTCATTAGTATTTGGATTCGACAAACTTATCAGGAAAATCGGATTCTGGTGGGGTTTATTACTATTGGCGTTATGTGCGCTCTTCGCGGCCGGCACCAGGGATTCAATTGTGATGCTGGTTATATTGGGAATGGCGTATGTAATCCTTTTAAACAGGAATTTATTGAAGCGCTGGCAAATATTACTCGTATTTTTATGCCTCACGGCTGTATCAGTCAATCAGGTGATTCATTTCAGAGAAAGGCAAAGTTATACGACCAGTCATATTATTGCGGGATTTGTCCTGCCTGATCCTGAAATTCGAAAAAACTTCACGGACATGGGCATGCCGGAAACGATTGGCTTGGGCTTTCATCTGAATTCCCAACCTTGGTGTTCGGCAAATTACCAGCAAATACTTGGTGGTTTATATGCCATGAAAATTCCCATGGATTTTATAAAAAAAGCCCCAAACCTTTATATGCGATGGCTGTTGAGTCATCCTTTTTACATACTGAAACAATCCTATAATGATCTTGACTGCATTCTGGGACAATCCTTCACGGAATCTCCTTCTTTCCATTTCGGAAAATATCCGACATCTGAAGTTTCCTTTCCGCGGCCGGGTGAAAAAGTAATAACAATTCAGCAGGGCTTGAGCCGTATTTCGCCATCGGATTTTCTGGGAATCAGGACAAAACTTGTTTTAGCGGCCTTGTGTTCCGCCTTTTTGCTCATTGTACTTTTCAAACGCAGGGATGCATATATCTCCGCCCCGCTGTTTCTTGTTTTTTCCGGGGTGCTGAATGCCGTTGCTTCCTATTTTTCCGACTTGTGGGAGCCGAGTGAAATGCTCAGGCATGCGTTCATAGGTTCGATTCTCTTCAATGTAGGAGTGATGATTTCAGCAATATCGGTCGTTTATTTCTTCATTTGCCGTCGAAAAAAAGCCGAAAAATCATAGAGGATTCCTTACATCAAGTACTCGGAACATTTATCGCACTGATGAATTGGGAGTCCTTTGATAATAACAATCGTGGAATCAGAAACTTTAAATGGAAGATCGGTTGTTAACATATTACTAGGTCTGGGTATTCCGCTGATTCACTCCCGTAAATTCCCGCCGAATGCTTTGATCCTCAAAATACCGCTTCAACCGTCCTGCATTTTTAGCGCTGTTTTAGCACCGAAAAAAAAAGGTTTTCAGAATTACCTGAAAACCCTAATGATTTGGCGCCCCTGGCCTGATTCGAACAGGCGGCAGACACGGATTAGGAATTACCTCCAAGGCATTTTTAGATCTTTCCCCAAGTGCCTGATATTACAGTATAACTTATTGATATTATATGACAATGTTAACGCAATCGTTGCGAGTATCTTTCCCCTCGTTTCCCCATTTTTCCCTGCTTTTCTCGCTATCTCCGTCTCCAATTTGTCTCCACAAAAAACAGTCCAAGTGACACGGATTTTACTAATGACTTTGTTGCCTGCTTTTCCTGATTCTAATTTTATTATCGTCAATCACAACGAGGCTATCAGTGAATTCATGAGATGGAACCTGCTTGAAAAGTCTGTCAAGAGCCTCAATTGTTTTTTCGATGGTGGTAGGCCAAACCCTGAGTCTGATGACTCCATGATGACGGCCAAGGCTGAACATCCTTACATCGGCAAAATCTTCATCGTACGTTATGACTATTGATCCATCTGCTTGTGCCCATTCAAAGATTCGCTCATCGGGCTTGCCTGCGAGATCAACCTCGTTAACATGTCTGATTATCCATCCAGGTTTGGAATCTCGAAGCCACTTGGCAACTGCAACCGGGATATTCTGATCTAACAGGATTTTTAACACTTGTTCAGGCATATGCGTAAACCTGCTCTTCATCGACGACTTGAGCAGCGTATTCCAGTGCATCCTGAACCATCTCTAATTTTAATTCCGGATAAGCCTGTAAAATCTTTTCAACGGTGTATCCGCCTGCAACCATTCCGAGGATGTTCTTGACCATAATTCTTGTTCCCCGAATGATCGGCTTTCCAGCGCAGATTGCAGGATCAACAACAATATAATCTTTCATGATCCACCTCTTTTCATGCTTATCTTACCATATCATAAGGCACAGGGAAATCCGCATCGTTACCCATTAAGAAGCCCCTACCCTCCGTATAAACATGTAACAAGCGTAACATGCGAAACATTTTCGACAAACTTGATATTTCTGACAGTGAGACGTATATGTCTTGCAGTAAAAATATCCCAACGTCGTGGATTATTATGCTCCGAAATGAAAAAGAATTACAAGCCGCTAAAGAAAAATTGGCCAATGAAAAGAAACGTCTTCTTGAATATGCTCAATTGCTCAAACAAAAAGGAATTTCTGAAAAAGACCTCGATGTTGTTATGGAACCTTTAACAAAAGATTATCGGAAGTTGCAGGAAGAGATTTTTCACTATGAACAAATGAAGGAAAAGAAGCTTCCGATAATTGACGATATTAATGACATAGGTAAATGTCTCATCATGGCTCGTAAGGCCAGAGGTATTTCTATTCGTGAACTTGCAAAGCGTTTGGGAGTCCATGAATCTCTGGTCTCAAGAGATGAAAGAAACGGTTATAAAAATGTAGGTGTTGACCGCGTAGCTAAGATTCTGGAAGCCCTGGGTGCAACGATGGCAAGCAAGGTTGAATTGATTACTGAAAAGCCTTTGAAGCCCGTGACACAGAAAAATCCAGTGCCACCTACGATATCTCAGCCGTCTATGCCGGTTACTCCTCCACCAAGTAGAATCCAAATAGTTGATGCTCCACGCACCCCTACAACTTCAGATATGGACACAAGACCTAGAGCGATAGATCGCCTTCCACCGAAGGAAATCATCTATCATGAATCTGTTGCCAATTTGCCGGTGACACGTAGAATCCTAGACGCTTTTCCTGCAAGTGAACAAACACTACACATTCCATATAATGGCGATTGTAAACCTGCCAATGTTGCAACCGCTTCTCCGACTATCTGCAGATTAAAAAACGAACAAGAAGATGACGATCGAAGCCATGCAATTTTAGCTCTTAATGCTCGGGACATTTGGTTTCTCAGCCCCAAGCTTGACATTGAAGATGATTTCGAAATGCTTGATCCGCGTATAAAATGCTGCACATTCAATCCGCTAAAACCAATGACCAATGGCTGTGCGTTCAGATGCCAGTGGTGTTTCTTATACGGAACCTATCGAGGTGCTCATCCATTCATCACAATCAGGGTTAACGTTGATAAATGGATGCCTGAGCTCAGTGGCAAGATTGATAAACTACTCCGACAAGGACATTCGAATTTTAATTTAGGTGAAAAACTAGATAGTTTTTTC
>JBAZLV010000070.1:0-5502 GCA_041650055.1 Nitrospirota bacterium | reverse complement strand
ATGACATCAGGAGCCGCCTGTTCGAGCCCTTTCAGCGCTTCTTCAGCCGAACGAAAAACCCCGACCACTTCTATCGCATCCTCGCCTTGCAAAAGCAGCGCAAGACTTTCAATAAGGATGGGGTCGTCTTCAACAATCACAATTCGCATAATAAAACTCTCCGTATCGCTACCTGTCCGTACTCCTGCTGGATTGGAACGTCAATATTGTAAGTGAGGTCGTATGTCCGGTCAAGATAAAATTCATGATAAAGAACATGTTTTTTCGGACCGAAACAAACAAGTAATGAGCGGTTTTATTCATTGACAGGGTTTTAAACCGGGGCTATACTTTAAAAAATCCCTGACAGGAGAACCTGATGCAGATAAAAACCATTCTGTTTCCTACTGATTTTTCAAATGGAGCGCGTGCTGCCATGGATCACGCCGTTTCCCTGGCACAGAATTATCATGCAAAGCTGATTTTGCTTCATGTGATTCAGGATATCGCGGTTTCCGAATGGTATATACCGCCTTCCTTGTCCGTATCGGCTATTACTGAAGACCTGGAAAAAAACGCCCAACAGGAGATGGAAAAATGGGCTGCGGATCTTTCCGTGAACATCAAGAATATGGAAAAAATCGTGGTGCGGGGAGTGCCGTTTGTTGAAATTATCAAAACAGCCCGCGATAAAAACGCGGATTTGATTGTTATCGGGACACACGGCAGAACAGGAATCGACCACATGCTCTTTGGGAGCACCGCGGAAAAAGTGGTGAGGAAATCACCCTGCCCGGTCCTCACGGTACGAATCGTGGGCAAGGAATTTACCATGCCGTAAGAAAACGTTTTCTTTCTGTGCAGGTAACCGGTTCATGAATCAGGAACCCGAATCATTCAAGCCATTCCGTGCAACGTCCTCTGTTTTGCAATCAATCAAATATGGGCATTCCTGAGATATCGCGCAGTGTCTTCGGGAGGTGTAGGATTAATGTAAAAACCTGATCCCCATTCGAATCCGGCAACTCTCGTAAGGCGGGGAATGATTTCGAGGTGCCAGTGGAAATCATCCTGTAACGTATGCCAATGACCCCGTCGCGGCACCCGATTGGGAGCCGTATACAGCATGTAGTTATACGGGGGGGAATCCAGTACAACACTGATCCTTTTCAACGTGTTCGTAAGGATCCGGGAAAAATCCATAACTTCTTCTTTCGTGATGTCAACATAGGAACACGCGTGCTTTTTCGGGTAGATCCATACTTCGAAGGGAAACCGGGGAGCAAATGGCGCCATGACGAGGAAATGGCGTGTCTCCTCAACAACACGCTCCTGTGAACTCATTTCCTGCCTGATAATATCACAGAAAATACAGCGCTCCTTATAATCATAATATGATTTTGCGCCGTCGAGTTTTTCCTTGACCTGTTTGGGAATGATGGGAGTCGCAATAATCTGGGAATGCGTATGATTCAGGATTGAACCTGCGTCCCATCCCTGATTTTTTGAAATAAGCACATATCGGAGACGTCCGTCCCGTTCGAGATCCATGATTCGGTCACGGTATGCCCAAAGAACTTTTTCAACCTGGTTTTCCGGAAGATGTTCAAGCCGCACGGAGTGCTCCGGGCTTTCAATCACGATTTCATGGGCGCCGACTCCGTTCATCCAATCGTATAATCCGCTTCCTTCGCGATCGAGACTTCCTTCGACATGGAGAACGGGAAATTTGCTCGGAATCACCCGCACCCACCATCCGGAGATATTCGAAAGGTTTTTTTCAGGACGGAATGCCGCAATCTCCGGCGGTGTTTTTGTTTCATTGCCGCCGCAAAAAGGGCATTCAGAAGGCGTAACATCATCCTTCGGTTCTTCAGGGGCACGTTTGTATTCTTCAGGTGTTTTTGGACGCTCAGTGGATACGATGATCCACCGGCCAACAATGGGATCCTTGCGGAGGCGTGACATCAGCTTCCTGACCTTGCCTTTTGCTCGGTTAACACTTTATGGACAATCCGCTTCAATTCCTTGATCCGGATCGGTTTGTTGATATATTCTGCAGCTCCCAGGCTCATGGCCTTGAGATAGCTCTCGACTTCTCCGTATGCCGTCACCATAATAACATCTGTTTTGGATCCGGTTTTTCGTATTTCCTGCAGGAGTTGAAGTCCGTCCATGACCGGCATTTTAATGTCGGTTATTACCAGATTGTAGGGGTTGCTTTTAAAGAGTGCGAGCGCTTCTTCTCCGCTCGTTGCGAGGGAAACTTCGTAGCCTTCGTCTGTCAGGATGATATTGAAAAGTTCCCGAGCGCCTTCTTCATCATCCACAACCAGTATCTTCATCCGATCTCCAGGGAATAGCGTCAAGACTCTTTATTGATATCATAAAAACCTGTAATCGTCAAGGTTATGACGGAAATATGTCCCTGTTCGGCAATCAGAAATTGTCTTTTTTCTTATGGGAAATCAGCAATTTAATGTATACAGGAGAAGCAACCCTTCGAGTGTAAGCTGGGGACGTATATCCGTGATCGTTCTGGTTTCAGGAGAAACAAGCTCTGCCAGTCCGCCCGTGGCAATAACGGTAACATCAGGTGCAAGTTCTTTTTTCATCCGATCGACGATCCCATCAACCAGTCCTGCATACCCGTAAATAATACCGGCCTGCATGGCGCTGATCGTATCAGCGCCAATGACCCGCGGAGGCTTCGTCAGCTCAACCCGGGGAAGTTTGGATGCCCGCTGAAACAAGGCTTCCGCGGATATTTTTATCCCGGGAGTGATTGCGCCACCGAGATACTCTCCTGTTTTTGTCACAGCGCAGAACGTGGTAGCCGTCCCGAAATCAACCACAATCAACGGACCACCGTAGATGGAATATGCAGCTGCGGCATTCACCAGCCTGTCAGCGCCAACCTCTTTTGGATTATCCGTACGAATCGTGATGCCTGTTTTGATTTGATGCGTTACGATCATGGGATCGATCCGAAAATATTTCCGGGACATTTCGGTCAATACAGGAAGGATCGGCGGCACAACGCTTGAAATAATAACTCCGGTAATCTGCTTGAACTCGATTCCGGAAAAATTAAAAAGGTCCTTGAATGTCATGGCATATTCGTCCTGTGTAATCTTGGCATTGGTGCCAACCCGCCAGCTTTCTTTCAGGGTCGTGCCGTCAAAAATGCCCAGGACGATGTTCGTATTTCCGATATCAATGGCTAAGAGCATTCTTCCTCCGCGTGATTAATCCGTATTCATGCCAATCGGTTTCGTTTCCTTCAAAAGTTTTTTCCAGACCCGCACATTCTCAACGAGAATGATCGCAACAAGAAGGATAATGGCAATGCTTAAAAGAGAGTTCAGAATCATTCCTTTTTCGAGATATGTTTGCAGGTTCATAATTCCTGCCGCAAAGGTAGTGACCGCGACAAACAGGCACGGTATCGCCGTAATAAGTGCATAGCTTTTTTTGGCAGAAATCCGAAGAATCAAGGTTGTCCCGATGGCAAGCGCAAGCGATGCAAGTGTCTGGTTTGTTGTTCCGAACATCGGCCAGATCGAAGAAATATCGCCTGTGTACAGTATATAACCCCAGGCAAACGAAACAGCAAAACTCGTAAAAACAATTCCCGGAACCCAATGGGTTTGTTTCAGTGGTTTGTAAATATCTCCAAGAATATCTTGAAGAATATAGCGCGCTACCCGGGTTCCTGCATCGATCGTGGTTAGAATGAAAAGAGCCTCGAACATGATAATGAACTGAAACCAGTATTTCATAGTGTGCTGCAGGCCTTCTCCGACGCTTGAAAAAATAAAGGCCATGCCTACAGCAAGCGAAATAGCGCCTCCGGGACGATGGGAAACATCCAACCCGACCAGGGCGCTCAATTCGGGCAAATTTTTGACCGGCATATTGAGTTTTGCAAATACTTCCGAAGAGGTATTGATCGCAAAATAATCATTCGGAACCAGGATCACCGCAGCCAGAAAAGCCATGAGGCCTACAAACGCTTCGGTCAGCATTGCCCCATAGCCGATAAACCGTATCTCGGTTTCTTTCTCGATCAGTTTGGGAGTTGTTCCTGATCCGATCAATGCATGAAATCCTGATATGGCGCCGCATGCGATGGTTATGAATACATACGGCCAGACCGGCCCGGGAATGATGGGCCCGCCGCCTGCTATGAACTGTGTTACGAACGGCATCTGTACCTGCGGATTTACAAAAATGAGACCAACTGCCAGCGCTCCGATGACAAATATTTTCATATAGGTGCTCAAATAATCCCGCGGCGCGAGAAGCAGCCACACGGGCAGGGCCGCAGCAGAAAAACCGTACAAAGGAAGAAGGATCGCGAGGGTCGTTCGGTCAAAGCTAAACCAGTTAGCAAACGATGATTCTGCTATGGATCCGCCGTAAAATACCGCAAGACACACCGCAAGAACACCAGCAATCGAACCAGATACTATTGCACCCGGCCTCATCCTGAACATATAAAAACCAACGGCCATTGCAATCGGAATCGTCATTCCAATGGTGAATACTCCCCAGGGATTTCGATACAGCGCATTTGTCACGGCAACCGCAAGGCCTGCAAGTGCAACAATAATAATGAATATGGTAACCACTGCAGTGGTTACGCCGGTCAGTTTGCTCACATCCTTTCGTGCGATGACGGATAACGATTGTCCATGATGACGAACCGATCCGAAAAGAATGATGATATCATGTACGCAGCCGGCAAAAACAGAGCCGAGCAGAATCCAGAAAAATCCCGGACCCCATCCGTATTGAGCGGCGAGGGTTGGGCCGATTAAGGGACCTGCACCCGCAATTGCTGCAAAATGATGTCCAAATACAATCCATTTGTTCGTCGGAATATGATCGCGGCCGTCATTCTTTGAGACTGCCGGAGTGATGTTCCGGTCATCCAGCATCAATACTTTGGCGGCAATAAAAGCGGAATAATACCGATATGCTAAAGCAAAAACACAAAAGGCTGAAAGCAAAAGAATGATGGCGCTCATACCTGTTTTCTCTTCTTGTCTAAGGATTTTTCTCTTTCTCTAATACTACATAGAACGGCATTTCCTCGAAACAATACCCGAATTTACCTTACTTTGCAAGCATCCAACCCAGCAATGTCAAGCCAAAGTTAAAATGTCCGGTTTTTAAGGAGCAGCGAAAACCTTGCGTGCGAAGCTCATGAAGCTCTTCCCTGCCCGTATCAAGGATGGGTGTCCTTCCAGACAGGAGGGGAGACAATGATATCCTGTCCCATTTCCTGAATGCTTCTGATACGAAACTGCTTCTGTTTGTAGGCAGGACAGAAAACACATTGATTATGCGAGCAGCCAATAGTATATTGAAGAATAAGGCTGGCGGCCTCGCTTGGTGGACGCATAATAACTCCGTCATATCCCGTTGCCTCATAATTAAATGTTACCGGAAGATAGTGTGTAGGTATGGCGTCAGTTTTACGGTTTAAAGATTTTTTTAAGCTTCTCCTCCAAGGTT
>JBAZLV010000069.1:0-5733 GCA_041650055.1 Nitrospirota bacterium | reverse complement strand
TTCCGGATGGCGTAGAGATGGTGATGCCAGGGGACAACATGAGCTGCTCGGTAGAACTGATCACCCCGATAGCTATGGACAAAGAACTTCGGTTCGCCATTCGTGAAGGCGGCCGGACCGTCGGAGCAGGCGTTATTACTGAAGTGATCGAATAGGGAAGGAAGAGCACGTGACACAGAAGATCAGAATACGATTAAAAGGATATGACCACAGGCTCCTTGATCAATCTGCTGTGGAAATCATGGATACGGCCAAGCGGACGGGTGCAAAAGTGTCTGGTCCAATCCCGCTTCCTACCAAGGTGAACCGCTGGACTGTGCTCCGCTCTCCTCACGTGGATAAAAAATCCCGGGAGCAGTTCGAGGTCAGGACGCATAAGCGGCTGATGGATATTCTGGACCCGACACCTCAGACCGTGGATGCGCTTATGAAACTCGATCTTGCTGCGGGTGTGGATGTTGAGATCAAGCTTTAATGTAAACCAGCAGAGCCGTCATCAGCATTTTCGGCTCATGGCGGTGAGGGAAAATCGATGAGCAAGGGAATTATTGGAAAAAAGATCGGGATGAGTCAGCAGTACAGCGGCGGTGAATTGATCCCGGTAACAGTTATACAGGCCGGTCCGTGTGCTGTCGTGCAGAAGAAAACTCCACAACAGGATGGATACGAGTCGGTTCAGCTTGCCTTTGAGGAAAAAACAAAGGGTAGCGTTACCAAGGCTATTGCCGGTCATTTTAAAAAAGCGAACATGAAGCCCCATACGGTCCTCCGAGAATTCAGAACCGGTGAGTTTGATCAGGGACAGGTTCTTACGGTTGACATGTTTAAAAAAGGCGAACGGATTTCCATTCAAGGCGTGAGCAAGGGTAAAGGATTTGCCGGTGTCATGAAACGTCATAATTTTGCTGGCGGGCCTGGTGGACATGGATCCATGTTCAATCGCGCTCCGGGTTCTATTGGCGCAAGTGCATATCCTTCCCGTGTATGGCCGGGGAAAAAATTGGCAGGCCATATGGGATCGGTCCAAGTAACCGTAAAAAATATTGAGGTCGTGGATGTGCAGCCTGACAAAAATTTGTTATTTGTCCGGGGGGCGGTCCCAGGTGGAGATAACGGTCTCTTGCTTTTGTATAAGGCAGATTAATCACCAATCAGAGGATAGCGAACATGCCGTCAGTCGTCATGGTTGATCAGAAAAACAAAAAAATTAAAGATGTGGAGCTTCCCGCATTTCTTGCAACGGAAGTCCGGCCGTATCTTGTGCATGCCGCTGTTGTGAACCAGCTTGCAAACAAACGGGCGGGAACTGCAGCAACGAAAAATAAGGCCTTGGTAAGCGGAGGCGGGAAAAAACCGTTCAAGCAGAAAGGTACCGGCCGGGCGCGAGCAGGAAGCAATCGGTCTCCCTTGTGGCGGCATGGAGGAACTGTGTTTGGACCGCAGCCCAGGGATTACTCCTATGCGCTTCCGAAAAAAGAAAAAAGGGCTGCGCTTCAGGATGCTCTTGCATCAAAAATACAGGACAGCCGTCTGATTCTGCTGGAAAGCCTTGCTCTTGCAGAACCAAAAACAAAGCTGTTTTCTGAATTGTTGACCGCCCTCGGTGTACAGGAAAATGCGCTTGTGGTCATCGCAGCGGAAAATAAAAACCTGACGCTTGCAGCACGGAATGTTTCCTCTGCAAAAATCATCAGAATAGAAAATATTAATATCTACGATGTGCTCAAGTATCAGTATTTGATCATGACTCCGGATACGCTTAACGCCATGCAGGAGGTATATGGGAAATGACTGACTTTTATGATATCATCCGCATGCCCCGCATCACGGAAAAGGGTACCCGGCTTAAAGAGAAAAATAATGTACTCACCTTTGAAGTAAAGATAGATGCCAATAAGGTGCAGGTAAAAAAAGCTGTTGAGGGAATTTTTAAGGTTAAAGTTTCCGATATCACCACGGTAAAGAACGCGGGCAAAAAGAAGCGAATCGGTCAGCGGGTTGGCCGCAGATCGGACTGGAAAAAAGCGTATGTTACGCTGAAGCCCGGTGAAAAGATAGATATTTTTGAGGGTGCATAAATGCCGGTTAAAACGTATAATCCAACATCGCCGGGGCGGCGGTTTCAGACCACGTCCACATTTGAGGAAGTAACCAGAAGCAAGCCTGAAAAATCACTTGTGGTCAAACTGAATCAAAGCGGCGGACGAAACAATCGCGGAAAGATTACATGCCGATATCGTGCGGGATGGCATAAAAAGAAATACCGAATGATCGATTTTCGGCGGGACAAAATCGGAATCACCGCAACCGTTGCCTATATTGAATATGATCCGAATCGAACAGCTCGCATTGCGCTCCTCCATTATGCTGATGGAGAAAAAAGGTATATTATTGCTCCGATCGGATTGAATGTGGGTGACAAAGTCATGTCTGGTCCTGAAGCGGATATTAAACCCGGCAATGCGCTTCCCATGGTATCCATACCGGTAGGAACCGTACTGCATAACGTTGAGTTGAAAAAGGGGGCAGGCGGGCAACTTGCACGGAGCGCAGGAGCTTCGGTTCAGCTTTTAGCGCGAGAAGGCGAGTATGCGACGCTCCGGCTCAACTCCGGTGAAGTGAGAATTGTTCGATCCGAGTGCATGGCATCAATCGGACAAGTCGGTAATCTGGATCATGAAAATATTAGCATTGGAAAAGCAGGCAGATCCCGCTGGATGGGGAAAAAGCCTCGGGTTCGCGGTGTAGTTATGAACCCCGTTGATCATCCGCTGGGAGGCGGCGAAGGAAAATCTTCAGGAGGGCGTCCTGGTTGCTCGCCCTGGGGTCTCCCAGACGGGAAGAAGACAAGGCATAACAAAAAAACGAACAGATATATTCTGTCACGAAGAACCAAGAGCAGGTAAGATAAAAACGGTTTAAACCGATTCAACTGTTTAGGCGGTTTAACGGAGGATGCAGTGCCGAGATCAATTAAAAAAGGACCCTTTATTGACGCAAGCCTTTTGAAAAAGGTTGAAGTCATGAACAATGCGGGGGAGAAAAAAATTATCAAGACCTGGTCACGGAGATCGACTATTTCGCCGGATTTCGTTGGCCACACCCTCGCAGTGCATAACGGGAAAAAATTTATTCCGGTTTATATTACAGAGAACATGGTTGGCCATAAGCTGGGAGAATTTTCGCCGACACGTCTGTTTAAGGCACATGGAGGATCAAAGGCTGCAGAAAAAGCAAGTGCGCCGAGGTAATCGGGCGCTGTATGAGTGAGGACGAAGAAATGGAAGCAAGTGCAACAGTCAGACATATACGAATAACACCGCGCAAGGCGAGACAAGTGATCGACCTTATTCGCGGAAAAATGGTGGGTGATGCGCTCAGCATTCTTACCTTTACTCCGCTGCATGCCGCACGGATAGTAAAAAAACTGCTGGATTCCGCAGTTGCAAATGCGGAACAGAAAAAAATCGGAGATCTGGATTCGCTCATCGTGGCAAAGGCCTATGTTAATCAAGGGGTCACCATGAAGCGGATGCGGGCGCGGGCAATGGGCCGCGGGAATGTTATCAGAAAACGGACCAGCCATATTACGCTGGTGCTTTCATCGTAGGGTTACGGAGGCGTCATGGGTCAAAAGGTTCATCCAATCGGGCTTCGTCTGGGAATTATTAAAACATGGGATTCCCGCTGGTTTTCCCAGAAAAATTATGCACCGCTCCTGCACGAGGACATCAAAATACGAAAAATCGTGAAAGAACGGCTGATGCATGCAGGAGTTTCCAAGATTGAAATCGAGCGGGCAGGCCAAAAGGCCAAGATTAATATTCACACTGCCCGTCCGGGAATTATCATTGGGAAAAAAGGCGCGGAAATCGACAAGCTAAAAAAAGATCTCGAATCCATGACTGGAAAACAGATGTATATCAACATCCAGGAAATACGGAGGCCGGAACTCGAAGCGCAGCTTGTTGCGGAGAACATTGCGCTCCAGCTCGAGCGAAGAATTGCGTTTCGCCGGGCAATGAAAAAAGCGGTTACTTCGGCGCTTCGTCTTGGTGCTCAGGGAATCAAGATAACCTGCGCTGGAAGACTGGCTGGATCTGAAATTGCGCGTACCGAATGGTATCGTGAAGGAAGAGTTCCACTCCATACACTCCGCGCAGATATCCAGTATGGCTTTTTTGAAGCGAAAACAACCATGGGACAGATTGGAGTGAAAGTCTGGATTTACCGGGGAGACGTACTTCAGCAGCTGACGCCTGGCATGTAATAGGGGCAGTGTGACCGAAGGTAATTACTTGAGGATGAAGGATTGTTATCATGTTAGCACCTAAACGCGTAAAACACAGGAAGATGCAGAAGGGAAGGATGAACGGAACGGCCTACCGGGGCGCAGAAGTGAGCTACGGTGAATATGGCCTCAAAGTTCTCGAACCCGGATGGATTACGAGCAGACAGATAGAAGCTGCCCGTATCGCAATGACCCGCTATGTCAAACGAGGCGGAAAAATCTGGATCCGGATATTTCCTGATAAACCCATTACCAAAAAACCGGCTGAAACACGCATGGGAAAGGGAAAGGGCGCACCGGAATACTGGGTCGCAGTGGTAAAGCCGGGCAGAGTTTTGTACGAGATGGGCGGAGTTGATGAATCAGTTGCACGAGAGGCATTCCGGTTGGCAGCGTACAAACTGCCGATAGCAACGAAATTTGTCTCTCGAGAGGCGGATATATGAAAACGAAAGCACGAGAACTTCGCGATCTGTCAGACAGTGAACTGACGGCTAAAGCAGATGACTTTAAAAAAGAGCTGTTCCATTTGCGCGTACAACAGGCAATGGGCCAAATTGAAAATCCAATGCGTTTACGGACGCTGCGCAGAGATATTGCAAAGACAAAAACCGTTTTAAAGGAAAAATATGGCAGAGGCTAAAAAGAGAAAAACGTATATCGGTCAGGTTATCAGCGACAAGATGGATAAAACAGTCGTGTTAGCCGTGACACGGCGGATTGCGCATGCGCGGTATGGAAAGACCATGAAGCGCACTACCAAGTTCAAAGTGCACGACGAAAAAAATGAATGCAAAGTGGGCGATAAGGTACGCTTTATTGAGACCAGGCCTCTATCCAAAGAAAAGCGATGGAAGGTTCTGGAAATTATAGAAAAAACTACCGAGTAACAACGATACTGTATTCCAGAGGATAAGCTATGATTCAGCAGCAGACAGTTTTGGATGTCGCGGATAATTCCGGCGCAAAAAAAGTTATGTGCATTAAGGTTCTTGGCGGTACGCGCAAGCGCTATGCTACGCTTGGCGATGTCATTGTTGTTGCCATAAAAATGGCAATACCCGAAGGGCAGGTCAAAAAAGGTACCGTGGCCAAGGCTGTGGTTGTCCGCACGACAAAGGAAGTGCGGAGGCAGGACGGATCTTATATTAAATTTGACCGGAACGCAGCGGTTCTGATCAATAATCAGAATGAACCTATCGGAACTCGCATCTTCGGGCCGGTAGCGCGTGAACTTCGCAAAAAGAATTTTATGAAAATCATCTCGCTTGCTCCGGAAGTATTGTAACTTGAATTTGGAAATTTATGATTGGAAAACAGGACCGATACCATGCTGATAAAGAAAAATGATCAGGTGATAATAATTTCAGGTAAAGAAAAGGGAAAGCGGGGAAAAGTCATTACCGTATATCCCTCCACAAACAAAATTTTGGTTGAGAAAC
>JBAZLV010000068.1:0-6091 GCA_041650055.1 Nitrospirota bacterium | reverse complement strand
CACTTTCCTGACAACAGGTGAAGCGCCTCTGCAAGAGCAACGGGATTTCGAGTCATCCGGACGGAAGCTGCATCAGCACGGTATTCCCGCTCCCTTGAAATAAACATATTCAACAGATTACTCATTGCCAACAAGAGCGAAGCAAGAGCGAGAGCTGGATGCGGAAATGAAGTGCCGCGTGGAGTTTGTGTGGTTTTTTCCACGAGTGCGGAGAGCGTACCAAACATGCTTGCAGCCACGCTCGTTATAAGACAATCCCCGGAAAGAATATGGTGTGCTTCGTGAGCAATGACTGCTTCGAGCTGGGAACGGTTCAAGCGAGAAAGGAGCCCCTCTGTAATGGCAATCATTGCATTGTTCTTCATATCCACGACTGCCAGAGCATTCATGGACAGGGAAGGAATAACCATGCAGGTAATCCTTCGCGTATTTCCGGTAACAACATGAAGTTCATCAATAATATTTTTGAGTGTAGTATGAACGCTGTCTTTTGGATCGGGAGGCTGGGCATTTAACCCTTTTATTACATCCTGTACGGTGTTGGAAGCGGAAAACCAGAAATGAATCCCTGCAACAAGAATTGCGATCGAAACAATTGCAAGGATAAAGCGCATTGAAATGCCTGCTGGCAAAAACGGCAATGATAGGACAAGAAAGATAAGAAAATAAAGGAGTACCAGTACCGTAAAAAAAATTCCAATGCGCCATGTTTTCTGTTTTTCGATGTCGATAAAAGTTAGGGGCATAACAGGAAGGCCCTCTTTTTATGAAATGTCTCTTACATGCGATATGTTATCCCCGAAGTGTTCTATCAGAGATACGCCTTTTAAAGACCATATTTCCGATTGATTCTTCGGGAATGACTGATTGGTATCGAATACACAATTTGTCATCCTCGAATGATTGTATCGAGGATATGGTGTTTAATTTTAATGAAGAAGATCATAATATAAATCTCTCCATTCAGGATTACCTTTTTCAATTAAATGAATTTTCCATGCTCGATTCCATTTTTTAAGCTGTTTTTCTCTCGATAAAGCACTATGTATATCATGAATAACTTCAAAATAGACGAGGTTGTGTATATGGTATTTTTTCGTAAATCCATCTGCTAAATCATTTTTATGTTCATAGACACGTTTCCTTATATTGGAAGTAATTCCAATATATAACATTCCGTTTGTTTTGCTTGCCATAATATAAACATAGTATTGATCTGTCATAACTTTTACCGCATAAGATCTGTAAGAAAACCATATTTCCGATTATTAATAGCCTTCAAATAGTTTCTACATCATACCATGTTGATTTGTCCTTCCCGAAGGTTTAATCGGGAATCTGGTTTAAGAAAGAAACACCGTATCCCCGATAGAACTGTTCGGGGATGACCTGTCAGGTAGGTACAGATTATTATGATACTTTTATAAGTCCTCGGAAATGACGATATATTACGAATCACTTTGACAAATGACAGATACTATCTATTTTCTTATGCTCATGTTAACGCCTGGCACAACACGGTCAGCTTCTTTTGCTTCAAAGTATTCTTCACTTTCAAAACTGAAGAGGGAAGTCACCAGATTGTTTGGAAAAACCTGAAGCTTCGTCCGGTAATTGGCAACAAGATCATTATAAAACTGGCGTGCAAACGATATTCTATTCTCCGTAGAAGTGAGCTCTTCCTGGAGCTGCATGACATTCTGGTTGCTTTTCAGTGTCGGGTAATTTTCCATGACCGCAAATAATTTCCCAAGCGCTTCAGTAAGAATATTTTCAGCTTCGGCCTTTGTTGCTGTCGTCGGAGCTGATACTGCTCGGGCCCTGGCTGAAATGACCTTCTCGAGAGTGTCCTGCTCAAATTCAAGCATTCCTTTTACCGTGGACACCAGATTGGGGATAAGGTCATGTCTTCTTTTTAACTGAACGTCGATCTGTTTCCAGGCGCTCTGCACATTATTGCGAAGTGTAACAAGACCGTTGTAAATTCCCATACTCCAGAGCAGGATTACGCAAATAACCGCAAGCAGAATCCATCCGAACATATTCCCTCCCTTAAATCAGAAATGTTGAGCTTTAACGTTTTAAACTTCCAACATGACGAGACCTGTTTCTTTATTCAGCGCTTTGTGCGCATTCGTTCCGATGATTTCAGTAATTATTGCTTCCACAACCAGAAAAACGGAACAGTCTTTGCGGATGCACCCTGTTAGCGTTTCTCTCTCCCGGCCCATTGCTCCATGAATATGAATGATCGGTTCATCACCATTCCAGAACAGAGTGCCGACGCCGAGCACTTCTCTTGTATCGTCGAATTTTACCCAAAGAGGATCTGGCGGGATTACGGTTTTTTGCGGACCTGAGACTATGCCGGCTGAGCGCATACCTCCGATCAACGTAATCGTTCCAGCCTTGATTGTTTCTTTTAGTGCCAATTGTTTGATTTCGTGCAAAATATCATCTTTATCCTCGAATTTCAAAATAAATACTCTTCCCAATGATCCTTTTTGATATCTCACGTATTTATCTCCTCACACGCTATGGTTATGAACAATTCTGCATAAAATTGCAAAAAAACCAGAATAATCAAAATATTACCATACTTTTGATTGCACTTCTACATCAAATTTGCTATCATTCGTCGATTTTCGGCTACATTCAGTTTTATTTAATCAACAAGGTTAAGTCCAGGAGGTCATATGTTGCGTTTGCTAACCGCCGGAGAATCGCATGGCGAATTACTCATGGGTATCATCGAAGGCATGCCCTCAGGTCTCTTGATACGGGTAACCGACATTGATAGGGATCTTGGGCGGAGACAGATTGGTTATGGCCGCGGCAATCGGATGAAAATTGAGAAAGATACCGTAAAAATTTATACGGGAGTGCGCTGGGGACGTACACTTGGTAGTCCCATCGGGCTGGTTATCCGAAATAAAGACTGGGAGAACTGGCGAGACAAAATGGCTTCTGATCCCATGTTTCTTAATTCAGCTCCTCCGGTTACCCGTCCCCGACCCGGGCATGCGGACCTGGCAGGGGCGCTTAAATATGGCACATCAGATATACGAAACATTCTTGAGCGTTCAAGCGCACGTGAAACAGCGATGCGAGTTGCGGCAGGAGCAGTTGCCAAAAGGCTTTTGGAAGAATTTGGCATAGAGGTGATGAGCCATGTTCTCTCTATCGGCGGTGTATATGCAAAAGTGCCGAAAACCTCTCTGAGGGAAATTAAAAAACGCGTAGAATCTTCTGAATTGAGATGTTCCGACAGCGAATCTGAAGAACGGATGGCAAAAAAAATCGATGAAGCCAGAATTGCAGGAGATTCATTAGGGGGAATATTCGAAATAATTGTCACCGGGGCTCCAATCGGGCTTGGGAGTCATGTGCAGGCGGATCGAAAACTCGACGCCCGGCTTGCAGCAGCGGTTATGAGCATTCAGGCGATAAAGGGAGTTGAGATCGGTGCTGGATTTGGTGTCGCAAATCGCTCTGGTTCACTTGTGCATGACGAAATATACTGGAGCAAGCGGGAAGGATTCTACCGAAAAACCAATATGGCTGGCGGAATAGAAGGCGGGATGAGTAATGGAGAACATATTTTGTTGCGGGCTGCCATGAAACCTATTCCAACATTGATGAAACCGCTTCGATCGGTTGATATGGCAAGCAAAAAACCATTTAAGGCAAGTGTGGAACGATCCGACGTCTGCGCAGTCCCGGCTGCCGGTGTGGTTGCGGAAGCAGCAGTAGCATTCGAACTGGCAATCGCAATGATTGACAAGTTCGGTGGAGACAGCCTTGATGAAATGAAACGGAATTACCATGCATACGAAAAACACTTGAGAACACGAATGGAGATTGAGGAAGAATCAGGAAAGAAGTAATAGTCGGTAATGACAATTACAAAGCTCAAAGTTCAACTCAATATAAACAATCATGTTTAAGAATATTATTCTTACCGGATTTATGGGCGTAGGCAAAACAAGCATTGGCAGACAGCTTGCCGATGATTTGAGATATGCCTTTGTGGATATTGATTCGCTCATCGAACAGAATCAAAAAATCACCATTAGCCGGATATTTGAGCAATTCGGAGAACCTTATTTTCGCGATCTTGAAACGAAAATTATCCATGAAGTTCTGGAAAAGGAAAACCAGGTTGTTTCCACCGGTGGAGGAGCCGTAATCCGGGATGAGAATCGCACTGCATTTAAAAAAGCGGGATTGGTTGTCTGTTTATCTGCGGATCCAGAGATTATTTATGACCGCATCAAGCATGAAACGCATCGACCATTGCTTCAATCACCCGATCCCAAGAAGACCATCAGGGAACTTCTTGCGCAAAGACAAAAATTTTATCAACAGGCTGATATCATTATTGATACTTCTGGAAAATCAGTAGCCGATGCAGTAAAAGAAATCAAGGAGAAGGTGCGGAATGCACATTGTTAAGGTTAACCTTGGCGAGCGAAGTTATGACATTGAAATCGGGACTGCTCTCGACCTCGTGGGGAAAAAACTTCGAGGATTGAATCTCGACAAAAAAATTGCTCTTGTGACAAATTCCACGATTCTATCCTTCTATGGAGAAGGCGTTATCCAAAGTTTGGAGTCAGCGGACTTTTCCGTTTTGTTGATTCAAATTCCTGACGGAGAGCAATACAAGACGATTGATTTTGCAAATTACCTTTATACAGAACTTCTTGAAAATAAATTCGACAGAAAATCCGCTCTTGTAGCGCTTGGCGGAGGTGTGGTAGGTGATCTTACCGGGTTCGCGGCTGCCACATTTATGCGAGGTATTCCCTTCATTCAAATCCCGACCACGCTTCTTGCCATGGTGGACAGCAGTGTTGGTGGCAAGACCGGGGTTAACCATCCTCTCGGAAAAAATATGATCGGCGCATTTTACCAGCCGAAAAAAGTACTGATGGACCTAAATGTTCTTAAGACTTTGCCGAATGAAGAATTTATTTCCGGCATTGCTGAAGTTGTCAAGTACGGCGTGATTCGTGATGCCGACCTTTTTGATTATCTCGAGGTTAATCGGAAGAGGATTCTCGATCATGATCCTGATGCACTTGAACATATCATTCAGCGTTCATGCGAGATCAAGGCCGACGTGGTGAGCAGGGATGAGAGGGAAAGCGGCTTGCGCGCAATTCTGAATTTTGGGCATACGCTGGGACATGCTGTTGAACAAGCGGAAAATTATACCATGCGGCATGGGTATGCTGTTGCCATCGGCATGGTGTATGCTTCCCGTTTGGCTAATCGTATTGGTTTATGCGATGTCTCGATCCCTGAACGGGTAGAACATCTTGTAAAATTTTATGGACTCCCGAGTGATTTTTCGGCGCTCAGTCGACAACATTCCGTGGAAGAATTGATGAACAGCATGGAAATAGACAAAAAGGCCGAAGGCGGCAGGATAAAATTTGTTTTGCCGAAGAAGATCGGAGAAGTTGTTATAACCACGGACTGGGATAAAACAATTTTGAAAGAGGTACTGGAAAAAGGATAACGTATTGTTTGTGTAAATTCTTTTAATCAACGAACACCTTCCTTCTTTTCAATATGGCAGGTATGCATGCATTCCACGGTTACTGAATATCTTTCCCAACTTTCTTCTCTCACTTTTCAAACACTTTACCTCGTCGGCGGCTCTGTCAGAGATTTGCTGCTTCATAAACAGGATGTCAGGGATATAGATGTAATCATACAATCCGGTTCAGAAGCCATTGCCCGTGTATTTGCAGATAAAACAGGCGGCAATTTTTTCTTCCTTGATGAAAAACGAAAAATCACCCGCGTTGTGAAACATTCAGATATCGGAGTTGTCCAGTTTGATTTTGCCGATTTTGCAGGGCATGACCTTGCTGCGGACCTTGGACGCAGGGATTTCACTATCAATGCAATGGCTCTGGAACTGAAAGAGTTTCTCAAGAATCAAACTGCAAAAAACGTCATTGATCTTTTCCAAGGAAGAGAAGATATAAGGGAAAGGCTGGTTCGTGTTATTAAGCCCGAGGTCCTGGATGACGACCCTCTTCGACTACTGCGAGCCGTGCGTTTTGCAGCAACACTG
>JBAZLV010000067.1:0-6430 GCA_041650055.1 Nitrospirota bacterium | reverse complement strand
CGCTCAAGTCGCTTTCGGATATGCTGAAGGGAAAACAGGGACGCTTCCGCCAGAATCTTCTGGGAAAACGCGTGGATTATTCAGGACGTTCAGTTATCGTCGTTGGGCCTGATCTCAAACTGCATCAATGCGGTCTTCCGAAGAAAATGGCGCTTGAATTGTTTAAACCGTTCATCTTCAACAAGCTCGAAGAGAAGGGTTTTGCAACAACCATCAAAAGCGCAAAGAAAATGATAGAACGGGAACGGCCCGAGGTATGGGATGTGCTCGAAGAGGTGATTCAGGAACATCCGGTGCTGCTTAACCGCGCTCCCACGCTTCACCGGCTCGGCATCCAGGCATTCGATCCGATCCTGGTTGAAGGAAAAGCCATCAGGCTTCATCCGCTTGTTTGTGCCGCGTTTAATGCGGATTTCGACGGCGACCAGATGGCTGTGCATATTCCGCTTTCGGTTGAAGCCCAGCTTGAAGCGCGGGTGCTTATGCTTTCCGTCAACAATATTCTTTCTCCTGCAAATGGAAGGCCGATCACCGTTCCTTCTCAGGACATCGTCTTGGGGTGCTATTATCTTACCAAGATCCGTTCCGGAGCCCAGGGAGAAGGAAAAATATTTGCAAACCGGGATGAAGTCCGGATTGCGTATGACCAGCGGGAAGCTCACATTCATGCACACGTGAAGGTTCGGATCAACGGCAAAATCGAGGAGACCACCGTTGGAAGAGTTCTTTTTAGCGAAATTCTTCCGGACGGAATTCCTTTTTCTTCAGTCAATAAGGAGATGAATAAAAAAGAGCTGGCAAAATTGATCGACGAATGCTACCGGAAGCTTGGTTTAAGACGCACGGTTCTTCTTATCGATGACTTGAAGGAAATGGGCTTTAAATTCGCTACGAAGGCAGGCATTTCGATCTGCATTTCAGACATGCATATCCCGAGTAAAAAACAGCGGTTTATTGATCAGGCGCAAAAAGAAGTTATGGAAATTCACCACCAATATACCGAAGGCCTCATCACAAACGGTGAACGCTACAACAAAGAAATCGATATCTGGGCGAATGTGACCGAGAAGATCGCGGATGAAATGATGGCTGAACTCGGTATGGAAGCGGTTGAGCTTGGGGATGCAAAAAAATCCGAGCTGCAGGAGGCCCGTTCGTTTAACAATATCTTCATGATGGCTGACTCGGGTGCTCGCGGAAGCACCCAGCAGATCAGGCAGCTTGCAGGCATGCGCGGACTGATGGCAAAGCCGTCAGGCGAGATCATCGAGACCCCGATTACAGCCAATTTCCGGGAAGGCCTTACCGTGCTCCAATACTTCATCTCAACGCACGGTGCCCGCAAAGGTCTTGCTGACACAGCGCTTAAAACAGCGAATTCCGGATACCTTACCCGGCGGCTCGTGGACGTTTCCCAGGATGTTATCATCACCCACAATGACTGCGGCACGAGCGGCGGCATCGTGGTCGGGTCCCTCGTTGAAGGCGGTGAGATCATCGAGCCGTTGTCAGAACGTATCCTGGGACGTGTTACAGCAGAAGACATAAAAGATCCTCTTACCAAGGAAGTGATTATCGGAAGTAATAAGGAGATCAACGAGGAGCTTGTCAAGAAGGTTGAAGAAGCAGGGATCGACCGGGTCAAGATTCGTTCCGTCCTTACCTGCCAATCGCTCCGTGGCGTTTGTCAGATGTGCTACGGACGCGATCTTGGACGAGGGAAACTCGTGGATATTGGCGAAGCAATCGGGATCATTGCCGCACAATCCATCGGCGAACCAGGTACACAGCTTACCATGCGGACATTCCATATCGGCGGTACGGCCAGCAAAGTTGTGGAACAGACCGTGCTTGAGGCGAAAAATGCCGGTGTGATGAAGTACTTGAACCTGAACACGGTCAAGAACAAGGAAGGCGATTTTGTTGCGATGTCCCGGAGCGGAAGCATCGCGATTTATGATGACACCAGCCGCGAAAAGGAAAAATATGCGGTTATCTATGGTGCGCGCGTAAAAATTGCTGATGGAGGCAGAGTCGAGATTGGGCAGAAGCTCGTGGAATGGGATCCGTACTCACTTCCCATCCTGACTGAAATCGGCGGAAAAATCGCATTCGGCGATATTATCGAAGGCGTTACCATGCGGGAAGAAGTCGACGAAATCACGGGTCTTTCAAGGAAGGTCATTATCGACTATCCCAATCAGAATCTCAGGCCCCGTATATCAATTAAGGATCAGCACGGGAAAACAGCGAAACTGCCTGGAACGAACGTTATTGCACGGTATCTGCTTCCTGCTGGCGCACACATTCTTGTGGACAAGGGAGATGAGATTTTTCCTGGCGATATTTTGGTCAAGATTCCTCGTGAGACGACGAAAACAAAAGATATCACCGGCGGTCTTCCAAGAGTGGCGGAGTTGTTCGAGGCAAGGAAACCGAAGGAGCAGGCGATTATTAGTGAGATCGACGGTACTGTGGAATTCGGTGGTTTTGTGAAGGGGATGCGCCGGATTCTCGTGAAAGATGGAATGGGGAACGAAAAAGAGTATCTTATTCCAAAAGGCAAGCATGTCAATGTGCATGAGGGAGATTGGGTGACTGCCGGTGAACCACTCATGGACGGGCCGGTTGATCCGCATGATATTCTGAATGTGCTCGGTCCTCGAGAGCTTCAAAAATATCTTGTGGATGAAGTGCAGCAAGTCTATCGACTCCAGGGCGTGAGCATTAATGACAAACATATTGAAGTTATCGTCCGGCAGATGTTGCGCAAGGTCAGGATCGAGGATGCGGGAGATGCTCCGTTCCTTATCGGAGAACAAGTTGATCGTTTTACCTTTGCGAGAGAAAATGACGCAATTGTCGCTCGCGGTGGAAAGCCTGCAACAGCTCGCCCGATCCTTCTGGGTATCACAAAAGCTTCGCTTACCACCGACAGTTTCATTTCAGCGGCCTCCTTCCAGGAAACCACCCGAGTGCTTACGGAAGCTTCGATTACGGGTGCCGTCGACGATCTGGTCGGACTGAAAGAGAATGTGATCATGGGTCGTTTGATTCCTGCGGGAACAGGCATGGCTGATTATAGAAATACGTTTGTGACCGTTGAAGACGAGCCGTGTGAGGCTCCTGTCTCAACGTAGGAAAAGGAACCGGCGATAGGCTTAAGAAAGCGTTTTTTAACAAAAAAAACCTTGACAATAGGCGGCCATCTCGTTATAATCACCGGGTTTTGACTCAACATTTTTAAACTTTTGTTATGTAAGTGTTTTTTAAGGAGTAATTTCCGTGCCAACAATCAGTCAACTTGTAAGAAAAGGAAGGACTTTGGCAGTCAGCAAGACCAAAAGTCCTGCACTCAAGAGTTGTCCACAGAAACGGGGCGTTTGCATCAGGGTTTATACCACGACACCCAAAAAACCGAACTCCGCTCTCCGAAAAGTGGCGAGGGTACGGCTTACCAATGGAATGGAAGTTACGACCTACATTCCGGGAGTGGGGCATAATCTGCAGGAGCACTCGATTGTGATGATCCGGGGAGGAAGGGTGAAGGATCTTCCCGGTGTTCGCTATCACATTGTTCGTGGAACGCTCGATACCGTCGGAGTTGCTAATCGGAAACAGGGTCGCTCGAAGTACGGAGCAAAACGACCGAAGTAATAACCCAAACCGGAACAGCTGTTATTGAGAGCGTTTCGGTCCGTAAGGATTACGTATGCCAAGAAAAAGCGTTGTGGTAAAAAGAGAAGCATTGCCGGATCCAAAATATAACAGCAAGATGCTGGCGAAGTTTGTTAATGTGCTGATGCGCAAAGGGAAAAAGAGCACGGCAGAGGCTATCTGCTACAAGGCACTCGACCGGATTCAGCAAAAAACAAATGGTGATCCTATTGCTATTTTCAAGAAGGCTATTGAGAATTTAAAGCCGGCACTTGAAGTGAAGTCACGCAGAGTCGGCGGTGCATCATACCAGGTTCCTATCGAAGTCAAGCAGCCGCGTAAGATGTCGCTTGCCTATCGATGGCTCAGGCTCTACGCATCGCAGCGGCCTGAGAAATCCATGGTAGATAAGCTTGCAGCAGAAATTCTGGATGCATCGAATAATACCGGTGCGGCAGTCAAGAAACGAGAAGACGTACACCGTATGGCAGAGGCCAATAAAGCCTTCGCCCATTACCGCTGGTAAGGTGTCGCGTAAGGAGCGGAGGAACTTTTGGCACGGCAGTATTCACTTGAGAACACGAGAAATATCGGTATTATGGCTCATATCGACGCCGGAAAAACGACGACGACAGAGCGCATTCTCTATTACACCGGTGTTTCATACAAAATAGGTGAAGTTCATGATGGTACTGCGGTCATGGACTGGATGGTTCAGGAGCAGGAACGGGGAATCACAATTACCTCCGCAGCAACGACCTGTTTCTGGCGTGACAAACGCATCAATATCATCGACACCCCCGGTCACGTTGATTTCACGATCGAAGTTGAGCGGTCGCTTCGAGTGCTTGATGGCGCAGTCGCCGCGTTCGATTCGGTAAGCGGTGTTGAACCGCAATCCGAAACGGTTTGGCGCCAGGCCGACAAATATCAGGTCCCTCGCATTGCCTTCATGAATAAAATGGATCGCATTGGGGCGGACTTTTACATGGGCGTCCAGAGCATGGTTGACCGGCTCGGCGCAAACCCGGTTCCCATTCAGATCCCGATCGGAGCTGAAGATAAGTTCCGGGGATCCATTGATCTCGTCACGATGAAGGCTATTTATTTCGATGATGAGACGCTCGGAGCCAAATATGTTGTCGAAGACATCAGTCAGGATCTTTTACCCAAGGCAAAAGAATACCGGGAAAAGATGCTTGAGAAGCTTGCTGATGTTGATGATGTGATAACCGAAAAGTTTTTAAACGGAGAAAATCCTACTGAGTCGGAAATTAAGGCGGCAATCAGGACTGGCACCATTGCTATGCGGATTTTCCCGGTCATATGCGGTTCGGCATTCAAGAACAAGGGTGTGCAGCTTTTGCTGGATGCGGTGGTTGATTATCTCCCATCCCCGATTGATATCCCTTCAGTAAAAGGCATTAACCCGAAGACAGAGAAAGAAGAAGAGCGGAAGGCATCGGACGACGAGCCTTTTGCAGCGATTGCATTTAAAATCATGACCGACCCGTTTGTTGGTCAGCTGACCTTCATTCGGGTTTATTCAGGAACGCTGAGTTCGGGGTCATACGTTTACAATTCAACCAAGGGCGTTCGGGAGCGGGTTGGCAGACTGCTCAAAATGCATGCAAACAAGCGCGAAGAGGTCCAGGAAATTTACGCGGGCGATATTTGCGCGGCTGTTGGACTTAAAAGCTCGCTTACGGGAAATACTCTGTGTGATGAGAACAAGCCGATCATCTTGGAAGCTATGACGTTTCCCGAGCCGGTGATTCATGTGGCGGTTGAGCCAAAAACAAAAGCAGATCAGGAAAAACTCGGTTTATCGCTGCAGAAGCTGATGCAGGAAGACCCGTCGTTCCGGGTCATGACTGATCAGGAGACCGGTCAGACCATTATTTCGGGTATGGGCGAGCTCCACCTGGAAATTATTGTTGACCGGCTTCTCCGTGAGTTCAAGGTTGACGCGAATGTCGGGAAACCTCAGGTTGCGTATCGGGAAACGATCCGCAAGAAAGTGACTGCCGAGGGGAAATATATCCGGCAGACCGGAGGCCGAGGTCAGTACGGGCATGTTGTCCTCGAGCTGGAGCCGCAAGAGCCTGGTACAGGGTTTGAATTTGAGAATAAGATTGTTGGCGGCTCTGTTCCGAAGGAATACATTGCGCCAGTGCAAAAAGGAATTGTTGAAGCCATGGAGAATGGCGTTCTTGCCGGGTATCCCATGGTTGATATCAAAGTAAAAATTATTGATGGTTCATACCATGATGTGGACTCTTCAGAAATGGCATTCAAGATAGCGGGTTCCATGGGATTCAAGGAAGGCGCTGGAAAAGCCAGCGCGGTCCTTCTCGAGCCGATCATGGCAGTTGAAGTTGTATGCGCTGAAGAATATATGGGCGATGTCATTGGAGATTTGAGTTCCCGCCGTGGTCGGGTACAAGGGATGAATATGCGGGGATCAGGACGAGTCATCACTGCGCTGGTTCCTCTTTCCGAGATGTTTGGTTATGCAACGGATATTCGATCCAAGACCCAGGGAAGAGCAACCTACACTATGCAGTTTGAGCATTATGAGGAAGTGCCGAAAAATATCTCAGAACAAATCATTGCCAAAGTAAAAGGCGATACGGTTAAAGCAAAATAAAGAAACAGCGGGCAAGCTCGCTTGTGAATACGAAGGTTTTTTTCACTTCCCGATCAGGAGGCGGAGAGCATGGCAAAGGCAAAATTTGAGAGGACGAAACCTCATGTAAACGTAGGAACGATA
>JBAZLV010000066.1:0-7804 GCA_041650055.1 Nitrospirota bacterium | reverse complement strand
CACTCCTGAATCCCGATGATATAGAGGACCATAAGTTTACCGGCCAGGAAGAGGACACCGAAACTGGCCTGTACAACTATAATGCACGGATGTACGATCCGACACTGGGGCGATTCATCAGCGCTGATCCGATCATGGGATTGAACCGGTATGTGTATGCAGGTAATAATCCCATCAATGCGGTTGATCCGAGCGGTTATGAAAGCGAAGAGGCAACAAAGGCTATATATAATGCAGCCTGGGACAGGAAACTTGATGTAACTATTGATGGAGTTGTTCAACCTGTTGACTCGATAGCAATGGTAGTGGTGACTGGTGACTATACGACAGCTTATGCAGAGGGTGGTGTTCCCGCAGCCAATTTTAATATGGGTACCCATACAGAGGGTAGCCGAGAAGAGTTCATCGTTGCGGTGGCTACAGTCACTGGTGTTGGTGCTGTCTTATTGTTCCCGGCAGTAACAGTACCATTAGCAGCGGCAGGAGGAAGGTGGCTCCTTAAAACATCGGCAGATCCTGTAGTCCTTGGAAATGATGTTATAACTGCCTATATTAAATATAGAATTGTGCTGTATACAACGCAAGATCAGGATTTGGCATTACAAAAATCATTGGAGTCACTTGCATGGACGCATGCCGGCGGGGTAGCAATGAAAGGCTTGGGACATATATTTCAAGATAACAAAGCAATGAAACTACTTTCTCAAGCGGCCGTTGGAGAAGAGCTGAGGGCTTGGCGCGGGGAAGCTACCAAGACTGATCCAACTAAGAATATTTGGGATTTTAGGCGGTCCCAAGCGCCGAACACAATAGCAAGAATTGCTTTTTGTTTGTTTATGGAACGTATTTTCCCAGGCAAAGACACTTTTACCAATGCAGGGATAATATACGATGCAAGTTTTTCGAATATAAATTATGCTGAGGAATCACTTGACGGCAAAGGGATATTTGACAAGGGAGCAGTAGACCGGCTCCCCACCGTTTTTGAGGCATTTGGTTTAACGAGAGCAGAATGGGATAAGTTCCAAAATAAGATATTAAATGAAACTGGCTATTCAAAGTATGTCAACAACCCATTGCGCTATACCATTCTGCCGAGTGGAGGAATATTGGAGGGTTCGGACCTGTTCTCCAGTCCATCAAAAGCTAAATTCAAATAAATGCACAGAATCCGTTAGATTCCGGCCGAGCGTTTTTGATAAAGTTCGGTAGGCTGGGCTGAACGCTTTTTGTGAAGCCCAGCAAAGAAAAGACAACGAAGATCAGATGATTCAAGGATTAGCAAGATCGGGCCGCTCGATAGAACAGTTCTCAGTTCTTTAGTTCAAAGTTCTGGACTGTCAACCTAAATCGGGCGGCTCTTTTTTCTCCTGTAGTTTAGAGTTTATACTCATAGTCCAAAGTTTAATTGCACGCTGATATGGCTGTTAATAAATAAAGCTGTTACTGTTTGACTTTCCCTGGACAGCTTGTTAATATGTCACGATGATACGATTTTTTAGGAAAAAACCAATAGTTGGTATGCATATAACAAATTCTGAAGTTCACCTGGTTGAGATCCGGGAACAAGGAGGCGTCTCATCAGTGGAATTCGCAAAGACAGTGAATCTGCCATCCGGAATTGTCATGCAAGAATATGCTTCATCGAACATTCAGGATCTCGACAGCTTTTCCGACATTCTGAAAAAAAACATCCCCAATAATTCAGCAGGCTGTCGGGTTGCATTAAGTCTGCCTGACAGCCTCTTTTGTATTCAAATTATTGATTTTGATGAGTTTCCTGCGAAAGCAGGGGATCGGGAACGGCTTATCCGCTGGCGGCTCGAGAAGAGTGCTTTTGATGCTTCTGACACTATTCTCAAATATCAAAAACTTAAACATCCTGAGAAAAAAAATTCTATTCTTGCATGCATTGCCAAGAAAGCGGTAGTATTTCAGTATGAAACGGCTCTTCTTAAAGCAGGACTGGAACCCTGGGCCGTCGGAATATCATCCTTGCATGCCCTGAGTTTTTATTTTCCTTATTTATTTAAAACAGCCCCCATTGCGGCTATTGCCCAGGTATACGAAGATTCATTCACAACACTGGTAGCAGGGCCTGACGGCGCAAGGTTCTATCGGCGCAAGGAAATACGACGAGGACCCGAGGCTGATATTCTTGCGAAACTTACCCGGGAAATAGATGATTCGCTTCATTTTTATACTCATGCCAATGGTTCACAGGAATCTCCGATCAATCGTCTTTACCTTGCCGGAGATTCAGCAATTGCATCCCGGTTAACAGAGGAATTCAAGAACACGACATCGCTGACTATTGAAGTGCTGCATCCTTCTGTTGTTCTTTCTTCCGGTGATATGCCGAGACCGAATCTGGCTTCAGCTCTTGGCGCTGGATATGCACTATGATTTCGATTAATTTTGCCACAAGAAATTACCGGTTCATTACCCTTCTCACGCAAGCGCTTGGGATTGGAAGCGTGATCCTTCTTCTTGCTGCAGGAGGGATTTTTCTCAAAACCGTAGTTGTCCGGCATGATCTTGGAAGCATGCAGGAGAAAATGAAGAAGGTTGAAGCATCCTATGCGGCTGTTGCATCAACATTGGCTGAACGTGAACGACTCACGAAAGATTTGAGCGCCATGTCCGGCCTGATCGATGCCCGAAAATTTTCCTGGACGCATCTTTTAACCAGTATCGAATCAGTTACTCCTACGGGTCTTGCATTCAAAAAGATTGGCTTTAATCCGCGCGATCACGGACTTGTGCTTGAAGGTATTGCGCGGTCTCCGGAATCGCTCAGGAATTTGATGGTAAAAATGGAAAAATCTCCGTCCTTTAAGGACGTTTATTTGAAGCATCAATCTCTTGAAAAAGGGAGCATTACATTCAATGTGGTTGCAGTTTATCAAGCAGCTGCGCATGCCGCCGTACCTGTCGACATGGCTCAGAGAAATTGACCCGCGTCTTCTGCGGATGAGCCTGCTGTTTGCAGGGCTTGTGCTCGTAAATTTTATTGTATATGCGGTTGTGCTTTCGCCATCAATAACCCAGCGTGCAATGCAGGAAACACGTTATACAGAATTACGAAAAAAGCATGCTGAAGCGGTCCTCTTTCAAAAACAAAAAAAAGCGCTTGGCGGAATCGTTTCCGGAATCCCTTCGCAGAAAGACATGCCGCTCGTCATCAAGGATATTGTCCAATCAGCGCGGCGGTTTCATCTTTCTGTAGCAGCGATCAAGTACGATATTCCAAAACGGTTGAATGGTGAGGTTGCAATGCTCAGCCTTTCATTTCCTGTTGCCGGAAGATATCCGGATCTCAAACGGTTTATTTTTGATATTGAAACATCCAGTCGATTTGTTGGTATCCAGGAACTGAAACTGGATTCTGATCATGGCCGTGGAAAAATGGATATGAAACTGATAACGTATGTGAAGGGACAATAATTAGAAATTTCAAATAACAAAGTTCAAATTTCAAAGGAAATCAAATTACAAATAACAAACAATACTGTTTTCAGTCTTAAAGAGATTCAACAATGTCCTTGAGCCAGGAACAACAAAAAAAAATTCTTATCGTCTTGTTTGTCGTCCTTGTGCTTCTGATTTTGTACCGATGGTTTACAAATGAAGAGCCCAAGACAGCGCCGCTTACGTATACCCAGGGAGCGGTGGCAAAATCGCCGGTCCGGCCAGGGGTGTCGCGAGGGCCGACTGCGGATCCTCTGAGCGTTTTTTTTCAACGCCGTGAGGAAAAATATCCGGGGACGACCCGTGATATTTTCAGAATGGAAAACCCCGTGCCAAAACCAAAGGTTGTTGTCATAACACCGCCACCTCCTCCTGAAAAGACGCCGGAGGAAATTGCGGCGGAACAAGCGCGAATCGCTGCTGAGCAGGCGCGGATTGCGGCAGAGCAGGCACGTGCCGCTGCACAGGCGGATATGAAGAAGATTCTTTTTCTTGGATTTCTTACGGACAAGGAAAAAACGCTGTTTTTGTCCAAAGACGGCGAGAATTTTATGATAAAAGCAGGACACAAGATTAAGAACTATACGGTAAAAAATGCAGGGACTGATCATGTGATTCTCTTCGATCCGGTTACCCAGGTTGAAGTGCGTATTGAACTGGCGGGAGCCGGGGGAGGAAGTGATCAGCGCCAGTCGCATCGTCCCTATCAGCATGGAAATTAGTTTGAGAGGGATTCGTGCAATGCGGACATGAGCCCTTGCATGCATTTTAGGAAGAACCTTGCACTTCGGTACGAAACATGAGGTGTCGGGCGAGGGGGGAATGATGAATAGATTGCCCAGGATTTTAATAATCGGATTCATGCTGATGGTACTGGTAAGCTGTACGGCTTCCCGCGCGTTTCAACGGGGAGAGCGTTATGCAAAACAGGGCGAATGGGACCTTGCCGTAAAAGAATTCCGGGAAGCGAATAAATCAAAACCAGATGACATTCAATACCGGTCATCACTGCTTCGTGCCCAGGAAACAGCTGCAAACCATCACTATAAACAGGCAAGAGGTTTTTTAAAGGAACGGAAACTTGACCCGGCGGTTGTCGAGCTTCAGCAGGCGCTGTATTTGAACCCCTCCAATGCAGCAATTCAGAGTGCACTGAAATCCGTGCTCGATATGAAACAGGCCGAAGAGCATTATAAGGCAGCGCTGAAGCTGGAAGAAATAGGGAAAATCGGCGAATCAATAAGCGAGCTGAATCAGGCAGTGAATCTCGATCCGGAGCAAGTCAAGTATGATGCTGCGCTGAAGAGATTAAAGAAACAAGTTTCAGAGTCCGAATCAGAAGAGACATTGACCCTTGCATCAGAAAAACCAATCACGTTGAATTTCAAGAATACGAACATTAAGGATGTTTTTGATTTTCTCTCAAAGCTTTCAGGAATAAATATTATTTTTGACGAAGAGGTCAAGGCACATCCGATCACGGTTTTTGTGAAGGATGTTTCGTTTCAGTATGCGCTTAATTTTCTGCTTTCCACGAACAAACTCTTTATGAAGAAGATAAGCGCCGATACGATCATTGTTATTCCAAAAAACAAGATGAAGATCGATCAGTATCAGGATCTTCAGGTAAGGACTTTTTACATCAATAACGCACGGTCGAAGGAAATCGTGAACCTGCTTCGGACCATGCTTGATGTGAAAAAGGTATATGTCAATGAAGTTACGAATTCCCTTACGGTACGGGATACGCCCGATAAAATGAAGCTTGTTGAGAAGGTGATTGCTGCAAACGATTTAAAGGAAGCCGAAGTTATTCTCGACGTTGAGATACTCGAACTTTCACGGACCAATACTCTGCAATATGGGTGGAACTTTACGCCCGGGCTATCTTCCTCTGCTACTCTTAGGGACGCAGAAAACCTATCAGGCACTGCCGGCTTTTCCCTAACCGAGCTTAGTAAATTGATAAGATATCCTGGGAAAAATATCTTTGTCACACTTCCGAGCGTGGTAGTGAATCTGGTCAAACAGGATTCCGACGCGCAGACACTTGCAAATCCACGGGTGCGTGTTTTAAACAACAAACAGGCGAAATTCCATATCGGCGACAAGATCCCGATACAGACGGCAACCGTCACGGCCATTGGTGGTACCGTATCAACGGGTGCGGTTACCTCTACATTTGAATATAAGGATGTTGGTATCAAACTTACGATAGAGCCGACAATCCATCTCAATAATACCGTAACCATGAAACTGAACATGGAGATCAGCACCCTTGGACAACCCCTGGATTTTGGGAATGGGCAGAAACAATACACATTTGGTACCCGGAATACGGAAACGCTTATCAACCTGAGGGACGGAGAAGCGGTAATTATTGGTGGTCTGATCAAGGATGAAGATAGAAAAAACAAGATTAAGATTCCGCTTTTGGGAGAAATCCCGGTATTGGGGAAATTCTTCTCCTCCACCGACAACCAAACGATCAAAACCGATATCCTGATGTCCATTACGCCGAATATAGTCAGGAATATGGAATTGCCGGACAAGGACTCGCAGATATTCTGGTCAGGAACCGAAGAAGCCTATGATACCAAACCGCTTTTTATCTCAAGTGATACCAAAAGTTCAAAACCTGCTGCAAAGGTTGTCGATAAAACCGCGGTGCTCGATTCCATGGCAAAACAGCCGCCAGCACCGACTGCACCTACAGCAGCCGGCGTTGTCACTGTGCCAACCGCAACTCCTGAATCCACAAAACCAAAGGCTGCTCCACTGCCAGGAGATCAGCCTGAAGAACCGCCGGTTATGGAAAGCAGTCAGAATCTGTCGTCTAAACCTAAATCGGCTCCAACCACAACCGGAGGACTTAAATCGGTTCCCCAAAAACCAGAACCAATATCAGCACCGACTCCAACGGTAGAGAAGAAAAAACCGGCTTCCTATCCTGCTCTGCCTGCGGGAACGATTGAGATAAAGCCGGCAGTGTATGATGTTTCTGTGGGGCAGGAAGCACGATTTGAGATTATTGCTCATGAAATGCAGGACCTCTATGGGGTGATTCTTACGCTTGCTTATAATCCGAAAATCATGGAATTTAAAACTTCAGGTGAAGGAACTCTATTGAAGAATGACGGTCAGCAAACCTCGTTCCTGTATTCTAACAACGGCAGAACAGGGACTTTGGATCTTTATATGACGCGGATCGGTGATATTAAAGGCATCAATGGAACCGGAAGCATTGGAACTTTTGTGTTTCAGGCAAAGTCAGCCGGGACCAGTGAAATAAGCGCCAAGAGCATGAAATTTACCGATTCAAAGCGGAAACAAATGAAGTCTGACTTCAAGGGAGCTACGGTAAACGTTAAATAAGAACGGATGTAGACGAGACGTATGAGATCTTTTCATCATCGCGGCATGACCCTGGTTGAGCTCCTGGTGGTCATTGCCATCATATCCATTCTGGCCGGAGCGGCAATGCCGCTCTCGCGTATGACCGTAAAACGGGTGAAAGAAATCGAACTGCGCTCTAATCTCAGGATGCTGCGAAATACCATTGATGCATTTAAACGGGATTGTTTTGAGAGAAAACTATCGGTTGATTATTGCAAGTCCGATCAGGATTTCTACCCGGAATCACTTGAGCAGTTGACTCAACCCTTGAAATTGGCCAGGGCGGTTGATAAAACCAAAAAATATCTGAGAAGAATTCCTCAAGACCCCATGATGCCTCCGGATCAATTTGGCAAATCAAACTGGGGACTGCGCTCCTACACGGATCTTCCCGATTCCACCCAATGGGGCGGGGGAAATGTTTTTGATGTGTATTCAAAAAGCGATGCAATCGCTCTTGACGGGTCAAAATATTCGACCTGGTAAAGAACGTGAGCCACCCATGAGAAAAAAACTTCTTCAAACTGATGTTAAAACCGCAAAGGGATTCACGCTTATTGAGCTCATGATTGTGATCTGTATCATGGGGATCCTGATCAGTATTGCGCAGCCGAACCTGAAGCAGTCCATTACCCGGGCACGGGAAGCTGTTTTAAAAGAAAATTTATTTGTTATTCGCGATGCCATTGATCAGTATTATGCTGATAATGGTGTGTACCCTAACTCACTCAATGATCTGGTAAATACTCAAGAGAAAACCAGAAGCTATCTTCGGGGGATTCCCAGGGATCCGATTACCGGTGGAAGTGACTGGATCACGGTTGCTCCGGAAGGAAGTGAAGTCGGCGCTGTATTCGATGTGCACAGCGCAAGTAAGCTTCTTGCGGTGGATGGGACAGCCTATAATATCTGGTGATACCTGCTTGTATCCGTGACC
>JBAZLV010000065.1:0-7998 GCA_041650055.1 Nitrospirota bacterium | reverse complement strand
ATGACAAGATCATGCCAGAATTACCTCCGCAACGCCAGGCAAATCACTGGCATTGCTCCGGGCTGCCATTCATCCCCAGTCTTAAAAGACTGGGGTTTTCTGGCAGTTTTTATAAAAGTAGCATTTACATCAAAAAATGCCTGAATTTTTATACAAAATAAAAAAAATTTGACATAATACTGAATTTAAGCAAAAGATATGATATAGTTGATAAAGTTTTTATGTCCTCAATAGATTACAAGGATCATCCCTAGAACAGGGAGAAAGCTCTCACATGAATGATCAGGGGAAAAGCACACTGCTTGTGGTAGATGATGATCCGTATATCCTTGAGTCAATTTCCGCCCTTCTTACTGCATCAGGGTATAAAGTCTATGCATGTCATAACGCGCTTGAAGCCATGAAACTAGTACAGGAAATGGAGTTTGATCTTGTTTTGACTGATATCAAAATGCCGCAGATTACGGGAACAGAACTGCTGAAGAGGATACGGTCGCACAACCAGCAGATTCCGGTCATCTTAATGACGGCTTTCGCTGAATTGGACGTTGCCGTCGATGCAATCAAACGAGGAGCATTTGATTTTATTACCAAGCCCTATAATCCAGATTACCTTCTTCACTCGGTTGAAAAAGCGGTTAAATATACCCGGTTCGTTCAGATGGAGAAAAATTACAAGGACATGCTCGAAGAAACAGTGCGGCTTCGCACCAAGGAACTTGGGAATGCCCTTACCATGGTAAAAAATCTCAGTAACGAAGTAATCCGGCGCCTTACCACAGTGGCTGAATATCGCGATACCGATACCGGCGCCCACATCGGCAGAATCGGTTTGTATTCATCAAAGCTGGCGGAAATAATGGGGATGTCGCCTGAATTTGTCGAAGCAATAACCTTTGCAAGCCCGATGCATGATCTTGGGAAAATAGCAATACCGGATAATGTGCTTTTAAAACCTGGTGCGCTTACGCCGGAAGAATTTGAGGTCATAAAACGGCATACGATTATTGGAGAAAAAATGTTAGTCGGGTCTTCCTTTCCCGAGATACGGCTTGCTGCATCCATAGCTTTAAATCATCATGAACGCTGGATTGGGAACGGGTATCCGCGCGGCTTAAAGGGAGAAGAAATTCCGATCGAAGGCAGAATCGTGATGCTCGTCGACCAATATGACGCGCTTCGTAGTAAACGACCGTACAAACCCAGCTTCAATCACGATGATACCTGCGCTATCATTTTGAAAGGCGACGGAAGGACCATGCCGGAGCATTTTTGCCCGGCAGTCTTGAATGCATTTGAAAAAATTGCACCCACATTCAACGAAATTTACAATACCTATAAAGAATAGGTATTGCCGCTTCTGTTGAAACGGTTTTGCTTGTTATCCATCCAGCGAATCCATTCTTGTAATCCTGTTGACTTTATAGTAAAATCTCTCATGCAAAAAATCATGACCGTGTCGAGGCTTCGACCGATGCTCGATATGTTGCGGGCAACAGGAAAAAAAATCGTCTTTACCAACGGCTGTTTTGACCTGATCCATACCGGTCATACCCGATACCTTCGAAAAGCAAAATCCTTTGGCGACATACTGATCGTCGGAGTGAACAGCGATACTTCTGTTCGCGCTCTTAAGGGGGACAAACGACCGGTAAACAGCGAAACGGATCGCATGGAAGTTCTTGCTTGCCTTGAGCCGGTCGACTTTATAATCCTCTTTCAGGAACTCGATCCCGGACGTCTTATTTCCGAACTGCAGCCCGATGTTCTCGTCAAGGGTGGTGATTGGCCGATTGAAAAAATCATAGGCCGTGACACTGTTGAAGCACGAGGCGGCAAAGTTGTTACCGTAGGATATGTCGAAGGTTCATCAACAACGGGAATGATTGAGAAAATTCTTACTACGAATGATTCTTGCGCAAAGGGAACCCAAGAGAAGGCAATAACGCGGAAGAAAAAAAAATAATCCTCACGCCCTTGGTTTTTTTCTGAGAGCGTTTTTTTTCTCGTATTCTATTTTATACAATTCATCATCCTCAAATCCGAAATAATGTCCGATTTCATGCATGACTGTTTCCAGAACAATTTCTTCTATTTCATCTGGCGATGAAGCCGCCGATTCGATCGGCTGCTGATATATAAAAATGCGATCAGGAAGCGCATTCCCATAATTCCATTCTCGCTCTGGAAGCGGAACACCATGATATAATCCGAAAAGCATTCCCGTTTTCACACCCACATCACGCAATAGGGCTTGAGAGGGAACATCTTCTATCTCGACGGTAACGTTTTTAAGCCTTTGTTTGAACTTGCGCGGCAACCGGCGCAATGAGTGCTGAACCAGTTTTTTAAAAGCGGATCGATCCATAATATATTTGGGAGAAAAAGAAAAAAAGAGAGACAGGAAAGGAATTATTCGCTTCCTGTCTCTCCTACTGTTATTTTTTTATGCTATAAAAAACGTCCCTGCCTCGATATAATGCAGCGTCACCAAGCTCTTCTTCGATACGAATAAGCTGATTATATTTTGCAATCCGGTCCGTCCGAGAAAGCGAACCTGTCTTGATCTGTCCCGCATTAGTTGCAACGGAAAGATCGGCAATGGTCGCATCCTCGCTTTCACCTGATCGATGGGATACCACCGCCGTATATCCTGCCCGCTTCGCCATTTCGATTGCATCAAACGTTTCGGTAAGCGTCCCGATTTGGTTCAGCTTGATCAGAATGGAATTTGCAATTCCTTCTGCTATCCCCTTCTGCAAGATGGATGTATTGGTAACAAAAATATCATCACCCACAAGCTGGATTTTCTTTCCCAGCCGGTCAGTCAGCAGTTTCCATCCCTTCCAATCTTTTTCTGACATACCATCCTCGATGGTAATAATAGGATATTTCCTGACCCATTCTTCATAAAAGGCAACCATCTCTTCCGATGTTTTCTTTTTCCCTTCGCCTTTCAGATCATACACGCCGTTTTCAAAAAATTCACTTGCAGCCGCGTCCAATCCCAGGAACACGTCCTGACCCGGATGATACCCTGCTTTTTCTATTGCCTCAAGAATGACCTGAACTGCCTCTTCATTCGATTTAAGATTGGGAGCAAAACCGCCTTCATCCCCGACCGCGGTGTTGTATCCTTTCTTTTTCAAAACAGATTTCAGCGTATGAAAAATTTCTGCGCCAGTACGTATTGCCTCGGTGCAGGTATCTGCCCCTGCAGGAATAATCATGAATTCCTGAATATCGACATTGTTGTCAGCATGAGCACCCCCGTTCATTACGTTCATCATGGGTACCGGCAGTTCCTTCGCGTTTGGCCCGCCAAGATAGTGATACAGCGGGAGCCCGGTGTCCTCCGCCGCTGCTTTTGCCACGGCAAGAGAGACTGCAAGGATCGCATTTGCACCAAGTGTTCCCTTGTTCTCCGTTCCATCCAGCTCGATCATCGTGCGGTCAATAACAGTCTGTTCCGTAGCATCCATTCCCGATATCGCCGGTCCAATAATTTCAATGATATTGGCAACAGCCTTCCGCACACCCTTACCCAGATACCGGGGCCCGCCATCGCGAAGTTCAAGCGCTTCCCGTTCCCCAGTTGATGCGCCGCTCGGCACAATCACGCGGCCAAATGCGCCACTTTCAAGAATTACATCAGCCTCGACCGTTGGATTGCCTCGCGAATCCAGAACTTCACGTGCATACACATCGATAATTTCACTCATGCTTCCTCCTCTTACGAAAATTCTGACATCGAACTTTTATTTGGTGCAGACTATTTTATGTCCGGCAGTGATCAAAGCCTGAACAGTTTCGTCAGATAAACCTTCCGCATAGACTCGTGCAGCAGGTTCCTTGTCAGCAATCCATATAAGAACCCAGCTGTCGTCTTCCAGCATGTATTTGATTCCATCTGCAGTTGTTTTTTTCCCTTTCACCCGCAAACCACCGAATTCGTTCCTCGGTTGATTCAGTCGTTGCTGAATCGATTTTCGGTCAGTTTCCTGAAAGGACACGGAAACATGCGTATGCGAAATGCTTCCCACTTCCTTTGACAATTGTTTCAGCAGTTCTTTCAGAGATTTCCGTTCCGCTGCAACGCATTCTGCGACAAGCATGCAGGCCAAAATGCCGTCTTTTTCAGGAATATGATCCTTAACCGTCAATCCTGCGTTCTCTTCTCCGCCGAAAAGAATCTTCCCCTGAACGAGCAAGTCCCCGATTTCCTTGAAACCCATGCCGGTCTCATATACTTCAATCCCGTGTTTCTTGGCCACGGCATCGATAAGATGCGAGGTGGCAAGAGACCGGGCGGCGCCGCCCTTCCAATGTCGGGTTCTGCAAAGATAATCAAGAATCAAAGCTAAAATCTGATGAGGCTGAATCAGAGAGCCCTCTGCGTCCAGAATTCGAAAACATTCGGCTTTCGCATCGATTGCAATGCCAAAATCAAACCGACCCTTTTTGAGCAGAACGGACAGTTCATCGGGATGGGTATGACAAAAATCCAGGGTTTGTTTCCCGAACAGAGGATCACGATGTCCATGAATAATCGTCGTTTGACAGCCCGCATCCTGCAGCATGCTGTCAAGATACTCTCGTGCCGTGCCGTAGAAAAGATCAACTGCGATCCGCAATTTGGATTTTTTGATGCTATCGAGATCGAGTCGTTTCTTCAGATCATCAAGATAGGATTTTCGAAGGTCAACATTCTCAACCAGTCCCTGGTCTCTCTGCTCGTGCGTGGAAAGTGTTAAGGAGTTCCCTTTCTCCCAAAGTGCATTTGCCTGTGTTTCAATTAATTTGATTGTTTCCTGATCAGCGGGTCTTCCTGATTCTGAAAATAGTGTAAGGCCGCTCTGATAAGGAAGCTGTTGACCGGCAGTGACGGCAATGCCGCAACCAGCCTTTCTTCGGTTTATTTCGAAGGTAATCGCAGGTATGGGGGCATCTCTGTTCGAAAGATAGACGGGAATACCGTTTGCCGCACAAATCAGAGCACATTCTTCGGCAAATCGTTCTGACATAAAGCGGGTATCATAACCGATAAGGATGCCTTTCTGTTGCAATCCCGTGGAAACAAGGTGTTCTGCAATCGCCTGACTGACAACCCTGCATCTCGGCAGCGTGAAATCATCTGCAAGAATTCCGCACCAGCTTGATCCAGTGAATTGTATCTTTTCGATTGCCATATAAATAAAAAATTATCATAAATATCTGGTGTTTGCAATCGAAAACCGGATATCAGCGAAATCTACTGAAAATCAGGCATCAGTGAAAATTCTTATATTCAAGACAGGAGTAATACTGCGAGGTGTTCAGCAGCGTCATTGAGCGGAATATCGCGTTGTTCTTTGGTTCTCATGTTGCGAAGAATGGCGCGATTGTTTTTCATTTCTTCTTCGCCGATAATCAGGGCATGTTCAGCGCCTGACTTATCCGCTTTTTTCATCTGGCTCTTGAGGCTCGTACCGGAATAATCGGTATCAACCCGCAGTCCTTTCGATCTCAGCGTATGAATGATCGGGAGAGTAAAGAGAACCGCATCTGTTCCGAGCGCAGCAACATACAAGGACGGTTTTGAACCCGTAATTGCGTCAGCATGCAAAAGTGATATTGTTCGTTCCATCCCAAGCGCAAAACCGATTCCCGGTGTTGCCGGACCTCCGATTTCCTGTACCAGGCCGTCATACCTGCCTCCGGCGGCAACCGTGTTCTGAGCGCCTTCATGCGGCATAACCAGCTCGAAGGTGGTACGTGTGTAATAATCAAGACCACGCACAAGACGGGGATTAACTTCAAATGGAACGCCAAGCACTGCTAAACGGTTCTTGACGTTTTCAAAATGAGAACGGCATGCATCGCACAAATGATCCAGCATCACGGGTGAATCTTCAAATTTCGGAGCATCCGCCTTGCAGTCAAGCACTCGAAGAGGATTAGTCTCATACCGACGCTGGCAATTCGAGCAAAGAGAGGGAAGTTTCTTCTTGAGATACTCCTTCAGCGCTGTCCGATACGAATCCCTGCATGCGCTGTCTCCCAGCGAATTGATCTGCAATTTCAAATTACTGACTGCGAGTCTTTCAAATAACGTATGGAGCATGGAAATAATTTCGACATCGATAGACGGGTTATCCAGTCCCAGTGCCTCGACGCCGATCTGGTAAAATTGCCGGTATCTGCCTTTCTGCGGCCGTTCATGCCGAAACATCGGCCCCAGATAATAGAACTTCGCAAGGGAACCTAACGCATGCAGGTTGTGTTCGACATAGGCACGAACAACACCTGCAGTCCCTTCTGGACGGAGCGTGATTTTTTTCCCGTCTCGGTCTTCAAAGGTATACATTTCCTTTTCAACAATATCCGTTGAAACGCCGATACTCCGCGCAAAAAGCTCGGTATATTCGAAAACAGGAACACGAATTTCCGCAAAACCGTATGTTTCAAACAAGGTTCGAGCGGTTTTTTCAAGATGATGCCAGAGCGGCATGTCATGGGGAAGGATGTCCTTCACGCCCTTGATCGCCTGGATAGACATTCATACTCCTTTACGAACTGATTCTGATATGTTTACACGACTCAATCAGGGTTTTCTGAGGAGTTTCCAGGGATGGCGTTTCACATCCTCAGAAGCTTCTTTCAGATTTTTTGACATATCAGTAAACCCTTCGATCATAAGATCGATATTCTTTCTGTTATCACCAATCAATTTGTCAGTTCTCTCGGTTATCGCTTTAAGATTATTCGAACTTTCATCAAGTTTTTTCAAAATATCCGGCAGCATCTTCATGCCGCGTGCAACCTCTTCCTTGCTTGAGGTCATGACTTTTATGTTGTCCGTGGTTTCATGTAGATTTTGAATGGTTGTCCGCAATGATCGTGCAATCGCGGGATCACCCAAAACACGGTCAAGATTTTCAGCAATTTTATTCAGTCGCGCAATCACATCAACCGCAATTTTGGTAATATCCTCGAGCTTCATGGATTCTTCCCCGACCAGAACGGCATCGGGCGGCAGTGGTTTTGCCTGAGGTGAACCACCAGTCAGTTCGACATACTTGCCTCCAACCAGTCCAAGCGTCCTGATTGATGCCTTGGTATCCGTTTTTATGACGGTATCACGGTAGATGCTCAACGTAAGTTCAGCCCGGTCTCCCAATTCAGGAGCAACCCTGATATTCTTTATTCTTCCTATTTTTACGCCGGAAAACCGGACCGGCGCATCCATTTCAATGCCATCACTGTATTGAAAGAGGACCCGTATATCTTTTTTCTTTTTAAAAAGACTTTGAATGTCGCTCACGGCAAAAACCATGACCACGAGAATGCTGAATGAAATCAAGAGAAAGATTCCCGCTCGTATTTCATCGCGCCGATATTCCATACACACTCCTCAAGAACAATCAGACATAACTTCTAACCATTTTAAAACAGCTCTTAATCAAGAAGGAGATCTTCCCGAAGATCCTTGCTTGATGCATGAAACGAAATCGGCCCGTCAGGCGTGCCGGTTATAAACTGCCTGACCAGGGGATTGGTGCTCTCGAGAATTTCCTTCGTGGTCCCCTCCGCGAGCACTTTACCCATATACAGAATCACGATCTTATCGGCAATTTCCATGGCTTCTTCCACCGTATGGGTAACCACAACACAGGTAATGCCCAGGAGCCGGTTTAAATCAGCAATCAATTTGGTAATGACCGAAGCCACAATGGGATCGAGTCCGGATGTCGGCTCATCGAAAAAAACCATTTCCGGATCAAGTGCAAGTGCCCGTGCAAGTGCCACCCGCTTTTGCATCCCGCCCGAGATCTGGCGCGGATATAAATCCTCGAAATCACGCAAACCCACAAGTTCCAGTTTCATCTTGACCATGATCTTGATGATGTGATCGTCCAAAGACGTATGTTCACGAATCGGGAGTGCGATATTTTCACCCACACTCAGTGAATTAATCAAGGCTCCATGCTGAAAAAGCATCCCGGTTTTTTTGCGGAA
>JBAZLV010000064.1:0-8299 GCA_041650055.1 Nitrospirota bacterium | reverse complement strand
CTGTTGGTAAGCGGAAACCCCGGCATCGGAAAAACAGCCTTGATCCAGGAACTCGCCAGACCAGTCACGGAACAGAAGGCATACTTCATTGCAGGAAAATATGACCAATTAAAACGAGATATTCCCTACAGTGCAGTTCTTCAGGCATTTCGAAGCCTGATTGATCAGATTCTTAGCAGGTCTGAACAAAATAATTTCTGGAAAAAGGAAATTCTTACTGCAGTCGGTTCCAATGGAAGGATCATCATTGACGTTATACCGGAAATCGAGCGTATTATCGGAAATCAGCCACCAGTATCCTATGCAGAACCCCTCGAATCCCAGAACCGGTTTAACCGGGTCATGCAGAAATTTGTCGGGGTTTTTGCACAAAAAGACCATCCCCTGGTCTTGTTCCTGGATGATTTACAATGGGTGGACCCTGCAAGTTTAAATTTGATCAAAATCCTGATGACTGACCCCAATTCACGGTATCTTTTGATCATTGGGGCTTACCGGGATACAGAGGTTGGCTCAACCCATCCTTTCATGCATATGGTCCAGGATCTGACCAAAGCCGGAGTCCCGATTACTGCCACAATGCTTCCTCCACTCCAGATAGAACATGTTAATACCCTGATTGCTGACTTGATCATGGACAATGAACCAGTCCAGGAAAACGCGTCTCATCCCTTGATGCTCATGATTGACGATCTGACCAAGGCCGGGGTTCCCATAACTTCTACCAATCTTCCTCCGCTTGCAATGGAGGATGTAAACACCCTGGTTGCCGGGGCTCTTCAGTGTAAACAGGAGCAATCCGAACCACTGGCAGAGATCATTTATCAAAAAACCATGGGAAACCCGTTCTTTATCGGCCAGATGCTTAAGGTATTGTATGAGGAGAAGCTTTTAGTCTATGACCAGGGCTGGCATTGGAACGCTCAGACTATAGACCAGCTTCATATAACCGACAGCATTGTGGAATTACTCATATCCAAAATTCATAAATTATCCCCATCTACACAGATAGTCTTAAAGCTTGCAGCCTGTATTGGAAACCAGTTTGATCTTGAAACCCTGGCTTTGGTGTATGAAAAACCCCTGGGAGTTACCTTTACAGACTTAAGCCCGGCCATACGGGAATCTCTTATTATTCCGTCGAATGAAGAATATTTATTTTATCATGACCGGATCCAGGAAGCAGCCTATTCCCTGATTCCTGAGCAGGAAAAGAAAGGCACTCATTACAGGATTGGAAGCCTGATCCTGGCTAAAACCAGACCTGATGCTCTTCCTGACAAGATATTTTATGTTGTGGATCAGTTAAATGCTGGTGCTGACCTGGCAACCAACGAACAGGAAAGAATCAGACTGGCTGACTTGAACCTAACAGCAGGGAAGAAGGCAAAGGCATCGACAGCACTTGCTTCGGCAGCGGTCTATTTTAAAAAGGGAATATCTCTTTTATCTAAACAGGGATAGGAGGAAAAGTACGATTTAATGCTCTTGCTTCATTTGCAATCTGCTGAATGCCTCTATTTAAGCGGTAATTCCCAGGAAGCTGAAGAATTGTTTGATAGAGTTTTAGCAAATGCTAAAACCAATACAGATAAAGCATCAGTATATCGATCAAAGGTTACTCTCTCGCAAAATATTGGCAAAGGAAAAGAAACGATTAAACAGGGAATGGCAGGTCTGAAGTTGCTCGGAAAAAAAATCCCGCTAGAGCCAAACTCTTTCTTGATCTTAAAAGAAATTTTTAAAGTAAAATGGTATATTCGAGGACGGAAACCGGAAGAGCTTTTGTTTTTGCCGCCCATGACTGATCACGCCAAGCAGATGATGAGTGATATTTTATTTTATATGGCTCCGGCTGCCTATTTTTGCAATAGGAAAAAATTGCTCAGTTTAGTGATGCTGAAAGTTATCTCATTATCATTACGATATGGGAATACAAATGCTGCCCCACTTGGATATGCCATATATGGTTTTATTATTAGTGCCTTATTAAAAGAATACAAATCTGGATATGCATTTGGGACAATGTCCTTAAAAATGTGCCAATTAAAAAAAGATTTGTCATTAACAACCCAATGTAATTTCATTTTAGGCACTTTCATAAATCATTGGATCAATCATCTAAAAACAAGCTCTCCTCTTCTTATTGAGGGTTATGAAGCTGGATTGGAATCTGGCAACTATGCTTTTGCCAGTTATTGCGCTGGGTACCACATCGTTATTAAAGTTTCTAAGGGTGACTCACTCAGCGATGTTCAAAAACAAGCGGAAACATACATGACGCTACTACAACAGCTACAGCTTGAAGATATTTATCTAGGCATAACTTCAATTCACCGAATGATTCTTTGTTTAAAAGGGCTAACGAAAGGAAACTCGAATTTTAACGATGAGACTTTTAATGAATCGGATTTTTCAAGAAAGATATCATTAGAAGAAAAACAATTTGTTTTGGCTATTTATTATAATTGGAAGTTGCCATTGTATTATCTCTTTGACGAACACTTAAAAGGGCTTGAAACATCAAAAGAATTGGCGAAAAAACCTGATGTTATGCTCGGCATGTTGTATCTTCCTCATCATAACTTTTACTATTCACTTATTTTAACGGCGCTTTATTCTTCAAGTAATTTTAAGAAAAGATGTATCTATTGGTGGCAACTTAAAAAAAACCAAAAGCAAATGAAAATATGGGCAGATCATTGTCCGGCAAACTTTTTAAACAAGTATTCCCTCGTTGCTGCGGAGATGTCTCAATTAAAAGGTGATTTTATTAAAGCCGAACGCTTATACACTCAGGCTATAACCGCTGCAAGAGAAAGCGAATTTATCCATGAAGAAGCTTTTGCTCATGAACTTACTGCAAAGTTTTATCACAAAAGATGCAATGAAAAATCTGCGAAATACCATATAAACCAAGCCAGATCATGTTATCATGCGTGGGGTGCAACAGCAAAGGTGGCTCATCTGGAAAAAACGTATCCACAATATTTCTAAGTTCCAGAGCAATCATAACTTATCGAGAAAATAGCGATGCCAACTCCCAAACATGATTCATTGATTAAACAAGTACAAAAAACGATCAAACAATATGCAATGTTTTCCACTGGTGACCATATCGTGGTAGCAGTATCAGGGGGACCTGATTCTGTTTGTCTGCTGCATGTTTTGCATATTTTATCTGAGGCATATAACTTCACTTTGCATATTGCACATCTCGACCACATGTTTCGTGGCAAGGAATCAGCTGATGAAGCGGCGTTTGTTGCCGATCTTGCAAAAAAATTCTCACTGCCCTCAACCATTGAGCAAATTGATGTTCCTGCTTTTTGTCGGGAACACAACCTTTCCGCCCAGGAAGGGGCAAGAAAAATACGGTATGATTTTTTACAAAAAACCGCAGTCCGAGTAAACGCATCTTGCATTGCAACCGGACATACCATGAACGACCAAGCGGAAACGTTTATCATGCGGATGGTGCGCGGATCAGGCGTTACTGGACTTTCAGGAATTCCTGCTGTCAGGGACAATATTGTGCGACCGTTGATCCATGTTTCCAGGCAAGCAATCCTTGCACATTTAAAAAAGAATAATCTTTCCTATGCAACAGATTCGTCTAATGCAAAATCACTGTATGCAAGAAACAGAATCAGAATGGAAATCCTTCCGTTGTTAAGCAAATTCAATCCCCGCATTGTGGAAACACTGGCATCGGTGGCAACCGTGTTGCGGGATGAAGATGAGGCTATGCAAACCAGCCTCATGAATCATAAAAAGAATGTCATAATTCAAATGGAAAATGCCATTGTTTTAAAAAGAACAGAATTCAATGAATTACCTTTGGCATTCAAACGCAGGCTTTTACGCGACGCCATCACTCGGTCCCAGTTAATTTTTTTAAATTCATCACGATCGCATGAATTATCCGTTATGCAGATCAACACTGCTCTTGAATTCATGGCCAGTGCCCAAACAGGAAGAGCATTGCATCTTCCCGGTGGATTACGTGTGGAACGAGAATACGACCGATTTATGATCTTCTATCCGTCACCCGTAGCTGATTTTACAGTCTCTTTGACGGTTCCCGGGATTACGCAAATATCTAAACTCGGCGTCCAGGTTGAAACGAAAATAATTCAGACTGCATGCTCAGAAGAGCAAAATTATCCCTGGCATGCAGAATTTGATTATGATAAAATGCAGCTTCCTTTACATCTCAGAAACAGACGTACCGGCGACTGGTTTTGCCCGGCCGGAATGGAAGAAAAACATAAAAAAATTCAGGATTTTTTTGTTGATGTAAAGATTCCGCGGTATATGCGAGATCAGATTCCCTTGCTTGTTTCTGGAGAAAGCATCGTATGGGTGGTCGGCCATCGTTTGGATCATCGGTTTCTTCCGGATGCAAAGACCAAACAACGGGTATGTATCTGGATAAAAAACAATAACTAAACACACTTGTCAGATATGAAGGATCGATTTAGAGGAGGGTTCACGTGGGTATTGATTTTGGAAAACCATTATTTACACGAGAGGAAATTCAAAGAAAAATCCAGGAAATCGGTTCGCGCATATCCGCTGATTATGCTGATAAGGACCTCCTGGTCGTGGGAGTGCTCAAAGGCGCGATTTTTTTCATGTCAGACGTGCTGCGGTCATTACGGATTTCCGTGCGCATGGATTTTATTTACTGCACAAGCTCTTCTTCCAAAAACATGCAGGAAAGTCCGGTCCGCATGCTGTGCGATTTGAAGGAAACTATCAAGGATCAGCATGTCCTGCTTGTGGAAGATATTGTAGATTCGGGAGTAACCCTGAAATATCTCAAACAGATGCTTCTCGAACGCCAGCCCGCATCCCTCAAAGTTTGTGTGCTTCTGGACAAGGCTGAACGGCGTCAGGTTCCCATTGAGGCTGATTACGTTGGGTTCCGCATTCCGAATAAGTATGTCGTGGGATATGGATTGGATTACAAAGACCGCTACCGGAATCTTCCGTATATAGCTGTACTTCCCATGGATGAACGATAAGCCTTTTCGTTATATCTATTGTCACACGTTTTAGAATATGTTACTATTTCACGCTTACGGGGAAATATCCGGTATGTGAATTCATGTATTTTACCTTGATTAATGGAGGCCTTATTAGTGGGAGCATCATATAAAAATCTTGCGCTGATACTCTTGTTCTTTGTGATATCCGTGCTTGTTTTCAATCTTTTTAATGCAGTCAATCAGTCTGCTAAACAGCTTCAGTTCAGCGAGGCCATGGATAGAATCGCAAATGGTGAAGTAAATAACGTTACCATCAAAGGCCTGGAAATGACCGGCACACTTAAGACAGGTGAAGCGTTCAAAACCAATCTTCTTGATTATCCTGACCTTGTCAAGGATCTGCGCACCAAGGGTGTGAAGATCAATGCCGAACCCATAAAAGAATCAGCCTGGACAAGTTTCCTTGTTATCTGGGCGCCGTTGATCCTTATGGCATTATGGTTCTTTTTTATCATGCGAAACATGCAGATGGGCGGGAACAAGGCAATGTCATTCGGCAAAAGCAAGGCAAAGCTCTTGAACGACAGTGCCAAGAAGGTAACGTTCAATGAAGTTGCTGGAATGGATGAGGCGAAGGTTGAGGTTCAGGAAATTATCGAAATTCTGAAGGACCCGCAGAAATTTCAGCGGCTGGGCGGCAAAATACCCAAGGGAGTACTTTTAGTGGGCCCTCCTGGCACGGGAAAAACCCTTCTTGCGCGTGCCATCGCAGGCGAAGCAGGCGTTCCGTTTCTTTCCATCAGCGGTTCCGATTTTGTGGAAATGTTTGTTGGTGTCGGCGCATCGCGTGTCCGCGACCTCTTTGAGCAAGGCAAAAAGAATGCGCCCTGCATCATTTTCATCGATGAAATAGACGCCGTGGGCAGGCACCGAGGAGCAGGCCTGGGAGGTGGCCACGATGAACGGGAGCAGACACTGAACCAGCTCCTCGTTGAGATGGATGGTTTTGAAAGCAATGACGGAGTCATTCTGGTGGCCGCTACGAACCGCCCGGACGTGCTGGATCCCGCGCTTCTGCGGCCAGGTCGTTTCGACCGTCAGGTAGTTCTTCCCCGTCCGGATTTAAATGGAAGGATCGGCGTGTTGAAGGTGCATACGCAAAAAATCAAACTCGCGCCTAATGTTGATCTCGAGGCGATTGCCCGGGGAACGCCTGGATTATCCGGCGCTGAACTGGCAAATCTCGTGAATGAGGCAGCGCTTCTGGCCGGACGATTATCCAAGACACAAGTTGAAAACGAGGATTTTGATCGGGCCAAGGATAAAATCCTGATGGGGCTTGAGCGTAAAACCATGCTGATTAGTGATGAAGAAAAACGCATCACGGCAGTCCATGAAGCCGGGCATACGATTGTGGCGAAACTCATTCCCGGCACAGACCCGGTGCATAAAGTCTCAATCATTCCCCGGGGTATGGCCTTAGGCGTTACGCTTCAGCTTCCGATGGCAGATAAGTACCATTACACCCGTGAATTTCTCTTGAATGATATTGCCATCTTCATGGGCGGTCGTGCAGCCGAGGAAATTGTGCTTCAGCAAATGACCACCGGTGCACGAAGCGATATCGAACGCGCAACGTCCATGGCAAGGAAAATGGTCACGGAATGGGGTATGAGCGACAAGCTCGGCCCGCTTTCCTACGGCAAAAAGGAAGAACAAATATTTCTCGGCCGGGAGATTGCCCAGCATCGGGATTACAGCGAACAAACCGCAATTGGAATTGATGAGGAAGTAAAACGCATTGTATCCGAGAACTATGAAAGAGCAAAGCGGCTTATCACTGAGCGCAAGGAAACGCTCGACACGCTGACTGCGGCTCTGCTTGAAAAAGAGACGCTCGATGCCGCGGAAATCGATGCAATCATTAACGGCCAGCCCGCCGCGGTATAGGAGCATGTTCCATGCAGACATCTATCCGCCTTTCCGGTCACGGGACCGCCACGGTAACCATAAACGGGCTCACTTCGGAACAGACGGATTTGCTTCGCGCCATCATCACGGCAAACAGTGAAACCTGCCTTTCGTTGTCCGGCTCAGCACGCTCCACAGATCATACTTCGTCGCTGATTTTGACTGCGCCAGCAGATCGGCTGCAGCACGTGGTTCATTCCCGTGCCGCATCCAACGGCGTTCTTGCCGATTGCTTTAAAAAAATTTCCGCTCTGCTTGACAACTATCTGCGTACAGATTATAAAATTAACTGTGGAGGAAAAATCCTCGACCTCGGCAGCCATACGCATATCATGGGAATTTTGAATGTCACTCCTGATTCCTTTTCTGACGGCGGCCGATATAACGATTACGAAAAGGCGGTGATTCACGCAAAGAAGATGGTTGCTGCCGGCGCTGATATTATTGATATCGGCGGTGAATCCACGCGGCCTGGTGCGACCGCTCTTTCCGAGGACGAGGAATGTTCGAGAATTTTACCAGTTATTCAGCGGCTGTCCGCGGAACTTCCGGTTCCTCTTTCCGTGGACACCTATAAAGCACGTGTTGCTGAGCAGGCGCTTCAGGCAGGCTGCTCGATGATTAATGACATCAGCGGACTCCGTTTTTCAAAAGACATGGCAGCCGTAACGGCACAGTACGGAGCCGCAGTAATCATCATGCATATCAAAGGCACCCCCCGCGATATGCAGGTGAACCCGGAATATCAGGATGTTGTTCAGGACGTTATCGCATACCTGGAACAGGGGCTCGAGATCGCTGCACAAGCCGGTGTTGATCGTGAGAAAATATTGCTTGATCCGGGAATCGGTTTCGGAAAAACGCTTGAGCACAATCTCACCTTGATAAATCGACTCGATGAACTCCGCTGCCTCGATCGGCCACTGGTCCTTGGAACATCAAGGAAGAAATTTATTGGCACGACGCTGGATATCCCGATTCCGGAAAAACGAGATGAAGGGACAGCCGCAACCGTCGCTCTGGGAATTGAACGGGGAGCACGAATTATACGAGTGCATGATGTCTCGCACATGGTCCAGATTGCGCGCATGACGGATGCGATTTTAAGGGCAAAAACAAATAACAAGAACCAAATCACAAACAATATCCAATAAGCACAAATTCCAAGCAGTTTGATTATTGAGTTTTTTTTATTGAATATTTATTTCGCGAATTCAATGTCGAAGTGCAACGCTTGAGGCTGCAACCTCCAATGGCGTTTTATAACCGAGACACTTTCTCGGCCTGCTGTTAAGCAAGTATTCAATCCGAGCTATTTGCTCTGGGGTAATCTT
>JBAZLV010000063.1:0-8769 GCA_041650055.1 Nitrospirota bacterium | reverse complement strand
TGGCCATGACAAGATCATGCCAGAATTACCTCCGCAACGCCAGGCAAATCACTGGCATTGCTCCGGGCTGCCATTCATCCCCAGTCTTAAAAGACTGGGGTTTTCTGGCAGTTTTTATAATGCCTGAGATTTGTAACGAGGTAAGGAGAATGGCAATCGCCCGTGCACGATCATGGGTATTAAACCATCGAGGAATGCATGAAGCGTAAATCACGGGATATAAACTTGCCTCGGCCGCACCTAAAAGGAACCGCAAAATATAAAAGTGCCATTCATTCGTCATGAATACCATAAGACCCGATACCAATCCCCATGAGAGCATGATCCGTGCCAGCCATATCTTCGGAGAATATTTCTCAGCAATCAAGGCACCGGGTATCTCGAACAAAATATATCCGGCAAAAAAAATGCCCGCTCCCATTCCGAACATCTGTGCCGTGAGGCCGAGGTCCTTATTCATGGTCAATGCTGCATAGCCGATATTCACCCGATCAAGATAGGCAATAACCGACGTAAGAAATAAGGGAAACACGATATTGAAATACGCTTTTCGCTTTGCGCTGGCTCCAACAGATGATGTGGTCATAATATTTCCTTTGATGAACGAGATGATACTTGATGAGATCCTCGTGAGATATGTTAAAAATCTTTTTCGCGCTAAGACGCCAAAGGCGCCGAGAAAAGCTATAGTTTTTAAATTTTAAAATATAAAAATCTTTTTTGCCTTTGCGTCCTTCGCGACTTTGCGCGAGATATTTCCGTTCTATTCGTGGCTCAATTTCAGTTCTTCTTTCTGAGAATTGAAAAAGCCCCATACAAGTGCAGCGACCATGATAATTAGTCCCAAGCTGTAAACCATGGACCCTATTATCTGGTCAAATTTAAGAAGACTGAGTTTGGAAAGAATATAATTCCAATCATGGATGGGGTCACCACCACCGATTGAAACAAGCGGCAGATTCATAGCTTGGGCATCTTTTACATAAACGGATATATTGATAAAATTTTGACCTGTCCAAAAGCAGGTCACCGAAGAAGAAAAAAAATCTCGTCTCAAGTAAAAATAGATTGAAAATGCAGCAGGAACAAAAAGCTGTCCGATGGTTCCTCCTATTACCATGATAAATTCCCCAAACCAGCTAAACAACAAATGTCCTGCTTCATGAGCGATGAGGTTAACACGATCGAGAAAATGAAAATCATTTGGATGAACGGCACAAATAATGCCGTATAAGATCATTAAAATGAGAAAGCAAAATTTAGGATAGTTTATTTTCATGAGTATTTGTTAAAGCAATAATTGAAACAAGGGGCATGTTTTAATGCGTTGTGCTTCAAGTTTTCAGCCCTAATCTTTTATTTTTAAAAGATATACTCCGCCGACCCCAAAAAACAACACACCTGCAGCATATATCCATTTTAGCGTTGATATAAATGCTATAATGCCTACTATCGCCAGTGCGAGACCCATAACCCCTACAACTAAATTCACTATCCTTTCGATCGATACGAGAGATTGTAAGTCTAATTTTTTTCTAATAAGCAGGCCTATTATGAGCCCGATTATATCTCCAATCACTGCCCCTATTCCTGCCCCGATCCCTCCAGAAACATAACCACCGATGCCAGCGCCGACGGCAGCTCCAAAACCGCCTATAATCAAAATTTTTCTATAGCTCTCCGGTATCCTTTTTCTAAATTCTTCCATAGCTTTTTTAAGGCATCTTGGGGAAGTTGTTTCTATCTATGCTTTACTTCCCCTCTCCTTTTTCACTCACTTAGGAGCACGAGAACAATGCTCGATGTCTCGACAACGATATGCGATAATAGACGCCGTACTTATGCATCGTCGTTTCATAGCCTCACTCCAGTATTGGATCAATATCATTTATTCTTCGATTATGAATGAGCTATCGTGATGACGATTGAAATGAATCTATAACAGGTCTTTTAATTAAAAAGAAAAAGGTTTCCATGATGGAAACCTTATAAATTCTGGTGAGCCGTGAAGGAGTCGAACCTTCGACCCGCTGATTAAGAGTCAGCTGCTCTACCAACTGAGCTAACGGCCCACATATAGAAAAGCGGGATCATTATACTGATCCGCATCATGGGATGCAACAAAAAAGATATTTACTCTTTACCCTAAAAATAATTGGCGCGCCTGGCGGGAGTCGAACCCACGACCTTCGGCTTCGGAGGCCGACACTCTATCCAACTGAGCTACAGGCGCGTAAAGATTGAATATCAACGTATATAATTTGGTACGCCCGGCAGGAGTCGAACCTGCGACATCCGGCTTCGAAGGCCGACGCTCTATCCAGCTGAGCTACGGGCGCATAGTTACTTTAAAATACCGAGAGACGGCCATTTGACCGTCTCTTCAAAAATAAAATGGGGTGAGCGACGGGGCTTGAACCCGCGGCCACAAGGGCCACAACCTTGTGCTCTACCAGCTGAGCTACGCCCACCATGTGATGTGAAAATCTGTATGAAACTTTAATGTATTCTATAGCTTGAAGTTTCGTTTGTCAACATGCTACTGCTTTTTACAGAAGGATTATTTTAAATTTTCCAGAGGGAGCTTAGAGCCCCCTCTGGAACCTCCCCCTAAGTCAAAGGAATTCAGAGAACTCCCTTGCACATTATCGCTCGATTAAGTCAAAAAAAATCATTTTAATTTTTATGGCGCGCCTGAAGGGATTCGAACCCGCTTGCCCGTCGCCCATAAAAGGCTCCCCAAAGGGGCTTGCCCCTCTGGTATCTCCCCAAAGCTCAGGGGAACCTTTCCCCTGAAACCCCTTGGGCCAGGATGTTCTCATCTCCAAACGCTTATGTTCAATTTTATGGCGCGCCTGAAGGGATTCGAACCCCTGGCCCACAGCTTAGAAGGCTGTTGCTCTATCCAACTGAGCTACAGGCGCACTATTCATTTGAGAAATTAATTTTAAAATGGTCGGGGCGAGAGGATTTGAACCTCCGACTTTCTGCTCCCAAAGCAGACACGCTACCGGGCTGCGCCACGCCCCGATCAATGCATCCTCAAATGCAGGGACTTATAATACTCAGACCGTTTCCTATTGTCAAGCTCATATCTTGAGCAATCCAATATTTTCAATAGGTTCGATATTGCATATCAAACAATAGAATCTGTTTTCGCTTGAATCACCCAGTATTTTAGAATATGATACCGCAATCCAGAAACCAGCGGCTAGTATACTAGGATTCATTCATGTTCACCTATATTATAAAACGCATTCTTCTCATGATTCCTATTTTATTCGGAATCACGATCCTCAGCTTCGGGGTCATGCATATGGCGCCGGGCGGACCTGCTGAAGCGCAAATGGAATTTTCTTCAAAAGCTTCTTCTGAAGCACGTGAACGGCTCAGAATCCTCTACGGTGCTGATCAGCCGATTCATAAACAATATGCCACCTGGATTACAAAATTCGTAACACTTGACTTCGGAGTTGCATTTGCCGACGGCCGCAAAGTAAAAGACAAGATACTTCAAAGCCTTCCTATTACTCTTACGATTAACCTTTTGTCGCTCGGGCTTGTTTTGATGATCGCTATACCAATCGGCATCATGTCTGCGACACGCCAATATTCCCTTTTAGACCGGTTCACAACCATATTTGTGTTTGTTGGATTTTCAACCCCTTCGTTCTGGCTCGCCCTTCTGCTTATTTATCTTCTCGGTGTTCAATGGGGAGTATTACCTATTTCAGGAATTCAAAGCCTTGGCATCGACGGCATCGAAAAATGGAGTTGGAGATGGCTGTTGGACGTCGGAGCGCATCTTGTCCTTCCCGTATTTGTTTCGGCTTTTACCGGATTGGCAGGTCTTTCCCGGTATATGAGAAACAACATGTTGGAAGTCCTGCGCCAGGATTATATCCGAACTGCGCGGGCAAAAGGGCTGCCAGAACGTGAAGTAATTTACAAACATGCCTTACGAAATGCACTTATGCCGGTGATCACTATTCTGGGGCTTGCCATTCCAGGAATCATCGGCGGAAGCGTAATCATGGAAACCGTTTTCAGCATTCCAGGAATGGGACAGCTTTTATACCAGGCAGTGTTCTCGCGTGATTATAATCTTGCCATGGGGATCCTGGTCCCGGCAGCATTTTTGACCATGCTCGGGAATTTTCTTGCTGATATAGCATACGCATTCACGGACCCGCGCATACGCTTGAGATAATCAATATGAACAAAAATCAAAAATCAGAATCATTTTTTACCCGAACCATCCAACTGCTGCTTCAAAACAAGCTTGCAGTTCTTGGCGGAGCTATGGTTCTAACCGTTTTTGTTCTGTCGATTTTTGCTCCGCTGATTGCACCGTATGACCCTTCAGCGATTGATATAAAAAATATCCTCATGGGACCTACCCTTTCCCATCCTCTTGGAACAGATGAACTGGGAAGAGATGTTTTTTCCCGTATGCTGTGGGGCGGACGAATTTCACTCGAAGTCGGTTTTATTGCCGTCGGCATAGCAACACTAATCGGGATCATGCTGGGATCGCTTGCCGGCTATTATGGTGGATGGATCGACAGCATCGTCATGAGAAGCGTGGACGTCATGCTGAGCATTCCCACGATTTTTCTGGTACTCACCGTAATCGCAATTCTGGAGCCGAGCATTATTAATATTATGATCGTGATCGGCCTCACCAGTTGGATGGAGCCCGCTCGGCTCGTTCGCGCAGAATTCATATCGCTCAGAGAACGTGAATTTGTGCTTGCCGCGCATGCCATGGGAGGAACTGATACCCGGATCATGATGAAACATATTCTTCCGAATGGGCTCTCCCCGATTTTCGTGTCAGCAACCATGGGGATAGGCGGGGCAATTCTTATCGAATCAGCGCTCAGTTTTCTTGGTCTGGGAGTCCAGCCCCCCACCCCGAGCTGGGGAAGCCTGCTTTCTTCCGGAAAGGATAACATCGAGATCGCGTGGTGGCTTTCAGCATTTCCAGGACTTGCAATTCTTATCACAGTTCTTGGTTATAATTTATTAGGCGAAGGTCTGCGTGATGCGCTTGATCCAAGGCAGAGGGAATAGAATTATGTATACCAGTATCACATGATTCGACAAAAAATTTAGACCTTGATATCTCCACCCAGGAGGAACTATGTACAAACGCATATTCTTTTTTGTTTTTTTTATTGTTTTTATCTTTTCGTCTAGCAATATTGGCGCTCAGACTTCGTTTGCGATGTTTTCAATGGAAAAACGCGGGGATGTCACAATAGAAAAGATGGAAGAAGTACAAGTTGCATTGAATCAACGCCTCATTGAATCAAAGAAATATCTGATTGTTGACCGTCAGAGAGTAAATACTATTTTACGCGAACAGGCGTTCCAACATACCGGAGCTACAGACCAAAACACTGTCATAAAGCTTGGGAAAATTTTGAATGTTGAAAAATTCATTCATATGATTTTATATAAGAAAGCAGAAAACCAACTTGCTCTTCGCTGTAGCGTTATAGACGTCGCAACAGGACAGGCAGAACTGGTAAAAGAATTATCCCGGCCAAACTATCCTCCAACCTATCTGGGGAATGATTGTGCAGGAGAAATAATATCATCCTATCCTCTTATAGGGAAAATCGAAGGCAGTGCCAAAGATATTATGATTGTCAACCTTGGAAGTAACCAGGGCATAAAGAATGGAGATCGTTTATTTGCAGCAAGAAAAAAAGTGGTAACAGGAGATGATGGAATGCTGCTGTTTCAGGAATTGGTTCGCATCGGAATCCTTGAAGTGATTTCTGCAAACGAAGCATGGTCAAAAACAAAAGTAATGCAATTGACTGACAACCCAAGCCGAATCATGAAAGATGATATCGTGTCTCCGACACCTATTCCAAAAAATGAACCTCAGATATTCAATACCCCACTTTTAAAGAATATTAAAAAAGGAGATATGCTTCTCGAAGACGACATGAAAAAGCATAAGTATCTTTCTGTTCTGTATAATGAAGGCGATTCTTACCACTGGGGAAAATTGCAACTGACTTCGAGACAGCAAACCCCGAATCCTGCGCGTTGTTTTTATCCGCCGCCATTCGACCAATTACAAAATATAGTTCTCGAAGGGAAAATGGAATTTAATAAAAAAATAGAAAAAGGTCAAAATTGTTTCAAGGTTTTTTTTCGTTTTACCAAGCAAGGGACACAGTTCCGGGGTTATTCCCTGCTTTTCAATATCAAGGGTCAATATGCAGTAAGTATACAAGAAACCGGGAAAGAGGACTATATAATACCATTTACGTCTACTCCATATCTCAATCGTGGAGAATCGGAGAATACCTTTGAAATTATTGCTTACGACTCAAAATTTGATATCTATATTAATGACAAATATCTCGCAAGCTTTGCGGATGAGACGTGTAATCAAGGTACCGTTGGATTGGTGGCAAGACCGGGAACTTCAGCAACAGTAAGCAAAATTACAATTTGGAAGGCTGAGAAAGAATGACTAGTCTTATGGGACCGACCCTTTCCCATCCTCTTGGAACAGACGAACTGGGAAGAGATATTTTTCCCCGTATGCTTTGGGGAGGACGTATTTCGCTACCGGTAGGATTTATTGCAGTTGGAATTGCTACACTGATTGGCATTATGCTGGGATCGCGTGGTGGCTTTCCGCATTTCCCGGGCTTGCAATTCTCATCACGGTTCTTGGCTATAACTTGTTAGGAGAAGGACTGCGGATGCGCTCAATCCAAGGCAGAGGGGATAGCGTCGGCTGCAACAGAAGCGATTTTAGAGAACCACTTCACATAAATTATTCTCCTGCTTTTACGGCAAGATTTTTCTTTGCCTTCCTGTTCTTTTTATATCTTCCAATGGCCTTTTCATGCTCTTTAAACTCTGTGGAGAAATAATGACTGCCGTCTCCTTGAGCAACAAAGAAAAGATAATCGACATTCTCAGGATACAGGGCTGCGAGAATCGATCCGGAGCTAGGGTTTGCGATCGGCCCGGGCGGAAGGCCTTTTCGAAGGTACGTGTTATAAGGAGATCTTCGTTTTAAATCTTCCTTGGTGACATTGGTTACCCATGCTTTTGTCCCATAGACTGCCGTGGGATCTGCCTGGAGTTTCATTCCTTTTTTTAAACGATTGAGGTAGACGGCAGCAATGAGTTTCCGTTCAGATGGAACCTTTGCTTCTTTCTCGATAATAGACGCGAGCGTGACGATCTGATGTTCGGAAAATCCCAGTTCCTTTGCACGGCTTCGATAGCTATCAACAAAAACTGCTTTATAACGCTGCACCATTCGTTTAGGAATATCTTCCAGCTTGATGCCTTTCGGCAGATAGTAGGTGTCAGGAAAAAGATATCCTTCAAGGGTGTCAGCCTGAATTCCGAGTGAATGCACGTATTCCTTCTTTTTGACAAGATTGATAAAATCATTCGGATTCGATATCAGTGGCGTATTTGAAAGCGTCCATCCGATTTGATACATATTGTATCCTTCCGGAACCACCACCTGGTATTCAATAATCTTTCCGTTTCGCAATACATCGAGCACTTCCCACATGCTCATATTTGTATTCAATCCGTAATATCCCATGCGAATTTTTCGGGTGATTCCCGCGATTCGACCCATGATTTCAAAATGGCTTCGATAACGGATGACCCCTTCCTTTTCGAGCACCCCTGCAATCGCCTTAAAGCTCATGCCTTCATTGATCGCAATTTCCTTCCAGATACGTTCCTTTGAAGGAGGGATAAACAAGGCGATATAGATATGAATGCACAAAACAAGGGCTCCTGTTGCCAGAAGAAACATCAGCCAGAGATTTTTTTTCAGGAACTGCCCGGTTTTTTTACCCTTGCTTTGCAATAATTTTATCGAATTTTTTATACTCATAGGGACCTCATGGTGATACTACCGTTTTCTTGCAATAATAGCATCCAATGCATCAAGAGCCGGAACCAATTTCTCAGGGTCCTTTCCACCTGATTGAGCCATATCCGGCTTGCCTCCACCAGTGCCACCTAAAATAGCAGCCATTTCTTTGATGATTTCGCCGGCATGAAATTTTGTGGTAATATCCCTGGAAACCATCACGATCAAATTAACCTTTTGGTCGGCCACCGAACCCAGCGCAAGAACACACGTGCCAAGTCTGTCTCTTAGCTTATCACCAAAATCACGAAGTTCCTTTGGCCCGAGATTATCAACCCGTTTTGCAAGAACCTTGATTCCATGAACATCCCGCGCCTCGCCGATTATGTCGCCTGCTTGTGATGACTGCAATGTATCTTTGAGTCGTTGCAGTGCATGTTCTGAATTGTCGAGTTGATGAATTAGTTTCTCAACACGGCTAACAACATCAGCATCAGAAACTTTCAAAATATTTGAAATTTCACGAAGCTGCTTTTTCTCGTCTGTTATTTTTTGATACGCTTGTTTTCCGGCAACAGCCTCGATCCTTCGTACACCAGCTGCAACGCCTCCCTCGGAAAGAATCTTGAACATACCAATATCGCCGCTTGCTTTTGCATGAGTTCCGCCGCAGAGCTCCTTGCTCACATCCTCTACCGTGACAACCCGTACTTTTTCACCATATTTTTCATCGAAAAGCGCCATGGCACCCGAGGCAACCGCCTGATTCACATCCATAACAGCTGTCGTAACAGGGTGATTCTCAATAATCCGCTCGTTCATCAATTCTTCAATTCTATCTTTTTCGCGCTCCGTAAGAGCTGAATAATGAAGAAAATCTAATCGCAACC
>JBAZLV010000062.1:0-8836 GCA_041650055.1 Nitrospirota bacterium | reverse complement strand
GCCATTATCGAACAACGCGTCAACTGCTTCCTGGAGCATTCGCTTTTCATTCCGTACGATCACGGAAGGAGCCTTCAGCTCTTCTAATCGACGCAACCGGTTATTCCGGTTGATCACTCTCCGATAGAGATCGTTGAGATCAGAGGTTGCAAAGCGTCCTCCTTCAAGCGGAACAAGAGGCCGCAGCTCCGGCGGAATGACAGGGATTACATCGAGGATCATCCATTCCGGTTTATTCCCGGACTTGCGGAACGATTCAATAACCTTGAGCCGCTTCGTGAGTTTCTTCTTCGTAGCCATGGACGTCGCGGTCTCAATCTTGGTTCTCATGTCCTCAGATTCAGTCTCAAGATCTATGGACTTGAGCATTTCACGAATAGCCTCGGCTCCCATGCCTGCCTTAAAAGCGCCCATTCCATATTCCTGCTGAGCTTTGCGAAATTTTTCTTCGGTGAGAAGCTCCTTTGTTTTAAGTGGCGAATCACCCGGATCGATGACAACATAGCCTTCAAAATAAAGGACCTTTTCCAGCTGCCGAAGAGTCATGTCGAGAAGGGTTCCGATCCTGCTGGGCAATCCCTTCAGAAACCAGATATGGGCAACAGGAGAGGAGAGCTCAATATGTCCCATGCGTTCGCGGCGAACTTTGGATTGGATAACTTCAACCCCGCATTTGTCGCATACAATACCACGGTGTTTCATGCGTTTATATTTCCCGCAGAGACATTCCCAATCCTTGATGGGGCCGAATATTTTGGCACAGAAAAGACCGTCGCGTTCGGGCTTAAACGAACGGTAATTGATGGTTTCCGGTTTTTTCACTTCCCCATATGACCATTCCTTGATCCGGTCAGGCGAGGCTATTTTTATCCGCATGGCGTCAAAGTTAATATCTTTCGGTTTGTCAAACAAACTCATGACATCCGCTCGTGCTTTACTCTCAGTCAGTTGTTGTCTCTCTTCCACAGAAACCTCCCTAGTGTAAAACAAATTCCAAATCGCAAGCACTGCATCCTAAACGAAATTTTAATTCTTTAGAATTTCGAATTTAGAATTTTTATTTCTTATCGTGCTGATGAAATCTTCTCGAGCCCGATCACCCGTTCTTTTTCGTTTTTCCGCTCGATCAGTTCAATATCCAGACACAGGCTCTGAAGCTCCTTGACAAGCACATAAAAAGACTCCGGCAAACCAGGCTCAAGCGAATTTTCCCCTTTAACAATGGCTTCGTAAATTTTCGCCCGCCCGGATACGTCATCAGACTTGACGGTCAGGAATTCCTGCAAACAATAGGCAGCTCCGTATGCCTGGAGCGCCCAGACTTCCATTTCACCAAGCCGTTGTCCGCCGAACTGCGCCTTGCCACCAAGCGGCTGCTGGGTCACGAGTGAATACGGGCCGATCGAACGTGCATGCAGCTTGTCATCAACGAGGTGGTGAAGCTTCAGCATATACATGTATCCAACCGTCACTGGCTTGTCAAATGGTTCACCGGTACGGCCATCATGCAGCACGGACTGGCCGGTGACCGGAAGTTTTGCATCTTTCAACAATGCACGAACTCGATCTTCTGTTGCCCCGTCAAATACCGGAGTCGCGACATGAAGACCAAGCGCTTTTGCAGCCCAGCCAAGATGGGTCTCGAGAATCTGTCCCACGTTCATACGAGAAGGAACACCGAGCGGATTCAATACGATCTCGACTGGGGTTCCGTCCGGAAGATACGGCATATCTTCTTCCGGCACGATTCGTGAGACAACACCCTTGTTTCCGTGTCTTCCTGCCATCTTGTCGCCCACGGAAAGTTTGCGTTTCATGGCAACATACACTTTCACGAGTTTGACCACACCCGGAGGCAAATCATCGCCTCGTTTCAATCTCCCGATTTTTTCATCATAGATGGTTTCCAGAATGCTGAGCTGGTTTTCTGAACTGTCGAGAATCTCCTGCAGCTTGGCTGGATAATCTTCGGATTCCACCTTGATCTTGGCATAATCCTTTTCCGGGAGTTTGTCGAGAATTTCAACGGTAATCTTTTTTCCTTTTGCAAGCTCGGTCTTTCCTGACTTGCTGTTCACAACCTTATCTGCTGCCGTTTTCCCTATTAACAGCCGCCGAATTCGTTTATACCGGTCTTCCTTGAGTGCGCGAACCTCATCCTGATATTCCTTCTGAAGCCGGCCTATTTCTTCGCTTTCCTGGGTTTTCAAACGCTCATTTTTATCTTCACCTTTGCGGGAGAAGACTTTGACATCGATAACGGTCCCTTCGATGCCCGGAGGCGCATAGAGAGAAGCATCTCGAACATCTCCAGCTTTTTCTCCGAAAATGGCACGCAGCAGTTTTTCTTCGGGCGTAAGCTGGGTCTCGCCTTTCGGAGTTACCTTCCCGATCAGGATATCGCCGGGCATGACTTCTGCGCCGATCCGAATAATCCCGTTCTCATCAAGATTGCGGAGTGTTTCTTCACCAAGGTTTGGAATGTCACGGGTGATCTCTTCTTTTCCCAGTTTGGTATCACGCGCCTCAATCTCGAATTCCTCAATATGGATCGAAGTATAACGGTCTTCCTTGACGAGTTTCTCGCTGATAATGATCGCGTCTTCGTAGTTGTATCCGCTCCACGGCATAAACGCAACAAGGACATTCTGGCCAAGGGCCAGCTCTCCCAAATCCGTGGCAGGGCCATCAGTAATAACCTGCCCTTTTTTAATCTTGTCGCCTGCGCGAACAATGGGTTTTTGGTTCATGCAGGTGTTCTGATTTGATCGGTAAAACTTGGTCAAAGGATAATTGTCAATAACTGTCCGGCCTTTTGCATCTTCTCCTTTAATCGTGATTCTGGTCGAATCCACTGCATCGACAATTCCCTCGCGCTTGGCTGAAACGATAGCGCCTGAGTCGCGTGCAGCAACCCGTTCCATTCCTGTTCCAACAATCGGTGCTTGCGGCCGTAAAAGGGGCACAGCCTGGCGCTGCATGTTCGATCCCATAAGAGCACGGTTTGCGTCGTCGTTTTCGAGGAATGGAATCAGAGCGGCTGAAACCGAAACGATCTGTTTCGGAGAAACATCCATGAACTGGACCTCTTCTGCACTCACCAGTTTGAATTCGCCGCCAACACGGGCTGACACACTATCCACTGCTATCTTGCCCCGCCCGTCAACCGGGGTATTGGCCTGGGCAATGACATAATTTTCACCATCAACCGCCGATAGATAGTCGATCTCATCCGTCACTTTACTGCCCTTGACCTCACGGTATGGGGCTTCAATAAAACCATAATCATTCACCCGGGCATAGGTTGCAAGCGAGACGATGAGACCGATGTTCGGACCTTCAGGGGTTTCGATCGGACAGATCCTTCCGTAATGCGTTGTATGGACGTCGCGAACTTCGAAGCCTGCTCGCTCGCGGGTAAGCCCGCCGGGACCGAGAGCTGAAAGCCGTCGCTTATGCGTGATCTCGGCAAGAGGATTGGTTTGATCCATAAATTGCGAGAGTTGGCTCGACCCGAAAAATTCCTTGATGGTCGCGATAACCGGCTTCGGATTAATAATGTCATGCGGCATCAGGGTGTCAATGTCCTGGAGACTCATCCGTTCCTTAATTGCGCGCTCCATGCGGGCAAGCCCGACGCGGATCTGGTTTTCGAGCAGTTCACCGACAGAACGAACTCTCCGGTTTCCGAGATGATCGATATCATCCACTTCCCCTTTGCCGGTTCTGAGATTGACCAGGTAGCGTACCACCTCGACAACGTCCTGCGCGGTCAATGTGGTTTTTTCAATGGGAATATCGAGTTTTAATTTTTTATTGAGCTTGAGTCGTCCGACATTTGAAAGATCATACCGCTTCCCGTTGAAAAACATCCCGGCAAACAGGTTCCGCGCCATGTCAACGGTCGGTGGTTCTCCCGGCCGCATTTTTCGGTAAATTTCAAGAAGCGCTTCGTCGGAAGTCTGTACCTTGTCTGAAAGAAGCGTATCCCGAATGGCGCCGATCACATGGATGCCGTCCATGTAAATCACTTCCATTTTTTCCACTTTGGTTGCCGCAATCTTGGTAAGAAACGCGTCGGTAATTTTTTCATTCGCCGGAAGCAGCACTTCACCGGTTTCCGGGTCAATGACATCCCGAAGAACGACCCGGTCAATCAGTTCATCACGTAAGATTGGAATTTCGGTAATTCCTGCAGCTTCCATTTTCTTGACTGCAAGACGGGTAATTTTCGCTCCTTCCTTCACGATCTGCTCACGGGTGTTCTTGTCCGTAAGCGTGACAGGAGCCTTCAAGCCCACGAGAACATCCGCATGAACACTCCGGGTAAATCCTTCTTTTTTGAGCCGAATGTCCTCGATCGGATAATACATCTTGAGTAAATCCTCGTTCGAGTACCCGAATGCCTTGAGGAAAATAGTTGCGGGAATTTTTCGCCTGCGGTCTATGCGCACATAGACGATGTCTTTGACGTCGAATTCAAAATCAAGCCAGGAGCCACGATACGGAATGATGCGGGCTGAATAGAGTATTTTGCCACTCGCATGTGTCCTGCCCTTATCGTGAGTAAAAAATGCTCCGGGAGACCGATGCAGCTGACTCACCACAACCCGTTCAGTCCCGTTTACGATAAAGGTTCCCGTATCCGTCATGAGCGGGAGGTCGCCGACATACACTTCCTGTTCTTTGATGTCTTTTACCCGCTTGGTCGTCGTTTGTTCATCCTTTTCGAAGAAAACAAGGCGTGTCTTGATCTTCAAAGGCGCTGCAAACGTAGTCCCGCGCTGGAGGCATTCCCAGATGCTGTATTTGGGATCTCCGAGCGAATAACCAAGATAATCCACCATTGCCGTCTCGTTGAAGTCGTAAATGGGAAAAACGCTTTTAAAGGCAGCTTGGAGACCTATGTCCTTTCTCTTATCAAAAAAAATATCTTTTTGAAGAAAAAAATCATAAGACCGTTTTTGTATTTCGATGAGATCCGGTATTTCAAGAATAGTAGGGATTTTGGAAAAATCTTTGCGAATCCGGACAAGTTCTCTTTTTTCCCTGGACATGTTCACACCTCTTTGGACGTCATAGACTTCGTAATGCTCATAGTTTTGAACTGTTTCAACCCTGTATCCATAAACGCAAAAAGTCCTCTGCCCTCCGGACTGATGCCGGAGGGCAAGGACTCAATACAAGAAACTTGTATGGAACTTACTTTATCTCGATTGTGGCACCGGCTTCGGTAAGCTTTTTCTTCATGGTTTCTGCTTCATCTTTGGCGACCCCGGTCTTTACCGGTTTCGGCGCACCTTCGACAAGGTCCTTTGCTTCTTTTAAGCCGAGGCCGGTCAACTCGCGAACAACCTTGATCACATTGATTTTCTGTGCTCCTGCGTTTGCAAGAATCACATCAAACGATGTTTTTTCTTCTGCTGCAGCTGCTGCGGGAGCTCCTGCAGCTGCGACTGCTACGGGTGCCGCTGCGGAAACACCCCACTTTTCTTCCAGCATCTTGCTCAATTCTGCAGCTTCAAGAACGGTCAACCCGCTCAGTTCATCAACCAGTTTTCCTAAATCAGCCATGGAACTATTCCTCCTCATAAAATATCAAAACTTTTATATTGAACACCTGACCCGTTTTTAGGACGAGCCATGATTACCCTTTATCTGCTTTTGCTTTCATCACTCTGGCGATTTGACCGCCTGGTGCTGCGAGCACGCCCACAATCCGTGAAGCCGGCGCCTGGAGCAGACCGACGATTTTTCCGCGAAGCTCATTCAACGACGGCAAGGTTGCTAAAGCTCGTACGTCCGCCTGATTCAGCAGCTTTCCATCAAGCACGCCCACTTTGAGCTGGAGTTTGCTTTGCGTTTTGCTGAAATCAAAGAGTACCTTCGCGGGAGCAACGACATCACCATATCCAAGCGCAATCCCGACCGGGCCGACAAAATGATCCTTGAGCGGTTCCAAGCCGGTTCCTTCTGCAGCTCTACGGGCCAGGGTGTTTTTAACCACCCGGTATTCGACCTGTGATTTGCGCAGTTTTGCACGAAGATCCGTGATCTGCTCCACATTGATGCCCGTGTATCCGGTGATAACAGCGGATGTTGCACGGCTAAACTTTTCATGCAACTCGTCAATGCTTTCCTTTTTCTTCTGCTTGTTCACTGAACCCTCCTTTCTTTCAAGATTCCGATGACCAGCCCGGAAATCTTAAAAGAAAGCAGCGCATGCATTCTTTTACCGGGTCTCGGCAGGCCGAATCAATTAAGCTGGAACAGCATTTCAAACCTGTTGTTCCGGCACCTGCTGTCTCGGACCGCATTCCTTTATAAAGGATCGACCGTTTTTTATTTATTCAAACGTATTCTTATCCCATTATCTTTTCAATCAGGGAAGCATCTATCTTAACGCCTGGTCCCATGGTGGATGACACATTGATGCTTTTTACATATTTTCCTTTGCTGGAAGAGGGTTTCGCTTTCAAAACCGATTCAATGATTGACTTTGCATTGGCTATCAGTTTGTTTTCATCAAAGGACGCCTTGCCTATCGGAACATGCACGATGCCGGCCTTCTCTACCCGGTATTCGACTTTCCCTGCCCGGACATCCTTGATTGCTTTTGCAATATCGAAGGTAACGGTCCCGGTTTTAGGATTTGGCATCAAACCGCGTGGACCGAGCACTTTTCCCAGTTTCCCCACAAGACCCATCAAATCCGGGGTTGCTATGACCGTATCAAAATCTGTCCAGCCTTCTTTCTGAATCTTGTCTGCAAGATCTTCAGCACCGACATACTCGGCTCCGGCATCCCGCGCTTCTTTATCCTTTTCTCCTTTTGCAAACACCAGGATTTTTACTTTTTTCCCGGTTCCGTGCGGAAGCACAACCGTCCCGCGGACCATTTGATCAGCCTGCTTGGGATCAACGCCGAGTTTTATGGCAAGATCAACGGTTTCATCAAATTTTGCCTTCGCTGTTTTTTTGGCAAGTCCGATTGCTTCCTCGAGACTGTACTGTTTGGTACGATCAACCAACGCTGCAAGTGTTTTATATTTCTTTCCTGACATACTTCCTCCTCGCGGTGCAAACGGTCGGGCATTCATCCGAACCTCCCGCATACAAATAAAATCAACCTCAATCCCGTCACCGGGAAAAACCTTTATTCAACTACTTCAAGTCCCATGCTCTTTGCAGAACCTTCGATCATGCGCATGGCTGATTCAACACTCGCTGCATTCAGATCAGGAAGCTTCGTTTGAGCAATTTCTTTAATCTGAGCGCGGGTCACTTTCCCGACTTTATCTTTATTGGGAACGCCGGATCCTTTGATGATTCCAGCAGCCTTCTTCAGCAGTTCGGCAGCAGGAGGTGTCTTGGTAATAAAAGTGAAAGAACGATCCGAGTAAACCGAAATAATAACCGGAACGATGGTCTCTCCCATTTTTTGGGTCTTGGCATTGAACGCCTTGCAGAACTCCATGATATTGACCCCGTGCTGACCAAGCGCAGGACCTACCGGCGGAGCAGGATTTGCTTTGCCTGCCGGAACCTGAAGTTTTATTTTTGCCGTAATCTCTTTTGCCATTGATAGCTCCTCTACGTATCTGAACGTCTGATAAGACTGTTATTTCTCTTTTTCGCGTTCCACTTGAAGGAATTCTAATTCCACTGGGGTCGAGCGTCCAAAAATACTGACCATCACCCAGAGCCTGCCGTGTGCTGGATTGACATCTTCCACGGTTCCAATGAAACTGCTGAACGGTCCATCGATAACCCTGACACGGTCCCCTTTTTGATAAATATCTTTTGGCTGGCTGGGGGCAACAGCACCTTCTTCTGTTTGCTTCAGGATGGTTTTTACTTCTTCCTCGCTTAAGGGAGTAGGATCCGTATTTCCTCCGACGAACCCCGTGACCTTTGGTGTTTCCTTGATGATATGCCAGGTATGGTCATCCATCTCCATTTCAATCAAAATATACCCTGGAAAAAATTTTCTCTGGGATTTGCGTTTTTTTCCTGCTTTGATCGACATGACTTCTTCCGTCGGAACCAGAATTTGTCCGATCTTTTCCTGAAGCCCGAGCTTTGAAACCGTCTCCTGAATCCCGGCCTTCACTTTGTTTTCAAATCCTGCATATGTATGAACAACGTACCAGTTTTTTGGCATAATAGTCTCTTATTTAAAGATACGGGTCATCATGGATCCTAGTCCCATGTCAACCAGTCCTAAAAAGATGGCGGAAATAATCACCGTAATAATAACGACCCACGTTGAACCGATGACTTCCTTTTTTGTGGGAAAAACCACCTTTTTCAATTCCAGTTTTACTTCCAGTAAAAATTCCGCTATTTTTTTAAACATCTCCAGCCTCTTTCTGCAAGGAATATGGCAGGCCAGGAGGGACTCGAACCCCCAGCAGCCGGATTTGGAGTCCGGAGCTCTACCAATTAGAGCTACTGGCCTGTTTTATCATTTATGCCTTGGTTTCCTTGTGCACGGTATGTTTGCGACAGAAGCGGCAGTACTTTTCCAGATTCAATTTATCAGGAGTGTTCCGTTTGTTTTTTGTAGTTGAATAATTTTTCCGCTTACATTCGCTGCAAGCAAGCAACACGATTTCCCGCATGTATTATAGCCTCACTCGTTTTAATCCGAACGGATATGAAGTTCTTTCCGCTGGTTTTTATTCGATCACTTCAGTAATAACGCCAGCTCCGACGGTCCGGCCGCCTTCACGAATGGCGAACCGAAGTTCTTTGTCCATAGCTATCGGGGTGATCAGTTCTACCGAGCAGCTCATGTTGTCCCCTGGCATCACCATCTCTACGCCATCCGGAA
>JBAZLV010000061.1:0-8973 GCA_041650055.1 Nitrospirota bacterium | reverse complement strand
TTGATACGTCCACCGTATCCTGGGTGATGCGTTGTATATTACTGATTGCCTCGCTGATCTGATGCGCCCCGTTGCTTTGCTCGGATGTGGACCGCGCAACCTGGGCTGCCTGGACCGTGACCGACTCAACAGCATCCGCGATCTTTCTGCTTCCAATCGTCTGTTCCTGGGTAGCTGCTTGCACCTGTTGCGTGATCTCCCGCATCCGTTCGGCTGCTTGTGCAATCCGTTCGCTTCCCTTGCGCTGTTCCTGTAACGCAGCAGCAATCTGTTCGATCTGGGACGCAATTCCGGCCGACGTTTCCATGATTCGGGCGGCCCCTTTGGCTTGTTCGCCCGTTGTTTTTTCTATGGCTCGCGCCATGTCCGAAGACCGGCGGGAGCTTTCGGCAACCTGTTCAAGGACTTCATTCGTCACCGTGACGAGGGATGATCCTGTTTCGACCGCCCTCAGTCCTTTACCCATCGCGTGAACGCTTTCTGCTGTTTCTTCCTGCACCGCCAGAACAAGGGTGGCAATTTCCTGCGTTGATGCTGCGGTGCGTTCTGCCAGATCCTTGATTTCTTCGGCAACAACCGCAAAGCCCTTGCCCCGCTCTCCTGCCTGCGCCGCAAGAATCGCGGCATTCAGGGCAAGCAAGCCTGTCTGGTCTGTCACTTCATCCACCACTTTGAGAATCTGGCCGATTTCCTGAGAGCGTTTTCCGAGACGATTGATCACTGCCGCGGTCGCTTCAACCGCTTCGCGGATGTTCTGCATTCCTTTCATCGCCTCTGCAGCAGCAACCATTCCCCGTTGAGAAGCATCGCGGGAAACCTTCTCCGCAAGCCGGGCCGATTCCACTGCCCGCTGCTCCACTTCGCGAATCGATTCGCTCATCCCGATGATGGAAAGCGAGGTCTGTTCTGCAGCCGAGGCAACGGTGTTCGTGTTATCCGAAACCTGCTTGATGGAAACAATCATCTGCCCGATGGATGACGAGGTATCTTCAACCGAGCCAGCCAGCTCACCGGTATTGCAAGCGACGTCTGCAAGAGAGGAAGCCATCACTGAGGCGGACGAAGAAGCACTCGCGGCAGCCTGTGACATTTCTCGTGTATTTTCAGCCACGCTTTTAATCGACGCGGCCATTTCATTCACAATCGTCGCTGTCTGATCGGTCGATTCCTGCTGGATGCGAGCGCCCTCGCTCATTCGGTGTACCGCGCCCACAACCAGTTTCGATGCATCGGTTAATCCGGTTCCTGTTCCCTTGATTTTGCGCAGCATCTCTTTAAGATTGGCGGACATCGTGTTGATGGCTCCCGCGAGGTTTGCTATCTCGGTTTTTCCCTTGACCGTAATTCCTCCGGACAGATCTCCAGCAGCCATTCTGCCGGCAGTCTCGCCCATTTCCATAATCGGCCGGGTAATCACCCGGTCGATCAGATAATAGACCAGGATTGCAGCAATCAGAAAACTGATGAAACTTACCATGAGCGACCATTGGAGGAGGCTTCCGATCTGCCGGTTCACGACCTCTTCCTTGAGTGCAATCCTCAAAACTCCCGTCTTTTTTCCTGCAGGATCAAACAGGGGAATAACTTTTTCGTAGTGACCGCCGTCCTGCTGGATAATCGGCTTGGTTCCCGCAAGTGCTTTTCTGGTTGTCGCCGTAGCAAGAATTTTGTTCTCAAGCGACCGGTCACCGGCATACAACACTCTGCCGTCGAGGTTCATGATCATGATTCCCTGGATATCCGCATCCTCTTCCATCAGGCTGTGCAGCCGTTCTCCCATTCCCGGAATGGCATGCAAAAACCGGCCCGACACAATTGCCTTGCTTACCTCTTTCCTGATATCCTCGGCAATCGTTGTTGTACGCGCCATGAGCGCTTCCCGATATCGCTGTGTGGCCGCAGTAATATTCACCAGCGTATTGAAGGCAAGAACGAGCAACAGGATGCCAATCGTCATCAGCACGGCTCGCGTTTTCAAATTCATGGACGTCAGCATGTTCATAGGATCACCCTTTATGTGTGGTTTCTTTTCCTTATCCCATCCGTCATGGTACTGCCCGCTCAAGCGAGAGCAGAATATAGAGTTTTTCGTTTTTTCGCACAATGCCGTCAAGTAATTCAGCGCCATGTTCAATATGTTCGGGAACCGGCTGGATAGCATCGTGCGGCACTTTTAATACCCCGGTCACCCGGTCAACAACAAGGCCAATGTCTTCCTCATCGGTATTCAGAACCAGAATGCGTGATTTCACATCCCGGCTGCCGGGCGCAAGACCAAGCCGTCCGCAGAGATCCACGACAGGAAGAACCGCTCCCCGCAGCGAGGTGATCCCGAGGACATGAGCGGCCGCATTCGGAACGGGCGTGCACGATCTGATTTTCAAGACTTCCCGGACTATTTCAACAGGCAATGCATATTCCTCTCCGCTCAGGCGAAATGTCAAAAATTCGGCCATCGGAAGCGCGGCTTCTGCGGGAACATCCGTTTTTGATGCCTTGATTGATGGTTCTTCTGGTAGGGGCGCATCGTTTATCGGATCGGTTTCTTCCTTGGTAATACCGGACAGGTGCTGGTCAGCCTGTTCGTGTGGCCTGTCCTTTTGATCCTTTGGCTGCGCTTCCGCGAGTGGTTCCGGCTGCTTTTTTTTCTGAGCTCGCTTGCGTTCAGCAGCTTTTTTACGTGCTTTGAGAATATCCATAAAAAATCCAGAGCCTCTTCTTCAGATGCAAAAAGTCAGATGCCGAATTTCTAATCAGGCATGAGCCGTATCGTCAGCCACACTCTTGATGATCTCCGGCCCGATCAGGCGTGCTTCTCTCCCGAATCCCTCCAGCAACGCATTCCCGGCAAGCGTGTTAATGCAGCGGGGAATCCCCTGTGCATGTGTATGAAGCAGTTCAACCGCCTCTTCCGTAAATAAAGGGGTTTCCCGGCCTGCAACCGAAAGCCGGTGTTGAACGTATGCGGCTGTATCATGCCGATCAAGCGGAGTCAGATGGTACTGCATCCCGATCCGTTGATGCAGCGCCCGGTAGGGTCTGCGCTGGAGCCGGTCCTTGAGCTCGGTCTGGCCGATCAGGACCAGAGACAGGAGATTACGATCGTCAAGTTGGAAATTTGTTAAAAGCCGTACCTCTTCAAACGTAGGCTTGCCAGGAATGAGCTGGGCTTCATCGACAATTAAAACCGGCCGTTTTCCCGCCTCATACAGTTCATATAATCGTGCATTGATACGTTCGAGAATACCGTGGCGGTAGCGGACGGTATCATGCAGATCCAAGCGGAGAGCCACGGTCCGGAGAAGCTGCGACGGAGAAAGGCAGGGATTAATGATAAGGAGAGGATAATAATATTCGTCCAGGGAATCGATCAACGCTCGTGACAGCGTGGTTTTGCCGCAGCCGATATCCCCGGTAAGAAGAACGATATCCTGTTCCTCCACCGCCTGCTGCAGCCGCGCCAAAGCTTCCGCATGTTTCCGGCTGTGGTATAAAAAACGCGGATCAGGAGTTTTGAGAAACGGTTTTTCAGTTAACCCATAAAATTCCTGATACATACAAGGTCCCTCAATTGCTCCATGAGCAACCGCTCTTCAAAAAAAATACAGAGATTCGATCGAACACTCTGTTCTACTGCTCTGGCGTGCCCGGAGAACCTGATTGTATATCTCCGTTTTTCGGAACCGTGACAAGCCGAGTAAGCGAGTTCTCAATTAAGGATTCCACATCAAGCACGAGCGAAACCCCCCGTTTGTCGCCGAGTTCCGTAGCTCCGGCAACGCCGGGGATGTCGGACAACCGCTTTCCGAGGGATTTGATCACGATTTCCTGCTGATCACGAAGATCGTCCACAATAAGTCCCAGCCGCCGCTCGGCAAGCCCGACTACGATCACGTAGAATTTGATACGCGCATCATCCTGCGGAAGATGAAATACGTTGGCAAGACGCAGAAGCGGCAGCGTATCGTTCCGGATGGACAAGACCTCCTGGCCTTCTATGGTTTCAATATCCTCATTCGTTGCCTGATGAATTTCCAAAACAGAACTGAGCGGGATGGAAAATATCTGTCCCCCGGATTCGATGATAAGCGCTTTGATGATGGCGAGCGTGATTGGAAGCGTGAGCGTAAACAGGGTGCCGGTTCCAAGCATGCTCTGAATGTCCACCATCCCCGCAAGCTTGGATACGTTTTGTTTCACAACATCCATGCCGACGCCGCGTCCCGACAATTCCGTTACCATGCCCCGGGTGGTAAAACCGGGCACATAAATAAGATCCAGTATTTCCTTGCTGTCGCGTTCCGGGTCAAGCTGATGGTTCGGTTTCACAATTCCCCGTTCCACAGCTGCTGCCAGAATTCGCTTGGGATCCATTCCCGCACCATCGTCTTCAATCGTTATCACCACATGGTTTCCCAGGGGAAATGCCCGCAATCGCACGACACCCTGTTCCGGTTTTCCGAGTGCCTGGCGAACAGCAGAAGGTTCGATTCCATGATCAATCGCATTGCGAATAAGATGCATAAGCGGATCAGCGAGATCCTCGATCATGAGTTTGTCAAGCCGCGTTTCTTCTCCGAATAATTGCAAATCGATATCTTTGCCTGCTTCCCGTGCATATTTTTTTACCATGTGGGAAAGCCGGGTAAAAATCTGGCCGATCGGCACCATACGAACTTCAACAATGCCTTCCTGAAGACTGTTTAATTTCCGTTCAAGACTCCGCTGAGCCCTGAAGAGATCCATGGAAATGCCCACAAATCCCTGCTGGACGCGAAGCTCTTTCCCGATCCGGCCAATAATATTCTTGACCAGGTGCATTTCTCCGACAATGTTCATGAGCTGATCCAGCTTGTAAATGTCAACTCGCACGGTATTGCTCACGGACTTCAGCTCTGCATTCTCCTGCTTCTGTTCTTCAGCAGAGACCGTGTCGCGGTAGGGAATATGCTCGACAGCCCCGCTTCTGAGAGAAATCGCGGCTGAGAACTGTTCTTGATTGTCTGCGGTTGCAACCAGGATGGAAAACCCTATGCCTGCGGTTCGCGCGCCGGACATGGGAAGCGTACAGATGATTTCACCGTGCTTTTTCAGGATTGCATTCAAATCCTTGATCGCAGTTTCGAACTCGGCAAGAGAAAATTCCGTTTTGACCAGAAATAAATTTTTTCGTTCTCCGATGCATTCCTGAAGTCGGTGTTCTTCATATTCAGTCAGCACCTGCAGAATACCCGGATCCACTGCGATATGCTCTTTCAGGGAATGATGATACGCGGGTGAGGATTGGGGAAGAAGAATCCTGTCAATTCGTTCACGAATGGAAAGCCCCTGGTCAAAGGGTTGTTGGGTTGCCGCCTGCCGTACCTGCCGGCCGAGCAGCGTCACGGTCTCGGTGAGCAGATCAAGAATGTCAGGGTTCAGAATCACTTTTCCAAGCCGGAGCCCGTCGAGGAGCGATTCCAGTTTATGTGCGACTTCGGATGATGCCGAAAGTCCAAAGAGTGCGGCAAGGCCCTTGAACGTATGCACGGCGCGAAACAAGGCATTCAGTTTGTCCGGGTCTTTTGTTCCCGTTTCCAGTCCTGATTCTAGAACGAGCAGCAGCGACCCCGCCGTTTCAAGAATATCTTCAGCTTCGGCAAGAAACTCCTTTATGGACCGATCTGTTTTCACGCGCATGCGCTCCCGGAATAGCAACCCGTCTCAAAGAGCTGATCCTTCACATTCCTTGCAATGCATGTTCCACAACGGTTTTCAGTTCTTCCTCGGTAAATGGCTTTCCTACATATCCGACTGCTCCAAGTGCAAGTCCCCTTTTTTTGTCTTCCTCGCTTTTCTCGGTGCTCACAATAACCAGGGGAATGGCTGCATAAAGGGGATTTGATTTTACATAGCTGATCAATTCCAGGCCGTTGATATCCGGCATATTGATATCGGTAATGATAAGATCAAACTTCCGGGTGGGAAGCAGTTTGAGCGCTTCAAATCCATTCTCTGCTTCGACAAAAAAATAATCTTTGTCCCTCTCAAGCGCAACGCGCATCATCGATCGGATGGATTTTGAGTCTTCAACCAGCAGAACGTTTTTCATCGCTTTTCCCTCTGCAGTTCGGCAAGTCTTTTTTCAAGCAATGCTTTTTCGAGCGCCATGCCTGCCTGGTTCATGAAAATTTCGAGTGTTTCAACGCCCTGTATCGGTCGCTGTGCAGGAAGATTGTCTCCGTACACGATGAGCGCAATTTTCCCGTCCACAACAAGGGGAATTGCCAAAACCTGGTCAGGCATCACCCCGCCGAGTTCGTTCATAAAGTAGTTGTTCAATGCGCTTTTTTCGAGTTTGCCGATAAAGGTTGATCGATTTTCGATTACTCGCTGAAATAGGGAGGGTTCATGCAAAGAAATGGTAATGTTTCGGACCACATGATCCGCGGATTTTCCGACAAGATCGATTCCGAACTGGCCGAGGCCGCGCACTTCGTCTTTCTTGACCATAAATAAAATCGCCCGATTCACCACTTCGCTTGCATACCGGAGAATAAGCAGTGTTACTTCTGCCGTGGCAGTCGGAAACCGGAGCTCGTCGAACATGGCTTTAAGCGCGGCAATATCCTTTCGAGGCTCTTCCTTTTCAATTCGCGTCTTAAATTCCTGTTTTACTGGTTCAGAACTTACACGGGGAGGGACATCTCTGTTCAGCACGGAAAAAGCAGGCGCAGGACGGGAAGAACCACTTTGTCGTTTTTCGTCGATAACACGGGACCCTTCCATAAGAAGATATTCCGCACTGATGCCGGATTGAAGGGGAATGTCAGGGCTGGAAATCGGAATTTTTTCGGTGGGTGATACTTCCCCCAGTTCAAAATTAAAAAACCCTTCCTCCCACCCAAGCAGGTCATAAACAATTTCCTCGATCTGCTTCCGGATAACCTCTTCAAGCGTATCTCGCGACACTTCTCCCATTTCAACGAGAATGAGTCCGAGGGGTTTGTCCGATTCATTCTTTTGAAGGGCCAGCGCCTGGGTAAGCGCGGATTCGGACAACATTCCCTGGGATACGAGAATATTCCCCAGGGAATCCCGGATGCTGTCATGCCCTGCCTGGATGACCTGACCGTCCTTAAAAACAACGATTCCTGTTCCTTTGCGGCTACGCGCGATCAGGGTTCCGGTTTTTTTACTGAGACTGATAATTTGAAATATGTCGGGTAGTGCAAGATCTTCTAATCTGCCGACAAGACTCATGCAAATTCTCCCCACCAAGCTTTTCGTGCAAATTATATCAGGTTAGGCGGGAAGTGCAACATGAATCGACAGAAAGCCCCGGGAAAGATACAGGAAAAGCAGTGTATCAAAACAAAAAAACGCGATCCTTCTAAAAGGACCGCGCATGCTTGCTTCGATTCCGGTTTAAACGCTCCGATAATTGGTAAACTGAAGATCCAGCTGAAAGTCCTTGCCTTTTAAGACCTGGATGACAGACTGAAGATCGTCACGATTTTTACCGGAAACTCGCACCTGATCCGCCTGGATAGCCGCCTGCACGCGTATCTTGGAATCCTTGATCGCTTTTACAATCTCCTTGGCTTTATCAGTAGCGATGCCCTGCTGCAAAGCAAGTTTCTGACGCACGGTCCCGGAAAGAGCCGGTTCTATTTTCCCGTACGTAAGATTTTTGATCGGCACCCCGCGTTTGATCAGCTTGGCCTGCAAAATATCAACAACGCTTTTCAGTTTGTATTCGTCATCAGAAACGATAATAAGATCGTTTTTTTCCAGCGTGATGTTCGATTTGCTCCCTTTAAAATCGAACCGCTGCGCGATTTCCTTCAATGCCTGATTTACAGCATTCGTCACTTCTGCCATATCAATCTTTGAAACAATATCAAATGAATTTTCCGCAGCCATGGATCCTCCTTGAGGTAAATTGCTGTTTACACGCTATCAAAGAATGAAACCGTGGGATTGCTCTACTGTTCAATGATCTCGGTACCGGACGGAATTTGAAACAGAAACTGGCCATCGGCAATCCCGCTGTTTTCCTGCACATTCGTGAAAATAATCTCGCTCGTGTTCCCGGATCTGTCCAGTATAACCATGCGGGTAATCCGTCCGGTTTCATCCGTCTGCAGGGTCAGTTTTCTCATTGCCGCTCCTGACTTTTTCGGAAGAAGCCCGAGTATGAGCGGCTGTTTTGGATCAGATTGTATGGTGAAATCATCACGCAGATGAGCAACACCCAGTAAAAAAGCAACCGGGATGTTCATGGAAGCAAAATCAGAGAATTTTCTTTTAACTGCCTGCCGGCTTTTCTTGGAATAGAAAAGAGCTGTTTTTCCATCAATAAGGATGATCTGTCCGTTGGTATATTCAATGCGGAGTTTTCCTGGTTTTTTTATGAACAGCGTTCCTTCGAATGTCTGTGTTTTACCGATTGCTTTGAGCACGTTTTTTTGAGAAACGCTCGCAGTTATATCCTGTACGGACTGATAATGATTTTCAACCACAGAAACAAGATCATTCTGAGAAACCGCGTATGCGGAAAAGGATAGGCAAAAAATGATCATACTGTGGAGAAATGCGGTTGCACGAAGAGAACTAATCATATATCCTCCATTCGATGTTTCATCTTAGCATAAATAATCTGACGTGAGAAGAACCAAAATAGCATTTTCATGCCAGCGTTATTTCCTCATAATAAAGATACGTCTTCTTCTTGCATACGAACGCTTAAAAGAGTATTGTATGCGATACAAACATCCAGCTCATCCCGGGAAATACGACATGCAATCAAAACGCAAACAGCGACAATCCTTATTATACCGTATCAGCGCCGGCATTTTAATCCTTGGCCTGGCTTCCGAATTGACTCACAATAAATGTTACCCAACCGCATTTTAAAAAGGATCGTTGACTCATAATGCATGTTACCGGAACTATACCCCCAAAAGGAGGGTTAGTTCTGATGAGTCCACA
>JBAZLV010000060.1:0-9026 GCA_041650055.1 Nitrospirota bacterium | reverse complement strand
GGCATAGGCTGAGGTTGTCCAGTTGAACGTCGGTGTTATGGATACGTCTGTTGCATCTGGTGTCGGAGCACTGAGGCTGAAGTCTCCAGGTGCTGCTATGGTTCCCGCCGGGGTGGTGAAGATGAACGGCGCCCCGGTTGCTATGGTTGAGCCGTTTGCATTTTTGGCTATGATCTGCCAGTAGTAGGTTTTCCCATTTTGGAGGTCTGCTGTCGGCGTGTAGCTTGTGGTGGTTACGGTCGTCTGTAAGGTTCCTGGCGATGTGGTTCCGTAATACACTTCATAGCTCGTTGCTCCGCTTGATGCTTCCCAGGTGAATGTGGGTTTTAGCGCCGCGCTCGCTCCGTTTACCGGCGCTGTCTGGTTAAAGGCTCCGGGAGGTGAGGTGCTTGCCATGGTGGTGAAGTTCCAGGGCGCCCCGGTTGCCGTAGTTGAGCCGTCTCCATTCTTGGCCACGATCTTCCAGTAATACTTCGTGTTATTTGACAAGGCGGTTGTGGGTGTGTAGCTTGTGGTGGCTACGTTCGTCTGTAATGTTCCCGGAGATGTAGTCCCGTAATACGCATCGTAACTCGTGGCTCCTGATGATGCTCCCCACGTGAAGGTGGGTTTTACTGCGATGCCGGTTGCTCCGCTTGCGGGTGCGGTCTGGCTGAATGCTCCGGGAGGTGAGGTACTTGCCGTGGTGGTGAAGTTTCTCGGGGCATAGGTGATGGTCTTACTTCCCGCTGAGTTCTTGGCTATGACCTGCCAGTAGTATTTGGTGTTGCCTGCCAGGGCGGTTGTGGGAGTATACCCGGTCGTGGTGACTGTTGTCTGTAAGGTCCCTGGCGAGGTGGTTCCATAATACACTTCGTAACTCGTTGCATTTGATGATGCTGTCCAGCGTAAGGCCGGTGTTACGGATACATTGGTGGCGTTATTGGCTAGAGATGAGAAGCTGAATGATCCGGGCACTGCCGGAAGTGTGGTGAAGTTCCACGGCCCGGTGGAAGACATGATTGTTCCCGCGTCATTGACTGCTTCGATGTTCCAGTAGTATTTGGTGTTCTTGGAAAATGACGTGGTTTTGACGTATTGGGTAGCGCCCGTTACGCTTGTCACATAAGGCGGCGGCGAGGTGGTGCCATAGTATATTTTGTATTTGGTTGCGTTCGCTGAGGCCGTCCAGGTGAAGGTCGGGGTTACCGTTACATCGATTGCTCCGTTGGCCGGTCCCGTGAGATTAAATGTTCCCGGGTTACTCACGATGGTGGTGAAGCTTCGAGGTGAGTAGTTGGATATTGTTTCTCCACCGGCATTCTTGGCTACTACTTTCCAGTAGTAAACCGTCTTGTTGGTCAGGGGACTGCCGGCAGGTACGGTGTAGCCTGTCGTGGTCACGGTCGTTACGAGTGTGCCGGGAGAAGTTTTTCCGTAATACAGATCGTAGCTGGTAGCCCGCGCTGAAACACCCCATCTGAATACGGGAGTGACCGAGACTTTGGTCTTTCCGCTTGAAGGTGCTGACAGGCTGAATGCTGCGGGCGCTTTTACAATTGTCCGGAAGCTTTGCGGAGATCCGGTGGCGGTGGTTGTTTCTCCTGCTGCATTCTTGGCCACGATCTTCCAATAGTAAACTTTATCATTAGTTAATGCGGTTGTGGGTGTGTAGCTCGTCCCGGTTACTGTGACCTTCAATGTTCCGGGTGAAGTGGTTCCGTAATACACACTGTAGCTCGTTGCCCCGGTTGAGGCTGTCCAGGTGAAGGTAGGAAGTACCGGTACATTTACGGCATTGGACGCAGGGGCAGTGAGGTTAAATGCACCCGGTGCTGCAAAAGCAACAGCAGAGAACAACAGGGTAAGCAGAAGCACCATACTGCTATATGCTATCCGCCATATACTTTTAGTTTTTCTGTTTTGTATCTGCATGTTAGTTCCTCCCCTTTTCCGTCTTGACTAATTTCCCAAGGGAAAATGTGTTAGGATTTTTATATATGTACAAAAAAATTAAACTATCCGGTATGCTGGCAGCAGTGATCCTGTCAGTGCAGAGTATTATTCAGATGGCACTGAATCGTAATTGGAAATAGTAATTTTTAATTGCGAAAAAACATAATTGTTGTTTACCTTCTATAAACACGCATCGTTACGCCGTCGTCGGCTATAATGTGGAGAGAAAGAAAGTTACATTCTATAAACAGGTCTTTCTCTGCTCGTGGGCTGTAAGGTATTAAAGCACGTTGATTAGTACCAGTCATTGACTGCAATTAATGAAGACAGCTTTTATTCGAACATTCTACGCATGACGAGTGAGAGTAATACCATGGTATGAGGAGCAGATCAAGCATAAATATAAAAATATTACGGTTTAACTATTTAAACCTGTTAGAAACGGTAAATCTGGATATGATTGCGGTTTATATTGCGAATAAAACGCTATGACACAGAGGGTTATTTCCCATAGCAGGGCGGGGTGATAAAAAAATCAACGTTAACTGACTGATAACGGAAGGAGGGAAAATTTGTTTTCTTTATTTCGTTTCTATTTTTATCTCAACAAAATGCTCCTGATGATCATCAACAAGAATAATATACTGTTCCGTCCGGACAACGCCGTCCTGAATCATAGTCATCTTTTGAACTTCCGAATGCAGTTGAACAATTGAGATATGATAGGTTGTTTCGCGATAGCGATAATGAATCTTGTACGATTCCCAGTCGGGAGGCAGGCACGGTTCAAAATAAAGCTTTTCTCCTTCCACTCTGAGTCCGAGAAGCGACTCAATAATCAGCCGGTACATCCATCCTGCTGATCCTGTATACCATGTCCACCCGCCTCTCCCGACATGAGCAGAAGCCGCATACACATCAGCCGCAACAACATACGGTTCCACCTTATACGTTTCCATTTCCTCTCGGGTGCGTGCATGGTTCAGCGGATTAATAAGATTGAACAGTTCCCATGCGCGGACAGGATCGCCTGATTGTGCAAACGCCATAACGGCCCAGATTGCGGCGTGTGTATACTGTCCGCCGTTTTCGCGCACGCCGGGAACATATCCCTTGATATAGCCGGGATTGATATCCGACGTATCGAACGGTGGATTAAGAAGTTGAATCAATTTGTCATTCCGCCGTACGAGCCGTGCATTCACCGCTTCCAATGCCTGTGCTGCCCGTTCCGGAGACGCAGCGCCGGAAAGAACAGACCAGCTCTGCGAAATAGAATCGATCTTACACTCGGGATTGCTTTCGGAACCGAGCGGCATTCCATCATCAAAATATGCGCGCCGATACCATTCACCGTCCCATCCATGCTGTTCAAGATTCTGCCGAAGCTCTTCTGCCTTCTCTTCACAGATATCTGCAAAAACAGCATCCTGATGCAGCCGCGCAATTTTCGAAAACTGGATCAGTATGGAATAAAGGAAAAACCCGAGCCACACGCTTTCTCCTTTTCCGTCGATGCCCACATTGTTCATCCCGTCGTTCCAGTCACCCGAGCCCATAAGCGGCAGGCCATGCTCTCCAACAGAAAGCCCCCTTTTGATCGCCAGAACACAATGATCATAGAGGGACGCTGCTTGTTCCGAACGAATGGGATGATCATACCACGATTCTTCATCCGGATTGAGCGGCCGTCCTTCCAGGAAGGGAATCATTTCAGCCAACACCCCGGTGTCCTTCGTCCAAAGAACATAGCGGCAGACAGCAAGCGGCAGCCAGAGATAATCATCCGAACAGCGGGTTCGCACTCCTTGGCCGGATGGTGGATGCCACCAGTGCTGGACATCCCCTTCCAGAAACTGACGGGATGCGCATACGAGAAGATGGCTGCGAAGCATCCCGGGTTCTGTATGAATAAGCGCCATCACATCCTGCAGCTGATCACGGAACCCGTACGCACCGCCTGATTGATAATACCCGCTCCGCGCCCAGACCCGGCATGCGAGGGACTGGTAGAGAAGCCACCCATTCGCCGCGATCGAAACGGAGGGATCCGGTGTCTCCACCTGTACGGCACCCAGCGTGCGTGCCCAGTAATTCCAGACGCCTTCGAGCGCAATGCGTGCTGCATCCGGTCCCCGAAACCGTCGGACAAGATCGCCGGCATTCTGCTCATTCTGGCCGAACCCGAGACGGAAAATAATTTCACGTTCCTGACCATTCTCGAGAACAAAGGGAATTTGTATCGCACTGCATGGATCCAGTCCCGGCCCGACCCTGTTTGATAATTCTTCACGGAACAGGGCAGCAGGATTTCGGATCGTATTGTTCCGCCCGATAAATTCCATCCGATCGCAGGTGATGGTCCGTATGGTATCGTCCACATCGAAGAACGCGACCCGACTTGCAAAGATTGGGTGATACGGATTGCGTGCAAACAGCGCTCCGCTCCCCGGATCAATTTTCGTTATGATATGAGGAGCATATTTCGGCCGCAGGTCGCCAAGGACCCATTCCACATACCCGGTTGCCGAAAGCCTGCGCAACCGGCCTGAGTTATTTCGTATCGTTAGTTTCGTAAATTTTATTGCAGCATCCAGGGCAACAAAAATCTGGACCTCTGAATGAATGCCGTCTTCATCATGCTCAAACACGCTGTACCCAAACCCATGACGAGTAACGTAGGGACCGATTCCCCTGGCTGGCTGCGGCAACGGAGACCAGACATATCCTGTCTCTTCATCTCGAAGATAACAGGCTTCACCGCTTGCATCAGTCACCGGATCATTCTGCCAGGGAGTGAGCCGGAATTCATGGGCATTTTCTCCCCACGTGTATGCAAAACCGCATTCCGAAATGACCGTCCCAAAAACCGGGTTGGCCAGAATATTCACCCAGGGCAGCGGGGTTTTTTGGTCGCGGCTGGTCGTAATGATATATTCACGGCCATCCGGCGTAAACCCGCCGATTCCGTTGAAAAAGGCAAGGTCCTGCCGCGGGCCGACCGAAGAAGAACGCGGTTCAATGCGGAGTGATTTGGTCGGAATAAGCGAAGGAACCGGGGGCTCCTGAATAACCCGCCGGTTTAACTGGTCCTGAAGCGTGCCGCGCGTATCTGTTATGATAATCCGGGCCACGGATTGAAACAGTATCCGGTCTTCATTCGATATTTGATCCGAGGATCTGACAAAAATATTTCCGGGATGATCCCTCGAAATCGTTTCCATTCTCCCTGCGATCAGTCCCATGATCTGGTCCTGCAGTTGCTGGCGATATCCTGCGTGGTCTTCGTTCCAGATAACCAGGTCGACCGCAAGACCTTTTTGCCGCCAAAAGGAATGCGCCTGCACAAGCTGACGGGCAAGATCAATATTAGCGGATTCGCTGATCTGCAGGAGTACGATCGGGAGATCTCCGGAAATGGAATATCCCCACAGACCCGACTGACCCCGTTGATTCTTGATTAAGATGCCCGGTTCAGCACGCAGTCCTGCATTCGCGTACAGAATTGAACCGGCAAGCCGTCCATACAACTGGGCATCGGGTTCGCTCGCGTTCAGTTGATGCAGGATGACCTGGTTGTGTGTCCAGGCAAGATCAAACACCCGCCATGCAAGCCGCCGATCCTGATATTTCTGGATGAGATCAAGGCACACATCGCGAGTTTCGGCAACACCCGTAACCAGATTGATGATGGTTGGTTTCTCAGGATCAAGAACGATGCGGAAACGGATCGCAGCAATCGGATCAAGCACGGATCCCTGGGTATTGGACAACGGTTTGAAATCGTTCATTGCCTGGGGATGTACCAGCGTATTCTCCCGGCCGATAAATCGCATCCGGTCTGTCTCGTAGGAAGGGCTCCGGATATCCGCGTCATCCGCTGTCATGAGATGAAACATCCAGGGTACGCGTTCGCCGGCAGAACGCGGCCTTCGGGTGCAGACAAGAGCGTTCTCCTCTGGAAGAATTTCTGTCTGCACGAAGAGTTTATTAAACGCCTGGTGCAAGGCATCCGCAATGGCCGGGGCAAGCACAACTTCGGCATAACTCGTGATTTCGATTTCTTTGCGTTTTGAAGAGCGGTTCGTCAGCGTGATTCTGCGCAGCTCAATGTCATCTTCCGGAGAAACCGCGATCTCGGTGTAGGTTTCAATATCGCCATCCCGCCTGCGAAATTCGGCTTTGCCTCCCGAAAAAATCGACTCATACACGTCTGCTGGTTTCAGCGTCGGCTGATGGGCAACAGACCAGAATTCTCCGGTCGAGACATCACGTATATAGCAGAACAGTCCTCCATTGTCCGATGTTCCGTCTTCACGCCAACGGGTCACGGCAGTGTCATGCCACCGGCTGTAGCCTCCTCCCGCATTCGTGATCATGACATGATACTTTCCGTTGGATAAGAGATGCACTTCGGGGTGCGGGGTATCCGGGGTCGTAAAAAACCGGACTGCTGCTTCTTCCCTGCCGGGAGCAATCTGTTCACCTGATGTTTCATCGATGTAGGAATAGAGCGCCGTTGCACGTGGAATCCGTTCCTGCAATAACAGGAGGGTTGCTTGAACTGCAGGATCTGATTCAAACCGTTTTTGCATCGGCTGGTTGTGAAGCATATGGGTCATTGCAAGAAAGGTCATGCCCATGTGATGGGTCATGAAAGATCGAACAATGGTCTTTGCTTGTCCGCGGCGTTGACGCGAAGGGGTATAGTCAACGGCTTCATAAAAACCGTACGGCCCTTCAATCCCTTCCTCGGCAAGCCGCTCAAGATTTTTGCATGCTTGCTCGGGCTCAATGGTGAGGGCAAGTGCGGATGCATACGGCGAAATGACCAGATCTTCGGAAAGCCCTCGTTTCAGTCCAAGCCCGGGAACGCCAAAACCCCGGTATTGATAATTCAAATGAGCATCAACCAGGTTATAACATGATTCGGAAATTCCCCAGGGCACTCCGCGTTGCTTTCCGTAATCTATCTGACGGGCAACCGCTGCATAGTAGCTCTGATCAAGCAAGGTGTCCGGATATCTCGGCATAACCAAAATCGGCATAAGATATTCGAACATGGAACCGCTCCACGAAAGGAGAACCGGATCACCGCCCACATTCGTAAGCAACCTCCCAAGCGAAAACCAGCTTTCCTGGGATAGACAACCCTGAGCAATCGCCATAAAGCACGATATGCGCGCTTCGGAGGCAAGCAGATCATAGTAACTTGCATCACGCCTTCGTTCACTTGCATTGTAACCGATGGACAAGAGATGGCTCGAGTTATCGTACAAAAACTCATATTCCGCATTCGCAAATAGTTCGCACTGTTCCGCACAACGCGCAAGAATAGTGATTCTCTGTATGGCCTCCGGATTACCCAGATGCGCCAGTGCACGCAGGGTCTGGATGGTATTTTTGTCAAAGCCTGTTCCAGAAACGAATAAGGCCATATCTCCTTGCAAATCTTTGCATTGACGCAGGAACGCTTCTGCCCACCATACCGCCTTGCTTTCGGATTGATGCCGGAGTTCATGAATTTTTTGTACAAGCTCTTGAGAGCGCTTGATCAATGAATCAAGCGACCTCACTCCCTCCATAACCGTTGCAAGAGGCTCGCTGCATTGCGTCTCAAGTTCTTTCCTGATCTGTCGGATCAGGGAGGGAACCCTCTTTTCGATCTCAGCAAGAACGAGAAGGGTATCGAGCAGTCCCTGAAAGGTCTGCGGTCCCAGAATCGGAATATCCGGAAAAGCGAGTAATCCTCGTCGCAGGGTTAAAAGAGTACTTGCAAGATTCCCGCTGTCCACAGTGGAAATATAATGAGGATGGAGCGGTTGGAGCGTCTTTGTATCGTACCAGTTATAAAAATGGCCACGGTACCGCTCGAGTCGTGCCATGGTCGCAAGTGCGTTGTTCGTGCGGTCAATAAATCCGCCAATGGAAAGATACCCGAAATCATGAGCTGCAAGATTTGCAAGCAACGTTAAACCGATATTGGTAGGGGATGTTCGATGAGCAATCGTGGCTATTCTGTATTCCTGATAATTGTCCGGGGGAAGCCAGTTATCTTCCGGTCCTACAAATGTTTCAAAAAATGCCCATGTTTTGCGGGATATTCTGCGCAAAAACCGTATTTGATCCTCACGCAACCGGACCGGTCGTGGAACACGCGGACGGCTTATCCACCACGCCACTGCAGGCGAAAGAATCCATGCACCGATTACCGGTCCAACGCCGAACGGCAGCGGGAGGCCTGACCATGCATTCCCAAGAAGAACCATCGCAGCAACGATCGGGGCAGCATAAAATATGTTTCTTTCATTCTTGGCATGATCCGAAGGATTCCACTCGAGCAAGCGTTTATGTGTTATCACCATCCGCCAAAGCGTTCGAAGAATTGCATCGAGATGAAAATATGCTTCCTGGGGAAGCGTTGCAATCGTGAACCCGGCCTGGGCGATCCCTCTGATCAGGGAATTTTTTATTTCCGCCAGATGCTGGAACAGGAGCATGTCGCGTGATTTTTTAAACAGGTTGGTAATCGAGGTGACCACAAGCGGAACCAGGATAATGCCGAGCACCGCAAGCGTCCACGGCAGGGATGATCCACACGAAAAGGGGAATGCTGTCCAGCTTATAAGAAGCAAAAGAACAAGTGCAGGAGCCACCAGGCTCCGCCGGAGATTATCAAAAATTTTCCATTGCGACAGCACGGACAAGGGGTTTTTTTGTGAACCACCGTCTGGACCAGGAATAAAAGAGAAAAGCCATCGTACGATCTGCCAGTCTCCACGGATCCAGCGTTGTTTTCTTCGCATATCCTCGCCATAGTGCAACGGATACGCTTCAATAAGTTGAACATCACTCAACAGGCCGGAACGCGCATAACATCCTTCAATAAGATCATGGCTTAAAATCCGGTTTTCAGGAAATCGGTTATTCAATGCCCGTTCGAATGCCTTGACGTCATAAATTCCTTTCCCGATAAATGATCCTTCGTGAAAAAGATCCTGGTACACATCCGATACCGCGCAGGTATAGGGATCAATGCCGGGTTCGCTTCCCCTCAACCGTGCATAGCGAGAGCGGTTTGCAGCGGAAAA
>JBAZLV010000059.1:0-9318 GCA_041650055.1 Nitrospirota bacterium | reverse complement strand
TGAATTTCACCCTGGAACAGGATACTGCTGAATGTATTCGTGAGCGAGCAGAGCGTATTTCAGAATCATCACCTGAACGTGTACGAGATGAACTTTTTTTAATTTTGTCAGAGCTGAATGTTGAGGAGCATTTACATCGTATTCATTCGCTCGGTTTATTAATGAGTATGTTCCCTGAACTTGTTCCATTGCGTGGCTTTACACCGGGAATGTACAATGGTCATGATGTCCTCACTCATTCCCTTAAAACTGTTGGATATCTGGATGCGGTTTTGAATAATCTCGAAAGCATATCTCCAGAATATGCGAAAACGGTTTTCAATCATCTTGAAGAACCGCTTGAAAATTTTATCTCGCGTAAAGCCGCACTGCGCTTTGCCTGTCTCCTGCATGATATAGCAAAACCAGAAACATTTAGTGATAGGGAAGGCCGCATTCGCTTTCATGATCATGATAATCTTGGTGCCATAAAAGCTTCACAGGTATGTCAACGATTGAGATTATCACGAGATTCAGAAAAACTGATAACCGGCGTAATCAAATATCATATGCGGTTATTTAATCTTTCAACTTCAGGAGGACCAAGCAAGAATGCGTTGTATCGCTACTGCCGGGACATGGGGGCTGCATTGCCAGAAAGTCTCCTGCTTGCCCAGGCTGACGCTCGTGCCACATCTGAGGTCATGCCAAAAGAAAAGTTTTCCGATACTGAAAAAACTATGAAGACGGTTTTAGAATACTATTATTCGAAATTTTTAAAGGTTGAAATGCGGCCGTTGATTACCGGTCAAGATCTTATTAATCTTGGCTTAACGCCCGGACCCCGATTCAGGGAAATTCTTGATGATATCAAGGAACAGCAGGCAGAGGGAATTCTTCAAGCCAAGCGGAACGCCATCGAATACATAAAAAAAAGACTATGACAGGCTGTTAAAAAGTCCAAAACCAGTAAATTGTCATTCTAACAGGCTGCTGAAAAACTAATTTCTACGCCTTTGCCGTCTTTCCCGTGAAAACGGGAATCCAGGATTTTCAAAGAATTGCTGGATGCCCGCTTTCGCGAGCATGACGAATTTTTACTGCATTCAGGACTTTTTCAGCAAACTGCTAAGCATAGAGAAGAATCTTTCCAAAGAGTTTAAATCCTTCACTTCATTCAGGATGACGCCTTACCTGATGATAAGCATAAAAAAGAACTTGATGATTTTTCCCTCTGAGCTCCTATTTTTTATCTCCTGAAATTTTCCTAACGGTGAAGGCTTCTAGCGCACGCTTATTAAAATCTTTTAAATAATCTTTTTGTCGATTGTCAAGTAAAGTTAGATTTTTCCATGTATGGCAGGAATAGCCGGAGAGAGCAACATCTTCCCAATAATCAACAAACTTAATCTGTTTCCTATTTTCTAAATCTATTTTTTTATACTGTTTCACTAAAACGCATTTCGGTAATGCATATCCTTTTTCTTTAAGACTCGTTGTGATTTGTTCTGGCATTCGGGGATAGCCCATGTGCGTGGAAAATTCATAATTCTCATCCGGGAATTCTACCATCCCATGATCTAAGTCCTTATGCGAGGGGAAAAGAACACTGGTATATATTCCCTCACTTTCTTTTATTCCTACTACAACGCTTTTTGTCAGCATATTTTTATCATCAATTTTAAAAAAATAGTACGTGTCTATTTCATTTCGAAGATTACGATTTCCTTGCAAACTTTTATGATATTCTATTTGTTTGCTGTTTTTGAAGTAGGTAAATTCATGAGCAATAGTAACTACCATCTTTGGTGAAGAAGATTGAAAAACATTGTTGTTGACCGTTCTAGGAACAGCACAACTTGTGAGGGCCACAAAGAGTAATAAAATGAGAAAACAGGCTTGGTTCATGTTTTTCTCCTGCGTGTATTAATTCTAGTTATAACTTGTTTGCTAATTCATGCAGCCCAGGGTATTCATTTTTTACTGCAGAAATATCTTCTTTGAAAAGCTTAACTGCTTCAGGAACATATTTGAGAAAATATTCTTTGCCTTTCACAGCAGATAAAAATCCATATGCCCCGAGAGCTTGCATATGGCGCTGCAAGCGGCAAACGCTAAGGCTTTCCTGAAAGATCCGTTCATTGAAGGTGTCAGATTGGGCTGTCATTCTTTTGCAATAATATTGAACAAGTCGTTCTCTTAGAGAATCCTCTACGTGGTAATAGGGATCCCAGAGAATCGAAGCAACGTCGTAGGCGGGCGGGGCCATTCGTGCACCTTGAAAGTCGATTACACGAGGAATATTGTTAGCTGTTATCATAATGTTCTGGCATTGAAAATCTCGATGAATGATTCCTTTTGGAAATGCAGCTGCTTTTTCTGCGAGAGTATGTAATTCTTGTTCAAGGTGCGTTATGTTATCGATAGCCAGATGCTTTATTTCTTTGATAAACCGTTCAAGAAAATAGGTGGTTTCCCAACGAAAGTAATCATAATCGAAAATCCGGTCAGCAAGCAGTGGACACTCATGCACATGCTTTGTTGCGCTCGTATGAAGTTTCACTAAAATATCAAGAACTCGATGATATATCTCCTCAATAGAGGTGTTCTTATGCGGCAGTTTTAAAAATGCATAGAGACTGGTATCTCCCAGATCTTCGAATAATGCTCGTTTATTTTTTTTGTCGGTTGCGAGAAGCCGAGGAACGGGCATTGTATGAGATGAGAAAAAGCAAGTGTATTCAATATGTCGCTCATAATCCGGATCCTCGGGAGTACATTCCATAAGCACCGCTGTTTTCTCATTGTGCCGGATTCGATAATAACGGCGATCTGATCCACCCAGTCCAATGAGTATTGCATCGGCTCTGCAAGAAGATTGACTGTCAAAATCTTTCATGAAAAGAGGTTCTTTCAACGACACTTGTTTTTTTGCCGTTGCATGCAGAGAAGGCTGCATATCTGATTCTGAAAGAGATATTTCGTAATCCGGTCCAAGAATTTTGTTTTCATGAAAACCGGTAACTGACGCATTCGGCATGAGAATGCAGTTTCGTATATGCGATCCATCAGCAACAGCGCTTCCTGATTCTACGACGATATTCCCGTCAATATTGATTGAGCCAAGGTGTGCAGAAGGGGAGATAGAGACCGTTTCTCCTTCGTGCCGTAAAGCATCAAGAACAGCCCGGGTGTATGTTATTGGAGTGCCGATATCATTCCATCTGCAACCAGTAAAATCCTTTGCACGAATTTTATGGCCGGCCTTTGAAGCAGCAACCCATGCCACCGTTGCATGCGATACTCCTGAAGGAAGGAATTTTAGGATCTCTGGGGAATAAAGCGCAATACCGGTGTAGGCGATTTTACGCGCACTGTTTGATACGTTAGGCCTGGATTCTCCTGGATTTTCGACATCCAATACCTGATTATCCTGATCAATGATCACATTGCTGAGCTCGGGGATACGATGGCATACAAGAGTTGCCATGTTTCTCGAAGCGACATGCTCATTGATTAATCGTTTAAAATCGATATCAATCAGAATATCCGAATTATGCACCAGAAAATGAGAACCTAAAAGGAATGCTTCAGCATTCTTGAGCGCTCCACCGGTTCCGAGAATTGGATTTTCCGGAAAAAAAACTGTCTGACCGGCATAGGGAGATTTTTGTATCCATTCCCGGATCATTTCGGATTTATAATGAAGGTTAATTCCTATCTTTCCGGAGCATACCTTAGTCAATTTATGAAGCGTGATTTCGATCAAAGGTCTTCCCAGAATAGGAAGAAGCGGTTTTGGGATATGATTGGTTATTGGTCTTAACCGTTCTCCGAGCCCGGCTGCCGGGAGAAAAATGGTAATGGGATATTTAGACATATTACGTTGATAAGTTCAAATTTCAAAATCTAAAGTTTAAATTAAGATCAATGTATATTTGGAATTGTTTTTTTTATTTTTTGATTTGAACTTGGGACTTTGTTATTTGGCGTTCCTGCCATTGGGTTATCTATACACCAAATAGTTCTTTCTGATTTTTTCAAAGGCCTTTAATTCTTCCTTCCACCACTGCTCCATGTCCATAAGCTTTGTCCATGACTCAATTTCTTTGCGTAATCGATCGGTTCCTGCAAGGATATCAATTGGCATCTTGATTTCCTCGTATTCGTACGGCGGCTGCTTCCAGGCAAAATCGCGAGGATAGGTATGATGAATAGCCTTGAGAATGGCTACACCTGTTTTAAAGGGCTTGAATTTTTCGCGGTCGGTGATATGGACTTGTGCTCCGTGGCAAAGTTCACCTGAAAATTTTTGAAATGTCGGCTGGAATGAAAGCGGGCGAAATACAACCCCAGGAAGTTTGAATTCCTTCAGTACGCTCGCAAGCGTTTCAGCGTGAATGAATGGCGCTCCGAATATTTCAAACGGCCTTGTAGTACCGCGTCCCTCTGAGATGTTTGTTCCTTCAAGCAGGCACATTCCCGGATACACGAGCGCCGTATCCATAGTCGGCATATTGGGAGAGGGCATTACCCAGGGAAGTCGTGTTTGATCAAACCACATGGCCCGCTTCCAACCCTGCATGGGAATGATCCGATAATCCAGTCCTGGATAAAAAGAATCACTAAGAAAAGAACCGATCTCACCAATCGTCATGCCATGCCTTACAGGCAGTGGTTTTAATCCCACAAAGGATGAAAATGAAGAATCAAGCACAGTGCCTTCAGTGATTTTGCCATTCAAAGGGTTCGGCCGGTCGAGTACGATGACGGTTTTTCCCAGCTCACTGCATGCCTGCATACAGAGATCCATGGTCCAGATAAAAGTGTAATACCGTGTGCCCACATCCTGCATATCAATGATAAGAACATCAATATCCTTGAGCATTTTCGGGGTTGGTTTTCTTGTTGAACCGTAGAGACTATATATCGGCAATTGAGTCAGCGGGTCGGAGAATCCTTCCCACTCAATCATATTATCCTGGGTCTGGCCGAGAATGCCGTGTTGCGGTCCAAACAGTCCGGCAAGCATACATGGCTTCTTTTTTTTGAAGAGTGTTGTAGCATGAACAAGCTGCTTGTTTACTGATGCGGGATGAATCACCAGCCCGACGCGGGCATCACGGAGGTCTTTTGGCCATGGTTGGAAAAGACGATCAAGACCTGTCAGAACATTTGCTCGTTTTTTCATGCACAGGATTATATTGCTGATATTCGTGAATAGCAACAGATATTTGTTTGCTGAAATCTATTGAAAAAAATGCGTTCCTCTCTTATACTGCCAGCATGTATAAAGTCATAGAGATAACCACTGTCACGGATGAAGAAATAGAACGCACCCTGAATGAATGGACAGAAAAGGGATATGTGTTCGAGTCCGTCCAGTTTGTCACCTCCGTCTCGTCACGGAGACCGACTATGGCTTTTTTGTTCCTGACCAGGAAGTAAACAGATGGCAGCAAAGGTTTCAAAAAGATTCTTTTTTTAATGTAAAATTTGACAACGTTACCTTCAAAGAGTATAATTTCTCAGCCTTCCTGCATCCAAAAAAGCGAGTAAAGAGTGAAAAATGAAAAATAACAAAAAGTTATATGCGTTGATGCTCATGGCATTGCTTACGGTTTCAGCGTATTTTCTGGCTGACACCGTGGATTCATTAATTGGCCGGAGCCTTGAGGCATCCCCTAAATTTACTTCGTCACTCGAACGCGACCGGACTCCATTCGAGCCTCGGAGAGAACTGAGTGATTACAATTCCATTCTCGAACGCGGTTTTTTTGGAGAGGGCAGAGTGCCTTCACAGGGTGGACGTGCAGCAGCCGAATCTTCTTCCTACCGGCTTATCGGAACCGTTGAAGGCGATAGTTTTGCCGGTGCAGTCATGGAAGAAGCAACTGGCCAGACCTTCTATCGCTTGAATCAAAAACTGCCTGATGGTGCTGTTATTGTCAAAGTGTTTCGCGATAAAATCCGCATCAAAAGACCCGGAGGATCAACCGTCGATGTCCAGGTCGTGGATGATACTAAAATTGTAAATGTGCCCAATCCCGGCACGAGCAAAGGTTCCGGGGTTAAAAAAGTTTCAGAAGGCAAGTGGATGGTGGATCAGAAGGAGATGCTTGCAAGCAAGGAGAACCTGAGTCAGATTTTGACTCAGGCCCGTGCATTGCCGTACCAGGAGCAGGGAAAAACGGTTGGGTTCCGTTTGAGTGAAATCGTTCCCGGCAGCATCTATGAAAAAATCGGCTTACAGAACGGCGACGTTATCCGGCAAATCAATTCCCAGGATGTTGACGATCCCGGGAAGTTCTTCCAAATGTATCAGGGGCTGCAGAATGAACGGGCAATCACCATTGATGTGGTGCGCAACGGCCAGCGGCAGACCTTGAATTATGAAATCCGATAACGTCACACAAACATACGAGGAACAACATTATCTCGTTCAAAACTGCAATCCCGCTCATATCACAGAATGAATTATTCCTGCAAAAGGTAATCAGAAAAATGATGCCTTTCCCGACGAATCGGGAGTTCATGCCTGACATCATAGTTCATCCAAGGCAAATTTATTTTATTGGAGGATGCTCGTGAAAAAAACAACAGCCCTTCTTCTTTTTATGGGGCTTGTAACCTTACCGGTCTCGGCACAACAGCAGACACCTTCCAAGCAGCCTGCTCTTCCCGCACAACAAAGCAGCCCTGCTCCAACCAGTAAATCAGGCAACGATTATATTGCTCTGAATTTTACGAACGTGGATGTGGGCGCACTGGTCAAGGTAATGAGCGAACTGACCCGCCGCAATTTTATTCTGGACGAGCGGGTGCAAGGCAAGATCACCATCATGACACCGACAAAGATTTCTCCTGATGAAGCCTATCAAGTTTTTCTTTCAGCGCTTGAGATCAAAGGATTCACGGCAGTAGAAGATGGGAAGGTTGTCAGAATCATTCCCACGGCTGCAGCGCGACAGAGCGGGCTTCGAGTCGTTCAAGATGGGCATGGAAGAAGCGACGGATACATAACAAAACTTATCCGGTTGAATTTTGTCAATCCCCAGGAAATCGTCCGCACCATTACGCCGCTGTTATCAAAAGACGGCAATCTCATAGCCTACCCGACGACCAATTCCGTTATATTAACTGATTCTGTGTCCAATATAAGAAAAATAGAAACTCTTTTGCAAGCCTTGGATATTCCTGCTCCGGAGGGCAAAGGCAAAATAAACGTATATTATCTCAGAAACGCAAATGCAGAGGATATTGCCAAACTGATGCAGGCATTGGTATCGCGTCTTCCCGGTCAAGGAGCCGGCGCAGTGCAGGTGCATGCTGCAGGAGGCACCACAATTCTGGAAGGTCCGGTTACCATAACGGCGGATAAGGCGACCAATTCGCTCATTATCGTCGGATCGCGGGGCGATTATGAAACCGTGAAGGCTGTTATCCAACAACTCGATATCAGGCGCAGACAGGTGTATGTCGAGGCCGCAATTATCGAGATGTCTCTGACAAAAGCGCGTGAAATCGGGTTTGAATTTCAAGGGACGGATATTAAGAGAGCATCAGAGGGAAGCAACAAGCTGAGTGCGGTTGGCGGCACGAACTTTGGAACTATCGGAGATGTTATTACTCAGGGTCCTGCTGGTTTGGCGGGCTTAAATGGTCTGGCGGTTGCTGCGGTCAAGGGAGTCTTCACCTATAATGGGTTACAGTTTATGAATGTGGGAGCTCTTCTCCGTGCGCTTCAGACTGACAGTGATATCAATGTGCTCTCCACGCCGAATCTCCTCACGATGGACAATCAACAGGCCGAGATCATCGTTGGCTCGAATGTTCCGTTTATCACCGGCCAGACGCAAAACGCCCTGACAACCAGCATTGCTTACCAGACATCAGTGGAACGCAAAGATGTGGGCATTACCCTGAAACTGACGCCCCAAATCACCTCGAATGACAGCGTTCGTCTTGAAATCCGGCAGGAAATTACCGACATTATAGATTCGCCCGCTGGCCTCGATCCAAATAAGGTTGGACCAAGTACCAGTCTTCGCAAGGCCAACACTACCGTTGTGGTAAAGGATCGGCAGACGATGGTCATTGGAGGGCTTATTCGTGACAACGTGACCTCACGCACATCTAAGGTGCCGTTCCTTGGTGATATTCCGCTCCTCGGATGGCTTTTTAAAAGCAATACGAAACGAGTTGAAAAAACGAATCTCATGATTTTTATCACACCTCATATCATTAAAACAGAAGATGAAGCTGAAGAATTGACAAAACATAAAAGCGACCGGCAGGAAAAATTCAGAAGAGACTATGAGATCGATAAAAAAGAGATAGAGCCTGCCATGCCGAGACCTCCGGTATCAAAGGAAGAGCATGCGCCTGAAGCCACCGAGAGTGAAAAGCGTTTTCAAAATGGAGCGGGAGAGAAGAACGGTTCTTTGCAAACAGCACCAACCGGGACACGACAGCCTCAGGTCAGTCCCTTGATAAAATCTGCCCCGACTTCATCGCCGATGTCAGTTCCGTCGCTGACCTTGCCATCCGCTCCGACAACTACCGTGACGACTACTCCTTCGATACGAACTTCTCCACCTGACGGGAAGCTGAATTCCTTTCCTTCCGCAACTCATTCTTCAGCACCAGCGGAGATTATACGGTGAAACGGCTTGGTGACATGCTCGTTGATGCAGGTCTCTCATCCGAGCGGCTCAAGAAGGCGCTTGAACTGCAAAAAAAACGAGGAGGACGAATCGGCACGCTCCTGCTGCGCCTCAACTTTGTGAAAGAAGATGATGTCCTGACAGCGCTCGGAAAACAACTCGGCCTGCCTGTCTTACCGGATTTTGGGGAGATTGATCGTGAACTCGCCTTGAGATTGCCGATCACCTACGCAAAAAAAGCCGTTGTTCTTCCCCTCAGAAGAGAGAACGGGGCAATTCTTACGGCAACCTCGGAGCCGCTTAACTTATCAACACTGGATGATCTCTCCGTTCTTCTGGGAGGAGCTATTGCGCTCGCTCTGGCGCCTTCAGAAAGAATCCTGGATACACTGAACCGTCTTCATAGCGAGGACTTGAACAAGGCTGAAGACACGGTGCAGGAAATGGAGGAAGAAGATCTTTCGTTCCTTGCTGCTGAACTTGATGAACCGGCCGATCTGCTTGAAGTTACGGATGATGCGCCGATCATCCGGCTGGTAAATTCCCTTCTTTCCCAGGCGATCCGGGAACGGGCGAGTGACATCCATATCGAACCGTTTGAAAGGGAAATGATTGCGCGTTTCAGAATTGACGGCATTCTGTATAATATCCTGACGATCCAGAAACGGTTTCA
>JBAZLV010000058.1:0-9323 GCA_041650055.1 Nitrospirota bacterium | reverse complement strand
GTTGAACTGGAAATTAGAGATTTTAAGAAAGAAAAAAACAGCGTTCCATCCGGTTTCTCCGGAATTCAGGAACACACAGTTTGATAGGATACAGGTATGCCGGCTGTCCGTCTAGAAGATATTGTTGAGCAGCTTCAGCAGAATCATCCGGAAACGGATGTTGATTTGCTGCGGCGGGCTTACATTTTTTCAGCCAAGGTTCATAAGGGTCAGACCAGGCTGTCAGGAGAGGCATATCTGAATCATCCCATCGAAGTTGCAGCCATTTTGGCAGAATTAAAATTGGATTCCGCCACCGTGGCAACAGGTATCCTGCACGATACCATTGAAGACACGCCTGCTTCATTGCAAGAGATCAAGGAATTATTTGGTGATGAAGTCGAGAAACTTGTTGACGGCATGACCAAGTTAAGCCGAATGGAACTCCAAAGCCGGGAGCAGCGTGAAGCTGAAAATTTCCGCAAAATGATCGTTGCCATGGCGAATGACGTTCGGGTCATTCTCATCAAACTTGCCGACCGGTTGCATAACATGCGTACGCTGTCTTCTCTTTCCCCTGAAAAACAAAAACGGATTGCCCAGGAAACGCTCGATATTTACGCCCCTTTGGCAAACCGACTTGGCATTTCAAAAATCAAGATAGAACTCGAAGATCTTTCCTTTAAATATTTATATCCCGAAGAATATAATGATATTGTACAGAAAGTGACCCAGCGGCATATTGAACGGGAATCGTATGTAAACGAGCTCATCGGATTTATGAAACGTCAACTGGCCGAGCATGGGTATCAGGGTGAAGTGAAGGGAAGGCCGAAGCATTTTTACAGCATATTCCAGAAAATGCAGAAACAGGGCATCTCGTTTGAATACGTGTATGATCTAATAGCCATCAGAATCATAACTGACACCAAAGTCAACTGCTACGCCATTCTCGGACTGATCCACTCTCTCTGGACGCCGGTGCCCGGTCGATTCAAGGATTTTATCGGAGTGCCGAAATCGAACCTGTACCAGTCGCTCCATACTACGGTCATCGGCCCCAAAGGCGAGCGGGTGGAGTTCCAAATTCGTACTGAAGAGATGCATCGGCTGGCGGAAGAGGGCATTGCCGCACACTGGCGTTATAAGGAAAAATCCAGCATCAGTCAGCGTGATGAGCAGCAGTTCGCATGGTTACGACAGCTTCTCGAATGGCAACGGGATCTGCCGGATGCCCGGGAATTTATGGAGACGGTAAAAGGCGATCTTTTCCCGGACATGGTGTATATTTTTACTCCCCGCGGAGACGTCAAGGAACTGCCCCAGGGATCAACGCCGGTGGATTTCGCTTACAGTATTCACACGGACATCGGGCATCAATGCATCGGCGCGAAAGTGAACGGCAAAATCGTGCCGCTCAAGCATGTGCTCAAAAACGGAGACAAGGTTGATGTCATTACGCAGGCAGGCCATACGCCAAGCAGGGACTGGCTCAAATTTGTCAAAACATCCAAGGCAAGCACCCGGATAAAGACATGGCTCAAGGCTGAGGATAGAAGACGAAGTACTCTCCTCGGACGGGAACTGCTCGAAAAAGAACTGCGCAAAAATGATCTGAATCCTGCCAGGATTTTTAAAGCTGAAGACATTATTAAAATCGCAAATGAAATGGCGCATAACAGCCTGGAAGACCTTTTTGCTGCTATCGGTTATGGCAAAGTATCTGCGCAGCTGATCGCGAACAAGCTCTCACCGCACAAGCGTCAGGAAGAAATTGCTCCCAAAAAGACCACCATAAAACAAAAACCATCGGGCGAGAGCATGAAGATCAGCGGAATGGATAATATGCTTATCCATCTTTCCAAGTGCTGTAATCCGGTTCCCGGCGATACGGTGATCGGATTCATAACCAGGGGCAGAGGAGTATCCATCCATACGGCGGATTGTCCTAATGTTGAGGAACTTATGTTCGACAAGGAGCGGCTCGTGGAAGTGTCCTGGGGTGATATCAAGCCTTCAGCACATGAAGTTAAAATTGCGGTCAGGACCCACGATAGACCAGGGCTTCTGGCAAATGTATCGACTTCCATCAGCGCTCTGGAAGCAAATATTACTCATGCGGAAGTGACTGTAGACAAAAACAAAGAAGCGCTGCTTTCCTTTACCATTGACGTCAGAGACGTTGCCCATCTCAACAAGGTTCTTAAAAATATTGAAGCGGTAAACGACGTTCTTGAAGTCAGACGGGTCAAAACCGGGTGATGAACAGGCACGATTTTCCTGGAAGGTCGTTTACCCGCTCATGGTTTACTTGAATATATAAAAAATACTTAAATTCAAACACTTATATATTGCACGATAACGTTTTCTCGGAGGTTTTATGCAGAGGAAAATCATAAACACCAATGATGCTCCAAAGGCTATCGGTCCTTATTCGCAGGCCGTCGAAGTCGGAGGATTCATTTTTCTTTCAGGCCAGATACCGATAGATCCTAAAACAGGAAGTCTTATGCAAGGCGACATTCAATCGCAATCAAAATTGATTCTGGATAATGCAGCAGCAGTCCTTTCTGCCGCAGGAAGCAGCATGTCGCAGGTTGTCAAGACGACGATCTATCTCATGAACATGAACGATTTCTCTCTGGTAAATGAAGTATACGGGACGTATTTTCCCGTTGATCCGCCGGCACGATCGACTGTCGAAGTTGCACGACTGCCGAAAGATGCGGCGATTGAGATGGATTTCATTGCAGGGAAGGGGTAGAACATTTCGCCACTTTTTTTTGTCAGTTCATTTCTTGCTGAAACAGAACACAATCCACCGTTAAACACTGTTTATCATTTTAATTAAAAGTTGTCGTTCTCAAAAAAAATGCTTGATGATGTTTTTTACGTTGCAATTTTTCAATCGTTCGTTTATGATTCGATCTACATTATGAACACTCTCGTATCACATCCAGTCAAAATTTTCTCGTTGTCTTTCTTTTTTTTATTCAGTTGTGCTCATCCTTCTATTCCCGTTACCGAAGTGTCTTCACCGGTGTCCATGAATGAAGTATCTGAAACTGTACCTATGGGACCAGCAGCTTCTCAACAGGATGCTGTTGCGGCAATATCGATAAAAAAAGAAGGCCGTGATGATGAACAGACTGTTCTCGATGCAGCACTTGAACTGACGGAAACCGCGCAGACATATTGGGAAGAAGAGGATATTGACCGCGCAGTAGAAGCACTGGATCAGGCATATGCGCTCATTTTAAAAATTCCCGCGAATTCGAAAACAACTCAACAAAAAGAAGATCTGAGGTTTCTGATTTCGCGCAAGATCATGGAAATGTATGCTTCCCGGGTTACTACCGTCAAAGGAAGCTACGATGAGATTCCCATGATCATGAATGAGCATGTGGAACGCGAAATACGCTCATTCCAGACCATTGAACGTAATTTTTTCCTTGAATCCTACCGTCGGTCCGGCAGATACCGTGGTGAAATGGTGAAAGCTTTACGAGAAGCAGGATTTCCCGAGGAACTGTCCTGGCTGCCGCTTATCGAAAGCGGATTCAAGGTCAAGGCATTGTCACGTTCACGGGCATTTGGGTTATGGCAGTTTATTCCGTCAACCGGTTATAAATTCGGCCTCAAGAGAAATGCCTGGATTGATGAACGGCTCGATCCGGAAAAATCAACGAAAGCGGCTATCGCATATTTCAGCGAACTGCATCAGATGTTCGGCGACTGGGCAACGGTTCTTGCAGCGTATAATTGCGGCGAGGGTTCGGTTGCTCGGGCGATCAGGCATCAAAAAGTGGAATATTTCGATAATTTCTGGGATCTCTATGGAAGACTGCCGCGAGAAACCGCACGGTATTATCCCCGGTTTCTTGCAACTCTTGCCATTATCAAGGATCCGGCAAAATATGGTTTTAAGCTTGACGATCCCTATCCCCCTTTAAAACACGAAACCGTGATTGTTGACAGACCGGTACATTTGAAAACTATTGCCGATCATCTTGGAATCGACATTGATGATCTTGCTGTCCTGAACCCTGAATTACGGCACAATGCCACTCCCAATACGGCCTATGCCCTCAAAGTTCCGCCTGGCAAGGGTTCGGCAGTACTCGCCGGAATGGCATCCCTGGCAAAATGGTCTCCTCCCAAGGTGGAGTATGTTGTTCATCGTGTGCGGCGTGGAGAGACGTTGAATCTGATTGCACTGCGTTATAGAACAAGTATGCAGCGGATTCTTGAAGCGAACAATCTTCGTCAGGGGAAATTGCTTCGCATCGGCCAAAAACTCAAAATTCCCACCAGAAATTCTTCCACGTAATGTAAAGACAGAATGCTCTTCTGTTTTTTAGCTCATAGCCTTCTATACTCTATACGAATGACTTAATAACCACTGATTGTTAAATAACTTCTTGATTTAACGGTGTTCATCAGTGCTCATCAATGGTTAAAAAAAATTCCATTTTTTTATCAAGGAGAATTGTATGAAATTTCTAAGACGATATGAAGCTCATGCGTATGCTTTACTGCGTATTATGGCCGGTTTTCTGTTTACATTCCATGGAGCCCAGAAAATACTCGGAGTATTTGCCACTTTTCAGCCTGCAATCGGATCACAAATGTGGTTTGGTGGAATGATTGAGCTGCTCTGTGGACTTGCAATCATGCTCGGTTTTCAAACCCGGATAGCAGCGTTGCTTTGCAGTGGTGAGATGGCAGTGGCGTACTTCCAGTTCCATTGGAAATTCCAGCTCGGACCAGAGTTTTTCCCAACCGTGAACAAAGGTGAACTGGCAGTTCTTTATTGTTTTGTATTTCTTTTTATTGCATGCCGCGGCGCAGGTATCTGGAGTCTGGGTAGAAGGGATTAACTCTGCTTCTTATGCCGCGTGATGCGGGTCATTTTTTCACATGCTCGTGATTCGCAATGTGATCTTTGCAGTATCCAAGACCGTTGCATTCCGGACAATAACGAAATTCCATGTTTGGATCAGAGATGTCCGTGACCCCGCAGACCGCACATCGATGAAACGCTTCTTTTTTATCGGAAATTTTCTTCGCTTTCGCAACCATCTCTCGATTGCCTGCCTTCATTTTTAACATTATATCTCTGCCGAAGAATAGAAAGAAATTAGCGATTGAAGCCAGAACCAGGAGACGAGTCGGCCATGAGCCGATGGTCATTTGAAATCCGTATCCGATCCATGTGAGAAGTGCAAGCCACTTCATTTTCACAGGAAGAATGAAAAAAATGTAAATCTGGAACTCAGGATACAGATAAGCGAATGCGAGAAATACCGAACCACCGATAAAAATGTTTGTGGCAGCGGAATAGGGGAACAAGAAAGCAGCACCTACCGTGATGAAATATCCGGCGAGTAAGTACAAGTTATACCGGAAAGCACCCCAGTGATTCTCGAGAGCACTTCCCATGAGATAGAACAGGTACCAGGCAAAGAAAGCGAATATCGGATTCGTTAACGGGGGAATAAAGAGGAACGTGAACAGTCGCCACCATTCTCCAGCAAAAACAAATTCCGGTATAAGAACTACGCGTTCGAGCATGAAATTTCCGCTCAAATGCACCATAAAAAAGATCACCTGACCGGCGATAAGATACATGGTAACGTTCGGGATTGCGCAGCGGCGGAATTTTCTTTCCAGGGTGTTTAAAAAATCCATGAGATTCTCCTCGTGTTAGCTCTATCATCTCTTTCGCAGATAAAGGCCATCATACCATGATGACATATTTGGTTCAAATTATTAATGGTCTTATAATAATCTGTATATATTCTGATTTGTCATCCCCGAATTCTATCCACGATTCAGATGTTCGGGGACGGATGCGATTTTAATACCAGATTCCCGATTGCAAATATGGACGGAAGTGAATAAAGAAACGTGCTGCAACGAGAAAATAAAAATCGCTTATGAAACTCAGCAGGCACTTCATGCTGGATCATTCCATTGTAGTGTGTAGGCATATTGAGCTGCAGGTGGATGCATTCGTTTGTTTATCAGTATGTTTCCTGTCATAGTAGAAATACTCTCACCTTCATTCCTCTTTCGCACTAGTTGAATCATTTCTGTTAAAAACAGGAGGATTTTTGAAACGTAAGGAAAAATGATTATGTTGAAAATGCAAAAAATAACATGCAGAAACAAACATTTTTCGCAATTTTGAAAATAATTTTTATTTATATTGTCTTCTTTTTTTTATCTGCTATTCTTACCGTGACATATTCTTAGCGCGACATTGAATTTCACATCATGAATAAGCATCATAGTGATTTTTGAAATTTCCCTTCCTGTTGCGAATAAAAAACATTATAGGTCATAGAACGTGACTGTTGCAAAGCATGCAAGAGATTTGCGTAATTGATGGAGCATCCCCCTGTTAGAAAGAAATGTATTCATTGCAAGAATAAGCATATCAAGGGGAACGTGTCAGACATACGGTTCAACAAATCAAAAAGGTAAGACAGTATCTTCAAAGGAGGAAATTGAAATATGAACTCAAGAAAAAACATATTAAGTTCGGGACTCTTGTTGCTTGCGATTACCCTGATACTTGCTTCTTGCGGAGCTGGCGGAGGTGGTGGTAGTTTATCAACCAGTTCGACTGGTTTGAATCATGCCCCCACTGTGCCATCTATTCCGTCGGGTTCAGCTTCAGGTTCGTCCGGAACATCCTACAGTTATTCTACGAAAGCGACAGATTCTGATGGAGACAAAGTGAAGTACACATTCGATTGGGGAGATGGAACTACAAGTACAACTTCCCTGGTCAATTCCAATACAGCAGCAGGTGCATCTCATACCTGGGCTGTTCCTTCCGGATCAACACAGACCTTCAGTGTAGTCGCTAAGGCTATTGATGAACATGGAATGACTTCTGCTTTGTCAGGTGCATTATCCGTCACCATAACCGGTTCGGCGGCAACTGTTGTAACCACAGCAGGGTACTATCATGATGGCTCCAAGTATGTTCCCTGTTACTGGATTGGCACGACCAAGACCGACCTTCCCGGCGATGGTTCTCATAATGCGTATGTAACGTCCATGTATGTTTCCGGCAGCACGGTTTACACAGCAGGGTACTATTATGATGGCTCCAACGAAGTTCCCTGTTACTGGATTGGCACGACCAGGACTGACCTTCCCGGCGATGGTTCTCATGATGCGCGTGCAAAGTCCATCTATGTTTCCGGCAGCACGGTTTACACATCAGGGTTCTATTATGATGAAGATGGCTCCAAGTATGTTCCCTGTTACTGGATTGGCACGACCAGGACTGACCTTCCCGGCGATGGTTCTCATTATGCGATTACATATTCCATGTATGTTTCCGGCAGCACGGTTTACACAGCAGGGTACTATAATGATGGCTCCAAGAATGTTCCCTGTTACTGGATTGGCACGACCAGGACCGACCTTCCCGGCGATGGTTCTCATAATGCGGTGGCAGGGTCCATCTATGTTTCCGGCAGCACGGTTTACACAGCAGGGTTCTATAATGATGGCTCCAAGGATATTCCCTGTTACTGGATTGGCACGACCAGGACTAACCTTCCCGGCGATGGTTCTCATAATGCGGCTACAGGGTCCATCTATGTTTTCGGCAGCACGGTTTACACAGCAGGGTACTATAATGATGGTTCCAAGGATGCAAACGGCTACGAGCTTAAAATTCCCTGTTACTGGACCGGCACGACCAGAACCGATCTTCTTCCCGGCTCCTATGGCGCCGTGTATTCAATTTTTGTAAAATAACAGATTGTTTTGCTTAGGGATATAACATTGGTTCCTGCGGGCATAAATAGCGTGAGGGCTCAAGATGATTACATAAATCGGGAGTAAACATGCCGCAAAAACCACGAATTGAACTTGCTATTCCCTGTAGCTCGCTACTTTCTAGATACCCCCGCAGCTTGCTGCGGGGGTATTCCTTTCTGGTGTTACTCCTCAGCGATCATCATGGAGTAGCAAGTACAATTGGGACTTCAATATTTTAGGACATCCTATCCAGTAAGGAGAACCTTATGTTGAAAAAAACGTTTAGCTTTATTGTACTTCTCTTAAGCTTGTTTGGAACTTCCGCCAGCGCGGATACTGTAAACATCTATGTTGTACCAACGATTACCGATGATTATATCCTGCCCACTACCTCAATATCGTCATCTTATATTTCCAGCGCGATTTCCATGAAAGCTTCGCCGGGCGAATTTGAATCCGCATCATTCGTGGTGCGGCCAAACACCCCTGTCAGCGGGATGACGCTGGATATCAGCAATTTAACTGGTGGTAGTGGCACGATTCCTGCCTCTAACATTGATATTCGAGTGGTAAAGGTCTGGTACCAGGCCGGCGCTAATGAGTGGTACCGTATGGACGGAACACGTGTGTTCACCCCCGAGCTGTTATTAAAAGACGATTCGCTGGTCAGCGTCCAGGGAACCGATAATTATCTAAAAGTAAACGGCAGTTATGTGCTGATCAGCAGTTCTACCAGCGGTATCGCCGGGCTGTCATCTCAAGACTGGACCCCGGCGAGTGAGTTTCCGGTGCAGGATGCCTCAACCTTGCAACCGGTTACCATAGACGCAAACACCAACAAGCAATTCTGGATCACTTTAAAAGTTCCCAGTGGCACAGCTGCTGGAACTTATTCGGGGGTTATTACATTAAAAACTGGAGCTACTACATTGGGACAGCTGGCATTAACCCTCCAGGTCTGGCCGATTACCCTGGCTGATCCATATATTACGTATACTATGTTTTATCTTGGATCCTTAAAATCAAGCGACAGTCCAAACGGCTATACAAGTGCTTATATTTCAGCTCAGATCAAGAGCGCGCAGCAGCTGCAAGCCGAGTATCGGAACATGCGCGATCATGGGATTGCCACTCCTACGCTTAACCAAAGCAGTAATGTAAACATCATAATGCCCATGCGGCAAAGTGCAGGTTTTAGTAATAATCCGCTTTACTATTTCGGCCTTGCACCTGCCAATTGCACTATTGATCCGACGACATTCCAAAATAATGTAGCCGCTTTCAAATCCCAGGTGGCGGCCTATTCCACCGATATTTATTTTTATATGATTGATGAGGCAGACATAAACAGTTCTGCTTGCCGCGGCTTGATTCAAGCAATCCATAACGCGGGCGGAAAAGCTTTCAACTCGATGGGGTGGAGCTTGGCACAGCCTGTGGCCGATGTGCTGGATATGGCCAACATTGCCTATGGGTTAAACAGTTCTTACTCGTTAGTTTATCATCAATACAATCATAAGATCTTTTCGTATAACAACCCCCAGCTTGTCCCCGAAAAA
>JBAZLV010000057.1:0-9526 GCA_041650055.1 Nitrospirota bacterium | reverse complement strand
GGCTAGGACGGAGCCATGGATTATGCGTATCAAGCACCGTGGACCGGCGGTAATATGTGGAGCGATTTTTATGATGGCGGTGCTGATCCCGGCCATCGGAAACATATCGTTGCTTATCCCACGGTCAATGGCGTGATCGATACCGTCCAATGGGAAGGCTGGCGTGAAGGCGTGGATGACGTGCGCTATCTGACAACCTTGCAAAATACGATTGAAACAGCGAGAACAGCCGGTAAGGATGTCTCAGGAGCGGAGAATTGGCTGGCGAATTTGAAAAAATCCAATCTCAGCACTCAGAATCTCGATACGGTCCGGCAGACTATGGTGAATTATATTATTGCGTTACAGGGTGGCGCTCCTGTTATTGTAGTGCCGACCGTAACCACGTCATTGGTTACCGGGATAACGACTGCAACAGCTGCCAGTGGCGGCAATGTGACCTCTGATGGCGGTGCAGCAGTAACTGCTCGGGGTGTATGCGTGGGTACTTCACCCAATCCTACAACGTCGTGTACCAGCAATGGAACTGGCACCGGTGCATTTACGAGTTCAATTACCGGATTGAGTAACAACACGTATTACCATGTACGAGCGTATGCAACGAATTCAGCAGGAACAGGATATGGGAACGATGCAACATTTACCACAGGAACCAGGCCACAACCACCGGTTCTTAATTCCGTACTGTAATTTTAAGGAGGAATAATAAATGAAAAAGCTTACCCTTTATGGATCAATGTTCGTAATCTTTTTCTTTCTGGTATCCTGTGGTGCTGGCGGCGGAGGAGGGACGGTAAGTACTCCAACTACGGGTATCGCAACCTTGAACTGGACAGCGCCGAGTTCAAGCGGGGATATAACCGGGTACAAGATTTATTATGGAACTACATCCGGGAACTATACGAACACTGCTGATGCAAGGCTTGCGACCTCGTATATCTTCAGGAATCTTGCGCGAGGATACACGTATTATTTTGTGGTAAGGGCATATAATAAGGACGGAGTGGAAAGCAATCCCTCGAATGAAAAAAGCAAGACGATATAGTAAAATTATCGTTGTCTTGTAAGCCTACGTATGACGTTTAATCCCGTTAGCAGTGGTGACCTGTTAACGGGATTTTTTTAATAGCTTAATATTAATAAATGCTTTATTTATGGGGTTTTATTCTCACCCTGTTGAACTGGCTTAGGAGAAGGACGTGTGTAGCTGTTTCCCGGTCTTGGTGATGAATTGGGTCGTGTTGATGAATTGAACGAGCGAGAACGTTTGAGGAGCTTTCTTGATCGTTTCTGGGCCTCAAGCTGTTTTCTCTTTTTTTTCACCGAGGGCTTTTCATAAAAGCGTCTTTTTTTCAACTCGGCAAAAATACCGTCAAGCTCTAATTTCTTTTTCAGAGATCTCAAAGCCTTTTCGATGTCCCGTGACTGGACTCTTATCTCCAAGATCTGTTGCCTCCCCGGCCATGTCCACCACCGCCACCGCGATTATTACCCCGGCCTCCACCGAAACCTGAGCGTTCTGTTTTTGGCCGAGCCTCGTTTACCGTAATGGTTCGATCCATAAGCATGGTACCGTTCAAAGTTGCAATTGCCTTATCGGCATCTTCGTTCGTGGCCATTTCCACAAAACCGAATCCTTTTGATCTGCCATCAGCCTGATCTACAATCAATGTAGCTGATAAAACTTCGCCGATTTTAGAGAATGCCTCACGTAAATCTTCCTCATGAGTCGTGTACGATAAATTTCCTACATAAAGTTTCTTTGCCATGTTACCTCCTCTGTTTTTGTTTCCGTTTATTCATACGCATTACTGCGATAAGATTTTATGTTAGACCGCGTGTTATGACAAAGAAAGTAATGTGTACCTGCAGTGTGATAACGGCCAGGCCATATCGTTCGCCAACCGAGCATGCTGTCGCTTTTAAAGGAAAAAATGAAAGCAGGAGAGTCAGTGATGAGGAAAGAACGCTGCTTTTTTTATAGATAAGCTGGTCTTCCTTGTGACGATATGTATCATTATACAGGTTTTATTCACCGTTACAAGAACTTTCCTCAAAATTTCGAAAAAAAATTCGCTTTTTTTAGCTTCTTAACAGCATTGAATATGTGTATAGTATCTATGAAAACATTGATTCAGTGCTTTAACGCGCCATAGCTCATGTAATTTCGCCCATGAAAAAAAAGCCACACGATAAAAATCAGCACGTTTTTGTGCAATCCACAACCACACTATGGAAGCCGACGAAAACTCAGCTCCTTGGAGCCTATGGAAAACGGATTTCGGATATTATTGCCCCAAATCTCAAGATTTTGTTCGTAGGTATCAATCCCGGCTTGTATTCCGGGGCAGTAGGGCATCATTTTGCCAGGCCGGGAAACCGATTTTGGCCTGCGTTGCATAAATCAGGATTTACCCAGAAACAGCTCTCACCGTTTGAAGGGCGAGAACTATTAAAACACGGTTATGGCATCACGAATGTTGTGAATAAAACCACTGCAACAGCTGCCGAGCTCGACCAAAACGAACTTAAAGCAGGCGGCCAGCTACTTGTGAAAAAAATCAAACGTTATTGTCCTTGCATTGTGGCTGTTCTTGGACTCAATGCATTCCGTGTGGCATTTGGCCAGCCGAAAGCTCATTTTGGACCTCAGAAACAAAGGATTGGCTCAACGCAATTATGGATTCTTCCGAATCCGAGCGGACTGAATGCGAGGTATCAGCTCAATGATCTTATCGGGTTCTTTCGCAAGTTACGCATTGCTTCTGGATTGAGGGTTTTGAAGTGCTCTGAAGATAAACAAGGATTATTATAGTTCCAGGGGTTCTCCATTCAGTATTTCTAAACGGTCATTTTGATCGAATTCAGCGGTAAGCAGTTCGCCGGTTTCAAGCGTGCAAGCGATCCGGGATATTCCTTCAAGGGGGGAGAGGTGTTTCATAGTGAGATAAGAGCGAAGAACATTTCTCTGATTGAGTTCATAGCGCGAAACAAGTTCCCAAAAGCGATTTGAAAGCCGAGTCAAATCAAATGACGGCTGCATATCAATTCTTTTATCATACAATAGTATATATAGTGCTCCGCCTTCATATGCATCGCGATAAAAGCTGCTCGCCTTGCATACTTCAGTGGCAATGAGGGAGCAGAGAAAGCCATCCATTTTGGTAAGGTCAACTGAAGGGTTATTGAATTCAGGGATGCCTTTATCGTTTCCCCAGGTTCGCAATGCAAGCGATGCTTCGGTCAAACGTCTGGATATTTCCGTCTGCTCATCGGCCCATGCCCAGAGCCATGTGATGGTATTATCCGATTCAGTGCCAAGGACCTGAAAAGGAAACTCGAAAGAGTTGAAACGGATCATTCCCGCATCTGGATCAAGTTCATTCAAGTGTTCTCCCACCAAAAGCGTCAGTTTATCCCTTTTTTCGAGCGAAAGAAGGGCATATTGTTCGAGATAAGGTATCATGTTGTTCATTATAAACCTCAACTACGCCACTGTTTGTCTCGCAAATAATGTGTTTGTAAAGAGTACTGAATCGCTGTAATAATGTCAAGCGTGTTGTTCTTTTGGATTAACGACAGCCACTGAGAGCAATAATATAATAAGGGTAATGTTAAAAAAATATTTAGTGCTATAATCGTTCTCAACACGATATTCAAATTCAGGAGGTCTTGATATGAAAAAATTGCATTGTGCATGTGCAGCCGTGGCTCTGTTTTTTTCATTCAGTTTCGTAGTATCTGCTCAAACCTTGAAAATGGACCCAAAACCCGATCAAAAACAGGACACACGCGATAGGTCAGCGCTAAGCGGCAAACGTGTCCAGGCAAGTATGGGTACGGATGGTGTTCAGCGGATCGAGATTCTTGGGGGCGAATATTATTTTGATCCGGATCATATTATCATAAAGATAAACAAGCCGGTTGAGCTGATTGTCAGAAAAGGAAAAGACGCCTCAAAATTTATTCCTCACAACATGATCGTAAAAGCACCCGAGGCAGGCATGGATTTTACTATTGATCTCAAGAAAGAACCTCAAACCATTCGGTTTACAGCGACAAAAACCGGGCTCTATCCCATGTACTGCGATAAAAAACCTCTGCTAGGCAAAAGCCATAAAGAAAAAGGGATGCACGGCATGATTGAAGTTGTTGAATGACAACAGCATGAGTCTGTTTCTGACAGTCAATTTTCAAAAAAAGCTTGCAACCTCTCGGTAAAATCAGTAATATTGCCGCGTGAGAAAAATAAAGGATTTTTTAAAGAAATATTTCATAACAGGCCTTCTTGTCCTTATTCCTCTATGGGTAACGTACTATGTTTTAAGCGGTTTGCTCGGGATGATTGACGGCCTGTTGGGTGATCTTCCATCACTTGTCATTGGATTCCGATTTCCAGGCATGGGCATTATCACACTTGTCCTGTTTATTCTCATCGTCGGAATTCTCTCCGCCAATTATATCGGTACTCATTTGGTGCGCTGGAACGACAACCTGATGCAAAAAGTGCCCATTGTCAGGGGCATTTACACAACAGTAAAACGGATCACCGAAACATTTTCCGTGAAACACAATTTTAAAGGCGTTGGTCTGGTCGAATATCCAAGAAAAGGGTGTTACAGCATCGGGTTTGTTACCAGCAATATTCAGGAAATGGACGGTCTTCCCGGCGCTTGTGTTTCAGTTTTTATTCCTACTACTCCAAATCCGACTGCAGGTTTTCTTCTGATTTTACCTGAGCAAGAGGTTACCCGGCTCAATATAACAGTTGAAGAAGGTATGAAATTCATCATTTCATTGGGACTTGTGCCCCTGGACGAGATCAAAGCAACCAAGTTAAAGCAACTTCAGCGGGAGGTTTGCGAATGAACCCGACCGTGGTCATCCTTGCCGCGGGACTGGGTACCCGCATGAAGTCAGGGCTTGCGAAGGCATTGCATCCTCTTGCCGAACGTCCCTTAATTCAACACGTTTTGAAAGCAGTTTCCGGCATCCATCCGGCAAAGAGTATTGTTGTTCTCGGACATCAGGCTCATAAGGTTCAAGAGGTTCTGAGTGATTCGGGAGTGACCGTCGTGATTCAGGCCGAACAACTCGGGACCGGACATGCTGTGCAGCAGACGACGAAGTCCATATCAGCATTTTCGGGACCGGTTTTAATTCTGTGCGCAGACACCCCGCTGGTACGGGAGTCCACGCTTCAGGCAGTTCTTGACCACCATACAAAATCAAAGGCAGCGGTTACGGTTCTTACAACCACGGTGGAGAATCCCTTTGGATACGGAAGGATCGTCAGGAAAGGATCACGGGTTCAACGTATAATCGAAGAAAAAGATGCAACAGCATCCCAGAAAAAGATCAGGGAAGTAAATACCGGAATTTATTGTTTTAACAGGGATTTTCTCTTGTCCTCTCTCGTATCTCTTGGCAAGAATAATGCTCAGGGGGAGTACTATCTTCCTGATACTGTTGCACTTGCAGAGAAAAAGAAAAAAATTGTTACGGCTCTTGTGTGCCAGGATCCGGATGAAGTGATGGGTATCAATTCCCGGTATGATTTAAGCCGCGCTGAAGCCATTATGCGCAATAGGATCAACAAAACGTTAATGCTGAACGGCGTGACCATGCTGGATCCGGATACGATTTTTGTCGGAAGCGATGTATCGGTTGGAAAAGACGTTGTGCTTTATCCCGGCGTTCGTTTGCAGGGAAAAACCATGATCGGAGATGGCTGTACTATTTATCCCGGCTCCCGTATAGCGGATTGCGTTTTGAAAAACAATGTTACCGTGAAGGATTATTGCGTGATCGAGGAAAGCGAAATTGCTTCCGGTGCTTCTCTAGGCCCGTTTGCGCATATCCGCCCCAAATCAGTCATACTGGAAAATGCGCGGATTGGAAATTTTGTCGAGATAAAAAAAACCCGGATCGGCAAGGGAAGCAAGGCGAGCCATCTTTCGTATATCGGTGATTCGATCGTGGGAGAGAATGTGAATATCGGAGCAGGAGTGATTACCTGCAATTATGATGGTTTTGAAAAGCATGCAACCATCATAGAAGATAATGTATTCGTTGGGAGTGATGCGCAGCTTGTGGCGCCGGTCAAAATCGGGCACGATGCCGTTATTGCTGCCGGAGCAACGATTACCCGGGATGTTCCTGCAGATGCACTTGCTATCAGCAGGGTTCCGCAGTCAAATCGGGAAGAGTATGCAAGCAGAAGAAAACAGGGGAAACAGAAACATTGATTTAAATACCAAGAACCAATAATCAAATAACAAATAAATTCCAAAACTCAAATTCTATTAACAAAAGACAACTGGAATTTGCTGCTTGGAAGGTTTTTGTAATTTGTATTTTGCAATCTGACATTTTGAGGTATCTATGTGTGGCATTATCGGCTATATCGGAAAAGAGCCTGCGGTACCGATCCTGATCGAAGGACTTAAGAAACTCGAATACCGAGGATACGATTCATCCGGTGTTGCGGTGCTCGAAGGCGGAACAATCCAGGTGCGAAGGGCTGTGGGAAAACTGCAGAACCTCGACACGCTTCTCCGGGCTGAGACACTCAATGGCAGAATCGGGGTGGGGCATGTTCGCTGGGCGACGCATGGCAGGCCATCAGAAGAAAACGCGCATCCTCATCGTGCCGGAAGTATTGTGGTTGTGCATAATGGGATTATTGAGAATTATATCGCATTAAAGAAGGAGCTTGCTTCTCACGGGAGAAAATTCCAGTCAGAAACAGACACTGAAGTAATTGCTCATTTGATCGACAGTATTGTGGAACAGGGCATGTCTCTTGAACAGGCGGTTCGGGAAGCGGCACGGCATCTTGAAGGAGCCTATGCAATCGCGGTGATCGATGAACGCAATCCGGAAGTCGTGATCGGAGCCCGAAAAGGAAGCCCGATGGTAGTTGGTCTGGGAAAAGGTGAATTTTATTTGGCTTCTGACATTCCGGCCATTCTGCATCGGACTCGTGATGTGTTGTTTTTAAATGATGATGAAATGGCGATTCTTTCTGAAGAAGGGGTAAGAATTACCGACCTGAACGGGAAGGAGCTTGTCCGGGAGATCACGCATGTATTATGGAACCCGATCATGGCGGAAAAGGGCGGCTATCGCCATTTCATGCTGAAAGAGATCTACGAACAGCCGCGCGCTATCATGGACACGATCCGGGGACGCATATCCCAGGACAGCGGTGTGATTCATCTGGAAGAGATGGGTTCTGCGTATGACAGGCTTCGTGCGGCAAAAAAAATCTTTATCGTTGCCTGTGGAACTTCATGGCATGCCGGACTTGTCGGTAAATACATGTTCGAGGAGCTTGCCTGCATTCCGACGGAAGTCGATATTGCGTCCGAGTTTCGCTATCGAAGTCCTCTGGTGAGCAGGGATGATGTCTTGATTGCCATTACCCAGTCCGGTGAGACGGCAGATACTCTTGCTGCCATGCGTGAGGCAAAGAAACGGGGAGCAACCGTGATTACGATCTGCAATGTGGTCGGTTCGACTGCAAGCCGTGAAGCAGACGGAGTGGTTTATACTCACGCCGGACCCGAGATCGGGGTTGCTTCGACGAAAGCGTTTACCGCGCAGCTGACAGCATTGTATCTCTTTGGCCTTTTTTTCGGCGCCTTATGCAACAAACTCAGTCCTGCTGATATAAAAAAGTGGCTTGCGGATCTCGTGCATCTTCCCACGCTCGTGGAGCGCTGTCTCGAGGAAAATGACCATATTGAACAGATCGCAAAATGCTATTTTAATTCCAATGATTTTTTGTACCTGGGCAGAGGGCCGAATTTTCCGGTTGCACTCGAAGGAGCGCTTAAATTAAAAGAAATATCCTATATTCATGCCGAAGGGTATCCTGCCGGAGAGATGAAGCACGGTCCGATTGCGCTTATTGATGAAAATATGCCGGTTGTGGTTCTTGCCGGCAAAAATGGCGTCTACGAAAAGATTCGTGCAAATATCGAAGAAGTACGTGCCCGGGGGGGAATCGTGATCGCGCTTATCACGGAGGGCGACAAGGAAATTACCAAATGCGTGAGTCATGCGGTGCCGGTGCCGGTGACCAATCAGCTCCTGATGCCGGTTCTTATGTCCATTCCTCTTCAGCTTCTTGCATACCATATCGCCGTGCTGCGCGGGGCGGATGTGGATCAACCAAGAAACCTGGCAAAAAGCGTCACGGTTGAGTGATGGTGCAATTCTTTAGTTCAAATCGAATACGATGAATTATCTGCATGGGTTAAATCCGCCGCAACGGGAAGCCGTACTGCATGCCGAAGGACCGCTCTTGATCCTTGCAGGCGCGGGAAGCGGCAAGACACGGGTGATCACGTCCCGAATTGCCCACTTGATCCTGGACCGGGGTGTTGACCCGGGCGCCATCCTTGCGGTCACGTTCACCAATAAAGCGGCCAATGAAATGAAAGAACGTGTCGAGCGGATGATTCATCTCCCCTTATCAAGGCTCTGGATCAGTACGTTTCATTCCTCGTGTGTAAGAATACTCCGACAGCACATTGGCGAGCTCGGCTATAAACGGTCGTTCGTCATTTATGATGAAACGGACCGGTCATCCCTTCTCAAGGCCTGCATGACGGATCTCAGGATCGATACCGAGCGTTATCAGCCCCGGGCTGTCGGTGCGAAGATCAGTTCGCTCAAGAACAGTCTGATTGATGAGGAACAGTTCGCTAAAACAGGAGGGTTGTTCGGATTTGAGGAAGCTGTTCTGCGCGTGTATGAGCTGTACCAGGCAAAACTAAGGGAGTCAGGCGGGCTGGATTTTGACGACCTCCTCATGCTGACCGTACGGCTGTTTGAACGGCGCCAGCATATCAGAGAATATTACGAGGGGATGTTCCAGCACATCCTGATTGATGAATATCAGGATACGAACCACGCACAATACCGGTTTGTGCGTCTTCTGACCACACGTCGCAGGAATTTGTGCGTTGTAGGTGACGATGATCAGAGTATTTACAAATTCCGTGGCGCTGACATTGCAAATATTCTGAATTTTGAAAAAGATTACCCGGATGCACGGATAATCACCCTGGATCAGAACTACCGGTCAACGCAGAACATTCTCGGTGCTGCGAGTGCGGTGGTTTCCCGCAACCTTGGCAGAAAACACAAGGAACTCTGGACCAGCAAGCAAGGCGGAGACAAGATTGTTTGTTATCAGGCGCAGGATGAAAAGGATGAAGCGCGGTTTGTTGGAAGAACCATCAGCCGGGCAGTTGATGACGGCAGACGTCTGGGCGATATGGCCATTCTTTACCGGACAAATGCCCAATCCCGGGCGCTTGAAGATATGCTCAGAAACCGCGGAATCCCGTATCGGATTTTCGGTGGACTGCGGTTCTATGACCGAAAAGAAATAAAGGATGTTATCGCGTACTTACGAATTCTTCACAATCCTGCAGATACGGTCAGTCTTCGCAGAATCATCAACGTTCCCACACGGGGTATCGGGGAAACCACGATCGAGAAACTTGAACAG
>JBAZLV010000056.1:0-10888 GCA_041650055.1 Nitrospirota bacterium | reverse complement strand
CGCGAATTCAATGTCGAAGTGCAACGCTTGAGGCTGCAACCTCCAATGGCGTTTTATAACCGAGACACTTTCTCGGCCTGCTGTTAAGCAAGTATTCAATCCGAGCTATTTGCTCTGGGGTAATCTTACTGAAGTCCGTTCCCTTTGGCAAGTACCACCGAATGAGACCATTTAAGTTCTCATTGGTGCCCCGCTCCCATGATGAATAGGGATGAGCAAAGTAACATTTGATACCGATTTTAGCTGAGAGCCGCTCATGCTTAGCATTCTCAGTCCCATTGTCCAGCGTAAGGGTCTGACGGCCATTTGCCGGAAATTTTTTGAGGCGGTTGATAATCGCTCTATTTGTCTCGGTAGCACCCTTACGGCAGAGTTTGGTGATTAAGACAAGTCGACTCTTGCGCTCGGCCAATGTATTTAAAGCTGCTTTACTCTTCCGGGAGATCAGGCTATCGCTCTCCCAGTGGCCACAGCGGTGGCGATTCTCAACAGACTTCGGTCTTGCATCAATCGGGATTCTGTTGGGAATCTTGGTTTTTCGCTCTTTTCTGCCAATGCCCTTGGTCCTCCGCTTTTTCTGGGCACGGCGCAACAGGTTGATCATCTCCAGGCGGTGCGGGTTCCGGGGATGATAGATATACTGATAGATGGCCTCGTGGTTAATAGAGTAACCAGGATGGTCGATCCGTATTCGACCGGAGATTTGCTCCGGCGACCAGCCTTTTTTGAGGCTATCTTTCACATACTGCCGGATAAAATCATTCTTTAACCGGTCATGCGTATTAGCTGTGGTCTTTCGTTCACAGGCACGAGCATGAGCCCGGCAGGGTGTATAGCGCTGATACTCGGGCGATCTGTTTCGAGCAAGCTCACGGGATATTGTGCTCTTGTTTCTCCCGATAACTTTTGCAATGTCACCGAGGCTGTATCCTTCCGCGAGTAGGCTAGCAATATGTTCTCTCTCGGACTGCGATAGCTGCTTATAAGGTTTTGGCATAGACACTTAAGATAGCATAGCTACCTCAAGTGTTGCACTTCGCTATAGAACTGGCGTTTGTAATTTGGATTTTGTTATTTGAAATTTACTAATCATGACCACCTTCACTGAAATACGAGAAGCTCTTCGCCATTATCGGTTGTTTACGGACACCCTGGATATCGCGCTGGTGTATTACCTGTTTTACCGGATACTGCTGATCATCAAAGGAACGCGAGCTTATCAAATGCTGATCGGAATCGGCATTATTGTGCTGGTCCTGATTATGTCGCAATTATTCGAATTTTATACCCTCGACTGGCTGATCCACAGTTTTTGGTCGCAAATCGTTCTTGCTATCGTGATTCTGTTTCAACCGGAGATCAGACATGCTTTGGCACGGGTCGGGCAACGACATCTTTTTCGTTCTTTATCGTATGTCGAAAGCTCAAAGTTCATAGAGGAAACGGTCAAGGCGGCTGTTTCCATGGCAAACAAACGTATTGGCGCGCTGATGGTGCTTGAACGGGAAACGGATCTTACAACTATTGTGGAAATGGGAACGGACCTTGATGCAAAAGTAACCAAGGAAATTCTTATCAGCATCTTTCTCCCCTACTCACCTATTCACGACGGTGCTGCTATCATTCGAAACGGGAGGATTGTCGCTGCAGGATGTTTTCTTCCCCTGACGCTGTCGTCAAATCTTTCGAAATCTCTCGGAACACGCCATCGTGCAGCAGTGGGACTCACTGAAGAGAGCGATGCCCTGGTTGTGGTGGTTTCAGAAGAAACCGGAGAAATTTCAGTTGTCAGTAACGGACGGATTGAACACAATGCGGATGCGACTGCCCTCCGAAAAACATTGTCTGATATATTTGTAAAAAAGAAGAAAGATCGATAACTATGAAGTTTCGCGCTATCCTATTCGAAAACTGGGGAGTCAAACTGGCATCTCTTCTTTTCGCCGTCACCCTTTGGTTCTATGTGACATCGAAAGGCAAAACAGAGATGACGTTTACCGTTCCTCTGGAACTGCGAAATATTCCTCGCAGTCTTGCAATTGTCGGGAGTGTGCCTGGCTTCATCAATGTTCGGCTCCAGGGACAGGAACGGCTGCTCCGGGACATCACCATCGGGAAAAAAATTGCCGGCATTCTTGATCTGTCATTGACCGATTCCGGCGACCATATAATTCACATTTCGCCGGATGATATCAAGCGGCCATCAGGGCTTGCCGTGACAAATGTAACCCCCTCCGAAATCAGGATAAAACTGGAACCGCTTGCCCGGAAATCCTTCCGGTTAAAACCAGTACTCCACGGTTCACCTGCTCCGGGATACCGTGTTGCCGCAATCAGAGTTGTACCACAAAAAATCACGATCGAAGGCCCGGCAAGCGCCGTGGCGGCGTTTGACAGGCTCCAAACCATGCCGATCGACCTCCAGGGAAGTCGGGAAAATATCAGCATTGAGCCCAAAATCGATTATCAGGGACAAACGGTAACGATCCCTGACCAGCAGACAGTGGTTCATATCATCATTGAAAGGGTACGAAGATGAAAAAGCTTTTTGGAACAGATGGCGTTCGGGGAGTTGCAAACAAGGACCCCATGACCTCGGAAATGGCGATGCGGATCGGAAGGGCTGCAGCGCACGTATTCCGCGATTCGCCTCGCAGACATACAATTGTGATTGGAAAGGATACCAGGCTTTCAGGATACATGATCGAGAGCGCCCTGACCTCCGGCCTTTGTTCCATGGGAATGGATGTCCTTCTGGTAGGGCCGGTTCCCACGCCAGGCATAGCTTTTTTGACGCGAAGTCTTCGCGCGGATGCCGGGGTGGTTATTTCTGCATCCCATAATCCCTATGAAGATAACGGCATCAAATTCTTCGGACGCGATGGGTTTAAACTGGCGGATGAAGTCGAAAAAAGGATTGAAGATCTCATTTTTTCAAACACCATTGATTCAATAAGACCGACTGCTGCGGAAATCGGAAAAGCCTACCGGATCGATGACGCCGTCGGACGGTACAATGAGTTCGTAAAATCATCGATTCCCCGCGGCATGGATTTGACCGGTCTCCGGGTCGTGGTCGATTCTGCAAATGGCGCTGCGTACAAGATCGGACCTCGCATCCTGTTCGAACTGGGCGCCGACGTTGTTTCACTTCATGACAAGCCGAATGGCATCAACATCAATCAAGGCTGCGGCTCTCTGTATCCGGAAGTCATCCGCAGCACTGTCGCCGCAGGTCAGGCGCAGATCGGGATTGCGTTTGACGGAGACGCCGACCGGATCATCTTATGTGATGAAAAAGGAGCCCTCGTAGATGGTGATGCGGTCATGGCAATATGCGCAATGCAAATGATGAAGGAAGGCAGGCTCAAAAAAAACACGGTAGTTGCCACCGTCATGAGCAACCTGGGGCTTGAGCTGGCGATAAAAAAAGCCGGAGGAACTTTGATACGAGCAGCGGTCGGCGACCGGTATGTCATGGAAAAAATGATCGAAGGCGGATACAACCTTGGCGGCGAACAATCCGGCCATATTATTTTTCTCGACTGCAATACAACCGGTGATGGCATAATCTCGGCGCTCCAGGTGCTTGCCATTATGAAACAGACCGGAAAACCGTTGTCCGAGCTTGCTGCCTGTATGAAAACGTATCCGCAGACACTCGTAAATGTCCCGGTAAAACACAGAAAAGATCTCGCCCAGATTCCTGAAATCACAAAACGGATGGCAGAGATTGAACAAAAACTCGATGGCACCGGACGACTCCTGGTGCGCTATTCTGGAACCGAGCTCAAAGTGCGGGTCATGCTTGAAGGAGAAAATGAGCTGGAGATCAACGCGCTCGCACAGGACCTGGCAGAAATCATACAAAAGAAACTGGCTTGATGTTGGTGCCCTGGAATATTTTTTAGCTTGCTGATTGCCGGCATTCTTTATTTTTTTCTCTATCTATGCACATAGCCGTTATCCCAATCACGCTTGCATTTATAGCAGGTCTTCTGCTCGCGCACGGCTTTCTTTATTTCCCTTACAGCATCATTATCGTGAGCGTTTGTGGCATAATTACTGCTGGTGTCCTTGTCTGGCGCAAGAGAGTGATTACAAATCAGATTCTGCTTGTTTCTTTTTCTCTTCTTATTGGATTCATTGCTTACCTCCATTCCGCAGCATGGCTTCCCGCAGATCATTATACCCGTTTTGTAAAACCGGATTCTGCTTTTCATACGATAACCGGTGTCATCTCGTCCTCTCTTGACCGCCATGCTGACAGAACCGCCTTTCTCATGAACCTCTCAGCATTGGATGGAGTTCCGGTATCTGGAAAAATCAGAGTAAGCATTCGAGAAGGAGCAGCTCCTGTTGGCCAGGGAGATATTATCCGGATACATGCTAAACTTATGAGGCCAAAGGGGTACAAAAATCCCGATGGGTTTGATTACCCGGCATATCTTCAGAGAAAAGGCGTATTTTATACGGCTGGGATCAGGGACTTTACAAAGCTTGAAATTCTTCACCGCGGCACCGGGATATTCCGGACCATCCAAGACTGGCGGGAACGAATACGCCAATCGTTTCTTAATTCAATCACCGGATCAGGAGGAGCGATTCTCCAGGCAATGGTGATCGGAGAAGAAGGCGAGCTTACCGAGGAACTTCGAGACCAATTCATGGCCGCGGGAGTAACTCATATTATATCAATCTCCGGATCGCATCTTGGCATGGTTGCAATCTTTTGTTTTGGGCTGCTGAAAGGCCTCATGTTTTTGCTGCCGCAGCGACCATATCATTTTATTACGCTGCATATGGATCCGAAAAAAATAGCAGCCTTCCTCACGTTGCCTCTGGTAATTTTTTATACCTTTCTTGCCGGCGGTCAGGTTGCAACCATACGGTCGCTCATCATGATTTCAGCAGGACTTTTCGCGCTGATTCTGGATCGCGAACATGCGATCTTGCATTCTCTCGCCTATGCCGCCTTGATACTTCTGATTGCAGATCCGCAGGCAATCTTTGATATTTCGTTTCAGCTTTCCTATATCTCGGTTCTGGTAATCGGGTTTGTGGTTATTGTCTGGAATGACCGCAAAATCGAGCCGCAGAACAGAACCAGAAAAGTGATCAGCAGTACCATAGTGTTGATCGCCATCTCCTGTGCAGTAAGCCTTGCAACCGGACCGCTTGTCGCTCATTATTTCAACCAGTTTTCTTTTGTCGGAATTCTGTCCAACAGCATCATTATTCCATTTGCAGGGCTGGTAGTCGTGCCACTCGGTCTGTTTTCAGGCATTCTCTCTCTTACAACGCATGAATTGCCTTTTGCCGGCATCCTTCAGATTATCTGTGAAGCATTTGTCAATACCGTCTCATTCTTTGCATCATTGCCTTTTGGAGAATTTCATCTTCCAGCACCCGGTGTTTTCTGGCTTTCTATCTATGCAATGTTCCTTGTATCGATCGCGGTCATTACAAGAGCAAAACTCCGTGCAGCGTTCCATCCTCTCGAAAACACTCAGCGTGGACCTCGGGCTGCTCTTATAACTCTGACAATCTGTCTGATAATTCTTATTTCTCTTTTCGGATACCCTCTTCTTTCTCAGAAAACCACAGAAGTTCATTTCCCCGATGTAGGACAGGGAGATTGTTCGTTCATCATGCTGCGGTCAGGTAAAACAATTCTGATCGACGGTGGAGGCACATTTGAAAACCGATTTGATGTCGGAAGACGAGTGCTTGCTCCGTATCTTTGGAATAAGGGAATTCGGCATATCGATCTTGTCATACTGTCGCATCCGCATCCGGACCATATGAATGGTCTTCTTGCTATTCTAAAAAAATTCACTATTGATGAAGTGTGGGAAAGCGAACAGTATCCCGATCTTCCCGGGCATAATGAGTTTCGAAGGATACTGGACGAAAGAAACATCGTTCATAAAATTGTCCAGTCAACTAGTATTGCGTATCAGCTGGGTGAAGCGGATCTGCAAGTGCTGCATCCCGACAAGCAATTTAAAGCGAACGACCGTCAGGCGTATGCACAAGAAAACAACCGGTCGCTCGTTGTCCGGATTGCATTCGACAATATATCCTGTCTGTATCCCGGCGATATTGGTCGTGGAGCGGAAGAATACCTTGTAAAAATGAAACGGGAAATTGGGTGTGCTATCCTGAAAGTGCCCCACCATGGAAGCAAAAACTCAAGCAGCGAACTCTTCGTTGCAGCGACGCATCCCCGCATTGCTGTTATAACTGTGGGGACGGGAAACCCCTATCATCATCCAGCGCATGAAGTTGTGGCCCGGTATCAGCGCCAGGGAGCTAAAATTCGAAGAACAGATCAGGATGGAGCAGTTATCATACGAATAAAAGGCAATCAGCTGGAGACAGTCCGTTGGAATGATAGAATTCTCAGAAAAATCGATATGCATGCCTGGGAATCGTGGAAAACACAAGAAAAGGAAAATTGGGAGCGAGTCCAGTCCCGCTGGCGTGATATATGAAACAAGAAGAATACAGTCCGTGAAAATCAACTGAATTCCCATTGTAAAACACTGTTCATTACGATACAATTGTCCGTGCGTCTCGATCTTTTTTTGAAACTGTCCAGACTGATAAAGCGCAGGACTGTTGCGCGAATCCTGTGCGAAAGTGGCAGAGTTTTGGTAAACGGTCAGGTATCCAAACCATCGAAGGAAATTAAGAACGGCGACACGATTAAGCTACTGTTCACCCGGAAAGAAGTCTTGCTAGAAGTTCTTTCTGTGTCCTTGTCGTCACGAACCCTTTCTCCGGAGGAATGGTACAAAGTTATTGCCGAAAAACGAGTGGAGCCTGAACAGATATGAAGAAAAAACCTGTTATCGCCATAACCATGGGGGATCCTGCCGGGATAGGACCGGAAATCATCGCCAAGACAGCCATGAATGATGGTATATACGCTGTTTGTAAACCGTTTATAATCGGCGATGCAGAAATTATGAAAAAAATAATCAAAGAGAGTAGTCTTCCAATCACGATGCAGCGTATATCTTCTCCTCCAGAAATCCATTTGAAACCCGGTGTCCTGAATATTATTGATTGTAAAAATATAGATCTCGAAAAACACCGCTGGGGTATTCGCGACAATGCTTCAGGCACTGCTGTCGTGGAATACATTACCCGGGCAGTAACCTATTGTCTGAATCATGAGGCAGATGCCTTGGTCACCGGGCCGCTCAATAAAGAGGTCATGAATGCCGCGGGGCATCATTTTGCCGGCCATACTGAACTCCTCGCCCATCTTACGAACACGAAGAACTACGGCATGATGTTCGTGGGAGGCGGATTGCGGCTGATTCTCGTAACCATTCATATGGCGCTTAAGGATGTTCCTGCACAGATAACAGAAGAACAGGTTCTTGGCATTATTCGTCTTGCACATAATGCAGTGCGTGACCTGGGTATTACGAAACCTCGCATAGGAGTTGCCGCATTAAATCCCCATGCGGGAGAAGCAGGTCTTTTCGGCTCAGAGGAAACGGACATCATTCTTCCGGCTATCAGAAAAGCGCGGGAGGAGGGAATTGACGCAAGTGATCCGGTTCCTGCTGACACGCTCTTTTATAAGGCGAGAAACAATCAGTACGATATTGTGGTTGCCATGTATCACGATCAGGGACTTGCTCCGCTCAAAATGATCGCATTCGGGAATGCAGTGAATATAACCGTCGGTCTTCCGATTATTCGCACATCGGTCGATCATGGGACAGCGTATGACATTGCAGGGAAAGGATGCGCTGATCCCGCCAGTTTGATCGAAGCCGTAAAACTGGCTGCCATCATGGCAGCAAACCGGCAGAACCGGCTACAGGAGAAACCGTGAAACCCACTACCCCGCTCATAACCCGACCCTATTTCTTTGCAGTCGTTTTTTTTGCGCTTTTCCTGTTTTTACTCTATCAGCTGATGCACCTCATTGCTCCTTTCTTATCCGCTTTATTGTGGGCGGCCATTCTGACACTCGCCCTCTATCCGATTCATAAACGCATTCTGCGCATGGTAAAAGACAGAAAAGATCTGGCAGCGGCATGCACAACGCTTCTTGCAGTGCTGCTTGTCATCGTGCCGGCAATTTTTTTACTGTCTATCTGCGTATCCCAGGCAATCGCTTTGTATGACTGGACGTCCGGTGAGATACAGTCAGGAAGACTCATGGAATTATGGGATAATCTTCTTTCCACGTTGTCTCAAAAAATCAAGCAGCATCCTGCTTTTATAACGATTGATATCAGAGACGTTATCGTCAAGAGTGTTGGAGATGTATCGTCAATCCTCGCCAGCCAGATCGGAGCATTCCTTAAAAATACCCTTATTCTGGCGGTCAATCTGCTGGTTATGCTTATCTCGCTTTTTTTCCTGCTCAAAAACGGAGAATCATATTATCAGGCCTTTTTGGATATGCTTCCCTTCGCTTCGGAACATAAACACTCGATATCAAAAAAAATTCACGGTACGTTCACGGCCGTCTTGTACGGAGTATTTTTGATCGCGGTAATGCAGGGAGTGCTGACCGGGATTGGATTTGCTTTGTTCGGTGTCCCGTATGCTGTTTTTTGGGGATTTCTCGCAATTGTGCTGGCAATCCTTCCGGTCGGCGGTACTGCACTGGTCTGGATTCCCGGGGCAATTTACCTTTTTCTCGTGAATGGGCCGCTACCGGGAATTCTACTCGGGCTCTGGGGATTTATACTGGTCAGTCTTCCGGATAATTTTTTAAAACCGCTGATTATCGGGAAAAAAGCAAATATCCCGACTTTTTTTCTTTTTATAAGCATTCTGGGCGGCCTCTATGTGTATGGAATCCTGGGCGTTCTTTTTGGTCCATTGATTATTACCTTAATTACCGCATTCGTAGAGATTTACAAGACGGAATACCTGCATCAGCCGGACACAGAAGAAACTGAAAAATAGACCGATACAATGTGTTACAGGACCCAAAGAACGGTCAACGGAGGAAATCAGGAATATGGAAGATCTCGCAAAATCCGAAACCTGGCGTGTGTTTAGAATCATGGCAGAACTGGTCGAGGGATTTGAAGCGCTGAGTAATATCGGCCCCGCAGTAACCATCTTTGGGAGCGCACGAATAAAACCGGATACCGACTATTATAATAAATGTCTGCATCTGTCTGAAATGCTCGCAAAGGACGGGTTTGCCATAATTTCCGGCGGCGGTCGCGGCATCATGGAAGCAGCGAACAAAGGCGCGCAGAATGCAAACGGCATTTCCGTGGGTCTCAATATCGAGCTGCCCCTGGAGCAGTTGCCGAATCAGTTTCAGAACATCAATCTTGACTTCCGTTATTTTTTTGTGCGAAAGTTGATGTTCGTAAAATATGCGGTCGGATATGTCATTTTCCCTGGTGGATTCGGGACCATGGACGAACTGTTTGAAGCGCTCACACTGATTCAAACAAAAAAAATACGCAGCTTTCCGGTTGTCTTGGTTGGGAGCGAATATTGGAAAGGAATGGTCGATTGGTTAAAAACAACGGCGCTTCCCATGGGAAACATCAACGCGCAAGACATCGATCTTTTCCATGTCGTCGATGATCTCGAAGAAGCGCGCGCAATCATCAATAAGCGTTACAAAAACCGAGTAAGTGGTGTCCATATGGACAGAAGAAATAAAGAACGAAGAGGTGTCTAGGAACCGTTCTGCATTTTTTTTAAGCGTTCCCGGTCCGCTCGTGTTTTAATCAAATGTCTGGCTCGCAGCGCTCGGAACCATTGCTCAATGTTTTTTCGGTAAATGATCGTAACCATAATAATCAAAATACAGATACCTGCCAGCGTAAACAATGCCATAAACTGTTGATTCCGGAAAAAAGAACCGCCGAGCGTAAGCATAGTCGTGCCCAGCAGCCTTCCGAATACTGAAACGAATAAAAACGCCCCCACGCTCATGTGACCAAGCCCGAGCAGATAGCATAAATAATCCTTGGGAAAACCGGGCAGCAAAAATAACAAGAAAGCCAGAAACAAACCCTTGTGCTTCATCAGATAGTCGTATCGCTGAACTGTCTCTGGATTGACAATGGACTCAACCAAAGGCCTGCCCACAACTCGCGCCAGAGAAAAAGCAATCCATGATCCAAGCGTGAGGCCGATTGTTGAGAATACGATCCCCCAAAATGTGCCGAAAAGTATTCCTCCTACAAATCCAGACACTTCTCCGGGAACCGGCGCAAAAACAACCTGCAATGCCTGAAGGCCGATGAACAATGATACGGCATACGTTCTGTGTTCTTGAATGAAACGAAGAAGCCGGTCTTTGTTGGTAAACAGATCCAGCCACCCGAAAGCATACATCACGTAGAGCAATCCACCAAATGCAAGGATGAAGATCAGAAATTTAAGAAGGGTTTTTTTATCGATAACAATCATGGCATCATGATACTCTATTGCTTAAACAGATTGTCAAGCATCTTCCGCGCCTGTTCCTTGGTTTTATTCCGCTCATCACTCTGTGGTGAATTTGAAAAAACAAAAAAATCGCAAAAATTTGCTTTTCCTTTTTGCTGAACCAGTTCAACCATCGGCTCCTTGCACTGTTTTGATGCTGCAGGATCGTAAAATGAGCAGTTCAGACAGCAATGAAGATCAGCTTTGCAAAAGGGACAACAATCTCTTCTTCCAACGGAGCGATCGAGTGACAATGCTTGCTTGCAAGAATAGCAGATTTTCATCACGGCATAATAACGTATTACTGTTTATTAGACAAGTTGAAATAATGATGAGTGTCAACCCAAAGTTAAAATGTCCTATTCTTACCAAAGTTAAAATGTCCGGTTTTGTATTGCTGTTTGACGCTGTATTCGTGCTGAAACCATTGCCTTTCCCGGTGATCTCC
>JBAZLV010000055.1:0-10952 GCA_041650055.1 Nitrospirota bacterium | reverse complement strand
ACCGGGAACCGGACATCGGCATCGTGGGCCCCATGACAAACAGCATCAGCGGCCCGCAAAAGGTTTCAACGGTGGACTATACATCGCTCAATGGCCTTGAATCCTATGCTTATAATTTCCGAATCTGGAACCGGTACCGGAGAATCCCGAACCGCAGAATCGTGGGATTTTGCATGCTGTTCAAGCGAAGCATGGCGGATGATGTCGGTCTGCTGGATGAACATTTCGGCATGGGTAATTTTGAAGATGATGACTATTGCCTGCGGGCCGAACTTCTGGGATATCGCAACATGATTGCAGGCGATGTGTTCATTCATCATTATGGAAGCCAGAGCTTTGTCGGCAATAGGATGAATTATGGTTCTCTCCTGTCGGGCAATAAAAAGCTTTTCATGAACAAATGGAGCGCGATTGATGCTTCAAGTGCGCTCGGAAAAAGAGTGCAGACGATCAACACGCTTGACACGGCCGGAACCCTGTTCCGGAAAGGCAGTCTTGAGCAGGCCTGTACGACATTGCTGGAAGGCATCCGGCAGATTCCCGATGAGAAACGATTTTTTCTTGAAATGGCTGAAATGCTGGTTGACGCAAAACAGTTTTCCCAGGCATATGAAATCCTCTCGGCTTTGCCGGAAGACGATCATGACACCCAGCGGTTGCTTCTCCAGGGATATGCAGAAGAAGGCATGGGACAGGACGATCGTGCTGATACCTGCGTGGAAAAAATCCTTGCACTGCATCCCTCCAATGCACGAGCCATGAACCTCAAGGGAATCCTTGCGCACAAGAAAGGAAATACAGCCGAAGCCGCGACCTGGTTCAACAACGCTCTTGCATTGGATCCCGGATATGCAGAGTCCTATACTAATATGGGGATTTTGAAATGGGCGACTGAAAAAAAACAGGACGCCGTTGCCCTCCTGGAGCAAGGATTCGTTCATGCTCCACGGAGCGCCGATATCCTTGCGTCGTATCAAGCAGCAGTCATTGCCACGAATACCTTTGCAAGCGCCGAGCTTCGCATTCGTGAGGCGCGGGATCTTTTTCCTGACCATCGTGGAATCACCTTCTTTCTGATCGATGTCCTGCTCAGGCAGGAGAAATACCATGATGCCATGCAGGAAATCGAACACGCGATGATACAATTCGGGATCGACGATGGAATCCTTGCAGCGGCACTTGAAACCAGGAACAAAATAGGTCCCCTCGCAATCAGTGAAGCAAGCAGGTCCGGAAGCGCCCTTTCTGTCTGCATGATCGTGAAAAATGAGGAGCACGCTCTCCCAAAATGTCTCATGAGCATCAAACCCGTGGCAAACGAGATTATTGTTGTCGATACGGGCTCGGACGACAGGACCCGTGAAATTGCAACTGCGTTTGGGGCGCATGTATCTGAGCATGCGTGGACCGGCGATTTTTCAGCAGCGCGAAACGAAGCTCTTGGGAAGGCATCGGGAGACTGGATCCTGGCGCTTGATGCGGATGAAGTAATCGCTGCACAGGATCAGCAAAAGCTGATCCTGCTTATCGCACGGAAAACAGCGCGAAAAACGGCCTATTCCCTGATCACAAGAAACTATGTCGTCCCGACCTATATCACCGGCTGGAATGCAAACGAAGGACAGTATCCCCTGGAAGAGGCAGGAACCGGATGGTCGGGCAGCATCAAGGTCAGGCTCTTTCCGCGGGATGCCAGAATCCGGTTTGTGAATCCCGTGCATGAACTGGTAGAGCCGTCTATACGCGCCATCGGCATGGGAATCATGGATGGCGGTATCCCAATCCACCATTACGGCAAACTGGATCATGAAAAAAGGAAATCCAAGGCAGAGGATTATTATCAGTTGGGCAGAAAGAAGCTGAAAGAAACCGGCAGCAGTCTCGATGCCCTGAAAGAGCTGGCGATTCAGGCGGGAGAATTAAAAAAATATGATGAAGCATTCGAGCTTTGGGACCTCGCTCTTGCCAAAGAGCCGAACAACGCAGCGGCATACGTACACAAAGGGTCGCTGTATCTTGAACTCGGAAATTATACGGAAGCCCTGCATGCATCACGAAGGGCGCTGGAACTTGCGCCATGCATGAATGAGGCCGTCTATACCTGTTCGTTATGCGAATTATACGCAGGAAACGCATCAAAGGCCATCGCGCTTCTCGAAGATATGATCCGACGCAAGCCGGATTATCCGTCAGGCAGGGTCCTGCTTGCCATGGCGTACTGCTGCGGAGAGAAAAAACACGCCGGATTGGACATGCTCAAAAAATCCAACGGAAACGGAACAGGCCTCGCGAATGCGCTCTACCGCGCTGCAAAAAAACTGCTTGCAGCATCCCAGATCGAATACGCCGCTTCACTCCTGGATGCGGCGGTAGAAAGCAGGCATGTCAATGATGATATTCTCCGCTTGTATGAGAAATGCAGGCAGGAAACATCATCGAATGCAGCAGGCTGTTAAAACGTGCCTCACCTCTTGCCCCTCCTGTGAGGAAGGGATGGCCTGCAAGGAACCCTTCCTTGTCTTTATTTTGAAGTCTCGCGGAGTCCCGCTGCAATATTCAGATTGATGTTAATGAGAACGGTAAGTTTGTCAGGCGACGGATAGGACATTGCCGTAAAAATGCGTTTGTCGATAAATGCGCTCAGGCTCAGGATATCCTGGCGAAGCTTTTTCGGAAGCGGATTGTCAGGTTTTGCCAGTTCTCCCTGAAAGATCGTCCAGATCAGCTGGTTGAATTTGAGCGCTTCATCCAGCCGCATTTCCCGGTCACGGGCATTCCAGTTGTCCTGGCATTGCTTCAACCTCATGGCTGCGGAAAGCAGCACGGATGCTTCAATCTCACGTCCGGACATGGTCGTTTTCTGAACGGTCCTGTATGCTTCGATTTCAGTTGCGTGCACGGTTGAGTACCTCCTGTTCATACTCGATGAGTTTTTTTGACTTTTTGAGCGCCTGGTAATACTTGCCGGCTACGATCAGCTCATTGATCTGCTCAATGAGCGGAAGCGTACTGGGCGCTGCGTTTGCAACATCGGCGATCAGTTTCCAGTACAGGGTAATATGGTCCGTAAGTTTTTTTTCATCCACGTACATCAGCTGAATCACAAAATAAATCCGCTTACAGGGAGAATCTGCGTTCTTTTCTCCCAGGATGTCCTTTTCCCGCAGAATGGGAACAGTGTTCTCGATCAGGAGCGTACACCGGCTGTCCCCGTTTGCCACGACAGCTCCCCCGACGATAAGCCGTTCATGCGGTCGCAGATTGATTTTGAGCGCCATAGATTATCCTAACAGTTCAAGAAACTGAGACTGCATGGTGGTCAGATTAACGGCCGACTGAAGGGAAAGCTCGTGTTTCAGCTCGGCGCTCTTATAGTTTGCGGAGACCTCGTTCATGTCCGCAATAATCCATCGTTCGCTGTCCGCCTGCTGTGTAGTCGCGATCGTCACGCTGTATGATTGTGACCGGGTAATCGCCGCGGCATCCGTCCCGAGTCCCGCCCGCCGACTTTCGAGCGTTAATGCTGCCGTATCGAGGTTTGCTCTGGCCGCAATCACTTCTGCATCGGACGCCGTTTCGGAAAGCGCCGGGATGTTCAATCCGGTTGCGCCGGTATGGACTTCCTGTTTTCTCATGGTCACGGTCGCCCCGTTTTCACCGACCGGAATAATCCAGTCGCCTGGAGCAACGGACGGATCAGCCATGATCTGCTGCGCCCCTTTGTCTCCCCGGGGAGTGGCCAGTTCATCGATCTGGTCCTTGAGGCCGTTGAACATTTTCAGATAGCGAATTCGGTCCTGGCTGCCCGGCGGAAACGGGGGGTAGTTCTTGACAACCGCATCAAGGTTTGCCTTCATCTGATCGACGTACGTATTCATGAGCCCCATGCTCGCATCGGCGCTCCTGATGCTGGTCGCAACAACATTGATGCCGTCGTTCGTTCCTTGCAGTGTTTTCACACTGACGGCATCATGCTGGGACCGTTCCCAAATGACCGGGTCATCCTTGGGTGTATTAATCTTTTTCCCTGTTGTCAATTGAGTGCTCAATGCATCCATGGTCTTGCCGGTTCGGTCATACCGGGAAAGAGCCGTGTTCTGGTTTATTTCAAATATTGACATTTCTGCCTCCCGAGATTAAAGGAAGCGAGGGGGCGTCTGCCCCCTCACTATCGAGAAACGCCTTCATCTCTTATCTTAAAAAAGCTTCAGAACCGATTGCGCTGCCTGCGATGACAGACTCAGTGCTGTTGTCCCGAGAGACTGTCGAGTCTGAAGCATCAGCATGTTCGCGCCTTCTTCGTTCATATCCGCCAGAGTCAGGTTATCGACGCCTGTCGTGAGGGTATTCACAACGGCGGTGGTAAAGTCCTGCCTGGCATTGATGACCGCAAGGTTCGATGACAGGCTGCTTGATGTGTTCAACAAAGAAGTCGTTGCAGTGGTAAGCTGTGTCACTGCAGCAGTAATGTCGGCATCACCCGCCCAGGCGTTTGCAGCAGGATCGATCGTGATACCGGCGTTTGCAGCAGTACCGGTAATGGTAAGTGACGAACTTCCATCTTCATTAAAATTCACCGTCAAGTTGTTATCGTTCAAAAGATTTTTTCCATTGTACCCGGAGTCGGTGGCAAGTGCATATATCTGTGTACGGATAGAATCATATTGAGTAGCATAGCTTGCACGGGTTGTTACATTTGATGTTGCGAGCGCTGTCTGGGCAAGAGCTTTTGCCGATGCGATCAGGGACTGGATGCCCGAAATACCGGCGTTGGCCGCCTTAATGGTCTGAACAGCCTGAGACATACCGTCTTTCAGACCGGAAAGGTCACTGGCGCGCTGATTCAGCGTTTGAGCGGAAAAAAAGTTTGTCGGGTTGTCGAGTGCGCTGTTTACCTTTTTACCGGTCGCGAGACGCTCCTGCGTCCTGTTCAGAAGAGTCACGGTACTCTGCAGACTGACGAGGTTGCTCCGCATTCCTTGGGTTAATGAGACGTCGTTGATTGCCATAATAAGTCTCCTTTTCTAGAGGTAATGACCGGCATTCTTGCCGGTGATCCCATTGTACTGCTGATTCTTAAGAGTATCGGTCGTTTCGTTCCAGCCCCCCTTTCTCGACCAGAGTATCCACTTTACTTTTGCGTATTCTATCGGCAAATGTTGCAAAAACTTTAATTTAAAAAACGAGGAAAAAACGGTTTCACTTCGCGAAAAATACGTCTTATCCCGGAGCGCAGGGAACAAAAAACTTAAAGTTTTTAAAGAGGATGCCGATAAGAAATCCGGAAGTCTTATGACTGCCAAAGCCGGAGAACGGAGGAGACAGCAATGACGGTTATCCCCTCGAACGAGATGTTCAGGCTGTATGAACGGGTTTCCAAGCTGAAGCCCTCGCTCATTCTTGAAAAGGAACCAGCAGAACCAGAGGATATCGTAAATATTTCCACCGAAGCAAAAAAGAAGCAGGTTCTCGAACAGACACGGAGCGAAGTTCTGGACAAAATACGCCAGGCAAAATAACAACGGAGACTTTCCTTGGAAAAACACGATTTTAAAATACTGGTCGTCGATGACGACGAAATAGTACGCGAAGTGATCAACTCCCTGCTTACAAAGGAGGGATATGCCGTTGTCACTGCCCAGGATGGAGCCGAGGCAATCAACATTCTCCGGATTGAAGATGTGCATCTCGTGATTACTGACTTGCGCATGCCCGGCGTGGACGGGCTCGGAGTACTCAAGTATGTTGTCAGGAACAATCCGGATTGTGCTGTTGTGATGTTAACCGCGTTCGGAACACTCGATACAACCCTGGAGGCGATCAAGGAAGGCGCCTATGACTACCTGACAAAACCGTTCAAGATACAGGAGATCATCGCCTTAACCGAGAAAACGTATCAACGATCGCTCCTGATCAAGGACAACCGTGAATTACGAAAATACCTTCGTGACATGTACCATGACCTCGAACTCCTCAAGACCGTTGCAGACAGCACCCAGAGCGGGGTCCGGGCACGATGGATTGAACGGATTGAACGGCTCAAATCCATGAGCGTGTTTTCCGGGCAGGAGGCAGACGTTATTCAGGAAAGGCTGGAGCCATCGAATGGAAGCAGGGAAGATTCTCATTGTTGATGACGATCCGGTGATACGGTCGCTTTTGTCTGATCTACTTGAAAGCTCCGGCGACTATTGCATTGAAATCGCCCGGGACGGCCGTGAAGGAATCGACAAGGTTCGCGATCAGGAGTATGACGTCGTTTTCACTGATCTTTCGATGCCGCAGGTAACGGGCATCGACTTTATTAAAGAAGCGAAAAAAATCAGGCCCGAACTGTCGGTCGTGGTCATTACCGGACACGGCACAACGGAAAATGCCGTGGACGCCATGCGTGAGGGAGCAGCGGACTTTATCACCAAACCATTTACCCGATCCTCTGTCGCGTCGATTGCCGAGCGAACGATCGGAGAAAAAAAGATTTTGAACCGGATGCAAACAAACGACAACGCCGGCGCCACTGCCGGTCTCTCGAGAAAAGTACAGGAAATCAGCATTCTGCAAACCATCCATGATGAACTCGATGATCTCTCCGACAATGGCATGCTGTACGATCGCATGGTTGAGATGGCATCCCGTCTGCTTCCTGTCCGTGAAATTTCATTCGGGATCATTGAAAACGGACGGATCGAGATAAAAAGTTCATCCGGTGTTCTTGAGCAGACAGTTTCGGTTTCAAATCCGATTTTCGAACAGGTGATCAGGACACGCAAGCATTGTATTGCAGCAGGCAACGGAACGAACCCGCATACCGGCCTTCCGCTGACCGCGCAATTCTTTTCCATCCCGCTCATGATGCATGAAGAAATTTTCGGTATTTTGAATTTTTGCGGGAAAACGGATCAAACAGCACTGACGCATGACGAGATCGCGCTGGCCCTTCTCTTTGCGCGAAAGGCAGCGCAGCGGATTGAAAACAACGCCTTGTATGAAGTATTTTACCAGACGCTGATGAATACCCTGAAATCGCTGGTAACCAGCGTCGAAGCGCGCGATCCGTATATTCAGCGTCATTCAGAGCGAGTCACCCGATATGCATTGCAGATCGCGGACGTCATGCATCTGCCTGCAGAAGAAAAAGATGCGATCGGTTTCGGAGGCTATCTCCATGATATTGGAAAAATCGGAGTGCGCGATACCGTGCTTTTGAAACCGTCGAAGCTCACCCCTGAGGAGTTCTCGGAAATCAAACTGCATCCGGTCATTGGGGACACTATCATAAAACCGATCCGCTTTTTCCCGAAAGAGCGCGAGATCATTCTGTACCATCATGAGCATTTCGATGGCAGCGGTTACCCCGCCGGACTGGCAGGTCAGGCTATTCCGCTCACCGCACGGGTTCTCTCGGTCGCCGATACCTACGATGCCATGACCTCTGTGCGCCCGTACCGGGGCGCATTATCGCATGAAACCGCAATCGCGGAACTCCTCCGCTGCTGCCATACCCAATTTGACGAGGATGTGGTGCGCGCATTCCTGCAGACCTCGGCAGGGAAAGGACAAGGCCATGGGACTGAAACCGGGCGATGATGTGTTCTTCCGTCTGATGCCGGAAATGGAAATTTACCAGGGATCCATTCTAACGGTCGATGAAGACTCTCTGATTCTTCGTCCGCAGGGCAGAGTGCCCGAGGCCGCAGCTCTCGGACGCTACCTCATCATTCCGGAAGTCGATTCAGATTGCGATTACTATACCGAGATCACGGACCTACGGGACAACGATATTTTTCTGAAGCGTCTCTGGACCGGCAAACGGGGGTATTTTCGGATTGACGACGTTTTTCCAGTCGTCATCAGAAAAGTATACGGCGATCCGCTCGTTCCCCGGTCACGGATTATTACCGGCATAACACGCGCCTCGCATGATTTCGGGTTGCCTGACGGATCGATCAATCCGCGAATATGGAACATGCTCGTGGACATGAATGCAAAACTTGAACTCATTATGGAAAAATTGTGCCTCGAGAACGAAGGACTTGTTTCCGCAAATAATGTTCCGGTCAATATCAGCGCTTCGGGCATCCGCATTACCGTGAACGAACGGCTGGAACCCGGTGATCGAGTGGAAATAAAAATGTCCCTTCCTTCATCACCGCCGGTCGGCATCGTCACCTGCGGAGAAGTTCAGCGCGCAACGAGCACGGAGCATGGGACCTGGGAAATTGCCATCCAATTCATCAATATGAATGATGATGTCCGGGATGAAATTATTCAGTATACGTTTCAGCGTCAGCGGGAACTTATGCAGGAACGGACATGACGAAGCATGACCGCCATGCATGGAGATAGGTGAATTGTATGGATCATGCGAGCGTCATAGGCATTCTGCTCGGTGTTGCGGCGATCATGATCGGCAATATGATCGACGGCGGCAGAATTGACACCATTCTTCAGCCGACGGCAGCGCTCGTCGTATTCGGCGGGACATTGGGTGCAACGCTGTTAAGCGTTCCATTTCGCGATATGACAAAGGCCGCCGAATCGTTCTTTCGGGTTTTTTTTTATCGGGGCATTGATCCCGAGGAAATCATTCGAGACGTGCTCCGGTACGCAATCATGGCGAGACGAAACGGGCTCATTGTGCTCGAATCGGAAATCACCCGTATCACCAATCCACTTCTGGCAAAAGCGCTCAAGCTGGCGGTGGATGGCACCAGTCCGGCGATGCTCCGAGAGATCATGCAGCAGGAAAACATGACCTACGAAGAGGAACGGAGAAAAATCGCCCGGGTGTATGAAACCGCCGGAGGCTTCGCTCCTACCATCGGAATCATAGGCGCCGTGCTCGGCCTGATTCACGTCATGGATAATATTACTGATCCGTCAAAATTGGGAACCGGGATTGCCATTGCATTTGTCGCGACCATTTACGGCGTGGGATCAGCGAACCTGTTCCTCCTGCCGGTGTCAAAAAAACTGATTAACATCCTGCACCGCGATCTTGCCATGCGGGAAATGATTCTTGAAGCGGTCCTGGGAATCCAGTCAGGAATGAACCCGCATTATCTGGAAGAACGGCTCCGGGTCTTTGTAGAACATTGCGGCTGAGCAAGCGAAAAAAGATTTGAGGCTTTCAGATGAAAAAACGAAGACCGCCCGAACAGGACAATATAGACCGATGGATGGTATCCTATGCGGACTTTATCACGCTGCTGTTCGCGCTCTTCACCACACTGTATGCCATCAGTCAGGTCGATGTGAACAAACTTGAGCGCTTCAGCACCTCCATGAAATCAGCGTTTAAATCATCGCCCGAACAAACTGCTCATACTCCTCCGGTTATTGAAGGGATCATACCGGTCCCCAATACGACGAACGCGCTCGAAAAAGAGATCCGCTCCGTTTTTGAAAAATCTGATATAATGGATCACGTTTCCATCAAGCAGAACGAGCGCGGCGTTGTCGTTTCTCTTGAAGACACCATCCTGTTTGACCCGGGTTCTGCGGACATCAAGGCGGAAACCCGCCCGTTGCTCGCTCTTCTGGCTGGTATTATCCGGGAGACTAAATTTCCCGTTTCCATTGAAGGGCATACCGATATTTCCCCGACCGGGAATTCCCGTTATTCCTCAAACTGGGAACTTTCCACGGCTCGGGCAACTACGGTACTCGTCCACCTTCTTCGGGAGCATGGTCTTTCACCCGAGCGATTTTCCGTCTCCGGATATGGTGAATATCGTCCAATCACATCCAACATCGGGCCGGAAGGCAGATCAAAAAACAGGAGGGTAGATATCGTCTTTGTCACCAGAAAAGAAGGAGTATAAAGCGCTTTTTTTCGGGTTCAACCGTTTCGAGCAGGCGCGAATTCACAAGCTGTTTTCCAGAGTCCGTCCTGATGTCCTGCTTCTCTCTGCATCCACAAAACAAAAAGCGCACGCGCTTTTGAAACAGGAACTCATCTCGGTTGTGTTCATCCAGACCTCAGCAAAGAAAAACGGGTTTGCATTTTTACAGGACATCAATACCGGAGAAACCCGAATCCCCACGGTATTGGTGACTGATCCTCGTGATGCAGGCGCAGCCTTAAAGGCATTCGAGCGCGGCGCATACGAATGCCTGCCGTGTGAAAAAAACGTCATACGTCATTTTCCTGCCGCATTAGACCGCGCCCTTGCGCGCCATCATTACCGGAAATTTGCCAATGCCCAGGAATGGGCCATCATCCAGAGCCGTCGGGAATGGATTACCATCATTGATGCGATAACCGATTACATTTTTATCACCGACGATCAATGCAAACTGGTCAAGATGAATCTTGCGTTTTCCTCCGAATTCGGGAGCGCCCATCCGCGGTCGCTCATTGGAAGCACCTGTGTCGGGATTTTCGGGGACGACACGCCATGTACGAACTGCCGGAAAAAATCAGAAGGAACCGTGTTCGATACCGTCGACAAACGATTGAATGACAATGTGTATCAGCACAGCACATTTCCCCTTTCCATCGACGAAAAATCGTTCTCGGTCCATGTCATGAAAAACATCACGGAGATGCGCAAATTGAAGGACCGGCTGTATTCGTCGGACAAGCTCGCTTCGCTCGGAAGCCTGGTCGCCGGGGTAGCGCATGAAATCAACAATCCGCTGACCGGGATCATCGCCTATGCGGAGCTGCTTAGAATGAACCCGCTGGCAGACAAGGTTGACGCTGAATTAAAGAAAATCCTGCATAATGCCGAAAGATGTAAAAAGATCGTGGAGAATCTTCTTACCTTCTCCCGGCAGAAGGCCCCGGCAAAAAGCATTGAATCGTTGAATGATATTCTGGACCGGACCATCGAACTGAGAACCTATTGGCATCGGGCCGGCAATATCGAAATTGTCCGGGAGTACGGGGAAAGCCTGGCTGTATTTGTCGATTCCCAGCAGATGCAGCTGGTGGTCATGAATATCCT
>JBAZLV010000054.1:0-11255 GCA_041650055.1 Nitrospirota bacterium | reverse complement strand
ATGATTCTGCTGAAGCTGCTCAACAATATCTTCTAGACGGACAGCCGGCATACCTGTATCCTATCAAACTGTGTGTTCCTGAATTCCGGAGAAACCGGATGGAACGCTGTTTTTTTCTTTCTTAAATCTCTAATTTCCAGTTCAACAGTTTCTTTTCCGCTCCAGGCATTCAGACGGGGGGTAAACACAGCCGCAATCCGCATCCCATTTCTGATCTGTTTGCCCATGCTCGTACCGCGATTAAAGGCAATGGCATCAAGCAGCATATCATTCTGTCGAAGCCGCATTTTGAGGTGATTGTTTCCCACCACCCGGGATGACACCACTTCAAGATCGCGCGCTCCAAGCCGTGGTTCAGGATTGCCCTGGCCGAACGGAGCCAGTTTTTCGATTTCCTGAACCAGATCGGGACTCAGATCGTTGCATAGAACGCCGCAATCAATGGAAAGCGTCCGTATAAATCCTTCTGATCCGATCCGTTCAAGAACAAGAGAATTCAGCCGTTCCCGAAATGCAGGAACATTCTCGATTGCGATGCTGAAACCTGCTGCATATTTGTGCCCGCCAAATCCCAGCAGCAGGTCAGAACACGCCTGCAATCCCTGATAGAGATCAAAGCCCGGAATGCTTCTTGCCGATCCTTTACCCACACCGTTCTGAAGGTAGATAAGAGCTGCCGGTCGGTAAAACGCCTCAACAATTCGAGAAGCGACAATACCGATCACGCCCTGATGCCATACATCCGATGCAAAAACGAATGCACCGGCAGTACTCAGATCGATTTCCTTGCATTGGTTCTGGGCATCCTGCCATATCTGTTCTTCGATACTTTGACGTTCCCGGTTCACTGCATCGAGCGTTGCTGCAAGTTTATTCGCTTCCTCCCGAGAATCCGTGGTAAGGAGATGAAATGCCGCATCCGCTTTTTCAAGCCTTCCGCTTGCATTAATCCTGGGTGCAAGACTGAAACCAACTGTTCCTGCGCTGATTTTTCTGTTCTGCAAGCCGGAGACCTGCATCAAGGCGGCAATTCCCGGCCGTTGTCGGGTATCTCCTGATGACAGGATATCAAGACCATGCTTCACCAGAATCCTGTTTTCACCGGTAATCTTCCCGATATCTGCAAGCGTTCCCAACGCAACGAGATCGAGATATTGGACCAGAGCTTCATCTGTACTTGAGACGTTCAACAACGCATGAGCTAGTTTAAAAGCAACTCCGACACCCGTAAGCCCCCGGACCTGTTCCCGGGTGCACTCAGAACAATCCTGGTGAAGGAGAAGCGGATGAAGAATCGCATACGCATCCGGCAACACACTTTCAAAATGTTCGGTAGAAATAGTATGTTCAGCGAGTGGGAATGCGGATTCAGGGTTTGAACAGAATTCATGATGATCAGTAATAATAAGATCAATTCCGAGAGTACGGGCAAATGCCGCTTCAAGGCGTGCGGTTATGCCGCAATCCACCGAAATCACGAGCAGAGAGCCGTTTGTTTTGATGCAGGAAAGAGCTTGTTGATTGAGCCCATAGCCTTCTGACATCCGGTCAGGAATATGGCAGGTTACCTGAGCTCCCAGCTTCTTGAGCACCAGATACAAAAGGGAAACCCCGGTAACACCGTCAACATCATAATCCCCATACAGGGTGATTATTTCCCGGTTTTTTATCGCAGTCCGGATACGATTCACGGCTTTTTCCATTCCCAGGAAAATATCCGGCTGGGATAACTGCATCAGGTTGCAGGCATAAAAAGACCGTGCAGCATCTACTTCGGTAATGCCCCGGTTCACCATCAGTTTCGCAATCAAAGGATGGAAACCCGCATCCGAGATAAGAGCAGCGGTAACCGAATCGTCTGTATCCGCAAGAACCCATTTCATAATTCTTGTATTGATACGTTATCCTTTATTGCTGTTTTCCTTTTTAGAGTCTTTCGTTGTTTCATCCGAGGAATCGGAAACTCCTTTTTTAAAACCCCTGATTGCCTTTCCCAACCCTTCTCCGATTTGCGGCAAACGGGTTCCACCGAAAATAATGAGCGCGATAATCAATATGACCAGTAACTCAGGCATTCCCAATCCGAACATAGTACCTCCTTGAAAGAGCCCTTCTAGGACACAAAAATACGATTTTCATTTATAATTCAAGTTACCGTATTTACCCACATGTGTCAACTGGAACTTGGATAAACATCCGCCCTCCTCCTATCACAAGATGCTGGAAAAAATAGGAAAGAACTCGAAGGCCTTGCATTTTTAATCATGGTACGGTATACATTGATGCATATGTTTTTCAAACCTGTGGATATTCTTACATTCTGTTTTATAGCGGCATTAGGAAGCATTGCGATTCTCTGTGCGCCTTCTCTACAGGATGCCGTAAAACTTATTCTTCCTTATATACTTTCTGCCTTCATTCTCTTTTTTCTCGGCTACCTACGAACGAAGCATCGGATGCAAGAACTCTTGTTTTATATTCATCCGGGAATCTATGGAGCGATCATCCTGGTCATTTTCAACAGTCTTGGCAATATTATTCCCTTGCTCTGGCAGCGAACCTTTGATGATGTTCTGATACGAATCGACTTTTTTCTCTTTGGCGTTCACCCGACAGTCTGGCTTGAACAGATCATCAGTTCCTGGCTTACCACACTGCTCCAGTTTGCCTATATCTGTTATTACGGTATTCCGTTAGCACTCGGGATGTTCCTACTTAAAAAAGGAAAGGAACAAGAGCTGAATACGGCCCTGTTCGGGATCGTGTTGTGCTTTTATGCATCGTATATTGGCTATCTCCTGGTTCCTGCCCTTGGACCCCGTTTTGCGCTCGAGCACCTGCAAACAACGGATTTGGACGCAATTCCTGTGGTGCAATTCATTCAGGATACGCTGAATGGATGGGAGCATAATAAAATGGATGCGTTCCCCAGCGGGCATACCGCTATTGCCCTGGTATCCTGTTTTTATGCATGGAAATTGAGAGAGAAAGTGCTGGTGTGGATTTTGATTCCGGTTGTGATTCTACTTCTGTTTTCAACCGTATATCTTCGGTATCATTACGTCATTGATGTGATCGCAGGCATCGGGCTCGCCTTGTTCACTATTCTGGTCTCCCCATCAGTATCTCGTTTCTTTTCCAGACTATCGAAATATTTTCAACGCTAATTCCATGATCCCGCCGGTTACGAGTGGAATCATGAGATTATCATTGATCGGGAGCGGTAGTAACTCGACTCCTGCCGCAATAAAAGCGCCTGCAATCATTATAGTAAGCGGGAGAGAAATTCCAGCTGCAAGCAGGAGAAATCCAGCAAGAAGCGCAGCCAGAACAAACGCCAGGGATCCTTCCAGACTTTTATCCCTGATTTTTGTCCTTCCATACAGTTCTCCAATGGTTGTTGCAGCAACGTCGCCGAATACCAGGAAACAGACGGCCATGGTCGCGACTTCAGGTGAATACAGAAAAAACGATACTCCGACTCCCAGAACATAGGGTGCCGTGCCCGTGAATTTGTTCTCTTCGCTTTTTCGGATAAAACTCGAATACCGGGTAAAGAGAAACCGGTTTATCGCCGGAATAAGAAGCCGCATGGCATCCGACGTAAATACGATAAAGAACAATACTGCATAAAAAATCAAGGCCTGTTCCCGTCCGGCACTATAATACACTGCCAGAAGTCCCAGTCCGCCCAACAGATGATATAATTTACGGCCGATATGCTTCATAATGCCCTTTCATAAGTAACCACGGTTACCCCCGTCAGATCATTTTCTCATAAATCCTATATTTTTTGTAGAGCCTGCCGCCCATCAACTCGCACCCTTTTCGCATAAGCAGATTGTCCTCTAGAATCCAGGACATTTCTGCACGCTGATATCCTTTCCGCATAGCGGCTTTGAATGATTCAAGATATAAAAGTCCCTCGATTCCTTTTCGCCGATGTTCCTTTTTCACTCCCATGGTAATAACGCGAATATCGGATATTGCGCGAGAATACCATAAAAATTTTATGAGTCCCAGCAGCCCTAGTTTTCCGTTCAATTTGAGCAGAACCTGATTGTAATCCGGAAGAGCCATAAAAAAACCGACCGGTTCCTTATCGATTTCCGCCATAATAAGTAGATCAGGCACAATAAGGTGTTTTAACCGTTTTGCCATGCATTGAATCTCATCCGGCGTCATGGGAGCAAATCCCCAATTATCAGCCCAGGCTGAATTATAGATGTTCTGGATGGACTCAAGCTCCTGTTCAAAATGACTCATATCAGCAGCCCGAACAACAAGAGAAGGAAGCCGCTTTTTTACAGATTGGGAAAGCCGTTCAAGCCGTTCTCCTGAAGAAACCTCCGGAATCATGGAAAGATACGCATACAGATCTTTTGATTTCACAAACCCACACGCTTCCATGAGATCAAGGTAATACGATGGCGTATAGGTCATCATAACCATGGGAGCCGAATCGAACCCTTCAAGAAGGAGCCCGCATTCTTCATTGGTCGAAGGGTTCATCGGGCCGCACATTATTTTTCTGTCTCGTTTCCGGAGCCATCCTGCGGCAGCATTAACCAGTGCCTGTGCAACAGCAGCATCATGAATGCACTCAAAAAAACCGAAAAATCCAATTTTTTTTTCGAGAACAAGAGGATGATTCGAATCGAGGATTGCAGCAATCCGTCCAACCACGGTCTGATTGTTCCAGGCAAGGAAATACGCAGCTTCCGCGTGTTGAAAAAAAGGGTTTTTGTCGCTTAGAACAAAGCGGATTTCCTGCTCCAGCGGAGGAACCCAATACGGGTTCCCTGCATAGAGCTTCCGGGGAAATGTTATGAAGCGATGAAAGTCCTGTTTGCTCAAAACTCGCCGGATATCCATGGTGGTCTATGAAATAACACCCAGCGTCTTACCAGCTTTTTTGAGAGTCACAAGCACCCGATCAAGCATTTCTTCAGTATGCGTTGCCATATAACTCGTCCGGATCATGCATCGGCCTGGCTGCACAGCAGGCGGCACCACGGGATTTACAAAAATGCCTTCTTCATACAGAATCTTCCACATCATAAAGGCCTGTTCCATTTCACCCATGAGAAGCGGAATAATCGGTGTTTTGCTGATGCCCGTGTCAAAACCCATGTCCTGGAATGCCTGCATCATTTTACGGGTATTTTTCCAGAGACGTTCACGTCGTTCCGGTTCCTGATCCATAATATCAAGCGCTGCAATCACGGAAGCAACCGATGCAGGCGGCGGGCTTGCGGAAAAAATGAGCGGCCGTGAGGTGTGCTTTATAAAATGAATCACCTCTTCATCAGCAGCAACAAATCCACCAATCGAGGCCAGCGATTTACTGTACGTCCCCATAATAATGTCTACGTCCTTTTCCAGGCCGAAATGCTCTGCCGTACCGCGACCGGTTTTGCCCAGGACGCCGATACCGTGGGCATCATCGACCATAATCCTGGCTTCATATTTCTTTGCAATGGTGACGATCTCGGGCAGCAACGCAATATCCCCTTCCATACTGTAAACGCCATCCACCACCACCAGTTTCCCGCGCGAACCGCATCCCTTGAGAACAAACTCGAGGCTTTTCATGTCGTTATGCTTGAACTTTTTCACATCAGCAAACGACAGCCTGCAGGCGTCGATAAGGCTGGCATGATCGAGCTTGTCAATCACGAGCACATCATCCTTTCCTGCAAGGGCGGATATGATGCCGAGATTCGTTTGATATCCGGTGGAAAATGTCAGGGCAGCTTCTTTTCTAAAGAAGGAAGCAAGTTTTTCCTCTAACTGCACGTGGATGTCAAGCGTACCGTTTAGAAATCGAGATCCGGCGCATCCGCTCCCGTATTTCCTGATTGCTTCGATGGCGGCTTCCTTCACCTTGGGATGGCTGGTCAGTCCCAGATAATTGTTGGATCCGAGCATAATCATTTTTCTGCCGCGAACCGTAACCTCTGGATTCTGCTCAGATTCCACAACATGAAAATAGGGATAAAAACCTGCCTGCATTACTTCTTTTGCAGCAGTATATCGTTTACATTTCTCGAAAAGATCCAAGTTTTTCCTCCCTTAGTCAAGGATACTATGCGTTTCCTTTGGCAACCAGTCATGCTCTCGATACCATTTCCAGGTTAGTTCCAGTCCGTGAGGCAAAGAGTAGTGAGTCCTGAAACCAAGCTCTTTCTCAAGAGGACTCGAATCGCATACCCATGAACGCTGCGCTGCTTCACGGATTTTTTGCCGGTTTAAGAGCGCGGGTTGCGAGGTTACCCGCCCGGCAAGTTCCGAAATCAGGCCAATTATGTAGCCAAGAGAATAGGGAATACGAACAGGTATTGCTCTCACATTCCCCGTCTGGAGAAGAATTGTCCGAAAATCCGCCCAAGTATATGTTTTCTGTTCTGCAACAAAATAAACACGTCCGCTCGATGTCGATCGTTCAGCTCCGGAAAGAAGGGCGTTTACCAAATCATCGACATAACAAAAATTAAGATAGCGGTCTCCTCCGGAGATCTCAGGCATGATACCGCGGACAGCCCATCGAAACAGCTCATACACATCCATATCTCGCGGACCATAGACAACCGACGGACGGAAAATGAGGACCGGGAATACATCCCGGTACCTGAGGGTTTCCTGTTCCGCCAGAAGCTTGCTCTTTCCATAATCAGAGATCGGATGGGGTGGATCATGAATCGTTATTGCTTTTCTCTCTTCTCCTGGGCCAGCCGCAGCAAGGCTTGAAACAAAAATGAATTTTTCAAGACGCGCACCTGAATCAGCACAGGCCTGAAGAATGTTCTTTGTGCCCTCTTGATTGGCCCGGTAATAGTCATGAACCGCAGCCGCCTTTGTAATTCCCGCAAGATGAAAAACAATGGATATGTCGTGAAGCAATGAAGCAGGAAAAGCGGATTGCAGGCAGTCGCCGGAAACAAGAGTAACAGGAAGTCCCTTTAACCATCGCAGGTTGCTTTGATCTCTCACAAGACACGTGACCGAATATCCATGGGTAAGAAGCCGTTCAACCAAATGACTCCCGATGAACCCGGTCCCTCCGGTTACTAATACCTTCTTTCCTTTGCCTGCAGGCACGCACGAACTCCTTTTTAATCAGATACAATATCTGTAGCCGTTACGAATGCGACGATGCATTATTCGGAAGCTGGCATATCGGATGCATGGTACATTTTTCGCATTCAAGCTGGATCGTACTGTGGAGCACATTGAATTTTTTTGATAAAACAGATCGTATCTCATCAATCACATTTCTGCAATTGCTCACCAGCCGGTCATTGATAAGCACATGGGCGCTCAGGGCATACACACCGGATGTAATGGTCCAGAGATGAATATGGTACGCTTCCTGCACCCCATCCACCTTTGCGATTTCCCGTGCAACAGCCGAAATGCTGATATGCGTCGGCACTGCTTCGAGAAGAACATTAACCGATTCTCGAATCAACGACCAGGCTCCGTAAATAATGACGAGGGAAATGAGAATGCTCAGAATAGGGTCGATCAAATACCAGTCCGTAACAAGAATGATCGCTCCTCCGATAACCACGCCGATGGAAGAGAGAGCATCCCCGACAATATGAAGATATGCACCTCGGATATTCAGGCTCGTGGTGCGGTGTTTTTTGAGTACCAGCGCGCCAATGATATTAACCACCAGACCGAGCAAGGCAATGATGAGCATCAGCGAACCTTCTACCGGCTGCGGATGGATAATCCTGAAATACGCTTCATACAGAATGGTAAGCGAGATCAGTACAAGAATAACTCCGTTCAAAAGCGCGGCCAGAATTTCGAGCCGATAAAAACCGAACGTCTTCCGTTCCGTCGCGGGACGAGAGGCAAATTTCATGGCAATAAACGTCAGAATAAGGGCGAGGTTGTCGGTCAGCATGTGACCGGCATCGGAAAGGAGCGCGAGGCTGTTTGATATGATTCCGCCGATTATTTCAGCGATCATCATCAGCATCGTTATGGAAAAAGCGAGCAGAATATCTCTTTTTTCGTCGGCATACACTCGACGAATTGCATGGCCAAGATCAGGATCAGTCATGTGTTCCTTATAAGAATGAACATGAACCAATGCTATTCCTCTTTCTCAATATAATGATTGCCATCAATGCGAATAGTGTATAATCGATGTTATCAGTAATGCATCAGGAAGGACTGGCCATGAATCTGCATGAATAAGGGTATAACTTCAGATTCATGACACAATACATAATTTATGTTAAGTATATCATACGTTTGATATATTGCTGTGCAGATTTTGAGAGTGTGATGAGCAGAAAGACAATACACACTCTTCGGCAGGACAAAAAAAACTTCGGAACCGGCATATCATGCCTGCCTGACTCCTCGTTTTCTCTTGAGCCAGTTTTCAAAATCATCAACAATCGTATAGACAACCGGCACAACTACCAGGGTAAGAAGCGTTGATGTTATCAATCTTCCGATCACTGCAATTGCCATCGGAGCTCGGGATTCGGATCCTTCGCCGATCTTGAATGCGGTCGGAAGCATGCCGAAAACCATTGCCGTTGTGGTCATCAGGATGGGACGAAGACGGATCGGACCAGCTTTGAGCAAGGCCTCATTCCGTTGCATGCCTCTCTGTCTCAGGGTGATCGTATAGTCTACGAGCAAAATCGCGTTTTTCGTGACCAGCCCCATGAGCAAAATGACTCCAATGAGGCTGAAAATACTGATACGTTCTCCAGTAATGAAAAGCATCCCCATTGCTCCAATAAGGCTCACGGGAAGAGAGAACATGATGGTGAACGGGTGCACAAAACTTTCAAACTGGGATGCAAGGATCATATACACCATAATAACCGCAAGAAACAGGGCAAAAGCAATGTTGTTGAACGAGTCAAGCATAGCGTCGCTCATTCCCATATGCCGGAAAGACATCTCCGGACTCAGGGTCTTTCGAGTAATTTGTTCCAGCTCGTTCACTGCCTCAGCGGCAGGCTTGGTTTTCTCCGTATTCGCAAAGATGGTCGCTGCACGCTGACGGTTTAAGTGAGTAATAACGGTGGGACCGGTTCCTTCTCGGACCGAGACCACCTGGTTCAAACCCACCAGTTCACCCGTCACGGAGCGCACTTGCAGATTTTTAATGTCTGTGGGCTCATTTCGTGCGTCAGTAAGAAGTCGAGCATTGATGTCATACCGTTCACCTTCCTGCTCATCCTTATACTTCCCGATGTTCTCACCGCCGATCATTGTACTGACCGTATTCCCGACGCTTGATGCCGTCACTCCAAGATTTGCCGCACGTTCACGGTTGATCAGAATCCGTACTTCAGGTTTCCCGGTCTCGATATCGGTATCAGCATCAACAATTCCTGGAATCTGAGCAAAAGCATTCTTGATTTCCAGAGTCTTCTTGTTTAATTCTTCTAGATTTCTTTCCTGCACCATCATCTGGATCGGTACCGCTCGCATACCGCCGCCTACCATCCCGATCAACTCAACTGAGGCCTTGAGCCTCGGTTGGTTTGCAAGCGAATCGCGTATCTGTTTCATGGAATCGATCTGTGCGATATTCCGATCTCTTCGCTCCTTAAGGTTCACATAAATTCTGCTTTTATTCACATCTTGGGCAAGTTCTGATCCGGTAACATAGAAGGTGCTTTCAACTTCCGGGCGCTTCTGAATCTGCTCATCTACTTGCTTCATAAAGGCATCGGCCCGGGGCAGTGAATAATCAATAGGCGTCTCAAGCCTGACAAGATAACGCCCTTGATCATCTGAAGGCATGAATTCCTTTCCCAAAGCCGCAAAAATGAGCACTCCAATCACGACGCTTGCACCGGCTATCAGAATGACTTTCCACCTGTTTACCAAAGCGAATTCCAGTATGGGACGATAAACGTCATAGATGCGGGTGAATCCCCGCTCGAGAAACATATATACTTTTCCATGTTTCGGTTTATAGCTCAAAAAACGGGATGTCAGCATGGGAGTGAAGGTCAGAGAAACAAAGAGTGAAATAAGCACGGCTATCGTGACCGTGATCCCGAATTGAAAGAAGAACCTGCCGACGATTCCCTGCATGAATGCAACAGGAATAAACACGGCCACAATCGAAAGCGTGGTCGACATCACTGCAAGCCCAATTTCAGAAGCACCTTCCCGCGCTGCCTGTTCCGGGACTTCACCCTCTTCCATTCTGCGGTAAATGTTCTCAAGCACCACGATGGCATCATCAATCAGGATGCCGATAGAAAGCGATAAGGCAAGCATCGTCATGACGTTCATGGTGAATCCGAACATTTGAATGAATGCAAAGGACGCGATGACCGAGATGGGGAGCGCAACAGCGCTGATGAGCGTGCTTCTGACACTCCGAAGAAAAACAAAAATGATAAGAATCGCCAGAATCGCGCCAAGCCAAAGTGATACCTGGACATCTTCAATCGAACGCCGGATATACTTCGACTGATCGAATGAAATGTTGAGCTTCATTCCCTCAGGCGGGGTCATTGCGGCAACAGCCGCTTTCACTCGTTCAGCCACGGCAACTGTATTTTCACCGGTTTGACGCTTTACAGAAAGCCCTACAGAAGTTTTTCCATTAAACCGGGTGATCGAACGTTCATCTTCCAAACCGTCTTCTGCATGGCCAATATCCCTTAGCTTGATCAACCTTCCATGACGATACGTGATGACCATGTTGTTGAATGATTCAGGAGTTTCGTATTCTCCTTTGGTCTTCACCGTAAATTCGGTTCGTTCATTTTCAATTCTGCCGCCGGGCACTTCCCGGTGTTCTCGTTGCAAGGCAAGTTTGACGTCTTCAGACGTGAGGGAAGCGGCCCGCATTTTTTTGTGATCCAGCCAGAACCGCACCTGTCGCAACCGGCCTCCGTTGATCGTAACCGATCCGACACCCGGGATCTTCTCGATATTTCGTTTTAGAATCTTATCAGCGTAATGCGTAAGGTCCTTAATTGGCCGGTCCCCCCAGACCGCAATCCAGATAATCGGCTGATCTTCTGGACTGATTTTTTCAATAATCGAAGGTTCCGCATCCTTTGGGAGATTGTTTCTGATGGATCCTACTTTGTCGCGTACGTCCTGGGCGGCCTGTTCGATGTCCCTTTCAAGATAAAATTCGACCGTAACAATGGAATATTCTTCCCTGCTTCGCGAGATAATCGATTTAACACCGTTAATGGTATTGACTGCTTCTTCGATTTGATCGGTCACATCCACTTCCATGA
>JBAZLV010000053.1:0-12034 GCA_041650055.1 Nitrospirota bacterium | reverse complement strand
GTTGATCGAGCAGGCTGCACCAAGCACATCGATTGCGGCTGAAATCTGCGGTGTTGTGGTTTCCCCACAGTAGTAGATTTTGATCCTTTCTTTCTCAAGCAGCCTCATGATCTCATGCGAAAACTCAGGACCGAGAAAGCGGTTATCATGGCCGATGACAATGCCCTTGTTTTGTATTTCAGAAAAGCTGCTTGTCCCGAGCGATGCCCGTATTTCCGGATCATCATTTTTTAGCGTATTGATAATAGCCTGCGTCACGATCCGGATGTTCTGGAAAGTAAAATCAGCGCCAATGATTCCTCTCCATCCAGATGTTCCAAATTCAATTTTGGCAGGTTCCTTGTTCTCTCTGGCAAATCGTTCGATTTCATTTAATAATTTGCCGTCTTGTTTTTCCTGGATAACTTTCCAGCATTCTTCTGCATTCTTAAAATTCATCGTTATCAAATCTCCTCATCCTTTTATCGGTACCAGTTAATCTATCGTCAAGAAGGTAATATGTCAAGCAGTGCCTCGCATTTCAATTGTTATCCTCTCAGCACCCGTTTATCACCAACCCGTTGAGTCAGTTTCTGAGAATCGAAGTATTCCATGAGCGGGACGGCAAATTTGCGCGATGTTTTCGCAAGGTCGCGAAATTCTGACATGCTGATATCTTTTTTTTCTTCAAGATACTTTTTTAAAGCACTTTTAATGGATTCAACTATGTCTGAAACCATGTAGAGGGAGTCGTTAATGCGGGTGATCTGATCATCGTTCGTAATGAGCTTGAACATATCTCGTATCTCTTTTTCAGAAACAGAAAGCAGGCCGGGGAATTCTTCCCGAAGAGGAGGCTGGTTCCCTCCTTGTTTGATTGCCTCGATGATTTTTCGTTTCAAAGATTCATGATCTTTGGCTGGTTTGAATCCTGATAACTTGAGAAAACAACCTTCCATGGCAAGGCGTTTCATTCGAATCAGGTTCTCTATTACCATGGACAAAAGCGCATCTGATGCTCGTATTTCGAGAAGGCTCTTTATCGCTTCCTTATCAATTCCTGGCTGAAGCGGATTATTCTGATGATGGATGCTTACTCGATCAATAATTTCTTTTTCAAGAGGAAGCATCTGCGATGCATGGATATACTGGGTATTGATCCGAAGCAGGATGCCTTTTTTGACAAGAGCTGCAAGAGCATTTGCTATCTCGGATTTTTCAGCTGCTATGATTCCGTATGTTTGATCATGCTCTATTCCATCGAATCCCTTATCTTGAATCAAGAGTGCGAGTTGCTTCTCTCGATCACCTGTTTCGAGGTTTTTCAGCGTGGCCAGAAACTCATCTGAAGAGTACTTACTATTTTTTTGCGGATGTGAATTCAGAACCATTCCGCCGCCGAGGGTTTCCATAGGAGACAAAAAACGAAGAATGTACCGGTCGCCATGCTGTACAACGACTGGTTGTTCCAGCTGAAACCGGACATATGCTTCCTGGCCAGGTCCAAGATCGCTGTTTCCATGTACGATAATTCTGCCGAGCGCCTCCTGGGTCGTATTGTAGAACCTGATACGTGTGCCTGTTTTGATCGTGCGCGACTGTTTGAGCAAAACGAGCTTTGCGTCAAGCGTGGTCGTTGGTTTGAAAAAACCCGTGCTTACCAGGGTGTCGCCGCGTGACAGCCGGTCTTTTTCAATGCTCTGGAGATTCACTGCTGTGCGCTGACCTGCGATTGCTTGTGACACTGTCTGATTGTGGGACTGAATACCGCGCACTTTTGCAGGAATACCCTTGGGAAAAATTTCCACTTCCTGTTCCGTATTGATGGTTCCTGAGAGCAACGTGCCGGTCACAACAGTTCCGAATCCTTTTATGGTAAAAACCCGGTCAATAGGAAGACGAAGAATGCTGTTCGATGAGCGGGGAGATATTTTGTTCGCAAGCGTTGAGAGTTCTTTCACGAGAAGGGATAGATTTTCACCGGTTTTAGAAGATACCGGTATAAGGGGGGCTGTTTCGAGAAAGGTTCCTTTTACAAATGCGCGAACATCGTTCCGCACAAGCGCAAGCCAGTCTTGATCGACCATGTCGATCTTCGTTAGTGCGATGATGCCTTTTTTGATCTGGAGCAAATCGCAGATCGCCAGATGTTCGCGGGTCTGCGGCATGACCCCTTCATCGGCAGCGATGACCAGCAGGACCATATCAATACCGCCGACGCCGGCAAGCATGTTTTTGATCAATCCTTCATGCCCGGGTACATCTACGATACCCAGACGGTTATTGTCCGGAAGATCGAGGAACGCAAATCCGAGGTCAAGCGTAATCCCGCGCTCTTTTTCTTCTTTCCAGCGATCGGGATCGATTCCCGTAAGGGCCTTGACCAGACTGGATTTACCATGATCTATATGACCGGCAGTGCCGAGGATAATGGATTTCATGAAAGCTTTATTTGCCACTGATGAACACGGATAAGCACGGATAGAATCGATTTGTTAAGAGTAAAAGTTTTTTATCCGTGTAAATTAGTGTATATCCGTAGTTAAATTTATTATTTTTTTAATGATTACTCCGATTTCTTCCTCATTCAGCGTCCGCGGATCGAGCACAACCATTCCTTCCTTGATCCTCGTGATGATCGATGGATCATTGAGGCGAAGCTGTGATTCAAGTTCCTGTGCATTCATGGTCTTATGCCAGATACAGACCGTCTTTGTCGGGAAATTTCCGAGAGGCAGCGTTCCTCCTCCGCTCTGGGAGGTATCGTCCTGGATGGTGGCTGTGATGCCGGATGCCTGATTTCTGATGCCGGATAATAAAAGGTCTGCTTTTCGTCCAATTTCGTTCAATGGTTGTGTTAGCATGTTGAGCGTTGGAATATCTTTGATAGCCTTTTCTCGATCCAGATACTGGTGAAGCGTAGCTTCGAGTGCTGCAAGAGTGAGCTTGTCCATGCGAAGAGCCCGCATAAGAGGATTCGCCTTGATTCTCTCAATATGCTTTTTTTTGCCGATGATAATGCCTGCCTGAGGACCTCCCAAGAGTTTGTCACCGCTGAATGTAATAATATCTGCTTCTGACTCTATTGCTTCCTGCACTGTGGGTTCTTTTCCCACACCGTATGCAGCAAGATCAACAAGGCTCCCGCTTCCGAGATCCCAGACAACCGGGATTCCATGCTCTGAACCGAGTTTTGCAAGTTCTGTTATGTGGACTTCGCTTGTAAATCCGATAATTTTGTAGTTGCTGGTATGGACTTTGAGAATAAGTCCGGTTTGATCGGTGATTGCGTTTTTATAATCGTTCAGCCTGGTTTTATTCGTCGTTCCGACTTCATGAAGGATTGCACCGCTCTGTTGCATGACATCGGGTAACCGGAAAGAACCGCCGATCTCAACAAGTTCTCCGCGTGACACGATTACGTCCTTGCCATGTGCAAGACTATCCAGCGTGAGGAGAACAGCTGCTGCGTTGTTGTTTACTGCCAAGGCGGCTTCTGCGCCGGTTAGTCGTTTCAGGATTTCTTCAATGTGCGCTTCGCGGTTGCCTCGTTCACCTTTCCGGATATCATATTCGAGGTTTGAGTATCCACGGCATATATCCGTCAGGTGCTGGATTGCTTTTTCAGACAGAATGGACCTGCCGAGGTTTGTATGGATAACGACGCCGGTTGCATTGATAACACGGCGCATTTTGAGTTTGGCGCGTTCTGCAAGGATCACTTCCGCTGCATCAAGAATTTTTGAATACGATTTGATTTGCTCATTCGGTTCTGGTGCTGACGCTGTGTCATGCAGAAGAATGGCCTTGCGTCTTTGATCCAGTGCAGCTCTGATCGCATCGAGTACCAGGCTTCGGGGATGATGATCGAGCCATTGGCGGACTCTTGGTTCCCTCAGGAGTTCATCGATTGCAGGGAGGGTTCTTAACATTTTATTCATGATCGTACCTTAGCATACGCGATCACCAATTTCAACCGTGGTATTTAAAAAATCAGAGGTTTTCTGCCTTTTTTGGCTTGACATGCTCACGATATTATGTCACCTTATCAAAAAGCTTACGTTTGCAAGCACATCTGAGGTGCATATGAACAGACGTACCTTTCTGACCGGCATGGCAGCAGCCGGGATAGTGCTCACGAGTGAAGGATTTTTTATTCCTGCTGCTGAAGCGCTTGATGTTCCTTCCTTTCATTTTGCTCATATAACAGACCTGCATCTCGATGTCGATGGACAGAGCAACTGGCAGCACCGTGAAAAAAGCGTTCCTCTTTTTATCGATACACTCAGACAGATTCCCCGGCTTCCAAAATTGAAGTTTGTTGTCTTTGGCGGAGACCAGATTCATTACGGCCCGCGCGACAAGGAATCGCTTACTGCTTTTCAGCAGTGGACTGCGCATCTGAATATGCCGTACTATATTCTTCTGGGAAATACCGAAGTTTCTCCTATCCAGGGAATGTCCAAACTAAAACGTGAAGATTACCTGAACATCTGGTTCGGAAAGGGCTTGCGACCAGGACATTCGTCCTGGGCATTTACGCCGGTGAAAGGAGTACGGATTATCGGGCTTGATGTTACGGTTGATGGAAAACCCTATGGAGAGGCGCGACCAAAGGACCTCAAGTGGCTTGAACGCGAACTGAAAGAAAATGCTGATAAAAACCTGATTATCCTATTCACGCATCAGTTGTTGATGCCGACGACGGAACGGGACAATGATCCGGATTGGTCCTTCTGGATGGTCAGAAACAGTGCTGAAGTCCGGGATATACTTAAACGCTTCAAGAATGTACGGCTTGTGATCTCGGGTCATCATCATGTGGCCAGTGTGGTGACCGAGGGAAGGATTACGTACGTTTCTGATCCAGCCATCATTACGTATCCATGCGCATTCAGACTGTTCCACGTAAACAAAAACGGCATTCATCTTAAAAACGTTTATTTGGGCGACCAGGCAGTGGTCAGCCAGGCGAAAGAACTGTTGGCAAGCGACTCCTATGCCAAGATGTACAATCCTGCAGACCCGCTGAAAGTGATTTCCTATAGCGAAGGGTTGACTCCGAAAGACCGGGAAATGAAAATCCGGTTATAGCGCTTTTTTTACAAGTGAAAAATCAATCCGCTTTCTGATCATATCTACCTTATCCACCCGAACGGTTACCTGATCCCCAATCCGGTACCTGCATTTTTTCCGTTCACCGCGAAGACAATGCTGCTTCTCGATATAATGATAATAATCATCCTCCAGTGTAGAAACGTGAACGAGTCCTTCGACGAAAATTCCCTCAAGCTGCACAAAGAAACCGAACTGCGTCACTCCGGTGATGATGCCGGTATATTCATTGCCAAGTTTGTCCTGCATGAACCGGAGCTTGAGCATGGCAATAACGTCACGTTCGGCTTCCATGGCTGTCCGTTCCCGGATTGAACAATGCGTAGCAGCATTCGGAAGGTATTCGTTTAAATGCTCAACAAAAACGTTATCCTTTAATTTGTTGTGCATATCCGCTTTCAGAATCCGATGCACGATAAGGTCGGGATATCGGCGGATCGGGGATGTAAAATGCGTGTAGGTTTCCGCAGCAAGCCCGAAGTGACCGATATTTTCTTCTGAATAACGGGCCTGCTTCATGGTTCGGAGCAGGATGGTGTTGATAAGGGTTTCTTCTGGAGTCCCTTTTGCCTTTGCAAGCGCTTTTTGTAAATGGAGAGGCGTAATTTTTTTTCCTGCAGGAAGGGAAATGCCGAGTGTTGCAAGAAAATCTGCAAAATCTACCAGCTTGTCTTCTGCCGGTTCTTCGTGAATGCGATAGACGAATGGTGCCTTTTTCTCTTCAATATGCTGTGCTACGGTCTCGTTTGCGGCCAGCATGAATTCTTCCACAATCTGATGCGCTCGATTACGTTCCGCGCAAATGATGTCTGCTATCTGTCCCTGGAGATTGAGGACCACTTCAGGTTCCGGAAGGTCAAAATCAATACTTCCTCGTTTTGCTCGTTTTTTTCGCAGAATTTCCATGAGTGCATCCATGCGTTCAAACAAGGGAAGAAGATGATGATAGCGGCTTCTTTGTGCCGGATTTTTATCTTCCAGAATTTCCCGGACGGCAGTATAGGTCATACGTTCGTTACTATTAATCACGCTTTCGTAAATGTCATAAGCAAGAATTTCACCAGACGGAGCAATATCCATTTCACAGGTTAGGGTCAATCGGTCGACATTCGGATTCAGGCTGCAGATTCCGTTCGAGAGCGCAACCGGGAGCATAGGAATAGCACGGTCAGGGAAATACACGCTCGTTCCGCGTTGGTATGCTTCCTGATCGAGCAGGGTGCCTTCACGAACATAATGGGCAACGTCCGCGATGTGCACCCAGAGACGGTAGCCTTGTTTGATTTTCTCGATCGAGATAGCATCGTCAAAGTCACGTGCGCGTTCGCCGTCAATGGTTACTGTTTCGAGTTGTCTGAGATCATGCCTGTTTTTGAGGAGCTCATGGGTGACCTGTTGGGGAATAGCTTCTGCTTCTTTGATCGCAGCAGGGGAAAAACAGACGGAAAGTTCATACTGTTCTATGATGCATTCCGAATCAATGCCTGGCTGGCCTTCTTTTCCCAGAATACGGGTGATTCGTCCTTCAGGCGGACGGTTCCGAAATGGATACGCAATAATTTCGACCGAGACAATATCGTGCGGTTCTGCGCCCTTGATGTTTTCTTTGCTGATGATCACATCTTGAGTGATTTTCGGATCGAACGATGTAACAAATGCAAAGCCAGTTGTTCCAGGAACAGGAAGCTCGAACGTACCTACGATTTTTGTGTGCGCACGCTCGAGGATGCGGATAATTACTCCCTCGCGTTTTTCAACAGATTTTTTTCGACGTTCAGGAGGAGGAGAGACCCGTACCATGACCTTGTCTCCGTCCATTGCATCGAATCGTCCCCGTGCGGATATATACACATCGGATTTGCCTTTTTTTTCAGGAAGCACGAATCCATAACCGGCTGGATGAGCCTGGAATGTGCCGGTTTCCAAACTCATTTTATCCGGCAGCCCGTATCGGTTGCCCCGGGTCTTGACCAGTTCGCCGCTCAAAACAAGTTCGTTGAGAACTTGCTTTAATGCATGCCGATCCGCAGGGGTCAGCTTGAGCTGCCGCACCAATTCCCGGATCATCACGGGCTTGCCTATTCTGGTTTTGATTTTTTCAATAATTTGTTTGTGTGTGTATTTCATACATTAATTATACGTTAACCGAGGATTAATGAAAGGAAAAAGTTTTTGACAGAAAATTGTAACCACGGATGACAACAAATGATGAAAGACGATTTAACCACTGATGAACGCGGGTATCCAGAAATGAAATTCACCAAAGAACTAATTCCCATTTTCATGGGAATGACAAAAGGTAATTCACTCTATTTGACATTGAATTTTGATTTGAACTTTGAAATTTAAACTCGTAACAGTTTTCCCGTTGCCTCCGCGATCACGACGGTTCCTCGTGTAATTTTTGCCTCAGCAAGAACCAGTCTTTTATTTTCCTCAACCAGTTTCCCGAATATAGAGAGTTCTTCTCCCGTATTTGCAGGCGCCTTGAATTTTACGGTTATTTCCGCTGTCACGACATGCAACCCCAGGTTGAAAGCAAGCTTTGCCATCGCTTCGTCGAGTAATGTAGAGAGAATGCCTCCATGCACAATGCCCTCATATCCCTGGTGATGGTCCTGAGGAGTATATCGCGCCTGAAGCGATCGCTCTTTTTCATTGATCTCAAAATCAATATGGAGGCCGTGCGGATTTTCCTTGCCGCACACAAAGCATCGATTGTTGTCTTTTAGTTCTTTCATAAATTTTGCTACAGGGGCGCAGAGAAAAAGCAATCTTTTGGCACGGATTCCAAAAAGGGTTCGTTTTTTTTCAGTCCCTCTGTGATCTCCGCGGTAAAATGTTTTCTGGATTGTATCTCAATTTGTTTACCAGTATAATATAAAAAATGTCATTTGACAAATACACATCTTCTTTCAGCCAACAGCTCCTGTCTGCCGGCATTCAGGATCCAACAGCAGCCATAAAGAATCTTGATCTCATTCAAGACACGATTGGGATAGAGCCTTTTACAAGACTTATCCCGAGCATTCTGTCTGCTCTTGCAAAGGCCGCTGATCCTGATATGGCGCTGAATCATTTCGAACGGTTTGCAGGCGCATTACGCGATGTTCCGGCCTTTGTATCGCTGTGCGAAAAGCGACAAGATATCCTGAATTCCTTAATTACGTTGTTCGGCGCAAGCCGTTTTCTCTCCTCGTATTTAGTTGGCCTTGCTGACACCTGTCTCCAGTTTTTTGAAGATCCAGCATTTTTTTCAAACACTCTTGATAAAAAGAAGATAGCAGATCAGCTTGCAACCCTGATGCAGCCGCATCCGGACGAAAAATCCTTTTTTGCTATTCTTCGTACGTTTCGCAAGCAGGCGATGCTGCGGATCGCGCTTCGCGACCTTTTGGGGAAGGCGGATCTTCGAGAGACCGTGGAAGAACTTTCGGATCTTGCTGAGGTTTGCCTTCAAACAGCATATGAGTATTTTGATGCGCAACTCACGAAACGGTATGGCAGTCCCCTGATCCAGCATCCGGATGGCACGGTCAGCGAAGCAGGGTTTGCGATCATTGCCATGGGGAAGCTGGGCGGACGCGAGCTGAACTTCAGTTCTGATGTTGATCTCATGTATGTGTATTCCAAAGACGGCGAGACCCAGGGAGGCCGTGTTTCCGACGGCGCTCTCGTCAACCGGATAACGAATCATCAGTATTTTATCAAGCTTGCCGAGAAAATAAGCGCCGCCTTGCATCAGGTGACCGAAGATGGTTTTGTATTTCGCGTTGATTTGCGGCTTCGGCCTGAAGGACAGCGAGGGCCTTTGACGCAAAGCCTGGGAGGATACGAGACATACTATGAATCGTGGGGTCAAACGTGGGAACGTTCGGCGCTTATCAAAGCACGGCCGGTCGCAGGCAGTGAATCTGTAGGAAATGAATTTCTTGGAAGAATAGCGCCTTTTGTGTACCGGAAATATCTGGATTATGCTGCGATCACCGAGATCAGGGATATGAAGCAGAAGATCAATGAAGAAGTGATACAGAAGGGAAGAACATACCGTGATGTGAAACTTGGCTACGGCGGCATTCGGGAAATTGAATTCGTAATTCAGGCGCTTCAGCTTATGTATGCCGGCCGGGATCGCGGCTTGCGTGAAAAAAATGCATTGAAGGCGCTTCACATGCTTTCTCTGAAGGGACTGATCACCTACCAGGAGCATGCGGATCTTTCGAAGGCGTATATATTTCTCCGCACAGTCGAACATCGGCTTCAGATGCTTGATGACCTTCAGACGCATACTCTGCCATTGGATGAGCAGGAACTTCGAGCGCTTGCACGGCGGACAGGGTATCTTGATGCGCACAAGGAAACAGAATGCCTGCTTCGCGACTACACTGAACACACGCATAAGGTCAGAGGTATGTATGACGACCTGTTTGCGTTTACCGGTGAAGAAACAAAGCCGGATTCTGCTTTTAAAAATTTTCAGATGCTTTTCCATGAGGAAGCATCGGAGCAGGAGGTTACCGCGTTTTTATCCCAGCTCGGGTTTTGTGATCCTGGAAAAGCATATCGGAACCTCATTCTGCTTCGGGAAGGACCGGCATTTGTTCATCAGACGCCACGAAGCCGGAAGCTTTTCTTCGAAATATTTCCGCCTCTTTTTGCCGAAATCATCGCTTCTCCTGATCCTGATATGGCGTTTAATCATCTGGAATCCTTTTTCTCAAGCCGTGGATCATGGGAGATGCTTCAGGTTTTTATGAAGCTTGATCGTGCCACTATCAAAATGTTGATCGCCGTGTTCTCCAACAGTGAATATCTTTCCCGGCTCATTATCAGCCAGCCGATGCTTCTTCAAAATGTGGTCGGATCTTCAGATTTCTTGCAATATGGCGGCGATGCTTCATTTCATTTCAGACTGCATTCGGAACTCGAGAAAAAGCATGATCTTCCGGCAAAGCTGGATACACTCCGGCGCTTCAAACACCAGGAAGAAATCCGGATCGGGATTGCGGATTTGCTGCTCAATCCGCCGATGAGCATGGTTTCACGAGCACTTTCAAAACTTGCCGAGGCGTCATTGGATGAGGCATTCAAACTCGCTGCATTCGAAATTGGAAAACGATATGGTAGTTCTCATTCGCCAAATGGTTTTGCAATCATCGGGATCGGAAAGCTTGGGGGAAGAGAGCTTGGCTATGGATCCGATCTGGATATTCTGTTTGTGTATGAAGAATCAGCAGCACCGGCTCATAGAGGAGAACTTTCTGCTTTCGAGTATTTCAGCAAGATAGCAGAGAAAACCATCTCCTATCTTTCAACCATGACTCAGGAAGGATTCGTGTTCCGGATTGATACACGGCTTCGGCCTGCCGGATCAAAAGGTCCGTTGGTGCAAAATATGAGCGCTTTCAAGGAGTATTATGTTGCACAGGCAGAAACATGGGAACGACAGGCCTTGCTGCGTTCACGGCATGTGGCGGGTGACAGGAATATAGGCAGATTGTTTATAAGCAGTATGCAGGATGTGGTATATCGTGAATATGACCCGGCGCTTCTGGCGTATGATATTCTCTCGATGCGCAGGCGCATGCAGGAAGAGGTTGGAAAAGAAGGACCATCCTCGTATAACATCAAGCAGGGGGCAGGGGGGCTTGTTGATATAGAATTTCTTGTTCAGTACCTTCAACTTCTTTTTGGAAAAGATCATTTTGCAATAAGGATTCCGGGAACCTCTACTGTTCTTCGGGCCTTAAAAAAAGAACGGCTTCTTACAAATGCGGAGTATGTGACGCTGCTTCATGCCTATCAGTTTATGAGGAGGCTTGAAAGCAGAATGCGGATTGTTTCAAATCAGGCAACCAATATGTTAAGCAGAGATCCTGCAAAACTGGTTTCTCTTGCACGAAGAATGGGATATGAAAATGACGGAACGAAAGCAGGCAGGAAGCTCTTGTCGGATTATGAACAGATCAGCCTTCAGGTAAGAACTCTTTTTGAAAGAAAGCTACATCAGACCTAAGTGCTCCTCTCCCGTGGTATAGTTAAACTACACCGTTCGTAATTTTTATTTTGATCAGCATAATAAAAAATCATGTTTAATAATGTGCAATTAAAAGTTGTATCCTGGATTGTGCTTGTTGCTCCCGTTTTAATTTTGTCCCTTATAACAACGGGATATTCGGCAGAAGCAGAACACATGGCTCAGGAATCATCAGAGGTAACATCATCTGTGACAGGATCCCAACCATCCGAATCTCCTGTTGAACAGAGACTTGAGCAGGAGAAGCAGGTGAAACAGACGCGTTTTTCCATTCTTCCTCATAGACCCAACTATCTCCTTCCGTTTACCTATAGTTTTTCTCCAAACCGGGATGCATATGCAAATCTCATAAACGGCGAAGAATATGAAAAAGTAGAAATGAAATTTCAGTTAAGTATCAAGATTCCGCTCTGGGAAAATATGATCCTTAACAATGGGACGCTCTATCTCGCCTATAGTCAGCTTGCCTTCTGGCAGGCGTATAATAGCCGTTCCTCAGCGCCTTTTCGCGAGATAAATTACGAGCCCGAACTTTTTGTAGCATTTGAAACAGGTTTTTCCTTTTTGGGAATAAAGAGTCAGCTCATAACCCTTGGTTACAATCATCATTCCAATGGCCAATCTCAACCACTCTCGCGAAGCTGGAACAGGATTGTCATGAACTTCATATTGAATAAAGGAAATACATCTGTGGTGGTCAGACCCTGGTACCGCATTCCGGAAGGCCGCGATGATGATAATCCCGATATTCTGACCTATTACGGCTATGGGGAACTACTTATCGTGCAAAAAATAAAAGAGCATACGGTGAGCCTGATGCTTCGGAATAATTTCCGAACATCGGGGAACAAGGGAGCAATGCAGCTTGATTGGAGTTTTCCCTTGCACCCAAAGCTGAAAGGG
>JBAZLV010000052.1:0-13032 GCA_041650055.1 Nitrospirota bacterium | reverse complement strand
TAAAACGCTGAACCCTTTTGAGCTAAGAAAAACCTTGGAGGAGAAGCTTAAAAAAATCTTTAAACCGTAAAACTGACGCCATACCTACACACTATCTTCCGGTAACATTTAATTATGAGGCAACGGGTGGGACCCAAAGAGTAACCATACATGGGTATTTTTTTGGAATACAGAATATACTTTTTGTCTGTAGAGTTGTTCTAAGGTATTTACAAAACATCATGGCTGCTTGACAATCAACGTCAGGTGTGTAATACCTTACATATGGTCTCTCAAAAACTTAAATATCTCTTATTATTTTTGATTGTAAGTCTTTTTTCGTGTGCGCCGGTGTTGGACAAGTCGATCATGAAGGAAGCGAACATGACAGTTTCCTTTATGAATTTGAAGAAACACCCGGAACAATATAAAGGAATGTTATTTGTCCTTGGAGGAGTTATTGTTCAGACCAGGTTGACATCAGAAGGTTCAGAAGTTGAGGCAAGAGAAGTTGGTGTGAATAAATATGGTTACCATAGAAATCAAGACCAGTCTCAGGGCAGATTTATCGGTATTCTTCCACGAGAAAAGGGTATTCTTGATCCTATTGTGTATGAGCAGGGACGCCAGATAACACTTGCCGGGGAATTTCTTGAGATTCGAAGAGGAAAAATTGATGAGATGTATTATGATTATCCGGTGTTTTTAATGAGGCAAATATATTTATTCCCAAAAGAAGAGCAATACGACCCTTCACCCTGGTACTATGATGATCCGTGGTTCTATCCATACCCCTACTTGTACATGCCGTATTATCCTTATCACCGTTGGAGACATCGATAAAAAGTTTGTAACCACGGATGAACACTGTAAGATATTCACAGATGAAAAAATGTAATTCTGTCTTCAAATTGTTAGTATTCATCTGTGCCTATCCGTGCTTATCAGTGGTTACAAAACTTCCTCGTTTTTTAATGGTTTTATTCGGCACTATCAAAACCGGTCTCTTGAATTCTTTTTCTAATTGGACCACGTTCGAGCGATTTTGTCCTAATGCGGCTGAAAGATCGAGTGGATGAACATAAAAAATTGCTTTTCCGGTTTCATTGGAATGAGCGAGGGCTTTCTGCATTTCTTCTAAAAATATTGCTGATTCAACGAGCTGTCTGAATGCAGGGTGATAGGGGCCTGCTATGATTGTTCCGTGTTGTTCCAGCTCTTCTGTTGGCTGTAATCCAATTCTGATAACTGGTATTTCTGCTGCCCTGCACATACGTAAAGCATTTTTACAGACTGAGACAGCATTCTCAAGTGATAACGGTTCATATTTTCCATCGTTGTATTCTTTTTCCATCCTCGTTCCCTTAATGACAAGAAGCGGGTATAGCCGAATGAAATCTGGCGTCATTTTGATTACTGTTGTAATTGTTTGTTCGAAAATTTTTTTTGAATCGCCAGGAAGGCCAACCATTACTTGAAGCCCGCAGCTAAAACCATATTCTTTCAAAAGCCTGAAAGACTTGATTGTATCATCCGCAGTATGTCCTCTGCCAGAGCGTTTGAGTATATCATTATTTAATGATTGAGCACCGAGTTCAACGATCGTTACGTGATATTTTTTGAGAAAGAGAAGGATGTCAGTGGTGATGCAATCTGGCCGCGTTGATATCCGGATTGTTTGAATCTGTTTTGATTGAATGAAAGGCTGTATTGCTTCGAGATAGGATTGCTGAACAGCTAAAGGCAAGGCAGTGAAACTTCCGCCATAGAAGGCAATTTGTACAGGATCGATTCTTGATTTGGTACGGAGATATTCATCAATCTTTGCAGGGATCTCGGATGAGGAAGGGGGTCGTTTTTCACCGGTGATTGCTTTTTGGTCGCAAAATATACACTGGTGTTTGCAAGCAGCATTCGGAATGAAAAAAGGAATGATCATGTAATATTTTCTCGCAAAGACGCCAAGCTCGCAAAGAAAAGAAGAATATCTTTTTTACTTGGCGTCCTTTGCGTCGGAGCCTGTCCCGATTCCTTTTCGGGGCGTGAGATGCCGTTGCCTCAACTTGTCAGAGTTAGGGCATTTCTGACAACCGTATCAATGCTTCTTTTGCGGCGCGCTGTTCTGCTTCTTTTTTTGTTTTTCCGATACCCGTGCCGAACAATTCTCCTTTGATAAACAGTTCCACGCTAAATTGCTTCAGATGATCGGGGCCGGTTTCAGAGACAATCTTATATTTGGGAAGTTGCTTTATCCGCTCCTGGCAGAGTTCCTGGAGTCCTGTTTTGTAATCAAATGCGAGGGGGAGGGAACACGTTCGCTGGATCAGATTTTTAAAGAAGCGGAGAATGAAGGTCTCAGCGGCTGTTGTGCCGGCGTCGAGATAGACGGCAGCGATCAGGGCTTCGAGAGAATTTGCCAGAAGAGAATCTTTATCTCTGCCGCCAGTTTGTTCTTCACCTTTGCCAAGAAGTAAGTATTTTCCAATGCCGATGATCCTGGCTATCTCAGCGAGTGCTGCTTCGCTTACAATTGCAGCGCGGAGTTTTGAGAGCTCGCCTTCATTCGATTGTGGGCAGGTTTTCATGAGATATCCGCTCACAATGAGATTCAGGACTGCATCGCCGAGAAACTCCATCCGTTCATTGTGAGAGGATACTCGATGTTCGTTTGCGTAGGATTTATGCGTGAGAGCGCGCTGCAGAAGTTCAGGATTCTTGAATGCATACTGAATCCGTTGTTCAATGTCCTCTACAGCACGCATGCTACTTCCGGAACGATCGGAAAATCAGCGAGGCATTGGTACCGCCGAATCCGAATGAATTGGACATGACCACGTCCACAGTGGCTTTCCGCGCCTTGTTTGGAATATAATCAAGATCGCATTCCGGATCTGGGTTCTCAAGGTTCATGGTCGGGGGTAAAATTCCGCGCTCCATGGCAAGAACGGAAATGACTGCTTCGACACCCCCTGCAGCACCCAGCAGATGTCCGGTCATGGATTTTGTTGAACTGATCTGTAGTTTGTATGCATGATTTCCGAAGATGGTTTTAATAGCAGCGGTTTCATTCTCATCATTATATTTGGTGGACGTTCCATGGGCGTTAATATAGCCCATTTCTTCTGGCTTCATGCCGGCATCCTTAAGCGCCATGCGCATACACCGGGCAGCACCTTCACCCTCAGGCGCGGGTGATGTCATGTGATATGCATCGCCGGTCATTCCATACCCGATGACCTCTGCATGAATGGTTGCGCCTCGCGCTATTGCATGGTCCATCTCCTCCAAAATAACAATGCCCGCACCTTCTCCCATGACAAAACCGTCACGCTCGGCATCGAATGGACGGCTTGCGCGCTCGGGTTCATGATTCCTGGTTGAAAGGGCCTTCATGGCATTAAACCCCCCGACCCCCAAAGGACAAATGCAGGATTCGGTGCCTCCGCTAATCATGGCGACAGCGTCTCCGCGCTGAATGATTTTATACGCATCGCCGATGGAATGGGTTCCGGTTGCACAGGCAGTAACAACGCAGCTATTCGGTCCTTTGGCTCCATACCGGATCGATATCTGGCCAGACGCCAGATTCGTAATCAGCATGGGAATAAAGAAGGGAGAGATTTTTCGATAGCCGCTTTCAAGGTATACTTTATGGTATCGTTCAATCGCGGGAAGTCCGCCTATCCCAGCACTCACCAGGACGCCGATGTTTTCGGCATTTTCCGGAGTCACCATAAGGCGGGAATCATCCATGGCCATCTGGCTGGCCGCAATGGCGAGATGGATAAAGCGGTCCATTTTTTTGACTTCTTTTATCTCAATAAATGCTGCTGGATCAAACCCATGTATCTCCCCTGCAATCTGCGTGGGAATGGATTTGTCATCAAACTGCGTGATAGGACCGATTCCTGACTTTCCGTTCACCAGTCCTTCCCATGTTTTTTCCGTATCAATACCGACGGGGGTAATCATTCCCACGCCGGTGACGACAACTCTTTTTTTCAAGAGAGTGTACCTCCTGCATACTAAATCCGAAAAGCCAAAAAATCGCATCCTGATATCGGAACGATCTTCTGGCTTTTGGAATTTTCTTCAATATGAGATGTGCATACGATCCGCAGCTTGGAGGACGAAAGCGGTCTATTTCGCCTTTGCTTTAACATAATCGATCGCGTTCTGGACCGTGCCGATTTTTTCCGCATCTTCATCAGGAATTTCAACGCCAAATTCCTCTTCAAGCGCCATGACCAGCTCCACGGTATCCAATGAATCCGCTCCGAGATCATTCACAAATGATGCTTCGGATTTCACATCCGCTTCCGGTACGCCGAGCTGTTCTGAAATTATTTTTTTTACTTTTGCGTCTACATCTGACATTGTCATCCTCCTATGGTTGTATTCTTAAATTGTCACACCTGTATAAAAAACGATGCATCAAGCGCATCGTGCATTGCTCGCTTACATGTACATACCGCCGTTCACGTGAATTACCTGGCCGGTAATATAGGCAGCGGCAGGGGAAGCAAGAAAATTGACCGCGTTTGCAACATCCTGGGAAGACCCGAGTCTTCCCATCGGAATCTGTTGTGCTAGCTCGGTTCGTACTTGCTCGGAAAGGGACTGGGTCATGGCGGTATCAATGAAACCGGGAGCAACCGCATTGGCAGTGATTCCCCGGTTCGCATATTCACGAGCAATGGTTTTAGTCAGGCCGATGAGCCCAGCTTTTGATGCCACATAATTTGCCTGGCCTGCATTACCCATAGCGCCCACAATCGATGCAATGTTGATTATGGTTCCGGTTCGCTGCTTGGTCATGTACTTCAGGGCGGCCTTGGCGCAGAGGAATGAACCTCTTAAATTGATGCTCAAGACGAGGTCCCAGTCTTCATCTTTCATGCGGAGAATGAGCCCATCACGGGTGATTCCCGCATTGTTGACGAGTATGTCTATTTTTCCGAACTGCTGTATGATCTGATCAACCATGGCAGTGACCTCTGCTGACGCAGCAACATTTGTTTTGATGGCGCAGGTGTTTCTGCCGAGGGCTTGTATATCAGCAGCCGTTTTTTGAGCTGCCTCAAGATTCACATCACAGATGGCAACGTCAGCTCCGTTTTGTGCAAGGGCGAGGGCAATATCCCGTCCGATGCCTTGCGCTGCTCCGGTTACTAACGCTACTTTTCCTTCCAGTTCCATCCCGTGCTCCTTATCATTAGTTCCTGGACACTTTTACAAACCGAGCACCTGAAATGCGTTTTTCATGCTTGCCTGGTCTTCAATATTCAGAATCGTGGTATCTTTTGCAATCCGCTTCACCAGTCCCGAGAGAACTTTGCCGGGACCGATCTCAACAAACGTGTCATATCCCTGCTTCACCAGTGCCAGAATTGAATCTTCCCAATACAGCGGAGCGCTGATCTGTTTTATGAGCGATGCCTTTACTGCGGAAGCTGTTGTAAGAAAATGAGCATCTGCATTATTGACAATGGGAATATCAGTATCCTGTATGGTTATTCGTTCCAGTTCCTGTGCCAGACGTTCACCAGCCTGTTTCATCAAGGCACAATGTGATGGCACACTTACCGCAAGCGGCATTACTTTTTTCGCCCCGGATGCTCGGGCGAGTTCAATTGCTTTTTCTACTGCGATTTTTTCACCAGCAATGACAATCTGGCCTGGGGAGTTGTAATTGGCAGGGGCAACTATACCATTTTTGGAAGCTTCAAGGCAAGTTTTTTCTACGAGTTCCCGGTCCATGCCCAGAATCGCGGCCATGAGTCCTGTTCCGGCAGGAACGGCCTCCTGCATATATTTGCCGCGCTTTTGTACGAGCGAGACTGCGTCAGTAAATGTGAACCCTCCTGCTGCTGTGATTGCAGTATATTCGCCCAAACTATGTCCTGCTGCTGCTTCAGCTATGAGCCCTCGCCGTTCAAGCGGCCGCAAGATTGCAATGGATGCGGTCAATAATGCAGGCTGCGTATATTCGGTAAGGTTGAGTTTTTCAACCGGTCCCTGCAGACAGAGTTCCTGGAGATCGTATTTCAAGACATCACTCGCTGCTTCAAACACCTCACGTGATTCTGGAAACTGCTCAATAAACTCTTTTGCCATCCCGGCGTATTGTGAACCTTGACCAGGGAAAATGAATGCTAGTTTCATGGTATCCTCAAATATCTTTTACGATGAGCCGCGAGCTAGCCTCGCAGTTCCTTGAATTTTCTGATCATCATTGGCACGACTTCCAGTACATCACCCACAATACCGTAGGTAGCAACAGTGAAAATGGGAGCATGCGGATCCCTATTGATTGCCACGATGACATCGGATGACTGCATGCCTGCAAGATGCTGGATGGCGCCAGAGATGCCACATGCGATATATAGTTTCGGGCATACGGTTTTTCCTGTCTGGCCGACCTGATGAGAGTAGGGGATCCATCCTTCATCAACAGCAGCACGCGACGCACCGACCGCTCCGCCGAGTGTCTGAGCGAGTTCTTCAATAAGGCAGAAATTTTTCGGATCCTGAAGCCCGCGTCCGCCGGAAACGATGATGTCGGCTTCGCAGATATTTATTTTTTGGGTAAGATCATCAATGGTCTTGATAACCTTAGTACGGAGGCTGGATTGTGTAGTAAAAGGAACCTGAATGACTTCCCCTTTTCGTGATGCATTGGGCGCAGCCTTTTTCATGACCTTATGGCGTACGGTTGCGATTTGTGGCCGGTGGTTGGGCGTGACAATCGTTGCCATGATATTTCCACCGAATGCAGGCCGGGTCTGAAGGAGGTTGCCGGTTTCCGGATCAATATCAAGTCCGGTACAGTCTGCAGTAAGGCCGGTATGGAGTGAACAGGCGACTTTGGGAATAAAAGAACGGCCGATTGCGGTTGCTCCAGCAAGAATGATCTCCGGCTTATGCTTTTTTGCTAAAGCAACAAGAGCAGCAGCATACGCGTCATCATTAAAGTCCTTGAGAGCAGGATCTTCCACGAGGTAAACCTGGTCAGCACCATGAGCGATCAATGTATTCACTTGATCCTTAATATCATGGCCGATGAAGACAGCGACCAGTTTTGCTTTGCGTTTGTCCGCGAGCTTTCTGCCTTCACCCAAAAGCTCAAGCGCTACGCTTGCGAGGATGCCCCGATGCTGCTCGGCAAATACCCACACATCCTTGTATGCCGAAATATCGGTTGCCGTTGCTGCAGGTTCTTCTTCGGTACGTTCAATGGCTTCTGCTCCGCATGCATCAACGCACGCACCGCACATGGTGCAGTTTTCCGTCAGGAATGCCTTTCCATCCCGCATTTCAATCGCGCCGAACGGGCAGCTTGTTATGCAGAGTTCACAGCCTGTACACTGGTCAAGTATGATTTTAATGCCCACTGGTTACTCCTTCATCAACCGGATGCTCAAGATCCGTTTTTGGAAATCCAGCATCGTGGATATTAGATTAATGTCTGTTCTTTCAGTTTCTTTCCCACCTGCTCGATCTGCTGTTCAATTGTGCCGGTCAGTATCTCACGCTGACCACGGGGCGTGGGAGGAAATATTCTGACCACTTTCGTGGGCGATCCCTTGAGCCCGCAGCATTCAGTATCTGCTCCGATATCCTGTGCAGTCCAGGTGGTGACCTTCATATTTTTTGCCTTCATTTTTCCCTTGAGCGAGGGAAGACGAGGTTCATTAATCTCTTTTACGACTGTGATGACAGCAGGCAGAGTTGTTTCAACGACATCCGATCCTTCATCCATCATTCGCTCAGCGATCATTTTGTTGTTGTCAATTGATTCAATCTTACGAATGAAAGCGATGAAGGGGATATCCAGGATATCCGCGGTCTCCGGACCTACCTGGGCAGTATCGCCATCAATTGCTTGTTTTCCTGCAATGATAAGATCGAATTCATTGATTTTTTTGATACCCTTTGACAAAGCATAAGAGGTAGCCCAGGTGTCAGCTCCGGCAAATGCACGATCGGACAAGAGCACCACTTCATCAACGCCCAAGGCAACAGCCTCTTTCAGGGCTTCGGCGGCCTGCGGAGGTCCCATGGTAAGCGCAGTAACCTTTCCTCCCTGTTTTTCCCGCAGACGGAGAGCTTCTTCAAGCGCATACAGATCATACGGATTGATGATGCTGGGAACGCCATCACGGATCAGCGTATTGGTCTCTCGGTTGATCTTTACCTCTGACGTGTCCGGGACCTGTTTGATTAGTACGATTATATTCATTCACGATCTCCTACGGCATTGTTCGTCTGTATCCGATTATTTTTCCTTTGCGAGCGCCTTGATCATGTCGAGTGCTATCACATTTCGCTGAATCTGGTTGGTGCCTTCGTATATCTGAAGGATCTTTGCATCCCGCATCATTTTCTCAACGGGATATTCCTTCATATATCCGGAACCGCCCATGACCTGCAACGCGTCAGTGGTAACCTTCATGGCAACGTCCGTTGCGAACATCTTTGCCATGGATGTTGCTCGTGAAATGTCTTTTGCCCCGCTGTCCACAAAACGGGCAACCGAATAGACGAGCGCGCGTGCCGCTTCAGTCTGGGTTTGCATGTCTGCGAGCATATGCTGGACTGCCTGGAACGAGGTGATGGGCTGGCCGAACTGAATCCGCTGTTTTGCAAATTTGATTGCCTCATTGATTGCGCCTTGCGCAACACCGACGCCCTGGGCTCCAACGCCGGTCCGGGAACTATCAAGGGTTTTCATGGTTACAATGAATCCCATGCCTTCCTTGGCGAGCAGATTTTCCTTCGGAATACGGCAATTATTAAAGATAAGCTCGCAGGTGGCTGACGCCCGGATCCCCATTTTATTTTCTTTTTTCCCGAACGTGAAGCCCTGGGTTCCTTTTTCAACGATGAACGCGGAAGCGCCTCGGGCACCCTTGGAACGATCCGTGATCGCGATGACCGAATAGATCTCAGCTTCACCGCCGTTGGTGATCCATTGTTTTGTTCCGTTCAGGATGTACTCGTTTCCTTCGAGTTTTGCAGTCGTCTGGATGCCGCCGGCATCGCTTCCTGCATTTGCTTCAGTCAGTCCGAATCCGACCAGCCGTTTCCCGGAAGCAATGGCAGGAAGATATTTCTTTTTCTGTGCATCTAAACCGAAAAGAAGGATAGGGTAGGTTCCCAGTGCGTTTGCCGCATAGGTTGTCGCAACGCCGACGCATGCTTTGGACAGCTCTTCAACTGCAATGCACAACTCGAGAGTATTCTTTCCCAGACCGCCGTATTCCTCGGGGATGAATAGACCGAAAAGATCGGCTTGGGCCATGGATTTCATAATTTCCCAAGGGAATTTATTCTGCTCATCCAACTCTGCACGGACGGGCACGATTTTTTCCTCGGCTATCTGCCGCGCGAGGTCGCGAATCATGATCTGTTCTTCTGTCAGCAAGTAATCCATGTATATCCTCCAGTAATTTTTAAAGTGAAATTTTTGGGATTATTCAGAAAATGAATTCGTTTACCATCGTATGAGTGCGGATCCCCAGGTAAGACCTCCTCCAAAGGCATCGAGAAGAATCAAGTGATTCTCCTTAATTCTGCCGTCACGGACCGCTTCATCCATTGCCATGGGAATCGAGGCAGCGGAAGTATTCCCGTATTTGGGAAGCGTCAGCACGACTTTTTCCATGGGCATTTTAAGCCGTTGGGCCAATGCCTGGATAATGCGCAGGTTGGCCTGATGGGGAATGAGAAAATCCAGATCGTTATGATCGATTTTATTATGATTCAGTGTTTCCTGTGCAATATCTTCAAGAGCACGGACTGCTGCCTTGAATGTTTCATTGCCCTTCATTTTTACGTAATGCATGCGTTTATGAACAGTTTCATGAGTCGCAGGATGGAGCGCTCCTCCTGCCGGAATCGAAAGAAGATTTGCATAGTATCCGTCTGAGTGGATATGGGTAGAAAGCACTCCATGCTTACCAACTGATTTTTGAAGCACGACGGCTCCTGCGCCGTCTCCGAACAAGACGCAGGTCGTCCGGTCTTCCCAGTCAAGAACGCGAGACAGGACTTCAGCGCCGATCAAGAGAATGTTTTTGTAACAATCGGATCGAATAAACGCATTGGCAACCGATAACCCGTAGATAAAACCGGAACATGCAGCAAACAAGTCGAATGCAGCTGCATTTTTGGCGCCGAGTTTTTCCTGCACAATGCAGGCCGTACTTGGCATGACCATATCCGGGGTCATGGTTGCAACGAGGATAAGATCGACTTCCTGAGGGGTGATTTTTGCGGCTTTAAGCGCACGGGTAGCGGCCTGACAGGCGAGGTCTGATGTGGTCTCTGTTTTGTCCGCAATGTGTCGCTGTTTGATCCCGGTTCGTTCCGTAATCCATTCGTCGCTCGTGTCCAGAAGTTTTTCGAGATCGTGATTTGTGACAACTTTTTTGGGTGCATACGATCCGGTTCCTATGATCCGCGCTTTTATCATTTTAGTCTCACCAGGCCCATGTTTTTTTCGATATCTTCATGCATGTGTTTGTTTACTTCGCTTTTTGCAATTTCCGATGCGACACGTATGGCATTTTTAATGGCACGGTCGGACGAGCGGCCATGGCTGATGATGCTAATGCCGTTGATCCCGACCAGAGGCGCTCCACCATATTCTTCATAATCGATACGTCGTTTGAATGAGCGGATTGCAGGACGCATCAAAAGGTAGCCGAGTTTTCTGAACAGATTGTCTCCGATGCCTTCCCGGATCATATAGGAGATCGTCTCTGCAACGGATTCCGCAACTTTGAGCATAACGTTGCCGATAAAACCGTCACACACGACAACATCGGCTTTTCCCGCCATCACATCCCGGCCCTCGACATTCCCGATGAAATTCAGTGACGTTTCGGTCAACAGCTTGAAGGCTTCCTTGGTCAGTTCATTTCCTTTGGTTTCTTCTTCGCCGATTGAGAGAAGCCCGACCCGAGGATTGGGATTTTTCAAAAAATATTTGGCATAGACATCGCCCATGACGGCGAACTGCAGCAGATGGTTTGGTTTGCAGTCGACGTTTGCACCCATGTCAAGAACAATGGATGCTCCTTTCATGGTCGGCATAAAAACCGCAATCGCCGGTCGCTCGACACCTTCCAGGGGCCCAAGAACGAAGAGTGAGGTAGCCATAGCCGCGCCCGTATGACCGGCGCTGATAACAGCAACTGCTTCTCCATTTTTAACCAGCTCGTTTGCAACCCGGATGGAAGAATCTTTTTTTCTACGATACACGGTCGAGGGTGAATCAAGCATGTCCACGACTTCGGTTGCATTGTGGACTTCGATCGGAAGTTTGGACGCATCAGGATATTTTTTGAGCTCCGTGTGAATGAGCTGCTCGATCCCAACCAGAATAACAGCAATGCCACATTCCCGTGCAGCCTGCACTGCTCCGGCTACAACGGCCTGCGGCGCAAAATCTCCGCCCATGGCATCAACGGCAATTTTCATTGCGGAATCCCTTCAATATAAAAGGCAAAGAGTACTACCGGGTAGACGGTACAGTTTCCCTTTGCCTTTAAGTCTGAACTGCGCATGTTAGATTTGCTGGATCGTCACGACTTCACGTCCGTTGTACGTGCCGCAGGATATGCAGGCATGGTGAGGCTGCTTTACCTCCTGGCATTGAGGACAGACGGAAAGATTCGGCGCTTTCAAATGTTTATGTGTACGCCTTTTATCTCTGCGTGATTTGGATGTTTTGTGTTTTGGATTTGCCATGGGAAACCTACTCTTTCTCTTGAGAAAACAATTTTTTTAATTCCGAAAACGGTCCTGATGGTTCTTCATTCTTTTTGCACTCGCATTCCGCGTCATTCAAATCAATACCACACATGCTGCACAGTCCCTTGCAGTCAGGATGATGAAGCGGAACCATCGGAAGAGCAAGAAGCACTTGTTCGCGGACGAAATCAAGCGGTTCGATCTCGTCATGCTCATAAAACTCTTGGTCCAATTCTTCTGATGTCAGTTCCTGCTCAGCTTTTGAATCTTCCAGCGAGCCGCGCACCAGCTCAACATGTATCTCGACATCAACCGCATGAACATATTTCTTTAAACAGCGGCTGCATTCCAAAAGCGGCGATGTCTGTACCCTGCCGGTTACCTCAACTGTGCCCTCTGTCTGAGGAATGATTCTGAGAGTTGCTGTACATGCCGTTACTGCTGGAACCTTCTCGAAGAGAGAAAGTTTTTGATCCAGTTGCAACGTGAGCCCCTCTGCCGGTATATCGCTGATTTTAATGCCCATTTTTTACTGCTCCCGGGGCTGCGAGTGACGGATTATATAGCGAAGCCCTTTTTTTGTCAAGCTAAAATATGGTTAACAGCGCTCGTTCAGCTGTATGAAGATTGATCGGGGATATCCTCACTTTCCGTCATGTTGTGTAATCCTTTTTATGGATAGATACACAATGCTTACCATGCGTTCCAGTTGTGCAAGAGGCGTGGAAAGAGGCGGCATGAGAACGATCACATTTCCGAGCGGCCGGATCATGAGGCCTCGTTTGCGGCAGTCCATAATTACCCGTATGCCGATCTTGTCTTCCCAGGGATAAGGTTCTTTCGTTTCCTTGTTTTTGACAAGCTCGATCCCGACCATAAAGCCTCGCTGGCGCACATCTCCTACATGATTTAATGTTTTTACCTTCTCTAATGCTTTGGAAAGGTATTCAATCTTTTTTTGAAGTTTGGTCAGGGTTTTTTCATTCTGAAAAAGTTCAAGGTTGGCGATTGCAGCAGCGCAGGCAAGCGGGTTCCCGGTATAGGTGTGGCCGTGAAAAAATGTTTTGAGTTCGTTGTAATCTCCGAGGAAGCCTTCGAATACCCGTTGTGTTGTCAGAGTTGCCGCAAGAGGAAGATATCCACCGGTGATACCTTTGGCAACGCACATGATATCCGGGGTCACTCCTTCCTGTTCGCATGCGAACATCGTTCCTGTCCTACCAAATCCGGTCGCAACTTCATCCGCAATCATAAGAATGTTATACTTTGTACACCATTCGCGTATTTTTGCAA
>JBAZLV010000051.1:0-13049 GCA_041650055.1 Nitrospirota bacterium | reverse complement strand
ATCCTGATGAACTCCGAGCAGGCGATTCTTGACACCGGCCGGGGAAAAGGACGCATTGTTATCAGAACTTCCCACGATCGTACGGCCCGCAGAATGAAGGTCCGGATCACGGATAATGGAACCGGCATTCCGAAAGATATTGTCCCCAAGGTGTTTGATCCGTTCTTTACCACAAAACCGGTCGGGATCGGATCGGGACTTGGTCTTTCAATCGCGCATGGCATCGTAATCGAGCACGGAGGAACCATCTGGGTCGAGAGTAAACCGGAATCCGGAACCGATGTTTTTTTGGAACTTCCGACCGGCGCAGGAGCCATTCTTTCACCAGGTTAAGCGCATGCTTGTTCTTGCGAGTGAACGAGCTCAATGAATAACCTTGTGATCGAACACGCGCAGGAGAATAATCATGTTCATCATCATTGGATTTGGAATAGTGCTCGCCTCAGTCATCGGCGGCTATCTCATGGAAAAGGGAAACCTGTATGTGCTGCTCCAGCCTGCGGAGCTGTTGATTATAGGCGGAGCTGCAACAGGAGCTCTCCTTATTTCCTCGCCTCCCCGCATCCTCGGATTGGTGATGAGAAACATCGTAAGTATTCTGAGTTCCAAAAGCCGGAACAAGAACAACTATCTGGAACTCCTCTCGCTCCTGTACAAGCTGTTTGCAAAAATCCGCAAAGATGGACTGATCGCAATCGAAGCCGACATTGAAAATCCCAGCCAAAGCCCGGTCTTTTCGCAATACCGGTCCATTCTCTCCCACCATTCGGTTTTAAATTTTATTTGCGATAACTTCAAGGTTATCATTTCTGCCAATATTCCCTCACATGAGCTCGACAGCCTGACCGATCTCGAGATCGAAACAACACACCGCGAAGCTATGATTCCGGCAAACAGCATGTCCAGAATGGCTGACGGGCTTCCGGGACTCGGCATTGTTGCAGCAGTGCTTGGGGTCGTGCTTACCATGGGAAAAATCGACCAGACGCCTGCAGTACTTGGCCACAGCGTGGGTGCCGCCCTTGTCGGAACGTTTCTCGGGGTGCTTCTCTGCTATGGTTTTGTAGGGCCTTTGGCGGCGAATCTTGAGCATAAGGCAAATGAAGATGCTACGTACTTCCAGGTCATCAAGGTCGGATTAGTCTCGTTTGTGGGCGGGGCAGCACCGCAGATGGCGGTTGAATTCGCACGGCGGGCGATCCCGGAAACGCAGAAACCGACATTCGATGAACTGGAACAGACGGTTCGGGGACAGGCCAGGTGAAAAACAAAGACGTCATCATCATCAAAAAAATCAAGAAGCACGTGGAAAACAGCCACGGCGGAAGCTGGAAAGTCGCGTATGCCGATTTTGTCACCGCCTTGATGGCTTTTTTCCTGCTTCTCTGGCTTCTCAGCATGACAAGTCAGGATAAACGGATCAAGATGGCCGCGTACTTTAAACAGTTCAGCATTTTTACCCAGAGCGGCACCTCGTTCATGGACAAATCAAATCAGATGCTGGGTGAAGCAGGCGAATCCTCACAAAAGGTAACCGCGGAAAAAAAGAACCTCGGCATTTCATCGGAGACACAATCCGAAACAAGCAGCGGTTCTGACAGCGCAATGAAGGCAGAAGAAGTAAAGGAAACCATCAGACAAGCGATCGAGGACAAACTCGGAGACATCAAAGACCAGATCCTCGTGGATATTTTCGAGGGAGGACTGCGGATTCAGCTCGTGGACAAGGCGGGAAAACCGATGTTTGAGCTCGGTTCCTTCACATTGACCCCGATTGCAACGCGGATTCTGAAAGTGATTGCAGAAAGTATTAATCCGCTTCCGAATCCGGTTTCCATCGAGGGACATACGGACTCGCTCCAATACCGGACGTCCGCCTATAGCAACTGGGAACTATCCACCCAGCGGGCGCTCACTGCCCGGAAACAGCTTGAAGTTTTTGGTCTGCCTCCGTCTCGTCTCAGCCGTGTTGCCGGCTACGCTGATACCGTCCCGCTGATTACGGAAGACACGGAAGATCCTCGAAATCGAAGAATCAGCATCATTCTGTTTTTCCCCCAGAAGCAATCCAAGCAACCATAATATGCATGCTCTTCCCAGCGGATCAGGACTCTCCACGGAAAATTTTTTGTTTGCCGAAGGTGCACAATAATTTTTTCAGTTCGTAACTGCCACTGCGATTCATTTCGCTTTGTTCTTCCCCCTCTTGTTTAAGTTTTTCATGCATAAGGCCGATAAATAAAAGCATCGGGTATAACAATTTCGCTTTCAGGACGGCATTATGAAAAAAATCACTTCTGATTGTCTCCAGACGGTTATCAACGCCTTCAATGACCCTGTGCTGGTCATCGATGATCACGGTAATATCAGCCTTATGAACAAGGCAGCGTCTGTAATGTCTCAAAACCTCAATGGAAACGGGTATGCAGGACACTTGTGTTCGGAAGCATCTGTCAACCGCGCCGGCGGTTCCGACTTTCAAGGCTGTCCTGTTCGTGAAGTATTGAGAACCGGAAAGCCTGTCAGTGCGGTTCGTCATCAGAAGCTGGGCAATGCCGCGCCTCTTGTTATGGAAATAAGCGCATCACCGCTTTTCGGGGACGCGGGTGAAGTTATCGGGGCTCTTGAAATTCGGCGGGACATCACGGCGCGTAAACGCTGGGAAGAACAGGAAATCAAGCGCCGGACAGAGCTGGAAAAACAACACCAGGAACTGACGCGGATTTTCCAGCTCGTGGAAATCGGAAAGAAGGAATGGGAGCAAACCATGGATTGCGTCAAGGACATGGTGATCCTGCTTGACCGGGAAGGCATGATCAAGCGTTGCAACAAATCGTTCAAGGAATTCGTACAGGCATCCTATGAGGAAATTCTCGGGAAGGATGCAGTCGAATTGCTCATGAATCGTGGCATGCAGGTGCAGCAGTTTTACAATACGGAAAACGAAGTGTTTTGTGAAGCAACCGGGCAATGGTTCGTGATCAGTTCCGATCCCGTCAGGGGAATCGATCGGGAGCATACTCTGGGAACCGTCATGACCATTCATGATACAACGGAACTCAAGCGAATCACGCTCAAGCTGGAAGAATCAAACCGTGACATGGAGCAAACCAGGATCGGACTGCAGCATGCGCTCGACGAACTTTCATCGCTCATTCAGCAGGTGGAAACTGAAAAAGCCTTTGACATTCGGTTTACAAACGTTAATCTCGCAAAATGCTATGCGATAAAAAACTGCGCCAAGACGGATTGTCCCTGCTATGGGAGTTACACTGCGCTTCGATGCTGGCAAATTGCGGGGTCCCACTGTGGCGGCACAGCGGAATGTGCTTTTGTGAATAAATACGAAGATTGCCGGGAATGCGAAGTGTTTCAGATGGCCACTCCGAATCCCATTCTGAAAATCGGCGAGCATTTCAATAACATGATGCATATCCTTGAATCGAAGAACAAAGACCTGGAACAGGCATATACGAAATTAAAACTCACCCAGGCAAAAATTCTGCAACAGGACAAAATGGCCTCAATCGGGCAGCTGGCAGCGGGCGTTGCCCATGAAGTAAACAATCCCATGGGGTTCATTGCCAGCAATCTCAATACACTGAACAAATATATGGAAAAAATCATGTCGTATATCCAGGAACTCACCGCCTCCCTGGAACAGACCAACAGCGCGCCATTGATCGAGGGAATACGGGAATTGAGAACAAAACAGAAAATCGACTTTATCCGGGAAGACGCGCAAAAACTCATCGGGGAATCCCTGGAAGGCGCTGAACGGGTCAAGGTCATCGTTCAGAATCTGAAAAATTTCTCACGGGTCGATCAGTCCGAGGCGAAATACGCCGATATTAATGAATGCATGGAAAGCACCATCCGCATTGTCTGGAACGAATTGAAATACAAGACAACCGTAAAAAAGGAATACGGAGATATTCCTCCCCTCTTTTGCTATCCGCAACAGTTAAACCAGGTTTTCATGAATCTTCTGGTCAATGCAGCCCACGCCATCGAAACACGCGGAGAAATCACGATCAAAACCTGGGCAAAGGATGAATCAGTATTCATTTCGATTGCGGATACGGGTTGCGGCATTTCTGAGGAAAATCTGCCCAAGATATTTGAACCGTTCTTCACGACGAAGGAAATCGGGAAAGGCACCGGCCTCGGGCTCAGCATTACCTTTGATATCATAAAAAAACACACGGGCGAAATAATGATTCAGAGCGAAGTCAATAAAGGAACTACGTTTACCATACGGATTCCCATACAGAAACCGGAGCGAGGGTAATTCGGTATGCAGTTAAAAAGTCTCACCACAAAAATGATCCTGGCAACCCTGCCGGTTATCTTGATCTTTTTAATTCTCGTTGCCCTGTTCACGCTGCGCTATTTCGAACGGGAATTAATAGCAATCATTTCGCAGGAACAGTTTTCCATGCTTACGGCACGGGCGCAGGACATTGACGACAAAATAACCAATGCCCAGGACTCGCTCACAGGTATAACCCGTTTTGTCAATTCCGACATGCTCGCAGCTCCTGAACAGGCCGGTGCATTTCTGAAGACTGCAACAGGCATGCTGTCGCTCTTTGATAACGGGATCGTGCTGATTCGGGAATCTGGAAGCGTCATTGCGGAATTTCCTTTCGGGTTGCATCCCCCCGGGAAAAATTTCTCAGGCAGGGAATTCATGCAGAAAACCCGGGCGACCGGAAAACCGTACATATCAGATCCGTTTATTTCAAGCAGAAAACATCATCATCCCATTATTGTGATGACGGCACCGATATTTAATGCTCAAGGAAAGCTGGTTGCAGTTCTTGCAGGAAGCATCAACCTCATGAAAAATCATGTTCTGGGCTCTTTGATCGATGTTCGGATCGGATCGACAGGATACCTGTATTTGTTTAACAAGAAGCGTACCCTCATTCTCCACCCTGATAAAAAAAAGATTCTCCAGCCTGCCTGCCCTCCCGGCGTCAATGCATTGTTTGACCAGGCAATAAACGGTTTTGAGGGAAGCGGCATAACCGATCAGGCGCAGGGAGAAAAATCTCTGAATACGTTTAAAGCGCTTAAATCAAAAGACTGGATTTTGGCTGCGCAGTATCCCGTTCATGAGGCATATCTTCCCATTACCAAGGCCCGCCATTATTTTTATGTGGTCTTTTTGCTTGCAGCGGCCCTTATCTTTTTTACGACCAGTGCAGCAGTCAGGTATTTCATCGCCCCGCTTGCTGCATTGATCTCCCACGTAAAAGCAATCGCCGCAGCTCCTGCCGCACATCAGCCCATCCAGGCATCGACCACGGATGAAATCGGAGAACTTGCCGTCTGCTTCAACGATTTCATGCAACAGCTCAAAAAAAAGGAGACCCAGCTGCTTGAACAGAAGATTTTTTCCGAAAATCTGCTCGGTCAATCTGCGGTTCCCGCATTTGTGATCAGCGCAGCGCATGAAGTAATTCTGTGGAATAGGGCGTGTGAAAAGCTCACCGGTGTGAGCGCTTCAGAAATGCTGGGAACGACGAATTACTGGAAGTGTTTTTATACGGAAAAACGAATTTGTCTCGCTGATGCCATTGTAGACCAGATGCCGGAAGAGTCGTTTGCTTTTGCGTATGATAAATTATTTCGGTCAGCAATGATTCCCGATGGATTCCATAGCGAAGGATACTTCAAAAAGTTAAACGGGAAAAAATGCTGTCTCTCGTTTGAAGCCGCTCCGATTCGAGATCACACAGGAACCGTTATTGCCGCTATTGAAACATTTCAGGACATCACCGAACATAAACAAATTGAACAGGCGATACGGGAACAATTCCAATTCCTGCAATTATTGATCGATACCATACCACAGCCCATTTTTTATAAAAATGCGGAAAAAAGGTTTTTGGGCTGCAACAAGGCGTTCGCAGAATTTTTCAATGTACACCAGGAGCATATTGTGGGAAAAACGCTGCACGATATTTTTCCGACAGAGATTGCGGATCACTGTCAGCGACATGAGCAAACGGTATTTGAATATTCCGGCATCCAGACGATTGAAGACGTGATCAGCCATGGCGGTCGAACCAGCACAGCCATTGTAACGCTTGCCCCCTATCGAAAAACAGACGGAACCCTGGCCGGCTTGATTGGGATCATTCTCGACATTACGGATCGCAAAAAGCTCGAAGAACAATTGCATGAAGTTCAGGAAACGGAGAAAAAAATTCTGAGACAAAAAAAGCGCGAGCTCGAAGCAGCCTACCATGAACTGAAAACAGCGCAGACTCAGATTTTCCAGCAGGAAAAAATGGCATCCATCGGCCAACTGGCGGCCGGCGTCGCACACGAAATCAACAACCCTGTTGGATTTATCATGAGCAATCTGGGCTCGCTCCAGAAATACCTCGCGCGATTAACGGAATTTATCTCCCTGCAAACAGATACGCTTCAGTCGTTGTCGTCCATTTCTGAAACGCCTTCGCAGGTACTGCAGGAAATCGAAGAAAAAAAGCAAACGCTCAAAATCGATTATATTCTGCACGATACCAGGGCGTTGATTACCGAATCGCTGGACGGCGCTGAAAAAGTGAAAAAAATAGTTCAGGATTTCAAAAATTTTTCCCATATAGGAAATACGGAACAGAAGCTCACAGACATTAATGAATGCCTGGAAAGCACCATCAATATCGTCTGGAATGAATTAAAATACAAGGCAACCCTCGAAAAGGCGTTTGGCGATCTGCCGAAAACCTGCTGCAATCCGGGTCAGCTGAGTCAGGTTTTTGTCAATATTCTCATGAATGCAGTGCAAGCAATTGAAAAACAAGGCATAATTTGGATCAGTACCTGGTGGCGCAATACGGATATCAGTATTGTCATCCAGGATACAGGATGCGGAATTCCGCAGAATACCATACGCAAGATCTTCGACCCTTTTTTTACAACCAAGGAAGTCGGCAAGGGAACAGGACTCGGCCTGAGCATTGTATATGAAATCATAAAAAAACATGCCGGCACGATCAGCGTCGAAAGCGATGTCGGAAAAGGCACCACGTTTACCATAACCATTCCCATTCGGGAGGAACCCGGACATGACAACCGCGCCACTTCGGATATTATGTGTTGATGATGAAGAAAATGTTTTGCGGTCATTGAAGCGTCTTTTTATGGACGACCCGTATGAGATGCTGACCGCATCCTCAGGCACCGACGGACTGACGCTGCTGCGTGAAAATCCTTCGGTACAAATTGTGCTCTCAGATTATCGCATGCCGGGGATGAACGGAGTCGATTTTCTGCGCGAAGTCAGAATGCTCTGCCCGGATACGGTACGGATAGTCCTTTCCGGATATGCCGACACGTCTACCGTTGTCGCAGCAATCAATGAAGGCCGGATATATAAATTCATTCCCAAACCATGGAATGACGATGAACTCCGGGTCACGATTGCAAATGCATTTGAACGCCATGCCTTGCATGAACAAAACGCGCATCTGGCAGAAGAACTCAAAAAAAAGAATGAGGAACTTCTTGCCTTCAATACCATTCTCAAGGAACGGATCACGGAAAAGATCGGGGACCTGGAGAAGAAAAATAAAAATCTGATGGTACAGTGTGCCATGCTCCGGCAGCTTCCCTGCGCTGTGGTGGGATTAACCGGAAAGGGCTTGCTGGTTTTTTATTACAATGACCAGGCAATGCGGTTATTTTCGTGGAACAGCCCTGAAACGCTTCCCCATAAACGAGCTGAACTTTTTTCGCATGAAATAAATACTGCGATTGATGAACTGATTGCCGATGCTTCGAAAAGCAAGAGCATCTGCATGAATACCATGCGTATTCGGATGCAATGCGCCTGCCTCGCACCGGATGAGCAGGGGCAGACTATGATTATGTTCATACAGGAACATACGAGCACATCGCAATAAACTCGAAGCCGCCTGCAGTAAAGCGGCAAGCAAAAAACAGCATGCGTAATTACAGAGAGCGTGGAGGACACGAACATGGTTGAACAAACTCCCCAACCCTTGCTGCCTGTTTTGATCGTGGATGATGAGCCGAATATCCTCAGCGCCTTAAAACGTCTCCTGGCTGACGAAGCGTATGAAATTTTCACCGCGATGTCAGGCAAAGAAGGCTTAAAAATTATCTCGGAGAACAAGGCAATCGGAGTGATTATTTCCGATCAACGCATGCCGGAAATGAACGGCGCTGAATTTCTGGAAAAGGCAAAAACGCTTGTTCCCGATGCGGCGCGGATTGTGCTCACGGGATATGCGGATATTCAGGCTACCGTGGATGCTATTAACAAGGGAGGCGCCTTGCGGTATATCGCAAAGCCCTGGAACGATCAGGAGCTAATCACTATTGTACGAGAAGCAGCATGCCGGTATGAGCTTCTTCAGGAAAACAAACGGCTCACAGAAATTGTGCAGCGTCAGAATGCAGAACTGAAGAAGTGGAGTTCACAGCTTGAATACGATGTGCAGTGCCAGAGCATTGAGTTGCAAAAAAAAGATAGTAAATTAAAAGAAATAGGAGCGGAATGGCAGCAGCTTTTAAACCGTTTCCGCGAATCTCGGCAGGGATGATCCACGAAATAACGAACGATTACCTGGAGGATGCCACCATGACAGAGTTGAAAACACAATCACTGTTGCCTATTTTGATCGTCGATGACGAGCCGAATATTCTCAGTTCCTTAAAACGTCTGCTGGCTGACGAGCCGTATGAAATTTTGACCGCCGCGTCAGGCAAGGAAGGAATAAAAATCATCACGGGAAACAGAACAATAGGCGTGATTCTTTCCGACCAGCGCATGCCGGAAATGAACGGCGCTGAATTTCTGGAAAAGGCAAAAACGCTTGTTCCCGATGCGGCGCGGATTGTGCTCACGGGATATGCGGATATTCAGGCTGCCGTGGATGCTATTAACAAGGGAGGTGCCACGCGATATATCGCAAAACCGTGGAACGACCAGGAATTAATTACTATTGTACGCGAAGCAGCGTCCCGGTATGCGCTTCTCCAGGAAAACAAACGGCTGACTGAAATCGTGCACCGTCAGAATGCCAGGCTCAAACAGTGGAGTTCCCAGCTTGAACATGACGTCCAGCGGAAAACCATGGAAATACAGAAAAAAAATGAGGAGCTGAACAGCATCAATAAGCGTCTCAAATAACGGAAGTGAACAGCTCAAGGACTGTCAGTATTCTCAGCCGGCATCATCACGAGGTGAAAGAGTATTTTATTTTACTCCAAGGGTTTCCCGGCAGTAAAAAGGACATTTCGTGAAACAGCTGCTCGTACAATACTCGCGGATGTCCGAAAGGCTGGGGACATAACCACCCTTCATAGCCTTGCAAAAACTCCCCTGCTGGTCACTAAAATAAAAACACGCTGACAATCGCTTGATTGTTTTTTGAAGTCCTGGTGTCACGTGCTGATGATCCAGCCTTTCCTGAACATTTGCTCAAAAACGAGAGACAAAAATACTGCAACAACGGGTTAAACGTTTCGAATATCATCAATTTGGTTCGCAAGTTTTTTGACGAACACATTGCCCGTGCTCGTATCATAAATGATTTTTCTTCCGGTTTTGCCGCCGACATCCGAACTGATCACCGGTATTTTTTCCTCCTGCAGCATGTCCTGTGCGAGCATAATGTTCCGTTCTCCGATGTTCATGGCTGAGCTGGTAACTCGCAGAACTTCGCTTCCGCCGAATATCTTCGCCTGAATACCTTTTTTATTCGCACCCAATCGAATCATTTTTTCAAGCATTTTCGGGATTGCAATGCTTCCGTATTTCGGTGAGGCCAGCCCCTCTCCGTTCCAGAAGGGAAGCATATAGTGGTTCATACCCCCAATTTTGGTGAGCGGGTCCCATACGCAGATTGAAACGCATGAGCCCAGCACGGTGGTCACGACGCAGGGTTTTCCATGAACAAAAATGCTGCCTGACATCAGAAAATGCTGCTTATCGCTTTTTATATCGATCATGCCTGCTCCATGTGACCCGGATCTGTTTTTGTGGTGAATCCGGTGTCAAAACTGTTGTGTTCCCTTGAAAATATATTCATTGCTGTCTTCCGAGATGTCTTCCGTCATTTCCGGATCGCTCAATGCTCGTATGCTCACGATAAATGTGCATCCGTGCCCGGGCATGCTCTCGATCCTGATGTTCCCATCCAGCATTTCCACAAGCGCCCTGGTTATGCTGAGCCCGAGCCCGTGGCCTTTATGATGTTTCTTGCCTCCGGTTTCAAGCTGCGTGAACCGGTCAAATATTTTATTTCTGTCTTCTTCAGAAATGCCCGACCCTTCGTCACGAACGGTCAAAACAAGTTCGTTGTTTTTTTTTCGAACGGTGATATGGACATGCCCTTCTTCCCTGCTGTATTCGATTGCATTGGACAACAGGTTTGCAAGAATACAGGAAAATTTTTCAGGATCGGTAGTAAAAAAAAGCTGTTCTTCCGGTTTCTCGTATGCACATTCGATCGTTACCGTCACTTTTTTTGCAGCTGCCTTGTTCTTAAAGGAATCCATGATGTTGCAGATCAGATTTTTGATATCCGTGCTTGAAATGCCGAGCAGGCATTCGCCCGCCTCGATTTCTGCTGCCATGAAGATGTTTTTCAGTTGAAAATCGAGTTCAAATGCTTCCTGATGGATCATCTCGCCGATCATCGCCGACGTTTGCAGATCGAGTGTTTTCGAACATAATTGGCGGGACATGCCGAGCACCACGGTCAGGGGATTATTGATTTCATGCCGGATGTTCGATAGAAAATCACTTTTTAATGCCTCTGCCTGGCGCAGTTTTTCATTCATGTTTTCGAGCTTGCGGGTAACCACCAGCAGATCATGAAGCGCATTTTTGTTTTCAGCAAACCGCCTTGTTATTTCCTGGATCAAAACTTCTTCACTGATTGTTTTCACGTTCGCTCTCCCGGCAGCTCATGCACCGCCTTCTATGGCTTCTGATCAGAGGAATGCGATCATCCTTCAAGCACAATCTCAGGCGCACTCGAGCAGGACTGCCGACGGAATCCTGTCAAGCGGAAGCACCTTGTCCACTGCTCCAAGATCAATCGCTTTTTTTGGCATGCCGAACACCACACAGGTGTTTTCGTCCTGAGCAACCGTGGTCGCGCCTGCTTCCTTCATTTCTAGCATGCCCTTTGCTCCATCATCTCCCATGCCTGTCATAATGACTCCCACGGCGTTTTTTCCTGCATACCGGGCTGTTGAGCGGAACAAAACATCAACAGATGGCCTATGCCGGCTCACCAGCGGCCCGTCCTTGATCTCCACGTAATACCGTGCGCCGCTCCGTTTCAGGAGTAAATGATGATTTCCCGGAGCAATGAGGGCTTGTCCCCGGATCACCGTATCCCCGCTCTCTGCCTCTTTCACGGATATTTTGCAGGTCGTGTCAAGACGGTTTGCGAACGCTTTGGTAAAATGCTCGGGCATATGCTGCACAATCACGATGCCCGGTGAATCAAGCGGCATGGCTTCCAGAAAATTCTTGAGCGCTTCGGTTCCTCCGGTTGATGCCCCGACAACCGCCACTTTTTCAGTGGTCCGTATCATCGCCTCACTGTTTGGTGAAGCCTTGGATAACACAACATCCGCGGTCAATTTCGGAATAACCTCGGGAGGGACGAACGCCCTTTGCTTGATATTCACATACGCAGCCGCTTTGATCACATCGCAAATCCGCACTCGCGCTTCCTCCAGAAAAATCTTTGTTCCCAGCCGCGGCTTCGTGATAATTTCAACAGCGCCGTATTCGAGCGCCTTGAGCGCGGTCTCGGAGGTTGCATCGCTCAAACTCGAACAAATAACAACCGGGATAGGATGCTGGGTCATGATTTTCTGAAGAAAGGTTATGCCGTCCATCCGCGGCATTTCTACGTCCAGCATAATCACATCCGGGACCTGATGCCGGATTTTTTCTGCGGCGATAAAGGGATCTGATGCGGTCGCGATAACCTGAATCTCCCGATCGGATGACAGAATTTCCTGGAGCGTCTGGCGCACCAAGGCCGAATCGTCAACGATAAGAACCTTGATTTTTTTCTTTTTCATGGAAATCATGCAGCACACCCGCCTCTGTATTCGCAATCTGAGCCTTATCGCTCCTTTCGGTAAATCGTTGATGACACCCGAGTGAGCGGAAGATTGAACCCATGAATCGTCTCGGAATGGCCGAGAAACAGATACCCTCCGTTTTTCAGGCAGGAGCAGAGCCGTTCAAGCAGCTTGTTCTGGGTTAACCGGTCGAAATAAATAATCACGTTGCGGCAGAAGATAACGTCGATTGATCCTGGCTGAAGAAAATGTTCATCCATGAGATTGATCCGCTGGAACTGGATCCGGTCTCTCAGATCCGGTACGATCCGGATCAGCCGCTTGCTCTTGTCTTTTCCCCGCAGCAAATATTTTTGTTTCATGTCAAACGGCACACTTGCCACCAGTTCTTCCGGATAAATGGCTGTTCTGGCTTTTTCAAGGACCTTGGTCGAAATATCGCTTGCAAGGATGGAAAATTGAAACCCCTGGCATCGGGCGGCAAAACTGCTCAAGACCATTGCAAGGGTATAGGGTTCTTCTCCGGATGAGCATCCCGCACTCCAGATCAAGAAAGGTCGCAGGTTCTCTTCGATATTCAGTTGCATGAATTCGGGCAGCACGGTTTGCGAAAGAAATTGAAAATGAATAGGTTCGCGAAAAAAATCGGTTTTATTGGTGGTAACGCAGTCGATCATATGCGCGTATTCTTTTTCCCGGTCCGGTGATTTGAACAAGTAATTACAATATTCGGCATACGATTGCATGCCAAGACAGCGAAGCCGTTTTTGGAGCCGTGCCTCAAGCATGATCTTCTTGACCGGCGGCATTTTAATCCCGCAGTGCCCGTAAATGAATTCACTCAACCGGTTGAATTCAGTCTGCGACATGGGTTTTGCAACCGTATGGTTTTTTTGCACTTCGATCATGATGTCGGTGGGCTCCTCCAGGCCTGCAGGCCAAAACCAGAAAGC
>JBAZLV010000050.1:0-13609 GCA_041650055.1 Nitrospirota bacterium | reverse complement strand
GCAAGCCAGCCCCGAGTGACAACGACATCATTGTTCAACAAAAGGATGTGTTCACCGGACGAAGCCTCGATTCCCTGGTTGCAGCCTCGTGCAAACCCGTGGTTCCAGGAATTCTCAATGAGCAGATAATTGGGGTGCTCGTGCATGAGCCTTCGCAGCCATTTGACCGTGCCGTCCCGTGATGCATTATCCACGAAGACGATTTCATGCGGCTCGGGCGTATTCTCCTGGATGCTTCGAACGCATTTTTTCGTATAATCCAGTTGATTGTGGGTCAGGATCACGATCGAAGTGATTCCGTTCGCAAAAAACCGCTGGGAAGGACAAGATGACAATGCAGCGACCTCATCCCGCGACTGGAAACCGAATACGGTACGCGCGCGATCCAGCATTGCGTCGCTTCCGTAATTTTTCCGCATCAGTTCTCTTCCGTTCTGTGACAGCCGGTTCCAGAGCGCTTCATCCTGATACAGTTTCTGAATGGCATCCACCCATTCATCCACGCTGTTTACGACCAGGGCGTGTTCTTCATGCACGATTCCCATACCTTCACTGCCCACCGGTGTTGTTATGACCGGAAGGCCGTGGGACATGGCTTCGCCGACCTTTCCTTTCATGCCTGCGCCGTAGCGAAGGGGTGCTATGGAAATTCTGCTTTTTTCGAGATACGGATTCGTGTCATCCACCCATCCGGTGACCATGATTGAGTCATTGGCCAGCGCTTTTACCTCATCAGTCGGGTTGCTCCCCACGATCCAGAGCCTGATTTCCGGAATGACTGTTTTTATTTTTGGGAATATCGTACGGCAGAAGCACAACATAGCATCGACGTTCGGAGTGTGATTAAAACCGCCGACGAACAGCAAGTCCTTTCTTTCGGAAAAGCCTGTTTCAGCGGGCATGTCATCATGCACATTCGGCATCAGCATCACGACGGCATTGGGCAATTCCTTCAAAATCGCCTGCCGGTCGAGTTCTGTCACGGTCATGATCGCATCTGCGCGCGAATAGACCGACAGCTCATGGATCCTCGTTCGTTCTGCCTTGCGAGCGTATTCCTGAGTCTTGTACAACTCGGCCTCACGCTTTTCCCGCAGAAAATGGATATCGTGCGAATCTACATGGATGATGGCTGCAGGCAGCCTTCGTCGTATTTTTTTAATGAATAAGGTGGCGACCCAATAAAAGGAAAGATAGACGATATCGTAGTTGTTATTTCCGACATTCAGCATATCGAGTGCCCGCTCAATAAGCGCGTCACGATCATGGGAATGTTCCCACCGTTCATAATTCAGGGTATGCGTTTCTACACCCATTTTCCGCATGACGGTCTTGTAGTTGCCGGGATCGGAATTCGAAAGCGCGACATAGGTAACCTGGTGTCCGAGAGAGAGAACGGATTTAAGCAGATTGTTCATGCGCAGGCAGCCGGAGTTAAAATTCGGCAGGGGAAGCGAATGATCGATCCAGAGGATGCGCTTTCCGCTCTCCCGTCGTGCTGCACGAAATACGTTCTCAAACTTGTTCTCATACTGCTTTGCAAGCTCATCTTTCCATCGTTCATTGAATTTCTGTTGGTTTATGAGTTGATACCGCTTCACTCCTTTGGTCACGTCTGTGCCGCCGGTCATGCCTTCAAAGTGAATGATTCGTGAAAACGGCGTATACAAAACCTTGTATCCTGCTCTGCGTGCCCGGAAGCAGAAATCAATATCATCATAATAGGCAGGGCAATAATACGTGTCCAGGCCGCCGAGCTCGTTCCATATTTTTTTCGGAACCATCATGCCGCCGCCGGAGACATAATCGACTTCGCGAATATACTGATATTGCGGAAGGTCGGGGTCTTCTCCTCGTCCGTAATTCCACCCGGAACCGTCAGAAAATACGATGCTGCATGCTTCCAATATCTTATTGTCCGGATGGATCATGAGAGCGCCGGTGGCTGCGACCTTATCAAACAGCGTGAATGGTTCGAGCAGGCCTTCCAACCAGTTTGTTTGCGGAATCGTATCGTTGTTTAAGAGGACAATATATTCGCCGCGTGCCTGTGATGCTGCAAAATTACAATTCAGAATAAAGCCCTGATTTTTCCGATTGCGAAACGAGCGAACCGTGTCTTTGACGCTTTCCAAATAGACATGCGTGTCATCGGTTGAACAGTCATCAATCACGATGATTTCGTACGTATGGTTTGTGCAGGTTGCCTGCACTGTTTCGATGCATTGTTTTGTGTACTTCACCTGATTATAGACCGGGATGATGATTGAGAAATCCGGTTTTTTTGCTCCCTCGGGAAGCGGTGCCATTTCTTCAGGAGTAGTATTATCCTGCTGTTTTATTTTTTCCTGCACGAGCAATCGCTCGCGGAGCGCGTCGGGGTTATCCGGGGCAATCCGCAGAACTTCATCGATACATTCGAGTCCGGAGTGGAGCTTGCCTTCGCGTACTTCAATGGCAGCGAGCGCAAGCAAGGCTTCTGCGTTTTGCGAGTCTTCCTCGAGAACAGAAATCAACACCTCGCGTGCCTGCTGTAACCGGTTTGCCTGGATGAGCGATTGCGCGGTTGTTATGAGTGGGTGAGACATGCAGCCTCCTCGGAATTCAGCACTGCAAACTCGAGCAGATCCTGCCAGATAACCGGGACTGTCCGTTTCTTCCGGTGTTCTTCGGTCACGATCATGCGCAATTTCTGCAGCGCATTCTGATCATTTATTGCAAAGATGTTTTCATCCTCAAATATTCCCTGGATTCTGCTGTACATCGGGATGAACCCGTACGATTCCGCCAGGTCATTGAATGCGGGAATCTGGCGGTAGTTGCTCTTCATGACGACCATGCTGATCAGGACGTTCCCAAAGTGGTTCTTATTGTCGCGGACAAGATCGAGAACATTCAGCAGCTCTTCCCATGTCCCGCCGATCCTGATTTTTTCATACGTCTCCTTGCATGCAGCATCGACCGAGATGTCGATCGAATCAAAATGCTGATGTTTTACCCGATCCCAATATTTAGGCAGAAGCAGACCGTTCGTGATGAGTGAAAATTTCAAATCAGGGTTGGCGCTTTTGTAATTTATTAGGAGCTCACGCGTGTCTTTCCTTGCAAATGGATCTCCATTTCCGCACATCAAAATGATTTTTGCCTTAGCGAGATAGGGGATGAGGTCTTTTGTCCTCTTTTCTATCATGACCTGGTCATCCACAAGGTCAGGGCTCCTGACGACTCCGCACATTTTGCAAGTCAGGTTGCAGATTTTCGAATCCGAAAGCTTAAAGACCGTGGGGGTTGATTCGAGGTAATCTTTACCTGCAAGAATTTCTTCCACATGCTTTGGCGTCAGATATTTGTTCGTTGATAGTTCGCTATACGGTATCGCGGTTCCAAATTTTCTATATGCCACGATTTTTGGGCAGCAGGGATTACAAATATCTTCCCATTCTCCTTTGTACATTTTCCGCCGGATGTACCGTGCAATCTGGCTGTTCCAGACTTCGGCGATGGTCTGTTTTTTCATGTTGCCGAGGCTTTGTTTCAACCATGCCGTACAACAGACCACAACCCGCCCGGTGATATCGATCTCGAATTCATAAAACGGATTGAGACAGATGATCGATTTCTGCGTGTGAGCCGCGGTGATTTTCGGGAAAGACTCCGCTTGAACAGGCGGCTGAATATCCTGAGTTTCAATCGGAGGAGGCGGAGCAATGGCGTTCAGGCGGTTACGGATATCCTTATCATCCGGATGTTCTGCAAGCCATGCCTGGTAGTAATAGCATGCCCGGTCGGTATTGCCGGTTTGTGCATAATAATTCCCAAGAGATCGGTTCCGATCCAACAGGAACGGAGAGGGGTAGGTCGTTGAAACACCCAGCTCTTTCACCAGGCGGCAGAAATCTTCAAACCGTTTGAGACGGATCGGATAGGTATTTTTTCCATCCATGCTTTCCCAGTACAATCCGCCCTTGGTGAGGTCCACACCGTATTTTGCCGGATCTTCATACACCAGGCTGCCGGGTCCGAATCCGCAGAAACTCGGGCTCGGGTTTACGGCTATCCCATTGTGAGCATTTCTTCTGAGGAACTCGAGAGTCTCGAAGGCATCTTCCTCGGTTTCTCCGGGAAGCCCGAACATGATATTGTACGTTACTCCTAAACCGGTTTTTCCATGCCGCTCGGCAATCACATTCGCATCTGCTCCGCGCGAGAGCACTTTTCCAACCTTGAGCATCAAGGGAGCTGAAGAAGTTTCAAGCCCGTACGCGAGGCAGACGCAACCGGACTGTTTCAACTTTGTCATGAGCTCTGGCGACATGTCCTTGCGGATCGCGGCCTGGCCTGCCCATTGAATATTCAGTTTGTTTCTGATGATCAGATCTGCAAGCTTCTCGAGTTCATCCAGTTTCCCGTTTACAAGGCTGTCCTGGAAATCCAGGAAATTGACAAACGGATGCCGCTCAATCTGCGCCTTGATTTCCGCAAAGACCTTGTCAGCCGAGCGGTGCCGATACTGTTTCCAGAACGGCCGTTCATTGCAGAAAATGCAATGATTCGGGCATCCCCGGCTTGAGGAAAGCGGAAGGCGAGTCGGAATTTTATAGTGTTCGAACGCATAATCCGAAAAATCAGGAGCAGGAAGTTGATCCAGCTGCATGATGAGTTCGCGTTCACCGGTATTGACGGGTTCTTTTTCTCCTTTGAGTAACAGTCCAGGGCAGTCAGTGAGCGAACGGTTATTTTTTACTCGTTCGAGGATGTCGATCAGCGTGAGTTCTCCTTCGCCCTGGGCAACTGCATCCACTGCCGGATCCATGACAAGGCGCGGACCTGCTGCAAACCGGCTTGCATGCGGCCCGCCGAAGATAACGGTTAATTCAGGCTGACGTTGTTTCAAAATCCGGGCGAGTTCAAGACTTGCCAGTTCGGACGAATTGTAGAGCGTAAATCCGATAACGTTTGCGTTTGTTGCAAGGATCATATCGATGAACGCATCGATCTTGCTCTGGAAGACGCCCAGCATCCGTTCGACACATTCTTTTGTGTTCCAGAACCAGAGCGACTGATCGAGCTCCCAGGTGTTTTGAAACTCAGGAGTCCGGCCCAGATAAAATTCCACATTCAAATCGATGGGAAGGACCTTGTATCCTTTGTTTCTGGCGTATGATGCGAGCATAGCCGTTCCCAGCGGCGGCGTATTTACCCCCCAGCCAGGCGCCTGGATCAGGATGACGTCGGGATCGCAGAAATTTTCAATGTCCGTACGTGAATTCGGAAGAACGTTTATCACCTGCTTGAACAGGTCGATCCGCCGGAGCATTGCAGGGTTTTTCCCTGTTCCTGAACGTTCGAAAAATTTTATTGCCTGCACAACAAGACCAGCCCGATGATAGAGCCTTCCCAAAAGCAGGAGGAGCCGCTGGTCATGAACGTCATGGCCGAACTTGTGCAGACAGTGTTGGACGGCTTTCCCGAATGTTCCCTTGCTGATATACGGTTGTATCTCTTTTTGAATCTGATCATAAGCGATATCCGTGAGCGATGTATCCTGTCTTTTTGCAACCGAAGTAAACAACGTGAGCGCTTTTTGATATTCCTGGAGCAAGACATCGCGATCTGACATTCCCGTTGGGTTTGGAGAAGATGAAGAATTGCATGCAACAGGTTGCGCAGGTTTTGATCCGTTTCCGCCTCCATTCGTTGGCAGGGGCTTCTGTTCCTGATGGGTCAGCTCTTCAAGCTGTTGTTTTGCAGTCTGATTGTTTGGATCGATTTCTTCAATACGCTTCAGCAAACGTATCGCAGCTTCCCGATTCCCTTCCTCGATCTTTACTTTTCCGAGCCCCAGCAAGGCTTCTGTATCGTGCGGCGTTTGGAGCAGAATATCCTGATACAATGCTTCTGCTTTTTCCCGATATCCGGCTACGAAATATAAATCTGCAAGATTCTTTGCGAACGTTGTATTCCAGGGGTCAAGAAGCGCAGCCTGTTCCTGATGCTTCAGGGCAGTTTCAAAATCGCCGGTCATGCTGTACAAGACTCCGAGGTCGTTCAAAGCAAGAGCAGACTCAGGCTGGGACTGCACGTGACGCTTTAATAGTTCAATGGCTTCCGGCACCTGTCCTGCGTGTGCGAGTCTGATTGCCTGTGCATGATTCGATTCAACCGGTGGTTGTCCGATCGAATAAGAATCTTCGGATGGATTTTGACTGGTCAGGTACTGGCGCATGGCTTCGTCGAGTTTTCTTCTTTGCTCATCATCAAGCGTGGCGTTGGCAAGGAAATCGCGATAGATCGGCGCAATCTTTCCCGTATTCTCAGATCGATGGAACGCGTCGCATGCCTTAAGGAATTTTTCGACGGTCATTCCCTCATTCACGAGTGAGGCCATAAGATACGTTGCGGCGAGTTCATATTGGTGTTCCTGGAAATAATAATTTCCGATCAGTTCCGCTTCATTTTTGAATGTCGGGAATCCAGTCCTGATATTCAGTTTTGCAAGATGTTTTGCCATAATCTGGAATTTCCGGAGCCGGGTAAGGTACGTATTTTTCCCATCCTTTGATTTCCACATACAGGCGTCCTGACCAAGGATGATCTCGAATTCGTCGGGATGTGTGTATGCGTAACAGCCAGGGGTGAACCCGCAAAAGCCCGGACTGTTGTTTACAATGCTTCTCTGGAGATACTGGCTGTTCCGGGTAAAGAAGTCGAGGTCCTGCTGAAAATCCTGATCAGTTTCGCCAGGGAATCCGAACATCCAGTTAAGCCCGATCCCGAGTCCGACATCATGCGCATTGCGCACCAACTGGTCAACGTCCGTTCCCTTGCACATGCTTTTGCCCATGCGCTCCATGAGTGCGGTGTTCGCATGCTCGATTCCAAAACACAGATGGAAGCAACCTGATTGCTTGATCTTCCCGAGAAGCTCCCTGGTCATTTCTTTCCGAACGGCGGCCTGTCCCATCCATTGAATCGGGAGTTTTTCCCTGATGACCAGATCGCAGAACTCTTCGAGTACCCGAACATTTCCATTGACCAAGGAATCCACGAATTCAAATTTCTGGATGCCGTATTTTTTGTATTGGAGCGAGACCTCATCGAATATCTGCTGCGCAGAACGAGTGCGAAACACATGCCAGAAAATTTTTTCATCGCAGTAGATACAGCGGTTCGGACAGCCGCGTGAGGTGCTTGCCGGGATCATGACGCCCGGATAGCGGGAGAAATCAAATCCGGTGAAATCTGCCGAAGGAAATTCATCAAGATTTTTAACGAGCGGCCGGTCACCAGCGTACACAATTTTCCCCGCCTGCTTGCTGATCACTCCTTGAATTGAGGTCGTGTCTTTTCCGTGTGCGAGGGCGTTTGCCAGCTCATACAGGGTTATTTCTCCTTCGCCATGCACCACAAAATCGATATACGGAGCTGAAGCCATCTCGGTTCCCTGCATCTGGCGTGCGCAATGCGGCCCTCCGAAAACGATCTTTACCTGCGGAGCGCGTTTTTTGATCTGCTGGGCCAGAATCCGTGACATCTGTTCCGTTGACCAGAGGATGCTGAAACCGACAAGATCGGGTTTCTGCGCGAGGATTTCATCAACCAATTGTGTAAGATACGATGCATGCTCAACGGAAAATTTCTTGACTCGCTCGATGTCTCCCCAGAAACCTTCATTCAGTGTCCAGAGTTTTTCATAGTTCGTTCCCTTGAAATGATGATACATATCAATGTTAAGATCGCGCTGGGTTACACGAATTCCTTTGTCTTTGAGATATCCGCTCAAACAGGCAAGAGCGAAGGGTGGACTTTTGATCCCCCAGCAGGGCATCTGCAACAGGAGTACATGGATCGAATCGTCTGCCGGCAAAGATACCGGCTGCGGAATTTCATCCGGTTTTTCTTGAAGCGCTTGCTTTATGGGAAGTTTTTGAGAAGTAACTACAACTGCCTTCTCAGGTTTTCGAGCGATCACAATGGCCTGCTCGCCGAGATTCAGCCGGTTGAGCAACGGACCGATGACAAGATCAATGCCGCGGGCTGCCATGCGGACGCCTGCTAAAAAACCTTTTATGATAAAGTTATCCGCGGAAATTCCCTGCCTCATAAAGAATCTGAGAAGAATATTTTTAACATGTTCAGGATTGCCTGACCGGGTTGTTACGAGGAGGGTTTCAAATCCTGCCTGCTTGAGTGCTATTTCAAGTGTCTGCGGACTGAAATAATGCAGATGGGTTTCAGGCGCTACCCAGTCCCATTGCTCCCGCGTGATGCGTGCAACCAGGCTTTTGATATTAGGCACGGCAATAACGGCAAGTCCGTTTTTCTTCAGGATTCGGATTGTTTCTTGAAGTGTATCCATGGGCGATGGGATATGTTCCATTACATGGATCATCGTAATGACATCGAAGAAGTCCGATGGATAGTGCGCTTCAGCCAGCGTTCCCTGCATGATATTGATTCCGGATTGTTTTTTTATGTGCTCGGTATACACCGGCGATACTTCGAGTCCATATCCTTGCCAGGTTCCTTTTTCCCTCATTTCGTACAGGAGGTTTCCTGTTCCACAACCAACATCCAGAATTCTTCCCTTGAAACAACCGAAGGTTGCAAGGTTCTTTTGTATCCAGGCAGAAGAGAGCCCGTGGGATAATTGTTTGTTTATTCCCGTCACGATTTTTTTTATATTCCGCAAAGTGGTTTGCGCGGGACTTATTTTTTGAGGCCTGTTTACCGGTTCTGTCACTTTTTTCATGTATTCGAAGACGTCGCCCTCATAATGCTGACGTTCTTCTTCCTCGTTCTGGTACGGCATGGGATAGACAGATACCATTCCGCATACGATACAAGAAACCAAAGAATAATCACCCACCTTGCATGTTTCCGTGTATTTCTGCCCATTGCAGATACAACAGGAGAAGGGATCCGGGTTTTTCCCCTTCTTTTTTTCAATGGTGGCAAGGCTCATCCGAGCGATCTTATTTTTAGGATCGATTTCAAGTATATTTTTGAGGTAGCGCCGCGCGGACGCGAATTGTTTCGTTTCTATCCCGATTTGAGCCAATCCGTACAAGGCATCAATGTCGTGTGCATTGCGATCAAGAATATTCTGATACTCACGCACGGCTTTATCGTACTGTTTCAGCAGCAGGAAAGTATCCGCATAATTTTTTTTGTAGGTGAGATTATCCGGATCAAGTGCCATTGCTTTTTCATAGTGGTTTTTGGATGAAGACAAATCGTTGTTGCTCTGATAGAGAACGCCAAGGTCATTGTGTGCCAGCGCGTATCGCGGATGAAATTGAAGAAGCTGCTCAAGCGAATAGATCGCTTCAGGTATCATGCCGGCAGCAATAAGAACCAGCGCTTCTTTATGCCACTGTTCTGCTGACTCCTGTACGCCGTTATTCTGCCGGTACCTGATTATGGCAGCCAGGGCATTTTGCGCATCACTGTTCTCTGCCATGCTGCACAATATTTTTTCATACAAAATGCTTGCAGCATGCAGTTGCTTGCGGGACAGGCAGATATTCGCAACGATCTGGAGCGATTCCCGATCCTCCGGCTGCAGGGCAACGATCCTCGCGTACAGCATCTGTGCTTCTTCAACCCGTTCCATTTCGACATAATACAGATCAGCAAGACTTTTCAGCGCAGGAACAAAATTAGGGTCCAAACTCACCGCGCGTTCATAGTGCATCAGTGCGCGTACCCGATCCGTTTGTTTGTAATACAGCATGCCAAGCATATGATAGGCAGGCGCATGTTCGGGAAACTCTCGCACAAAGCTTTTTATGGTTTCGATTGTTTCGTTTCCTGCAGGGTTTTGAATTGTTCGCAGAAGCTCCCTGAATGCCACACTCGCCGGATCAGGTTCCTCGGTTGTTGACGCCATGCCGGGTTCATGCATTTCTTTCCTCTGTTCTTCAACCGGTTGTAATGCAGCGGCATTGTTTTTGAAAAAGAAGGGGATATCCTGCTTCCAGGATTCCTGTTCTGTGTGACGTTCTAAAAAGTAATGATCGATTGATGCGTATTCATTAAACAGAGCTGGTGTCCCTGATGCCTGAAGTTTGAAAACCATTTCATGCACGCAGATATCCGAGCAATACTGTTCATTCATCCGTTCCGATTTAATGAGATTTTTTTCGATCAGAAAGCATGAAGGAGAGCAGCCAAGAGCTGTCTGATAGTTCTCGGGAGGAATTGCCCAGAGTGACTGATAATACCAGTCAGACCCGTCGCTTCCGGGATTCCAACATAATTGGTCAAGGCCCACAATGCTTTTGTCAAGATACCTGACCTGAAAATTCATGAAAGCAACAGAGTTCTGTCCGACGAGTGATTCCTGAAGGTGCTCAAAGAAACCCTCATTAAATATGATGTCGCTGTGGGTAAAAAGGATATAGGGATGTTGTGCAACGTCTGCCGCAGCATTCAAAAGAACGGCTCGTGGCTGTTTCGTATCAAAGGAGATAATAGTGCTGATTCCCAGCTCCCGCGCCTGAAGCAAAGAGTCATCACGCGAACAGTTGTCGATAAGCACAATATCGAACAGATGCCTCCAGGCTTCCAGGGAATCGATATAGCGCCTTAGATAAGCTCCGCCATTGTCGTTTATGATTGCCAACGTCATGTTCATTGTTTAGCTCCTCTGATAAGATCGCATACTTCCCGCACGCATCCTTCTCCGCCATTCTTTTCGCAGATATAGGATGCAATTTTCTTATTCTGTTCCATGCCGTCCGCAGGAGTCGCGGAAAAGCCGGCAAGCATCATGGCTTTGGTATCATGGACATCATCACCAATGTAAGCAATTTCTTCCGGTGTCAGTGCATTTTGCTTCATGATATCCTGAAGTGCTTCAGCCTTGTTTTTGACTCCCTGAAGGATAAAATCGATCTTCAGCTTTCTGCCTCGTTTTTCAACCAATGAGGTGGTTTCAGAGGTAAGAAAGGCTGTTTGTATTCCCAACTCGCGGAGGAGTTCGATACCTTTCCCATCCTTGGTGTTAAATTTTTTCAGTTCCTCTCCGGTTTCTCCGTAATACATACCCGCATCGGTTAACACCCCGTCAACGTCCATCACGAGCAGTTTGATTTTTTTCAGAATTGTTCTGCCTTGTTGCATTCGCATTCTTCGCTTTTTATTCTGGAGGAGCAGCGTTTCTGCGATAGTCCAGTCGGTTTCCGTGTCCAGTTCGTGATACGTCCACTCCGGCATTTCATAGCAGGTAACTCTGCCGGAAATACGCGACCGGGTTTTTAGAAGTTTTTTGGCTGATGTGATGTAGAGTGCCCCATTTTCCACGAGCATCCCTTCCCAGTCCTGGCGGCGCGGCCTGTGTAGCGGATTATAATTCTGCGGTTTCACAAAGCCATTTCCCGCATCCTTCCAGACAAAACGTTGTTGACGAACCACGGTTAAAAGGCTGTCCGCTCCGGATGTGATATAGTGGTCAAGCGCCTTCGTTACATGCTCCTCTTCGAGAAGCGGGGATGTTGCCTGGACAAGCACGATGTCCGTGCAATCATGATTCCGCGCAAACTCAATGAGCGCTGATTCGGTTGAAGCAGTATCCGTTGCCGTTTCCGGGGATCGGCCGATGACGCTGACCTTCTTATTTCCATATTCCCCAATGACCCTGGCGATTAACGAAGAATCGGTCATGACATAAACCGTGTCTATTGCATGGCATCCGCACACGGCATCCAGAACCCACCAGGCAAGCGGCCGACCGGCGAGCTCACGGATGTTTTTCATCGGAATCTGTTTGCTGCCGGCTCTCAGCGGGATGCAAGCAACAATGCGTCGTTGGCTCTGTTCCATTTTAATTTTGCTCTCTGTACTATTTCAATTTCGAGGATTTCCTGTTTTTTATAGGTGAGCGCTTTGTGTGCTGCTTTCATGTCGCGGGTCAGTCTTCGAAGCCCGTCCGGTTCGAGCGATGCCGCATGGTCCGTTCCCTTCCAGGTACGATCAAGCGTGAAATGGCGTTCGATCCATTCCGCGCCAAGAGTATATGCTGCGATATCGATCGCAATGCCCAGATGATGCCCTGAAAATCCGATGGATTGCACTATGCCGCCAAAAGAATCCTTGAGTCGTTTGATTTCAAGGAGTGCGGTGTCTTCGAAGGAAACGGGGTAGGATGATGTACAGGCATACAGCACCACATCCTGTGCCCTCTTTTTTTTCTCCAAAAATTCGACAATGGATTCCTGCTCCTTCTGCGTTGTCATTCCCAGAGAAATATGAATCTGGTTCCGAAACGAATCGCACAGCAACGAGAGCATGTCAAAGTGCGTGTTGCATGCCGAGGGAATTTTTATGAATGGAGGGTCAAGGCCTGCAATTTCACGAGCGGATGTCATGTCCCAGACCGACGAGCTGTAGGCAATCCCCCAGATGGCGCAGCATTCTTTCAGTTCCCGATGCTGATCAATGCTGAATTCGAGCGCTTCACGGTGTTCACCATACGTTTTTCCGTAGGAATGATAGGGTTCAGGGTGGGGGGTGTGGTATTCTTCAGGCGTGAGGCATTCCCGCGGATTCCGTTTTTGAAATTTGACAACATCTGCCCGGCAATATTGTGCTGCTATCTTAATAAGCTCTTTGGCAATCTCCATGCTTCCTTTATGATTGCATCCTATTTCGGCCACAATAGTTGCCGGTTCCATGGCTCCTCCACTTTCTGAGCGCGTTGACGACCTTCTGTTTGGATAAAAAAACCTGTGTAAGCAGCTCTTTGCAATATGAATGCCATTGATTTTAATGAATAATCTGTTGAATATATTCAGGATTAAATGCAATTTCCTGTTGGGAGTAAGGAAAAGTCAGATTATTGACGGGTCTAAGAAAACGTTACCGTGGTTTTAAAAATTACTTACACCGCTTTGTCTTCTAACATCGTATCAAGCAGTCTCATGACTCGTTCCAGGGACTTGCCGTCGGTTTTATGAACCACATAAGGCACGGCTTTTTCTCTTCCCGTGCGCAATGCTTCCCGTTCTTCGATGAGTCGGGCAAAGGCTGGTTGTATGTCCGCTTCCGTATAAGCGCCAAATGCAGCGCCCATCTGCGCAAATGGATAAAAGTCGCGGTCATCTGAGAGATTGATCAAAAGCAGCGGTTTGCCGAGCAGGAGTGCATCAATTGCTGTTGTGGAGAAAAAGGTGATGACGCCATCGGAAACAGCCATGAGCGATTCTGTATCCGGATAACGAAGCGCAACTGCATTAGAGGATGGCTCCTTGCCGAGCATCTCCTGGATGGATTCAACCGTCTGGTTTGGCGAGACCTGGAATATGAGTTGTACCCGGGGATCGCGTGAAGCAGCGCGAATGCTTTCTCGGATACCGGTTTCAATTTCTTCTGCTGTTGGCTTTCCTCCCGCGCCCGATGCCTGGGTGGTAAAAATGATCAGCTTTTTCTTTGGATCAATTCCCAAGGCAGTGCATATTTTTTTTCTATTCGGCTGGAGCGAGAGGGTTACATCAAAACAGGGTCCACCGGTGACGACGATCTTTTTTGCATCGACCCCATGCTTGACCAGGAAATCCTTGCTGAAATCGCCCCATGCGGCAAAACAGTCAGCCTCGAAGGGCGCAAA
>JBAZLV010000049.1:0-14479 GCA_041650055.1 Nitrospirota bacterium | reverse complement strand
TTAAATGCTTCCACCGTGATATTGAATAAATCCGGCAGGTTCGAGGCAGTCAAGGCAATGATGGCATGATCACCGTGCGTTCCCCATCGGGCCTGCATAACATCTCCCTGCGCCACCGTGGTGGCGATGCCCGTGCTGGGCCCGGTCCTCTGGACGTTCACCACAACGCACGGAAGTTCAGCCATGATCGCGTATCCGATTGCCTCCTGCATAAGCGAAAACCCAGGGCCGCTCGTGGCAGTCATGGTTTTCTTTCCGGTAAGAGAAGCCCCGATGATCGCGCACATGGACGCGATTTCATCCTCCATCTGGATGAACGTCCCGCCCCTGCCCGGAAGCCGTTCAGCAAGCAGTTCCGCAACCTCGGTCGAGGGCGTTATCGGATACCCTGCATAGAATCCGATTCCTGCATACAGCGCTCCTTCAACTATTGCTTCGTTACCCTGAATAAATTTAAGCATACCTGAGGTTGTCCTCTGCTTCATACGTCCTCCTCACATTTCTGCAGAGTGATGGCGAGGTCCGGACAACGAAGCTCACATAATCCACAGCGAATGCATTTCTCGGGATATTTCCAGACTGCCTTGTCTCTTTTGTCTTTGATGAGGGCTTTTTTGGGGCAGAGCTCTATGCAAATGCCGCATCCTTTGCACCATTCGGTATTGATAACCACCTTCACGTTCTTTTTTTCTTTCGGTTCACTCATGCATGTATGCCCTCCCTTATTCCTGTTCCTGTTCAGCCATGTTCATCATGTGGACGCTGAAGGGTGAGTGTTTGAGAATACATGGGCATTTCCAGCGTGTCAAGCCTTTTTTGCTCGTTTTTGGGTCGTTTTCTCGTAAAAAATCTCTACGGGTTCTTTACGGAAGAGATGCAAATGAACTCAGGATGTTCGTCTCGGAAGGTTATGCCATTACAGCTGTTCGATAATCGATGCCGCCAGAAGGGGAACCATAATTTCGTGATGACCGGTAAGGGAGAAACCTCTTCCTCCTCCTTCCGTCGGCCGTTTCACAACATTGGTTTGGGGGCGATACTGCCGGACAAAATCGAGGTTGACCGTCGTGAACGTCGTAAGAGAATATCCCAGGTTCCTTGCGAGCGTTACGGCTTTCAGAAAAATTTCCGGCATCAGGACTGCGGAGCCTACATTGATATACACACCCCCCTGCAGCTCGGACACCAGCGAGCAAAATAGGTCAAAATCCCGGTGCGCTGCTTCTCCGGTAGTCTTTCCGTTAAATGAGGGATGCATGTGAATGATATCCGTCCCGATCGCGACATGCACACTCACCGGAATCTGCAACCGGTATCCGGCAGCGAGCAGGCTTGTATTCTTGTAGGGAAAGTCAGATTCCTGAATCATCTTTCCGATCGCTACGCCGATACCGTGCGTTCCTGATGCATCATTGATCGCCTGATTCAGCATCCGGCCGGTTTCTTCAGCCATACCGAACGCTCCGGACAGTATCTCCTTGTCAACGTCTTCGGATGTCTGGCCAATAAAAGCGAGCTCGAAATCATGGATAATTCCGGCGCCGTTCAGCGCAAGGCTCGTGACGATTCCCCGTTCCATAAGATCAATAATCACGGGATTGAGCCCCACCTTGATCGGATGGGCACCCATTCCCAGCATGACCGGTTTCTTGTTTTTTCTGGCCTGAACAATCGCAGCTACAACGTCCTTGAACTGACCGGCTGCAAGAATGTTCGGAAGCGACTCGAAAAAGGTGCTGAAACTTCCACCTTTTTTGACCGGCCGCGAAAAGTCGTCAAGCACAACCTTGCTTTGTCTGTTTGCAATGGAATAGGTTTTTATCCGAGAGGTATCAATTTTTTTCATGCATGCTATCCTGTTTTGCCGAACAATTCCTCATCCACCATCTGACAGATGGCATGACCGAGTGTAATATGTGTTTCCTGGACGCGAGCGGTAACCTTGGTCGGAACAAGGAAGGTGTACTCCGCAAGCGAAGCCATTTTCCCGCCGTTACTACCGGTAAATGCGATCGTTTTCATGCCGTTTCGTTTTGCCGTTTCAAGCGCTTTGATGACATTGGGAGAATTGCCGCTGGTGCTGATTCCGATCACCACATCACCTTCATGGCCCAGTGCGGCAAGTTGTTTTGAAAAGACCTGGGAGTAGTCGTAATCATTGCTGATGCTGGTCAAGACCGCCATGTCCGTATTCAGGGCAATTGCAGGCAGCGGAGGCCGTTCCATCATAAACCGGTTCACGAATTCCGCTGCAATGTGAGACGCATCAGAAGAGCTTCCGCCGTTCCCGAACAGAATGAGTTTTTTCCCGTCACGGAATGCTTGCGCGATGACATCCACCACCTCGACAATCGTATCCGCATTTTTTCTTCCAAATGCCGCCTTGATGGCTGCACTCTCTTCAAAAAGCCTGATAATCGCATCCTTCATGACTCACTCTTCCTTTATTGAGGGTGATGCTCATTATAGGATACAGCAACCAAATGTCAAGGCAAAATCCATTTTTGCATGCTCATGAGCAGTGCTTTCCCTAATGAGTCGCATACCCCAATGGATTTTTTTTGATTACCCTGTTATTTTCCATTATAATGAGCAGCACGAAACAGAAATGAGGAAGGAGCTTTGCATGACTACTCGAAATACGGTACGCGTACGCTTTGCACCCAGCCCTACCGGCGCTCTGCATATCGGAGGTGTGAGAACCGCCTTGTTCAACTGGCTGTTTGCCCGGCATCACCAGGGCGCATTCATTCTCAGGATCGAAGATACTGACCAGACCCGGTCTACAGAAGAATCGATCCGGATCATTCTCGAGGGAATGAAATGGCTCGGGCTCGACTGGGATGAAGGTCCGTTCCGTCAAACTGACCGAAAGGAAATTTATCAGGCACATGTTGATCGGCTCTTGAAAGAAGGCAAAGCATATTACTGTTATTGCACGCCGGAAGAACTTGACGCGCGCAGGAAACAGGCTCTGGCTGAAGGCCGGCCTCCCAAATATGATCGGAAATGCCGATCGCTCAAATCGCCAATCGAAGGGCGCACTCCTGCAGTCCGATTCCTGTCACCGGATGAAGGACAGACAATCGTTCAGGACCTTATCCGGGGAAGCGTGACGTTCGAAAACCAACAGCTCGACGACCTGATTATTCGGCGTTCGGATGGTTTCCCGACGTATAATTTTGCTGTGGTAGTGGATGATCTTACCATGAACATCACGCATGTAATCAGGGGGGACGACCATTTGAACAATACTCCCCGGCAGATCCAGTTGTATGAGGCGTTCGGATACAAGCCACCCGAATTCGCGCATCTCCCCATGATCCTGGGGCCGGACAAGGCAAAGCTTTCCAAGCGGCATGGAGCAACCGCGGTCACGGAATACAAGGATTTAGGATACCTCCCTGAAGCGCTCGTGAATTATTTATCGAGGCTCGGGTGGTCCGCAGGTGACCAGGAAATTTTCAGTGTAGATGAACTGATCCAAAAATTTTCATTCGATCATGTGGGAAAGGCCGCAGCGGTCTTCAATCAAGAGAAACTACTCTGGTTAAACCATCATTATATCCAGCAGGCAGACCCAAGCCGGCTTGGCGATCTGCTGCTTGAACTCCTGCTGAAGGATGGTATTGTCATAACAGGAAATGAGCCGGATACAGCATGGCTCCAAAGACTTGCCGGCATTCTGATCGAACGAAGCCATACGCTGATCGAAATGAAACAGGCAGCGATTCCTTTTATCCTCGATACAATCACGCTGGATGAAAAAGCAAAGGCAAAACATCTGACTCAAGATATTGCCCCCTTGTTGAAGGAACTGATAGCAATCCTGAAACCGCTCAATCCGTTTACGCATAGTGAACTGGAAAAAACCTTCAATGACTTTATCACCCGCAAAGGAATCAAGCTCGGGAAAATCGCCCAGCCGGTACGGGTCGCGCTGACCGGCGGGACCGTCAGCCCGGGGATCTATGAGGTAATCGAACTCATGGGCAAAGACAAGACGATCAAGCGAATAGAGGCTGCATTGGCCAGCATCTGACGTCTTCTTCGAACGAAGTGAGAAACATTAAGATTCCTCGTCGAAGCTTCTCGGAATGACAGCTATTGGTAGTTAATATTTGAACATTGAAGCATCCACGTCTATTCGTGTCGCTTAGAAGCGCCTACTTTTGGTTATCCGTGGTTAATTGTCAGTTCGATAAAATGCTCTTGACATTTTCCCATATCTGGTTACAATGCACGGGTTTGTTAATGAACCTGGAGGTGAAGCACCATGGCAGAAATGAGCAAAACTGCGAAAGCAGCCACGAAAAAAACGCAGGTGAACCTGAATGTTCCCCAGTGCTGCGGAAAGCCCATGCAGGCAGCAAAAATGATGACAACAACCGGCAAGGTACGCGGCATGATGTGGCTGTGTGATAAATGCTGGAAAGAGACTAAAATTGCGTAGTATGAGAAGAGACTAAAATTTTACAAAGCGGTGATATGATCACCGCTTTTTTTTTGCATAAATATGTTGTGTCCTAACACGATCTGCTTCGACTCAGAAACACCCACGGGTTGCAAAAAAAAATGGGGTGTGGTATTCTAGGCTGCTTTTGAATAGAGCATGTAAAAAAACTGCACGTTCCTATCATTACAAAAAGGAGCAGAACATCCTATGGCTCTCTTTCCCAAAAAAATAGATTTTTATGAAACATTTGACCGGGCACTTGAAAATGTCTCGCGAGCCGCTGATCTTCTTCTCGAGTCCTTAAAGAATTTTGAACGAGCGGACTTTGAAAAAAAAGCAAAAATGATTTACGAATTTGAACAGGAAGGCGACATGCTTACGCATGATATCATGAAAAATCTGAACAAGACCTTCCTGACTCCCATTGACCGGGAAGATATTCATGCGCTCGCGGCCCGGATCGATGATATCCTGGACTATATCTGGGGAGCCGTCGACCGGATGATTATCTATAAGATCGACAAGCCCACCCCCGGAGTCATCACGATGGCGGAAGAACTTCAGACAACGGCAACCACCCTCAAAAAAGCCCTCCAGGAACTCAGGGCAAAGCAATATGATCGCGTCCAGGAACATTGCATCGAGATTAACCGGCTCGAGAACCGGATCGACTGCATTTACCGCGACTCGCTCGGAAAACTCCTGAATGATCAGACAGATCCCATGTATGCGATCAAGTGGAAGGATATTTACCAGCTTTTTGAAGACGCTTCCGACTGCGCGGAAGATGTTGCAAATATTCTTGAATCCATAGTTCTCAAATATGCATGAAATCCTGATTTTTATCATCATCCTTGCCGTTGTTTTCGACATTGCGAATGGATGGCACGATGCTGCCAATGCCATTGCAACCGTTGTTTCCACCAAGGTGCTTACTCCCATGGCCGCGGTTCTCATCGCCGCAAGCATGGAAATCCTCGGCGCCTTCCTCACGACCGCGGTCGCCAAAACCATCGGCACTGGAATCGTCGCGCCTACCGCCATTACGGACACCGTCCTCGTGGCTGCACTTCTTTCAGCCATTCTCTGGAACCTTATGACGCTTCTTGTGGGACTGCCGGTAAGTTCATCACATGCGCTCATAGGAGGGCTTATCGGTGGTTCACTTGCATACGGTGGCAGCAGCATTCTGAATATTATAGGTATTTTGAAAATACTCCTTTCATTGCTTATGTCCCCGCTTTTTGGTTTTGTTATTGGCTATCTTTTTATGAAAGCGATCCTCCGCTTCTTTGGCAGGCTTGCACCGGGAACCATCAGCAAATATTTCGGCAGGCTCCAGATTATTTCATCCGCTTTGATGGCATTTGGCCATGGCTCCAACGATGCACAGAAAGCTATGGGAATTATCACTATGGCGCTCGTGAGTGGTGGGGTTATCTCGAGTGTAGAAGTTCCCAAGTGGGTGATCTTTACCTGCGCATTCGCCATGGGAACCGGCGTTCTGTTTGGCGGATGGAAGATCATCAAGACACTCGGCGTTAAGATGCTGAAGCTTGAACCGATTCACGGGTTTGCGGCTGAGACCTCTGCAACCGCCATTATCGTCACCGCAAGCCACTTTGGGCTACCCGTCAGTACAACGCATGTTATTTCATCTGCGATTTTAGGTGTGGGTGCTACCAAGCGTCTGTCTGCGGTACGGTGGGGAATTGCTGGCAAGATTATGATGGCATGGGTGCTCACGCTTCCGCTCTGTATTGCTATGGCATGGGGCATTCAGACTCTTCTGGCCTACTGGCACATCAGCTGATTCGCTACTCAAACAATGAAAACCATGTTCCCGACGGTTTCCGGATATCAATCCCGCGATACTTTCCAGCCTTGAGCAGGTCGATGAAATTTTCATACGTCACTTCCTGGTCAAATTCGGTATAGCACAAGCCCACGTTTTCTGATTCATGAGCATCCGATCCGCCGGTATACGGAAGGCCAAGCTTCCGTGCAGCGGAAATTGCCTTGGCATTCATCTCCGGCGTATTCACGCCATTGCATCCTTCTAAGGCAACAATACCCGGGATATCAAAAATCTGATTTTCCAGGCTCGTTCCGGGACGGTAAGGATGAGAGGGAATCACCACTCCGCCCATCGTGTCCGCAACGCGGATAATTTCATCAACCGGCGTATGTTTCTGAATAAGATTATCTGGATCAAACCCAAAAACCAGGCAATGGCCTTCATCAGCAGAAAATTCAACCCCACGGAAGAGGAGGATCGAACTCGAGTATTTGTCCCCAAGCGCTTCAACAAATTCCGATGCGCCGTAGGAGTAATGTTCCGTGAACGCTATTCCGTGCAGCCCTCGTTCAAGCGCATACTGAACCGTTTCCTCGGGATCAGCATTATTATCTTCGCTATATTTTGAGTGGACGTGAAGGTCAATGAGATATTTCATAGAGATTGATCACGGATGAGCGTTCCCCTGTTCTGCATACAGTTCCCTGTTTCAGCGCGGTTTCCATTTCCACTCCCTGATTTCCGGCATGTCCTGACCATGTGTCGTAATATATTCCCGATGGTCGACAAGTTTCGCCCGGAGCGCCTGTTTGGTATACGCTGCAATGGAAGCAAGCTTAGGCACACGGTCAATCACATCGCCTACCAGATGGAACCGATCAAGATCGTTTAACACCGCCATGTCGAACGGGGTTGTGGTCGTTCCTTCTTCCTTGTATCCGCGCACGTGAAGATTTTCATGATTGGTTCGACGGTAGGTCAGACGGTGAATCAGCCACGGATAGCCATGATAGGCGAACATAATCGGTTTGTCTTTGGTAAAAAGCATGTCAAAATCCTTATTCGAAAGGCCATGCGGATGCTCTTCCGACGGCTGAAGCGTCATGAGATCAACAATATTGATAACCCGTATGATGAGGTGTGGAGCATACTCTCGCAGAAGTTGAACGGCTGCCAGCGTCTCGAGCGTCGGCACATCGCCGGCACAGGCCATGATCACATCAGGCTCAGTACCTTTGTCATTGCTCGCCCACTCCCATATTCCAATGCCATCTGAACAATGCTTGAGGGCGGCGTCCATGTCGAGCCATTGCGGCATGGGAGCTTTTCCTGCAACAATAACATTCACTTTATTCCTGCTCTGCAGACAGATATCCGCTACGCACAGCAGGCAATTTGCGTCCGGGGGAAAATACACCCGAACAATGTCCGCTTTTTTATTCACCACATGATCGATAAAACCCGGGTCCTGATGACTAAAACCATTATGGTCCTGTTGCCATACATGCGATGTCAAAAGATAATTAAGAGAGGCAATGGGCCGTCTCCAGGGGATATCCTTGCTCGTAACCTTGAGCCATTTGGCATGCTGGTTGAACATCGAGTCAATGATATGGATAAATGCTTCATAGCACGAAAAAAGACCATGCCGTCCGGTCAGCAGATAGCCTTCAAGCCAGCCCTGGCACGTATGCTCGCTCAGAATTTCCATGACCCGTCCGTCCGGAGAAAGATGATCGTCCTCCGGAATGATTGGTTCCATCCACGTCCGGTCAGTCACGTCAAAGATGGCATTCAGCCGGTTGGATGTGGTCTCATCCGGACCCATTACCCTGAAGTTTCGCTCATCAAGGTTTAATTGCATCACATCCCGCAGTAATCTGCCCAGAACGCGAGTGGATTCAGCAATCGTCCCTCCATTTGTTTTCACCTCAACCGCATAATCTCTGAAATCCGGCAGCTTCAGGTCTTTTAAAAGAAGACCACCGTTCGCATGAGGGTTTGCGCCCATCCTGCGATTTCCTTTTGGCGCCAGCTCTGCAAGCTCGGGAATCAGTTTGCCGTTCTTGTCAAACAATTCCTCAGGCTTATAGCTCTTCATCCATGTTTCGAGAATAGTGATATGCTCAGGCTTCGTTGCCATATCCGTAACCGGAACCTGGTGCGAACGCCAGAAACCCTCGGTTTTCAGCCCATCAACCTCCTTGGGGCCGGTCCAGCCCTTGGGCGAGCGTAGAATAATCATGGGCCAGCGCGGCCGCCGAACCGTTTTGCTTCGCCGGGCTTCGCTTTGAATCGACTTGATCTCCGCAGTGACCGCGTCCATGGTCTGCGCCATCTTCTGGTGCATCTCGAACGGTTTTGATCCTTCGACAAAGTACGGTTTGTATCCATACCCGAGAAAGAGCCTTTCAAGCTCATCATGGCTGATGCGGGCAAAAAACGTGGGATTCGCGATCATGTACCCGTTCAGATGCAGAATCGGAAGCACAGCACCGTCATGAGCAGGATTCAGAAATTTGTTCGAATGCCACGAAGCCGCAAGCGGCCCGGTTTCTGCTTCTCCATCACCCACGACACAAGCCACAAGAAGATCCGGATTGTCAAATGCTGCACCGTATGCATGCGAAAGAGCATACCCAAGCTCTCCGCCCTCGTGGATCGAGCCTGGCGTTTCAGGAGCCGCGTGGCTCGGAACCCCGCCAGGAAATGAAAATTGTTTGAACAGTTTTTTCATTCCGTCGGCAGTCTGGGAAACATTTGGGTAAATTTCACTGTAGGTTCCTTCAAGATACGTATTTGCAACGAGACCGGGCCCGCCATGTCCGGGACCGGCGATATAAATGACATCAAGGTCCTGTTCTTTAATCACCCGGTTCAAATGCGCATAAATAAAATTAAGTCCCGGTGTCGTTCCCCAATGCCCCAGAAGCCTGGGTTTGATGTGATCAAGTTTGAGTGGTTCCTTTAACAGAGGATTATCGTATAAATAAATCTGTCCAACAGTCAGATAATTGGCCGCACGCCAATAGGCATTGATACGATGAAGCTGTTCGTGCGATAACACGTCCGGCATGATTCCTCCTTGGGTTAATCAACCGTCTTGTTTTCTTCCCGAAATCTGAGCGCGATCTCTTTCAGCATCTCAATGATGACTTCCGGATATTGATTGATTAGCGGTGTAATGTTCTCATTCTTAATAACCACAAGTGATACATCCTCACGCGCAATAGCAACCGCTCTTCGAGGAAGTGAAAGAAGAAAGGAAATCGCTCCAAAGCATTTTCCTTCCTGAATAGTGCTTAAGAGCGTATCACCTTTCCTCAGTTCAACGCTTCCCTGATAGACTCTGTACATAACATCGCCGGGGTCTCCTTCGTTAAAAATGACACTGCCTTTTGTAAAGCTTACCACATATTTTCGTACTGCCTCCGCAGGTATATTTTTACTGCCGATCATGAGATTTCGTATAAGAACCGTCTGTTCCCGTCCCAAAGTAGCAGCAAATTCAGCGCCAATGAGAAAAACCATAAGGGAATAATAAATCCAGATAATAATCACGAAAAGGGACTTAAAGGATCCAAAGGCAAAACCATAGCCGGGATTGTAGGTAAGGAACATATGAAATGCCGGTGTCATAATGAACCAGAGCACGGACGTAATCAGGGCGCCGAAGATCAAATGTCTGATACGAGCTTTTCCGGAAAAGGCAAAGTAAAGCAAAAAGACGATTGCGGTGATAAAAATAAAAGGAATGACCCGCTCAAAATAACCCAATGGCACAAGCATCAGACTCTTGTTCTCGAGAATCGTAAAAATAATTCCCGCAACTGCAATCGCTGAAAGGCCCATGAGAAAGAGCAGGCTGATGAGCACGTCAAACAATTTTTCGAGCAAAAAAGGGCGGGAAGGTTTTTTCTGGAAAGCAATTCCAAGAGATATGCGCATATCAGCAGCAAGCGGTGTTATGCTCCAGAGAAGTACCAGGAGATTTACAATACCTATCGTTTTTAAATGAGTCGAAATAACCTGCACTTCCTGAATAATTTCCGGACTGTATGCAGGAATTAATTGCAGCAGAAGATCCTGCGTCCGTGCTAGGGCTTGTTCAGAAGAACCGATTGCTGCGCTCAAAATAAAGGTAAGCAGAAAAAGAACCGGAATAAGAGCGAGTATTGCAGAAAAGGCAAGGGATGCTGCGGCAGTGAGATCGTTATTTTTCACAAAAGAAAAATACGTTTCAACAATAACAAGGCGGATTTTTTTGAAGAAGTCAATCATAAGCTTCCTTCATGAGATAATGAAAGATTATAGATGTTCATATAAAAAAGAGCAAATAATAATACTAAACGATGATTCTTTTAAAGTATAACTATTTTACTCCGGATTTTGCTACACTTTTTTTGTGAAGATTAATGAGATAGGCTCCTATTCGCCAGAACCAAACATCTTGGCAAAACAACAGAAGGTTTATCCATGCTTTTTAATTCGTTTGAATTCGCGGTCTTTTTTCCGCTGATCACCCTGCTCTATTTTTTATCACCCCATAAACTGAGGTGGATGTTATTGCTTGGTGCAAGCTGCATTTTTTACATGGCATTCATACCGGTGTATATACTTATTCTCGCAGTAACGATTGTCATTGATTATATTGCAGGAATAAAGATAGAGAATGCGGAAAAAATACAGAAAAAGAAACTCTATTTGATTGTCAGCATCGTATCAACCTGTCTGGTCTTGTTCATTTTTAAATATTTCAATTTTTTTAACAACAATTTTGCCTCAATAGCCAACTTTTTTCATTGGAACTATCCCATCGAAATGGTCAACATCATTCTGCCAATCGGACTATCCTTTCATACGTTTCAAAGTTTGAGCTATGTCATCGAAGTCTACCGGGGAAACCAGAAAGCAGAACGCCATTTCGGCATTTATTCATTATATGTCATGTTCTATCCCCAACTTGTCGCAGGCCCCATTGAACGACCGCAAAATTTGCTGCACCAATTCCGGGAAGAATATTTTTTTGAATATCAGCGAGCGGCAGACGGGATGAAATTAATGGCATGGGGCCTTTTTAAGAAGGTCGTTATCGCCGACCGGCTCGCGATTGTCGTAAACCATGTATACAGCGCGCCCACAGAATATGCGGGATTGACGCTGATCGTGGCAACGATATTTTTTGCGTTCCAGATTTATTGCGATTTTTCAGGATACTCAGATATTGCTATCGGCGCTGCGCAGGTCATGGGATTTTCCCTGATGGACAACTTTAAAAGGCCCTACCATGCAGCAAGCATTTCTGAATTCTGGAAACGGTGGCACATATCACTCTCAACCTGGTTTCGGGATTATGTGTACATTCCCTTGGGAGGAAATCGCGTTTCCAAATGGAAATGGCAGATGAATCTGTTCCTAACGTTTCTGATAAGCGGATTATGGCATGGAGCAAACTGGACCTATGTCCTATGGGGCGCCTTAAACGGATTCTATCTCATATTCGCACTCTGGACACAGGATCTGCGCAACAATCTTGCCACCAGACTGAGATTAACGAACTACCCAGTTCTGCGGAAAGGATGGGCAATTCTCGTTACCTTCTCCTTAGTCTGTTTTGCCTGGATTTTTTTTCGAGCACGAACGCTAGATGATGCCTGGTATATGGCAACACATCTCTTGAGCGGGCTCGGCAATCTCGGAGATTTTTCTTATGTCAAGGAAAGTATAAGCGACCTCGGCTTGAGTAAAGAAGAACTTTTCATAGCTATTGCATCTCTATGCTTGCTTGAATTTGTTCATCTGATACAACGGCATGCAAACATGAGACATCTGTTGTCCGAAAAACCGGTCTGGTATCGGTGGAGTGTCTATTATGCGATTGGCTTAAGCATGCTGTTCTTTGGTGTCTTTGGTAAAAATCAATTTATCTATTTCCAATTTTGAATATATGCTGAAAAAGTTTCTCATAAAACTTATGCTTTTCTGCACACCCTTCGGAGTGCTCATGGGTACAGTCAATTATTTTGGCGATGCAGGAACGCTGTTTTCAAGTCCTGAACTCCAAATTGCCAAGTATCTTGCAGAAGGGTATAACGTTGCCAACGCCCCGAATATTGATGAACGTGCCTTACAGCGCCATGTCATTGCATTGCTGAAGACAACGCCATCCGTCATTGTGCTCGGTTCAAGCACCATTCTCCTCATGAAATCAACCAATGCAAGCACAAACAGCTTTATGAATCATGGTGTTTCCGGGGCCTCGCTTGAAGACATGATCGCCATTTATCAACTGTACAAATCAAGGGGTGTATTGCCGAAAAAAATTATCATGGGAATTGACCCCTGGATTTTTAATAAAAATAGTGGTCAACTCAAGTGGAAAACGCTCGAGTATGCGTACACGGCATTCGTATTATCTGAGCCAATGAGAGAACAATCCAGCATGCATCTTGATAAATTTTACCAGCTTTTTTCTCCTTCGTACTTTCAGTCTTCAATAAAAACGTTGTATGCAAAATTAATCAGGAAAGAAAAAATAGTACTCCTCCCGACAAAACAAAGGATTAATAATTCCCTCACACGCTTAGTTGACGGTTCAATCTCCTATGGTCCAAAAAATCAAAATCTCACGGTACAGGAAGTCGAGAAAAGAGCTAAACAGGATATGGTGGGAGGAGACACGATCAATTTACTCGAGAAATATACACACTTATCAAAAAAGCACAGGGACTTATTCGATAAATTCATTTCTCAAATCATTTCGCAGAACATAGACCTCACGTTTGTGTTAATACCGTATCATCCATCACTGTATACATTTATGCTTACCAATAATGCGTATAGGATGGTGACTGAATTTGAGCAGTATATAAAAGGATATGCTCAGCAAAAAAAAATCAAGCTCATGGGAAGTTATGACCCTGCACGATTCAATCTGGATAGCAATTATTTTTATGATGGAATGCATGTCAATGAAAAAGGACTTGAGATCGTTTTGAAAGGATCGCCGTCGCCTCACCCGCGTGAAAAAAGCAGGTATGTGCAGACAGCGGGTAGTTTATAACATCTCCGGCCTGAATAGTGACCGTCGGCGAATGATTTTTCCCGAGACCATGAACACGCCGTCCCCGGTATAGTGCAGAGTTTCAGGATACTTGGGTGAAGTGGCTACATGGGCCTTGACTACTTCGAAAATAAAAAAATTGTATTTGTCGACAAGAGAAGCATCGTGCAAGGTGCATTCAAAGTTTGCATAGCACTCCTGAATTAACGGAGCTTCAACCTGAGTTGCCTTGCCCGGAGTCAATCCGAATTCAGGAAACTTGTCAACTTCAGCACCAGAGCTATTCCCGATCTTAATCACCGTATCCGTAAATGCTGTCGTCGGAAGGTTGATGACACATTCACGACTCTTGCGGATCATATCAAAACTATGATTGCTCTCCGCAATAACGCAGCCTACCAGTGAAGGAGTAAACTCCATCATCGTGTGCCAACCCATGGTCATGATGTTTGTCTTATCGTTCCATTTTGATGAAACAAGCACAATCGGACCTGGTTCCAAATACCGGCGCACTTGGCTCAAAGGAAAATCAAGCTTCTTGGTTTTTTTATTCATAAAAATCAGAACAGGTTTATCGTGTGGAAGTAGTACCGCTTGAAGGCGTGAACTGTTTTTCCCATTCCTTCTTAAGGGATTCTTTTTTCTCTTCCTGGGTGCTGCATCCGCAGGCAGAAAAGATAAGACTTTTTAAATCCGTTCCCGAATATCCACCACCCGGTCCATCACAGGAAATCTCATCACCTTTAAATTGGCATGAAATCCGCGATCCATTGTTCGAACAAATGCCCTCAATCCCTTCACTTGCGCCAATGCGGATTTGCTTCTGGTCATTGATGGAACAGGCATCAGCAATTATCGGATACGATAAAAAAAGAACGCTTAATACTATGATTGTTCGATGTAGTATTTTATTAAAAATCCTGTTCATAAATTAGATTGTATCATGAAATTATCTTTTTTGTTTCATTTTGTAAAGGCAAGGAAATACAGAGTGGACATATGACAGAGGGAAAAATCAAGAATCAAGCAAGAATCAAGAAGAATCAAGGGTCACCCATTTGAAGGCTTCCTGTCAAGTGAAAAAGCCCACCCTGTGACGAGAAATTTCATTTTCTCGTCAGTGTTTATGCAGTCATCAGTTTCTTTACCATTGCCGTAGTTT
>JBAZLV010000048.1:0-14499 GCA_041650055.1 Nitrospirota bacterium | reverse complement strand
TTAACCGGGCATCTCGGCGATGTGATGAAGGAATCCGCGCATGCCGCGCTGACGTACGTGCGTTCGCGTGCAAACATCCTCGGAATTCAGCCGGATACATTCAGTAAAACAGATTATCACATCCATGTTCCTGCTGGCGCGATCCCGAAGGATGGGCCTTCTGCAGGTGTGACCATGGCAACGGCCCTTGCATCCGTGTTTACCAATTCCCCGGTGAAAAAAGACCTTGCCATGACCGGCGAAGTGACACTCCGCGGACGGGTGCTTCCTATCGGCGGGCTTAAGGAAAAGACGCTTGCAGCGCGGAGAGCGGGAATCACTACCATGATCATTCCGGCAGAGAACAAGAAAGATCTGGATGACATCCCGAATTATCTCCGGAAAGATATGAAATTTATTTTTGCATCGACCATGGACGATGTTATTGCAGCGGCATTGAATAAGAAACGGGTGCATGCTGTTGTCAGAAGAAAAAAGACCGGAATATCGAGGTCGACGCATTAGCTTAAAAAATCGTTGAACAGTTTGATTGGTTGATGGAGCGTAACTCTGGTGTGATTACCCATGCCTCCATTTAATCAAGCCTATCTATCTCTTCCATGAAAATATCATCAATGGGTGAATTCGGATTGATACGTACAATCCGAAAACAGTTTTTGCAAACCACCCGTGGTTTGTCACTAGGAATCGGTGATGATGCCGCCGCATTTTCATTCTCGCCAGGTATGGTTGCTCTTGCAACAACCGACATGTTGATCGAGCATGTGCATTTTGATTTGTCCTTTACCGACTTTTATTCATTAGGATGGAAATCTGCTGCGGTTAACATCAGTGACATTGCTGCAATGGGCGGTTGTCCTCGTTTCTGTCTCACCTCGCTTGCCATTCCTTCCTCGATTGTTTCTGAACACATCGCAGCATTTTATCGCGGGTTTCGTGCGCTGATTTCTCAATATCAAACTGTTCTCGTCGGAGGAGATACGTGTTCCTCTCAACATGATTTCATTGTGAGTGTTACCGTCTTGGGTGAAATAGAAAAAAGACAGATGGTAACGCGTTCCGGCGCAAAGCCGGGTGATCGGATTTTCGTGACCAATACGCTTGGCGATTCTGCAGCAGGGTTGGAATTGTTGAAAACAGGCGTCAGAAATAAGGCTTCCGGCATGAGAAAATTAATTGAAAAACATCTCCGGCCAATTCCCCGGGTAGAATGGGCTCGGATGATTGTAGCCGACGGATGTGCAACCGCAATGATCGATATAAGCGACGGACTCTCATCCGATCTGGGGCATCTGTGCGAAGAGAGCGGAGTAGGAGCAATTGTGCATGCCGAGATGCTTCCTTGTTCATCGGCGCTTGTAAAATCAACGGCTTTGTTGAAGCAGCCGTTGCTTGAATATTTCTTGCATGGTGGCGAAGAGTATGAGCTTCTGTTCACAACGTCGCCTGCAAAAATAAGGAAACTGAAAACACTCGGCATTCCCATTGCTGAAATAGGAGAGATTACTCGAAGCACGAGACGTATGCTTGTGAGTGGAAATAAGAAAACAGTGCTTTCTTCAAAAGGATACGATCACTTTTGTTCTGAAAAGTAATTCTGTATGAAACGATATATTAAAGACCGGCTCCATTCTCTTTTTAAATTAAACGATCCGCCGCATAAGCTTGCGCTTGCGTTTGCCATCGGGATCTTCATTGCCTTTTCTCCCACCATTGGTTTCCACATGATCTCCTGCGTTGCATGTGGGATGCTCTTTCGATTGAATACGCTGGTTATTATTACTGCATCATTGCTGAACAACCCTTGGACCATGGTTCCGATGTATGCATTCTGCATCTGGTTTGGAATACAGATTACTGGAGCAGATATCGCAACCCCTTCCATTGCCTGGAATGAACTTACTTTGACCACCGCCTACCTTATTTTAAAACCTTACCTCTGGCCCTATATTGCGGGAACCCTCATTATCGGCACCCTCGCCGGTGTCATCTCCTATTTTCTGTTTCATTGGGCAGTTGTGCGGTACCGAAAAATGGAAAAGTCTTAACATTACCTCATATAATAATTTGTATTCGTATATATTATTGACTCTTCTTCTATGTTCGATTATGATACCGCATAGAAAGCAAACTGATTGAGCAGGAGCTGTTCTTTTTGGAGTATCCGCTAGTTTCTATAATAATCGTTAACTGGAATGGGAAGCATCTTCTTGGAGAATGCCTGGATTCATTAAGTACCCAATCTTTCAAGGATTTTGAGGTTATTGTTGTTGATAATGGTTCAGAAGACGGATCTGTTGCATATATCCGGAATAACTATCCGTGGGCACGACTTCTCTCTCTTGAAGAAAATATTGGATACGCCGGCGGGAATAATGCAGGAATGCGGATTGCTCAGGGTTCTTTCATCGCTTTGTTGAATAATGATACGGTGGTTGATCCCTGTTGGCTTGAATATCTTGATCATGCGATTAGAACAAGTTCTCCTAAAACAGGGATGTGGGCAAGTAAGATCCTGTCCTATGGTAACCCGGAAATTTTAGATAATGCGGGACTTCTCTTGTACCCTGATGGTTTAGGGAGAGGGAAAGGCAGGCTGGAAAAAGACAGCGGCCAGTACGATCAGGATCATGAAGCGCTTTTCCCGAGCGGATGCGCGGGTTTGTATCGAAAAGAAATGCTGGATCAGATCGGCCTGCTGGATGAAACATTCTTTGCGTATGCTGATGATGTTTCTCTGGGGTTACGGGCACGGTTGGCTGGATGGGAATGTCTCTTTGTTCCTTGCGCAAAAGTCTATCATAAATATTCTTCATCATCATCGGCATATTCCACACTCAAAGCATTTCTTGTTGAAAGAAACAGGATTTGGGTGTTGTGGAAATATTTCCCTATTGAACTTATTTTGATGAGCCCGTTTTTTACAGCGCAACGTTTTTTTATGCACGCTTACGCAGCGTTGCAAGGAAAGGGAGCGAGTGCCCGATTTTCTGATCAACATTCGTTTTTCAAAGGATGTATGATTCTCATGAAAGCCTGGTGGGCGGCACTTCGAGGTCTGCCCTGGGTCATGCGTGAACGATATGCTTTTTCAAAACACAAAACACTATCCCGTTGGGAGTTCTACCGGCTCTTATGGAAATTTAGAATATCGGCATATGAAGTGGCGATGAAGGAATGAACATGATGCCTGATGCCGGATGCATGATATGAGAGTACTCATTATTATTCCCGCATATAATGAAGAAGCCAGTCTCCCCGGAGTTATCCGGGATATTCGGGAGCATTTTGCTCCAGCTATTGATATTCTGGTAGTGAATGACGGTTCCCGTGATCAAACTTCACGTATTGCAAAAAACGTGGGTGTACGGGTTCTTGATCTTCCATTTAATCTTGGCATTGGCGGTGCCATGCAGGCAGGATTTCAGTATGCTGCTATTCATCGATACGATATTGCAGTCCAGTTTGATGGAGACGGCCAGCATATCGCATCGGAAATACCCGCTCTTCTCCAGCCGATCATTGACGAAACTGTGGATATGGTTATCGGATCGCGGTTTCTTACTCGAGGGGCGTATCAATCATCAGCCTGCAGAAGTTTCGGTATCTGGATTTTTTCTTTTATCCTTTCTCGCATTCTCGGCATGACCGTAACCGACAGCACTTCAGGATTCCGGGCCGCAAACCGTGACGTGGTTGCATTTTTTTCGCGGATGTATCCAGAGGATTATCCGGAGCCGGAAGCATTAGTCCTGCTGCACAAAGCTGGTTTTCGGATGCAGGAAGTTCCGGTTTCCATGCGTGAACGAACCGGAGGAAAATCATCCATAACAGCACTCCGTTCGGTGTATTATATGACGAAGGTGCTCCTTGCAATTTTGATCGATCTTATAAAAAAAGTGAGGTAACGTATGGACCTGCTCAAATTGTTGGCAATGACCGGAAGCGCCATTGTGCTCATTGTCGTGATTGAGCTTATCCGGCGGGGTCGTTTGAAGGAAAAATATGCTCTGTTATGGCTTGGAGCAGGTGCGATTCTCCTGATCCTTTCCGCATCACGAGGCCTGCTTGAGTACATATCGCTGGCAGTCGGGATTTATTATCCGCCGTCGTTTCTGTTCCTGCTTGCGTTTCTCTTTCTTCTGCTCATTACGCTTCATTTCTCGGTTGTTATTTCCGGTCTATCGGAAAAAAACAAGAAGCTGGCACAGGAACTTGCGTTACTCAGGCAGCAGATGAGAGAACATCTGGATCAGAATACAAAAATGTGAGAAGTGGTTGCCCAGGAGGTTTTATCTATGCAGGTTGTTCTTGAGAAACTGGATCGTATATTCGCAAGCCGGCGATTTACGCTTGTTGCATTTGCGATCATTGCAGGATTGATTCTGCTTGCTTACTCAAATACGTTTACCGCAAATTTTCACTTTGACGATACCCCTGCGATTGTTGATAATCATGCTTTAAAGCGCCTATCATGGAGCAATTTCATCAGCATGTTTTCGGGAACACGACCGGTCATTAATGTCTCGCTATTTTTTAATTATCAGATAAGCAAATTGAACCCGATCGGATGGCATATCGTGAATATCGGTTTTCATATCATGAATAGCTTTTTCTTTTTTTTGCTGCTGCAGAGGACCCTGCAGCTTCCGTCGCTCGCTGAACGGTATTCCTGGCGCGCCAAACGCATGGCGCTGTTCGGAGCGCTTTTATTCGGCCTGCATCCCGTCCAGACGGAAGCAGTTACCTATATCATCAGCCGTACGGAATTGATCGCCACGTTTTTCTATCTTGCCACGTTTTTATTTTTTATCAAACACGCGCAAACGAAAAAGTTCGGGTATGCATTTCTCGCCTTTGTCATGTCCTTGCTCGCCATGCAATCAAAAGAATGGGCAGTAACGCTTCCCGCAACGCTTTTTCTCTATGATTTTCTGTTTCTTTCCAATGGTTCATTCAAGCCGATTCTTTCCCGGTGGAAGGCCTATGTGCTGGTTGCACTGCCCTGGGCGCTTGTTGCCTATGTTTTGATGACCACCACACTTCAGGGAGCCGGATTTGGAGTAAGCGGTGAGCGAAGCATCACGCCCTGGACGTATCTGCTTACCTCCATGAACGTGCTCTGGACGTACATCCGATTATTGATTCTCCCGATCAATCAAAACCTGGATTATGGGTATCCGATTGCGAAAACGCTGTTTGCCTTCCCGACACTGCTTTCGTTTATCGGACATGTGCTGGTCCTGGGTTTGGCGGTTTTGCTGTTCCTTAAAAAACGATGGACACTGATCCCTTTCGGAATCCTCTGGTTTTATGTCACGCTCTCACCGACCCAGAGTTTTGTCCCCATTCTTGACGTTATTTTCGAGCACCGGGTTTACTTGCCATCCATGGGATATGTCATAGTATTTATCGTTCTGTTCGAGCGTGTCTTTGAATGGTTTGCGAAGAGAAAGAGCGCTGCTCTTGCTGTCCCGAATTAATCGGTATGCAAAAATTCCTTCTTATCTGCAATGATGTTATTGGAGCGAACATGGCCGGGCCGGGCATTCGTGCCCTGGAAATTGCCCGAGCACTGAACCGCATGCATTGCCAGGTCGCCGTTCTTGCACGGCAGTTTGAAGACGGTTTTTCAGATCAAGGCATAGTGTTTCTTGGACGTGCTTCGTTCTGGAATCTTCTGAGGTGGATTCGGCGTATGGATTCCATTATCATGCCCGGGAGGCCTCTTTCGGTTTTTCTGGGATTGCTGTTCCGAAAGAAAGTGATCTTTGATCAATATGATCCGGTGATTTTTGAGTTACTCGAAATGCCTGCTGCATCCCGAAACGATATCATACGAAAGAAACTCCTGCTTTGTCTCTGGAAAATCCGACAGCGAATTATTTTACGATTCGGGGATGCATTCCTTGTCGCGAATGAACGGCAGCGGGATTTTCTGATCAGTCAGATGATTCTGCTCGGCCATCATGATAAATTGCACAAAATAATTATTCTTCCCTTTGGACTGCCTGATACAGAACCGATTAAAACTAAGCCTGTGTTGCGGGGAACAACCATTCAGCAGAATGATTTTCTCCTGGTCTGGGGCGGGGGGATATGGGGATGGTTCGATCCGTTTATCCTGCTTGAGGCATTATCTACGATTAGGAAAAATCGGAGCGATATCAAGGTCTATTTCCCCGGGCTGAAACCTCCGAGTGCTGATGCAGGAATGATGACTGTGCATGAGCGGTTTCTTTCCGAAGCCAGGAATCGGGATTTGCTCGACACAATGATATTTGTGAATGATGCCTGGACTTCATACGCAGAACGTGGGAATTATCTTTTGGAAGCCGATGCAGGAATCAGTCTTCATAAAGAAAGCCTCGAGACCCGTTTTGCGTTCAGAACAAGAATGCTCGACTACGTGTGGGCTGGTCTGCCTATTATCGCCTCCCAGGGCGACTCGTGGGCTGAAATAATCGAAAAGAGGAATCTGGGCATAACCATTTTGCCTGGAGATGTTGATGCCCTGGTTGCGGCTATTCTGCGTATGGCAGATGACCGTGCGTTCAGAGAAGCCTGTAGAGAACGAGTGAAAGATGCAGCACATGAATATACTTGGTCAGCACTAACAAAAAAATTGATAACTCTCTAACCAAATCTCATGAATTCATTCCCTTCCATCGATATCCTGCTCGCAACCTATAACGGTGAACAATTCCTGGATGCGCAGATTCAATCCATTCTGAATCAAACCAACCAGGATTGGCGTTTGATCATACGAGATGACGGTTCCTCTGATAAAACTGGCGATATTATCTGTGCGTATGAACAAACATACCCGGGGAAAATAGTTCAGATACACGATCAAGCGGGTTCCTTAGGCGCATGCCGGAACTTCGGAAGACTGCTTGAACATTCAGATGCCGATTATACGATGTTTTGTGATCAGGATGATGTCTGGCTATCGAAGAAAATCGAGATGACGTTCGCGTGCATGAAACAGCTTGAAGAGCAGTACGGAACTGAAATTCCGCTGCTTGTGTATACGGACATGAAAATTGTTGATCATGATCTTCACATCCTGTCTGATTCTTTCTGGAAGAGCCAGGCTTTTAATCCTGAAATTGGAAAATCGCTTTCTCGATTTCTTGTGAGCAATGTTGCGACCGGGTGCACGGTTATGATTAACCGAAAATTGCGAGCATTGTCTTTGCCGATTCCACCCGAGGCACTTATGCATGACTGGTGGACGGGGCTGATTTCTGTTTCGCTCGGAAAGAATGATTTTGTTGAAGAACCAACCATGCTTTACCGGCAACATGCGGAAAACGCGGTTGGTGCGAGATGGGATATGCGGCCGAAAGCGTTGGCACGCAAAATAATGGAATTCAAACAACTTAAGGCGAAAACGTTACATCATCTGGCAAAAACTCAAAAACAGGCAGAGATCTTTGCGGAGCGATATAAAAACAGTTTAAGCCAACACGATTATGAAAAACTTATTATCTATGCTGGTCTTGACTCTCTCGGTTTTTTTAAAAAGAGATCGGTGATTATTCAGAACGGTTTTTGGTGGTCAGGCTTTATCAGAAGCGCTGTCATGTTTGTTATAATGTAGCTATGAATGCCTATGTGAATGAATCTAGCAAATGACATATGAGATTCATTCTTGTGAACTATCTCAATAAAAACATTCCGACATTTCTTGCAACATTCGTATAAAGAAAGCCATATCGAAACATACAATATCTTTTTTTTAGATAGGATTGCCGACTGAGAGAGCAGAACGCATTCAGCATTTCTTTATCTTGATGGCTCAGCATAGTATAGTAGTGGTGAAGAAAAGATTTTGCTTGTGCTTCCAACCTGCCAGTCATGACATGTTTTTTTCTCCATGCATGTCGTATTTTTCGAATATTGAGTAGTTCTAATAATTGAATGACCGCAACCATAAAATTGTATCGATGAGCTCCGAGGTCATTTTTGCCATGTTGTCGATAAAGCATGGTGGGTTCTGCTACGTATCCAATATGTCCGAATGCAGCTGCTGGTAATGCCAGCCACCAATCATGCATCAGAGCATGAGAAGAGACAGGTAATGCCATATCGCGAAGAGTTTTGTTGATCATCATTGTGCACCCTGTCGCGGCGTTCTGAAGGAACAGCCGGGACAACTGGGCACCTTTTATCGGCTTAATTTTTTGATAACGCAAAAGAGATGGGGCCAATTCTTTTAAATTGTGATCAACGACCTTCGCATCCGAATGCACCAGCAGCGGTTGGTGATGACCGTATTTCTTCTCCAGCCCTGCCATGACAGCAAGCGTCTTGTTTATTTTATCCGAAAGCCATATGTCATCCTGGTCACAAAACATGAGATAATCAGATTTGGAATTGCTCATCAATGCAGCAAAGCTTTGGCATGCTCCTTTGTGTGCTGCTTCCTGATCAATTAAGATGATTTTATCTGGGTTCCTTTTGCGAATTTTTTGTATGAGGGCAACCGTAGTATCTGAAGAACCATCGTCCCGAATGAGTAGCCGCCAATCAGTAAATGTCTGTGAGATGATGGAGTCAACCTGTTCTTCCAAATAACGTTCTCCATTATAGGTAGATAATACGATGTCTATTTTCAATTCTTCATTCCTATGTTCGCCCGTTTCTCTCGATGACAGCTCTGAGTGAGTCAGTGAAAGCGGCGCCATGCAGTTTGTGGTTTTTAAAATATGTTTTGTAAACGAACATAACTATTCCTATATAGACCGTCCCGTACACAATCATCAGAACAACAACATTCGTAATGATTAGAGATAAACCATAGATTGCTATCAGTGGTATAAAAGAGGCAATAAAAAAATAAGCAAAATCTTTAAGGACTGGATAATCCGTTGCGCGCTTGAAATACATATAACCGGTGATCGTAACCATTACCTTTGCCGCGAGAGCAGCCAACGCTGAACCAACCGCTCCAGCAATAGGTATGAGCAACGTATTCAAAATAATATTCAGTATATTTCCTGAAAAGACCGAGTTGCCGTACTCACGAGGCATATTCCAAGCGGAAAAAGGAAGAACGATTATGCCGCTGGTGAATCCAAACGTGATTACAAAGCCAAGAATCATGAGACAGGGAACGCTTTCGGCAAATGCCGTTCCATACAAAAAGATAATGACAAACTCCGAAAAAAAGAGGAGAAAAAACCCGAGTGGAATTGTGAATAAAGACATGGCGACAACATAGCGGGCAAAAACAGCGTACAAGGTTCCTTGTTTTATTGATTGGGCCAACTCTCTGAACATGGTCGGTGTTACGACTTCGCTAATCGCGTAGAATGGCTGAATAATCTTATAGGCTGCTTCATAAATACCGACGGTATGGGCGGTGGTGAAGTAATACAGAAGCAAACGGTCAAACGACATATATACGAAAGTGGATAAGTTGGCTTTTAAGAAATGAAAAGCTTGGGCATAGAACACAAAGATTCTATGAAAATAGCCCTTCGTAAACAACGACGTATCAAATGACCAGAGTTTACAGTAGAAAAGAAAGTACGTTGCTATGCCAAAATTTAAAAATGCATTCAATAGGGTCAGATGGGGCAGATATCTCCAATCATCGGTATTTTGAATAAAAATGAATATTGCAACAGTATATAAAACGCCTTGGCCAATTCTTATTATGGAAGCAATCGTTATTTTGCCAAGAGCAATAAAAACCCATGTGGGAGCACATGTCTCAAAAAAAACAGTGAAAATTGATATGGTAATAAAATAATAAAGACGAGAATCAATCGTAATCAGATTTATTGTCAGGAGCGAGAGCCCGACAAGGACAATGGAAGATGCTAGCTTGAGCGGTATAGTAATTGCCAGTAATACATCTAATTTTTCGTCCTCTCTTGCCAGTTGTTGCATCGCAAGTGCCGTAAGTCCACCGTCAGCAAGACGCGAAAGAAATAAGAGAATTGCGATCGTAGCTGCTATGAACCCAAGATACTCAGGCCCGACAATCCTGCTCAGATAGATAACTGCGATGGCGCCCAAAAAAAGACTAATGATCTCAGCAGCAGCGCGAACGATGAGATTACTATTCGTTGACATTTTTTTTTGCATAGAACACAGAGGTAATGGGCATGCCGTTTTTCTCATAAACGACTTCCTGGCACATAAAACCATCTCGGCTCATATAGTCTATGATATCCTTACCAAAATCTCTGAAAACCAGGATGCCTTCCTCCCGTAGAGAATCCGAGTGCCTGACAGGTTCCAAAAGGTATTCAACATTTCCTCGGGATATTCTCGCCCGTTCTCTTGTTTTCGGCAACTCATTGTCGACAGGCACAGTAAACACATGAAATCCACCGGGCTTTACAACCCGCTTAATTTCAGAAAGTGCTTTCTCTATATTGCCGACGTGCTCAAGAACATCACTGCTAATGAGTATGTCGAATGTATTGTCCGCGAACGTCAGCTGTTCAAGGTTTTCATTTCTCATAGTGTGTACGAGGGCTCCGGCGGGTTGGTCTTCAAAAAATTCCGATACCACATAGTTGTTTACTGCTTTTAATGTATCAGCTCGAAATACAAGATGTGCAGCAGTTTCATAGACAAAAAAATCTCTCTGTTTCCAGAGTCTGTTGGCTAATTCGCTGGTTTGAGACATGTTTAATAATTTTAAAACTGTATCAGCAAGGGCCCGCATCCTAAAATTTGCATTACAAATTCCACACAAAATATTTTCTCTTTGCAGCAGCGTTTCCTTAAAGGCAGGGCTTGATTTCCAGCACGATATCAATTTTAATAGATGATTCTGCATGTGAAGAGAAAGAAGAAACATAGTTTTTCTATCACACGATGGACAATACCCTATTGAGTCATATTTCCAACGGTCGGGTCTTAAAATTATTTTAAGAAGACTTTCTATTAATACCATTAGCTCCACCTACCTCGCTACGCCTTCTTGTTGAAAAATGAGACTGATTTTTTTCTTAGCCACGCCTTCTTGAAGAAGCTTGTAATATATTTCACTTTTTTTGGCATGCGATAAAACAATGACGCTGTCAAAAGTAATTTTTCTGATAGATGAAATCGGTTCAACTTTTTTGCCGAAAAAATTTGAACCGATTTCATCAGTAGCAATTATTCCTACCAGTTGCATGTCTGTTTCCTGAAGGGTAATATACGCTATTTCTGCCACTTCATCCGTGCCGGCAAATATAACCCTCTTTTTCCCCTGGTTCATCATTTCTTTAAAAAGCGATTTTAGATTCTTTCGAGCTTCTTTATATATTCTTGTATAATCATGGAGCAGATCGTATGTTAACCGTGTTTTCTCGGCAAACCCTTTGGGAGTGAGATAGTAGGCATAACGCTTTGGAGGTATTGCCTTGACGGTGATGAATCCCTTGGAAACGAGATTTTTGATATATGAGTTCACAAGTCCGAGAGCAAGCCCGAGCCGGGTACTGAGATCGCGCTGAGTTAGCGTATCATTGGTCGAAAGCTCGTCGAGTATCTGAAGCGACTTGAAATGGTCAATGCTCGATAGAGGCTTATTGTTGTTCACAAAATGAACATACCATGGACGGTTATTGAAGTCAAGAATTCCTTGAAAAATCTTTACAGGTGTATAATCAGAATGATATCATTATACTCAAGATTCTCTCGAATAAGGAGCTACAATGGAACCAAAGATTTGTCTTGCGCTTGGTGGGGGCGCTGCCCGTGGTCTTGCACACCTGGGCGTGCTGAAAGTGCTGGAAGACGCCAAGATTCCCATTCATATGATTTCCGGCACCAGCCTTGGAGCAATGATGGGCGGGCTGTATGCCACGTATCCTGACGCCGTGTACTGGATGGACCGTACCGAGGAGTTTATCAACAATTTTATTTCCGGGAAAACACGTCTTGATTTTCTCCGTAAAATTGAGCAACGAGACCTCAATGACCGCGGATTTTTCGGTGACATGGCGACGCTCATCCGAAAAAGTTTTTTCTGGGGAGTCACGGCAACCTCATCGGCGTTCATCGGAGAGGAAGAGTATCGCAATTTCATGTATCCTCTTATTCCTGATATCTCCGTTGATCAAACGAAGATACCGTTCAGTTGCGTTGCAACTGACATCAGGAACGGCAAGCGGATTATGTACACAAAAGGCTCCCTCCGAACCGCAATAAGCGCAAGCTGCGCTCTCCCGGGAATTTTCCCTCCGGTCAGGGACAACGGGATGGTACTGGTGGATGGGGGATGGGTGGAACGGGTTCCCATTTTGTGCGGACGCGAGATGGGCGCTGATATTGTGATCGGTGTGGATGTATCCGGAGCAGTCGAAAAGTTTGAGGTCGAATCAGGCCTCGACATTATTCTTCGTGCAGATGCGGTCACCAGGATTTATCTGAACGATATCCTGGCGTCAAAAGCGGACCTTCTGATCCATCCCGCTGTAGAAACGACGTGTTGGGCTGATTTCAGCAATCCCAAAGAGATGTACAAACAGGGCGAAATTGCCGCATCGGAAAAGCTCAAACAAATTCAAGACATTATCCGGCGTGCAACGCTACAGAAGAAAACATTTGCAGATCAGGTCCGCTCACTCACAGACCGGATTATCGATGCATTGATTGGTCGATAATTACCGGACCGCAGCTTCGTATGCGGTTTTTTGTTGCATTGATGCTCATGCCTTACTATGCCTACACCGCTTGTTATTGCACATCGGGGAGATTCATCGGCCACGCTTGAAAATTCGCGTGCAGCCGTTCAACGCGCGTGTTCGCTTTCGGTCGACATGATCGAGATCGACATTCGGATGAGTCGCGACAAACAGTTGTATGTGTTTCACGACGCTGCCACGGGAAGAACCGCTGATAAGAACATTGCTATTGAGCAATCCTCTTCTCCTGAAATTAGCACCGTACGGTTGAAAAACGGTGAGTCGATTCCTCAGCTTAAGGACATACTCTCGCTGGTTGATAATAAATGCGGCCTGAATCTTGATATCAAAAGCATCGGTGCGGGTGCGGAAACAGCGCGTCAGATTATTGCAAACGGATTCTCAGGCACCATTCTGTTGTCCTCATTCAAAGAAGAAGAACTTACTGCAGCCCGCCAGATACTGCCCTCCCTGACTCCTGCGATGATTTTTAATGTTTTTTACGGCTGGGATGCTCCCTGGTACAAAGCCCGAGGATATTCCATTATCAGTTTGCGAAAAGAGACCGTGGAAAAAAAGGTTATTGATGCCTGTCATGCAGAAGGAATCCGCATCTATGTATGGACCGTGGATGATGAAAAAACAATGAAGAGGCTCCTTGCGTGGGGTGTCGATGGCATTTTTTCAAACCGGCCAGCGTTGTTAAAAGAGGTGGTTAATGCATTTAAGAACCGGTACCGGGAAAATTCGATATTCCGTGGCTGACTATTTGGGTAAATGATGTCATTATAATCTTAAAACTGAATCGGGAGAATGTATTGATAAACAGCCCTGTTCCTTCAGAAGACCGTCTTTTTGATGTCATCGTTGTCGGAGGTGGTATCACCGGCGCAGGTGTGGCACGGGATGCCGCACTTCGCGGCCTTTCCTGTCTTCTGCTGGAAAAGGACGATTTTGCATCCGGCGTCACGTCCAGATCAACGCGCCTGATCCACGGCGGTCTGCGGTACCTTGCAAACTTTGAAATGGGTCTGGTTGCCGAATCTCTTGCCGAACGAGCAATTCTCCGAAAACAGGCACCTTATCTGATTCATCCTATGCCGATACTTATTCCCATCTATCAAGGAGATGCGCATGGCAGAGCTGTCATCTCTCTTGGAATTCATCTGTATGATCTTTTGTCCCATGAAAAAGATGTTCCTCATTATTTTACTTCCAATAAAGAAAAGACCCTCAGGTATGCACCGTTGTTGAATCAGGAAGGTTTGCATGGGAGCGCGCTTTTTTATGATCACCAGATATTGATGCCTGAGCGCCTGGTGATCGAGAATGTTGTGTCAGCTCGTGAAGCAGGAGCGGTTCTTTTAAATCATATGCTCGCTGAGAATATCCAGGAACAGAATGACGGCATTCTCGTAACAGCTAAGGACACTCTCTCAAACGCATCATACCGGTTTCGCTCACGGGTCCTGATTAATGCTTCAGGTCCCTGGATCGATTGTGTTCGCAAACGGGCAGGGATCAATAACCAGAGGATCATTTTTCCGACAAAAGGGAGCCATCTTGTCCTTCCGAAGCTGAGCGATCGTGCCCTGTTTGTCATGTCACGCGATGAGCGGATGTTCTTTATTATTCCGTTCGACTGCTATTCACTTATTGGTACGACCGATACAGTCTATGATGGTGATCTCGATGCGGTACATGCTGATGCATGCGACGTTGATTATCTCCTGAATGAAAGCAGGAGGGTACTACCCGGATTAAACCTCGAAAAGAAAAACATTTTTTATACGTATGCGGGCATACGGCCCCTTGCCTTTACTGGAAAAAGTGAGTCGTATAGTTCACGCAACCACCG
>JBAZLV010000047.1:0-14665 GCA_041650055.1 Nitrospirota bacterium | reverse complement strand
CTGTCCTCCCAAAGCGATAATGTCCTAATTGGCCAAAGTTAAAATGTCCTATTTTAGCTAGAATGCTCTTCTGAAAACGGAGGGCACATGGCAGAACAGGATAAGATACTTATGAGCCAAAGAGAGGCAAATCGGTTCTATGTTATACGACAGGCGATCGATAAAAAGATAACCCAAAGACAAGCGGCTGAGCTCTTGCATAGAGGCGAACGTCAGATAAGAAGATTAGTCCGCAGAGTGCGAACAGAAGGCAATGCTGGCATTTGCCATAAGTCCCGGGGAAAGAGATCACATAATGGGATTAGAGAAAAGATCAAAAATAAAGTCATAACATTATGTGGAACTACCTATCGGGAATTCGGCCCTACGCATGCTCATGAAAAGCTTTTAGCGATCCATAAGATCAAAATAAGCGATGAAACGCTTCGGGGATGGTTTCAACAAGAGGACCTTCCTTACAAGAAACGTAAAAAAAGGCCGCATCGAGAATGGCGTAAACGAAAAGAACACCGCGGTGAGATGGTTCAAATGGACGGCTCCCATCATGATTGGTTTGAAAGACGGGGTCCTTCTTGTGTCCTTATGGGTTTGGTTGACGATGCTACCGGGGAGGTATATGCGCGATTTTATGAGTATGAAGGGACCATTCCTGCTTTAGATAGTTTTAAGCGTTACGGTAAGCGGTATGGGCTTCCTCAGAGCGTCTATGTAGATAGGCATACAACATATAAGTCAACAGCTGTCTCAACGATCTATGAAGAGCTTCATGATATCAAACCAATGAGTGATTTTCAAAAGAGCCTGGACCTATTAGGAGTTACGGTCATCTATGCATACTCACCTCAGGCGAAGGGCCGAATCGAGCGTGTGTTCGAGACTTTTCAGGATCGCGTGGTAAAAGAGATGCGGCTTGCCGGAGTAAAAAATATCACAGAAGGGAACGCGTTCTTAGATGGCTATTTGCCTGAGTACAATAGGATGTTTGCAAAAGAGCCCTTGAAAAAAGCAGATTTTCACGGTCCGATCACCAATAAAAGAGCACTTGATGAAATTCTCTCGATCAAGACAAAACGTGCATTACGGAATGATTTTACTGTGGCCCACAATAAGGTGCTCTATCAGATTACGAGTAACATTCGAGCTAAGCATGTGATGGTAGAAGAAAGAACTGATGGCAGTATGCGCATTCTGCATAATAAACAGCGGCTCAAATATACAGTAATTGACGTTCGACCTCAAAAGCAAGAGACACGAACAAAGAAATTCAGAATACAAAGAGTCTGCAAACCATCAGGAATGCATCCTTGGAGATCACCGGGAAAGGCAATGGTTTCAGCACGAATACAGCGTCAAACAGCAATACAAAACCGGACATTTTAACTTTGGTAAGAATAGGACATTTTAACTTTGGGTTGACACAGATTTAAATATCCCTTGACACCCCTTGGTTCCTATGCTAAATTATTAGCACTCTCTGGCTGTGAGTGCTAACGAGTAGTTGAGTGATCTTTTTTAAAAGGTCGCAGTATGGAATTAGAAGAAAGAAATAAAAAAGTTTTACAAGCAGTTATCGATAGTTACATAGCATCAGGGGCCCCTATTGGTTCCTCGGTTCTCGCCAAGCGATTCAATTTTGGGGTTAGTTCTGCAACTCTGAGAAATATCATGGCGGATCTTGAAGAGCTGGGGTACTTAACCCATCCCCATACCTCGGCAGGCCGGATTCCGACGGATCAGGGTTATCGCTATTATATAGACAGCCTTATAAGCATAGAAAACGACTCGGAGGAATTTGACGATCAGCTGAGACAAGTTCCCCAGTTGCATGGAGACGATCTCAAGATTCTGATGGAAGAGGCGAGCCAATTTTTGGCAACCTTATCCCATTGCGCTGGCGTGGTGGTAGCTCCCTCCGAGCCTGAGTCGATCTACAAGCATATTGAATTCGTACGGCTTCGAGGACGACAGGTTCTTATTGTTTTTGTAACGACAACAGGCATCGTTCAGAACAAGCTTATCGATCTTGATGAAGCAATCCGGCAGCAGGACTTAAATAGATTCAGCACTTATCTTGATGAAGAGCTTGAGCATGGGACATTATCTGAGGTCCGGCAGCGGCTGCTCAAAAAACTGGAAGAGGAAAAACAGGTGTTTGTCCGGCTTATGGAGGAAACCTACCGGGCAAGCCAGGAAGTTCAGGAACAAACGAGCGAAAAAGTATATATCGGTGGCACCTCACAAATATTTGAAAGCCCTGAATTCGCTACTGTTGAAAAAATGAAAGCGCTTCTCCGGGCTTTTGAAGATAAATATACATTGCTAAAACTCCTTGATCGGAGTGTGGCTGCACAGGGAATCAAAGTTTTTATCGGATCTGAAAACCCCTATTTTGAAATGCAGGAATGCAGTATGGTGGTAGGCAGTTATCAAGTGGGAAACCGGGTGGTGGGCACACTGGGTGTTATCGGCCCGACCCGCATGCAGTACCGGCAGGTTATTCATGTTGTGGATTACACCTCGCGGCTTCTTTCGAAGCTGCTGGGAGAACGTTTTCAACGGAGTATTGAACGATGACGAAAAAAAGCGGTCACAGCCATGCCGAGCATGCAAGCAAGCGTGAGAGCGAAAATGAAGTATCCGTTTCCGAACCCGAGGTGTCCGCGGAGGAGTACGGTTCAATAAAAAAAGAGGTTCACTTGCTTGCCGAATCGCTTGAACAGAAAATAAAGGAAGCTGCTGAAGCGAATGATCGATATCTGAGGGCGTCCGCTGACTTCGACAATTACCGCAAGCGGATGCAGCGGGATATTTCAGAATTTCGGAAATATGCAAATGAACAGCTTGTCAGGGAACTTTTGACCGTTGTGGATAATCTCGGGCTTGCTCTTAAACATGCAGGAGAGTCGGAAGAAAAAAATTCAGGACTTCAGCAGGGAGTGGAACTGGTCTATAAACAGTTTCGGGATATTCTGGAAAAATTCGGCGTAAAATCGTTTATTTCTGAGGGAGAGCTCTTTGATCCGTCACGCCACGATGCCATTCTCCAGGTTGAGAAGGACGATGTGCCGGAAAACACGGTTGTCCAGGTATTACAGGACGGTTACCTGTATCATGATAAGGTGCTTCGACCGGCAAAGGTCGGGGTATCAAAGAAACCGCAAAAATTACCGCATATCGAGTTGGTACAAAAAGAGGACGTATCGACAGAGGAATCTTAACGAAAAAAGCATGAAACTCTGCAATTGAATCTTGGTATTTCATCAAGGAGGACAGTATGGCAAAAGTTATAGGCATTGACCTGGGAACGACAAATTCCTGCGTGGCAATCATGGAACACGGCGAGCCGGTGGTGATTCCGAATTCCGAAGGAAGCCGCACCACTCCATCCGTCGTGGCCATTACCGAAAGCGGTGAACGGCTGGTCGGCCAGATTGCAAAACGGCAGGCAATTACCAATCCCGATAATACGATATTTTCCATCAAGCGTCTTATTGGAAGAAAATATGAATCAAACGAAGTAACGGAAGCAAAAAAACATCTTCCGTATAAAATTGTGAAAGCAACGAATGGTGACGCTCATGTCGAGATACGGGGCAAAGTATACAGCCCTGCTGAAATTTCCGCCATGATCCTCCAGAAGATGAAGCAGACGGCCGAAGATTATCTTGGCGAAAAAGTGACGGATGCTGTCATTACAGTTCCGGCATATTTTAACGACAGTCAACGCCAGGCAACGAAAGACGCGGGACAGATTTCCGGACTCAATGTTCTTCGAATTATTAATGAGCCGACAGCGGCGTCGCTTGCGTATGGCCTTGACAAGAAGAAAGATGAGACGATTGCGGTCTACGATCTGGGCGGCGGCACGTTCGACATCTCGATCCTTGAGCTCGGGGAAGGCGTATTCGAAGTAAAATCCACGAACGGAGACACATTCCTTGGCGGCGACGATTTTGACGACCGGATCATCAAATGGCTTGTCGATGAATTCCGGAAAGACCAGGGAATCGATCTCAGCAAAGATAAGATGGCGCTCCAGCGGCTGAAAGAGGGTGCTGAAAAAGCAAAAATCGAGTTGTCGACTGTTCAAGAGACAGAAATCAATCTGCCATTCATTACAGCTGATGCAAGCGGGCCGAAGCATTTGCTGTATAAACTGTCACGTGCAAAATTCGAACAGCTCGTCGGCGATCTGATCGAAAAGAGCACCGGTCCGGTCAAAAAAGCACTTGCTGATGCAGGCAAAACCGTTGACCAGATCAATGAAGCAGTTCTGGTCGGAGGACAGACGCGGACACCCAAGGTCATCGCAACGGTGAAGGAACTGTTCAAGAAGGAGCCGCACCGGGGAGTGAATCCCGACGAAGTTGTTGCGATCGGCGCAGGGATTCAGGGCGCGGTCTTAACCGGCCAGGTGAAGGATGTGTTGCTTTTGGATGTGACCCCGCTTTCACTCGGCATCGAGACGTTAGGTAGTGTTACAACCAAGCTGATCGAGCGGAACACCACGATCCCGACCAAAAAGAGCCAGGTGTTTTCAACGGCATCAGATAATCAAACTGCAGTCTCGATTCACGTTCTTCAGGGCGAGCGGGAAATGGCCGCAGACAACAAAACACTCGGACGCTTTGAACTCGTGGGAATTCCTCCGGCACCCCGCGGCATCCCGCAGATCGAAGTGACGTTTGATATCGACGCGAACGGCATTGTCCATGTTATGGCAAAAGACCTCGGGACCGGCAGAGAGCAGTCGATCAAGATCACCGCGTCAAGCGGGCTTTCAAAAGATGAGATTGACCGCGCGGTCAAGGAAGCGGAAGCTCATACCGCGGAAGACAAGAAAAGACGCGAACTCGCAGAAGCCCGGAATGAGATCGATACGCTTATTTACTCCGTGGAAAAATCGGTTGCTGATTTTGGTTCAAAACTGTCCGATACAGAGCGTGATGATATCCAGAAAGCGCTTGCCCAGGCCAAGAGCGTGAAAGACGGCCAGGATCTGGACGCAATCAAAAAAGCGGTCAGTGATCTTGCAAAGGCATCACATAAGCTTGCCGAGGAAGTTTATGCAAAGGCAAAAGAGCAGGGTCCCGGTCCTGCCGGTCCGGAAGGCGATGGTGCCGCCGGGGGAAGCAGCCAGAAACCGGAAGAAAAAGTTGTTGATGCCGAGTTCGAGGAAGTAGATAAAGATAAAAAATAGCAGTGGCTATATCCACCCAAGAGGACAAGAGATAATTCTGTTGTCCTCTTTTTTTGCAATTTTTCGGTAAGAAGAAATTCTCTGAGTGGGCAAGTAAGGAATAGTATGGCAAAAAATTATTACGAACTGCTTGGTATTCACCGAAACGCTACTGATGCTGATTTAAAGCGGGCCTATCGCAGACTCGCCCACGAATATCATCCCGACAAAAATCCGGGGAACAAGGCATCAGAAGAAAAATTCAAAGAGATCAGTGAAGCGTATGCCATATTGTCCGATCCGCAGAAACGCGCATACTATGACCAGTACGGCGTTGCCCCCAATGCATCAGGAGCGGGGACTGGATTCGGAACAGCTGACATGGGCGATATTTTCGGAAATATTTTTGAGGAATTCTTTGGCGGTGGTCGGGGGCGGTCGCGAGCAACCGCAGGAGATGACCTTCGGTACAATCTCAAGATCAGCTTTGCTGAATCCGCATTCGGAACAACAACCAAGATTCGGGTTCCCCGATGGGAGCGTTGTCCGGATTGCGATGGCACCGGCGCTGCTTCTGCCAAAGGCATCACCCTGTGTTCAAACTGCCGGGGAACGGGACAGATACGCATTCAGCAAGGTTTTTTCAGCATGACCCATACCTGTTCTCGCTGCGGAGGTGAAGGTAAAATTGTTACTGATCCCTGCAAGACATGCAACGGAAGAAAGCGACTGGAACGTGAACGTACACTTTCGGTCAAAATTCCTGCAGGAGTCGAGACGGGGAATACGATTCGGCTTACCGGAGAAGGCGCGCTGGGTACGTTTGGGGGGCCTCCCGGCGATCTCTATGTCTATATATCCGTTGATGAACACCCGATCTTCAGGCGCGAAGACCAGGATATTGTATGCGACATTCCGATTACCTTTGTTCAGGCAGCACTCGGATCGGAAATCGAAGTGCCGACGCTTACCGGAAATGCAAAATTAAAAATTCCTTCCGGAACACAGCCCAATCATGTTTTTCGGATACGTGGCAAGGGATTTCCGTATTTGCGCGGTTCCGGAACGGGCGACCAGCTCTGTCGCATCACTATTGAAGTTCCGTCCAGAATTACCCCCCGCCAGAAAGAACTGCTTCAGGAATTTGACCAGCTGAGCGGGGATAACTCGACACCGCTCATCCGGGGATTTTTCGATAAGGTGAAAGAAGTATTCGGCGACAAGAGCTGAAGGTAATGTGCTAAACTTAAACCAGTCCCAAGGGCGAGGAAAGGAGACGAGACTATGGATTCTCTTCAAATGGCGTTAAAAATGGAGACTGATGCAATACAGTTTTACACCGAAGCAGCGGAGAAAACAAAATTTCCTGTCGGTAAAAAAATGTTTCAGACTGTTGCCGAGGACGAGAAAAGACATGTTGAAATGATCAACCACATTATCCAGGGATTGCAGATTACTTCCCAGGATGTTAGCCCTCTAGCGAACATCAAATCGATCTTTGAGCGTATGAAGAATGATATGATGAAAAAAGCTGAAGCTTCCCCCGATGAACTGGAAGCGTTCAAAATTGCAATGAATATGGAACAGGAAAGTGTTGACTTTTATAAAAAAACGCTTGCAGGGGCTACGAAGGAAAAAGAAAAAGCTCTTCTTGAACGGCTGATTCAAGAAGAGGAGGAACACTATAGAATTTTTTCAAATACCTACTTCTACCTTGAAAACACGCGAAGCTGGTTTTTATGGGAGGAGCGTGCAATCGTGGACGGAGGAACACCCTGGGCATAGCAGCTCTATTTCCTACAGCGCACTCCATAAAAAAGCCCGGCATGACCGGGCTTTTTTATTTGTTGCTAGCAGGAGCTCTTGCATTTGCAGGTTACTGCTGTTTTTTTTGTCACTTTTTTAATGGTCATAAAACGCCTCCTTTCGACAGAGTCTGTTTCAAACCGGATGATGACAATGCCGTTCCTGGATCGCCGACGCTTGTGATTCGAGTATACCATAAAACATGCACCGATAGAGATCGCGTCCCCGCTTGCCTTCGAGCAGTTCACCCCGGTAACGGCACCCGCCCCTGCAGATTTCGAGATAGTCGCACCTGCATGCAATATCTTTCAACAGAACAGGTTTCAGGTTTTTCCATGCGACCCTGAGTCCTTGCTCAAGCGTTCCTATCGGATGATTTCCATAGAAAGTGCATTTTGCCATGGTTCCATTGGCGAGTACGGCCATGAGATGAAATCCGCACCCATGCCCCTGGCTCGAAGAATGCAAGCCGTCTCCAAACCCATAGCCGAGGTATTTGCCGCCTTCTTCAGGAGTGACCGCAATGTTCTGGTGCTCAGGGAGATTGGTATTAAGACTGGGGATATCAACCGTCCAATCTCTGACGTCCAGACCCCTGAAGGTTCGCTCCAATTCATCGAACTCACCGAGATTGCCTCGATGAACCATTGTTGCTATGGAAACATCAAGTCCAGTTTCCCGTGCATTTCTTGCTGTCTCGATGGCTTGTTGATATGCTCCTTGTCCCCGGAGAGTGTCGTGCGATTGTTCCAGTCCGTCGATGCTTACCTGGATTTCATCGACCTTGAGAGTCTTCAGTGTTTTCCTATTTAAAAGCGTCCCGTTTGTAAAAAGTACTTTCCGGACGGCGAAATCAGGAAGCATGTCATTGATTGCGTTGAAATCAGGGTGCAGAACAGGCTCTCCTCCCGTGATAAGCACGCGCAGTCCTTGCATTTCCTGGAACTCGGTCAGTATATCGCGAATCTGCCCTGCACTGAGCTCAGTGCCTGTTCCTCCTGAAAGGTAGCAATGTTTGCAGCGAAGATTGCAAGCATCAGTAATCTGCAGTTCCAGATAGCGCAGCGAAGGAGAGGGTGACTGGATCAAAGGAGGCCGTGGAACGACCGTTTTCTTTGTGGTAAGCAGCCCTTCATCCAGACAGTAATCAACAAACGGACTTTCCGGCGCGTTGCAGCCATTTGGTGTCGAGCATTCCTGCAAGAAGCGGAAGGAGTCGTGATCCAGTGTATACAGATCATCCCGGCTGATCTGATACAGCGAGGGAATTTCGAGCCATTTTAAAACAGCCATGCGCTCCAGAAAGTAACGCATACTGATATTATAGCATTAGATGCGATATTTTTGGTATAATGTGCTGCCATGAAACCGGATGCCTCTTTCAAAAAAAACTTCTGTAAGGAATTTTGTTTTTATGCAAAATCCGGGGTGAAAGAAACTATTTTTTGCAAAGGGTATAGGATTGTGGAGCGGCTGCTTGAAAAAGGGAAAAAGCTTGTTATTAAAAAAAGAGATCGACCTATAAATGCAGCAGTTGCAGATGCCATGACCAAAAAGATGTGCGTGACATGCGATTTCTATGATCATGACTGTGATTTCATGCAGGATAGAAATGCACCGCCCTGCGGCGGTTTTTTATTCCTTGCACAATTGATTGAATCCGGGAGTATCACCCTTGATGACGTTTGCTGAGTGATTCACTTCTTTTGCAGGGAAATCAATCTTCTTATGAACACAACACGAGGACAAGCTTTTTTTACCATTCTGCAACCGTTCATGCGTGATCCCGGAGATATGTTCCTCGTTGTTTCTCTTGAGACTCAATCACTCCTTGTCTGTGAAAAAGACACGATTCTTGAGCAATTTGCTATTTCTACATCCCGGCTAGGAATCGGTATTCGTGAAAACTCACTCAAGACTCCGCCAGGCATTCACCGTATCGTGGAAAAAATTGGCGGTGGAGCGCCCACAGGCCGGATTTTTGTTGATCGCATCGATACAGGACTTACCTGGAATGGGAATGCAAATGAAAATAATCTTGTCCTCACCAGGATCCTAAGGCTCGAAGGACTAGAAAAAGGAATCAACAAGGGACCTGGCGTTGATTCCTACGACCGCTACATTTATATTCACGGAACAACACAGGAAAAACGGATCGGAACCCCGCTCTCACACGGTTGTGTGGGCATGCGCAATGAAGATGTTATCCGGTTGTTTGACATGGTCGCTGAAGGAACGCTTGTGTATATTGATCCACCCCCTGTTGTTGTCAATGGACATCCTTGCCGGAGAATTCATTTTACAGGCATTTTCGGGAGCGGTATGAGCGCACTTGCGCAGTATCTTCGCTTCCAGGGAATCGGCGTGTCCGGCTCGGATCGTTTCAATACCAGCGAGGATACGTTGTTTATCCGGAAATCGCTCGAAGAACTGGGATGTACGGTCGTTCCCCAGGACGGTTCAGGCGTTCGTGCAGATGTCGATGCAGTCTGCGTTTCTACGGCCATAGAAGAATTGAATCCGGATATTGCAACTGCGCGAAATTTTGGCATTCCGATTATTCATCGCTCGGATTTACTGGCCGCTCTTATCGAAACAAAAACAACGATCGCGGTTTGCGGGACCAGCGGAAAATCAACGGTGACCGCGATGATCTTCGAATTTCTTACTGCATGCGAGAAATCTCCCTCGCTCATAAGCGGAGCAGGATTACGGAGATTGGAAAAAGAGGGAATGATCGGGAATGCCTGGAGCGGGGGCTCTGATCTTCTCGTAGTTGAAGCTGATGAAAGCGACGGCAGCCTGGTCAAGTATAGGCCGCAGGCAGCGGTTTTTCTGAATGTTTCGAAAGATCATAAAAGTGTCGATGAAATAAAGGAACTCTTTAGAACCGTTATCTCAAACACTCCATGGACAGCTTCGAATGGGGATGATCCGGTTCTTGCATCGCTTCCTGCTTCTATACGGTTTGGAACGGGCACGGGAAGTTCATGGAAACCGGATCACGAAGAGCTTTTGCCGGATTCAGTAAAACTTTTTAAGAATGGTATTGAATATCATCTCCCGCTTCCTGGTAAACATAATCTTGAAAATTTACGTGCAGCGCTGTGCGTGTGCGAACATTTTGGATGCGATCCAATTGCGCTTTCAGACGCTGTTCGCCGGTATGAAGGAGTTGCACGGCGGTTTTGTGTGATGAATACGCAGCAGAACGTGTGTGTGATTGACGATTTTGCGCACAATCCTGCGAAAATAAAGGCTGCTGTTGAAGCAGCCAGGGGAATTTCGAACCGCATCATAGCGGTGTACCAGCCGCATGGATTCGGCCCAACCCGATTTTTAAAAGATGAGTACATTGCTGCGTTCAAGACTATTTTTCAGCCAGAGGATGCTCTCTATCTTCTCCCCATCTATTATGCAGGAGGAACGGCAGTAAAAGACATTTCTTCAGAAGTCATCATCAGCGGCCTTGGTCAAGTTCCGTTCTATGCAGAAGCAGTAAGTGATCGTGATGCGCTTTTGATGAAGTTAAAAGCTGATGCGAAATCGGGTGACTGTGTTCTGGTCATGGGAGCGCGGGACCCCTCGCTTCCCGCGCTCGTGAAAAAAATTGTGGATACATTTGGTGGAGCTGCCGGTATTTGTTAACGATCTCAAATAGTAACGACATCAAGAAATGTCATTCCCGAAGCTTTCACCGGGAATCTGGTGTAAAACCGTATCCCCGATAGAGGCATTCGGGGATGACCTATCAAAGTAGGTACGGTTATTATGAGACTATTCTCCTAATATCGCATTCTTACCCGGTAGGTTAATTTCACTTCATGATCTTTCGGCACAAGAATATTAAATTCGGCAGTGAAGGCTTCTGATTTTGTATAGTCATGTGAAGTATTCAGCATTTTCCAGTCACCAGGAATCGGTTCGACCACTTTCACTACAACATCTTCCTTCTTATGATTCCTGAGCGATATTTCGAAGGCGGCTTCGTAGGTGTCATACGCAATCTTTTTCCAGTCAGTCTGCTTTCTGCTTCCAACCACATCAAAGGCATCGCCTAGCTTGATTCTGATTTTCTCGTCCTTGGGCGTATGGTCAATGGAATCTTCTCCGACAAACTGAAGGCTTCCTTCCTTGTCTTGTTTATAGACACGTACGGTTCCCTTGGGAAGCGGAATGCCGAGATTGTTCTCCTTCTTATTCTGAATCTCCACAAATACGCCGATCTTCTGGTTTGACATTGCTTCACCGTATCTGCTGTAGTAATAATAATTTGCACCGTGATAAAGCAGTTCTTTCTTGACTGGAATATCAGAAGCAGTTACCAGGTTAATCTGTTTTGTCTGGTTGTCCTTGACCGTGGCAGTCCGCTGAAGTGTGTAAATATGATATTCAAAAAATGAATCTTCCTTGAACTGCGGGGCCGGAGCTGACTTTGTGGCCATTTCAGCTACGCGCATCAATTTATCCTTGTATTCATGCTCATCTTTTGCGCGATTCACATCACCGGCAACCAGCTTTAATTTCGCATTTTTATAGGTTGCTCCACTGTGATTATCGATCGTTACCCAACCGGACAAGTCTGCTTTATCATCTTTCTCATTCAATGTCACCACATAATCTGAACGCCAATTGATGCCATTGGTAAGATACGATGCCTCGATTTTTTGCGCAGAAGGAAGAGTATTTTCGAGCATCCACACAAGTGTTGGTTTTGCGCTCAGATTTTCAGGAACGCCCGGAAAGATAATTCTTCCTGGATGACCGAAGGTTATCTCGTCGCCGATTTTGTAGATTGGCTGGCCATTGTTCGAAAGGAGTGTCGCAGTAACCAGTTCTTCACGTTCAGTGTAAAGGTTCTTGGTATAGAGCTTGACTTCCTTGCCTACGTATTTGTCGAGCAGTTTTTGAGGATTCAAGAGATCGTATTCGTAATTCTGTTCAAGTACCTGCAGGCTGTCAGAGTTGATGAGCGATTTTATTGAGACGCTTGTGGGAATGATCTGTGATGCAACGTCCATGAACCGCAGATTGCCAATGCCTTTGAAGAGCTTAATCTGGCGCTGATCTTTGACAAGACCGAGATTTACGTTGTAAATGGTCAGAGCAACGCTGGTCTGGTCATCCAATGTACTTGATGCTGTTTCGTTTTTTGCTGCGAAAGAGGGTGTTTCATTGATGCCTAATAAAACCAGAACTGCAAGAGCTGTAACAAAAGATTTGAATTGCATGGGAACCTCCACAAAGAGAAATGAACTGCTTTTGTGCTTTAGACAAAAGGAAATCTGAAAAAGTTCCGATATTTAAAATTAGGCAATTATGATTTACAAAAAGAGGGTGTTTTGGTACACTTCTTTTTGGCATCGTTAGATCTTGTTTTCTCGGCTATGGAGGATAATATTTAACAAGACTTCCAAATCAGATAAGTGAAAAAACTGCACATCAGTTAGCTCATTTGATTAAATAAGGTGGTAAAATGAAAAAAGCAATTCTGGCGCTGTTCTTTATAATAGTAATTTTTTATTTTTTACCGGCCTCTCCTGATTCACGACTGTCACAAATTAAGAGCAGTGTTTTTGGATCATTTCAATCCATTGGTAAGTCTAAAGCCGATTTTCGTGAAGAGCTAAAAAATAAAACTGCGGAACTAGAAGCCTATGAAAATGCACTTGTAAAGGTTGAAGAAGATATTAGAAGAATGGAAGCCAATATACCTACGTGTCCACGTACAGGTCAAAAAGGGACATTGACGATAACCCAGGACCCCCGCCCTGAATTACATGAACGGATTAATAAGGCGAAAGAGGAAGTCGCTTCTTTAAAGAAACGTATAGGTGATTAACATAATCCAGCTTAACGATGCTCAAAGACATGCATCTCAACAAGTTCGTTAATATGAACAAATGAGAAAGCTACTTATTAACAGTATTGCGCTTATGACCTTCCTTTCAGCCCTTTTCAGTTGCAATCTTCAGAGAAACATGCTCTATTATCCGAGTAATAATGTACCTCCGCAATCAGCTCTTGCTGTTCATAACTTACAGTTCTGGCCTTCGGAAGTGAATTATCGAGGATTCATTACTGCTCAACAAATTAAGAAAGCGAAAGGAACGATTGTTGTTTTTCATGGAAATGCAGGAACAGCAGCAGATAGACAGTATTATGGAAAAGTGCTGTCCCAGCTTGGTTATCGCGTGCTGCTTGCGGAATACCCGGGATATGGAAATCGCAAAGGTGAGCTAAGCGAAGAGTCGTTTGTTCAAGATGGACAAGAGACGCTAAAGTTGATTTTTGAACAATTCGGGTCGCCGATATTTCTCTTAGGAGAATCGCTTGGCTCTGGAGTTGCCGCGGCTGTTGCTAAAAATGCGGCTATCAAGATTGACGGGATAATTCTTATTACTCCATGGGATACTTTGTTGTCTGTAGCAAAAGAAAAATTCCCTTGGTTTTTTCCAGTTCGATTATTTATGAAAGACAAGTATGATACGGTAAAAAATCTAAAAGAATACCATGGAAGAATTGCTATTGTCGGTGCCGAACAAGATGAGATAATACCGATACATCATGCAGAGGCATTGTCAGCGTCTCTCTCAACTACTCACAAAATGGATGTAGTAAAAAATTCCTATCACAATGATTGGCCAGAGCGGGTTGATTTGGAGTGGTGGAAGATGGTCATGGGATTCGTTCAAGGAAATGAGAAGGAATAGAGTTATTATCATTCTGGAGATTATTTCGGAAATTATAGAAATCCATCTTGACCTACTCAATCGTTATCATTGACATCATTGTGAATCAGGCATATATTCGCCTACAGACTGTTGAAAAGCATCGTTTCTGTCATTGCGAGGAGCGATTTTTGTAATGCGGCAATCTATAGCTTGTTGTTTTGCTTAATGCGAGATTGCTTCGCGGAGTTTATCCCAATACATTGGGACTCGCAAAGACGGCAAAAAGACTTTTTTCGATAGCTTGCTGAGACCCCTGACTGAGAAACAACGATCTAACAGGAGCAACATGGCAAACAATAATCTTACAAATGCAAAAAGGGCAAAAAATGATGAGTTTTACACTCAGTACGGCGATATTCAGAAAGAGATTGAAGCGTACTTGGAATACAGCCCCGATGTTTTCCGCGGCAAGGTGGTGTATTGCAACTGCGATGATCCGTTCGAGAGCAATTTCTTTCGCTATTTTGTTCTCAATTTTAAAAAGCTTGGATTGAAACAGCTCATCACCACCAGCTACAAGCCCTCGCCCATAGCCAATACGCAATTGGCATTGTTTGGCAATGACAAAACTTTACCAAAATCGAAAGGTCGCCCTAAGATAAATGCCAACAAGTTTATTATCAACGAAGTTCACGACATAGATGGTGACGGCGAGTTCAACTTGAAGGACGTTGCCAAGCAGTTAAAGGAAAACAACCAGAACGAATGGACGCCGCTAGAAGGTGACGGCGACTTTCGTAGTGATGAATGCATAAATTTGCTGAACCAATCAGACGTCGTGGTAACAAATCCGCCGTTCAGCCTGTTTCGCGAGTATATTAAGAAGCTTTTTGATCACGATAAAAAATTTGCCATTATTGGCAATATGAATGCGATTACTTATAAAGAAGTTTTTCCAAATATTAAGGAAAACAAGATGTGGCTGGGGCCGCGTATCTCCAGTGGT
>JBAZLV010000046.1:0-14855 GCA_041650055.1 Nitrospirota bacterium | reverse complement strand
GGAAGCATTTAACATGGCCGAGACGTACCGAACTCCGGTCATTCTTCTGATCGACGAGGTGCTGGGCCATATGCGGGAGAAAATCGTTATTCCCGCGGCTGGCGAATATCCTGTTGTTGACCGATTATATACTGCTGTGCCGGAAGGAACGGATTATTATCCGTATCTGCCGCGCGAAGATGGCCGGCTTCCCATGAGCAATTTTGGCGGCGTCCACCGATACAATGTCACGGGACTGATCCATGACAAGTGGGGTTTCCCATCGACTGATCCAACCGTGGCATATAACCTGATTCATCATCTGGTGGACAAGATCGAGAACCGGGCGCATGAGATTGCGCGCTATAAGGAATTCTTTACGGACGATGCTGAGATACTGCTCATATCATACGGAAGCTCGGCGCGGAGCGCCCTCCAGGTCGTCGAAGACCGGCGGCAACACGGAATCAAGATGGGACTGCTTGAATTGAACACCCTGTGGCCTTTTCCGGAAGAGCCGGTGCGTCGGATCAGCGAGGGAAAACATCACATCGTTGTGGTTGAGATGAATACGGGACAGATATTCCAGGAAGTGAAAAAAGTCGTTCGGCATCCTGAGCATGTGTATCTGTCGAATCGTTTTGACGGCGTTTTTATCGCTCCGAATGACATCCGCAAGGTCATCAACATGATCCAGGGAAGGGGGATATAATATGCCGGTGCATGATTATTTACGACAGCGGTTCTTTCCGCAGATTTGGTGTTCCGGATGCGGCCATGGCCAGATCATGGGAAGCCTTCTCCGATCAATCGAAGAGCTGGGACTCCACAAAAACAACGTGGTGCTCGTGTCCGGCATCGGGTGTTCATCTCGGATGCCCGGATACCTGGATTTTCACACCCTGCATACGATTCACGGACGGGCGCTCGCATTTGCAACCGGCGTAAAGCTGGGAAATCCGGACCTGCATGTCATCGTTCCGATGGGTGATGGTGACGCAGCAGCCATCGGGGGCAATCACCTGATTCATGCAGCTCGCCGCAACATTAATATCACCGCAATCGTTATGAACAACACCATTTACGGAATGACCGGAGGACAGGGTTCGCCCACTACGCCTCAGGGTGCCAAGTCCGCGACCACGCCGAAGGGAAACATCGACCCGCCGTTCGATCTTGTACACCTTGTGAAAGGCGCGGGTGCCTCCTATGTTGCACGGACCACGACCTATCATGCGAAGGAAATGCAACAGTATATTTCAAAAGGGATCCAGCACAAGGGATTTTCCTTTATCGAGATTCTAACCCAGTGCCCGACGTACTTCGGACGGAAAAACAAGGGAGGATCTCCTACGGATATGATGAAGCAGTTTACGGAAATAACAACGCCTCTGGGATCAGACAAGAAAAAAGAAAATCCCGCCTTGATCGAACGGGGAATTTTTGTGCAGGAAGAACGGCAGGAATACGCAGCCCGGTATGCCGAAATGATCCATGCTGCGGCTGGGGAAAAATAACATTCGGATAAGGATAATTATGATGACCACAAAAAGTTTTGTATTTACCGGTTCAGGCGGCCAGGGAGTCATCACCGCGGCGATCATCCTTGGCGAAGCAGCAGCGATCTATGAAGGATTGAATGCAGTCCAGACCCAGGTCTACGGTCCGGAAGCGCGCGGAGGATCGACCCGCGCGGACGTCGTGATTTCCCAGGACCCGATTCGCTATCCGAAAGTCGCGAGCGCGCATGTCCTCGTCTGTCTTACCCAGGAAGCCTACAATAAGTACGGAAGGATCGTACAGCCAGGAGGCTTGCTCCTGATCGATCCGCTCTACGTCTCGCAAGTAAAAAACAGTGAGGCATGCGTGGTCAGCCTGCCGATGTTCGAGACGACGAGAAAAGAAATAGGAAATCCGGTCGTCTTTAATATCTGCGTTCTGGGCTGCCTGCTTTCCCTTACGAATATTGTCAAGCCGGAATCCGTTCTCAAGGCATTGCAATCCAAGATCGCGCCAGCCTATCTGGACATGAATACCAAGGCGCTTGAACTGGGCATGGCAATGGCGAAAAAAAAACAGCAGTAAACCACACGGTATCCCGCAACAGGCAAAACTCTGGAAACGAGGAGTGCTGAATGAATATTCATGAATATCAGGCAAAACAGCTGCTCAAGAAATACTGTATTGCAGTGCCCGATGGAAATGTAGCAACTACGCCGGAAGAAGCACGTACGATTGCTGAAAGCCTTGGGCCCGGCAAGAGTGTGATTAAAGCCCAGGTCCATACCGGTGGCCGGGGAAAAGCCGGTGGAGTTCTGGTTGCTGCAACAGGCGAGGAAGCGTTCCAGGCAGCAAAAAAAATCATTGGAATGACGCTTGTCACGAACCAGACCGGTCCAGCGGGCAAGCTGGTACGCAAAGTATGGGTCGAACGAGCAACCGCCATCGCGCGTGAGCTGTATCTTGCCGTCGTACTCGATAGGACAGCACAAAAACTCGCAGTGATAGCAAGCCCACAGGGCGGGATGGATATCGAAGAGGTTGCCGCTTCGCATCCAGAACTTATCTTTACGACTCATGTGAGTCCCGGGCAACAGCTCTGGCCGTTCCAGACCCAGAAGCTTCTGCATGGATGCGGACTGGATGGTGCACAGGTCCAGGCAGGCACCGGCATTATTGCAAACCTTGTCCGTCTTGCCTGGGAAAAAGAGGCGACCCTGGTGGAAATCAACCCCCTTGCCGTGACAAACGACGGGTCGCTTGTCGCACTCGACGCCAAGATTAATTTTGACGACAGCTCCCTGAGCCGCCAGCCAGCCATTGCTGCGCTTGATGATATTGATCAAACGGATGCACTTGAGCTTGAAGCAAAGCAAAACGGGTTGAATTATGTCCGGTTAAACGGAAACGTGGGAACCATGGTGAATGGAGCAGGCCTTGCCATGGCGACCATGGACATAATCAAAATGGCCGGGGCCGAGCCTGCCAACTTTCTGGATGTGGGCGGCGGAGCCAGCGAAGACGCAATTGCAAAAGGGTTCGAGATTATTTTGCGTGACAAGAATGTCGGCGCAATCCTCTTTAATGTGTTCGGCGGAATTTTGCGGTGCGACATTCTTGCCTCAGGCATTGTTGCCGCTGCAAAACGGGTCAAACCCAAGGTTCCCCTGATTATCCGGATAGAAGGGACCAACGTTCAGGAAGGCAGGGCTATTCTGGCTAAAAGCGGGCTTGATTTTACCATGGCCGGTTCCATGAAGGATGCAGCCGAAAAAATTGCGAAGGTTGCATCCACGTTGTGATCGTTCACATAAAGCGAGGAAACGAGAATGAGCATACTGGTGAACAAAGAAACCCGAATTGTCGTGCAAGGCATTACCGGCAGAGAAGGGATGTTCCATACGGAAAAGATGATCGAGTATGGGACGAATGTCGTGGCCGGGGTCACCCCGGGAAAAGGCGGCCAGACCGCCCTGGGTGTTCCGGTCTTCAACAATGTATTTGACGCCGTAAAAGAGACACAGGCGGATGTCAGTATTGTTTTTGTGCCAGCCCGATTTGCAGCCGATGCCGCATGCGAGGCAAGTGAGGCTGGGATCCGGCTCGTTGTGGTTATTGCCGAGCATATTCCGGTTATGGATATGATGCGTGCAAAAGCGTTTTTCAAGGAGCACGGCACTTTAATGATCGGCCCGAACTGTCCTGGGATCATCACTCCTGGGGAATGCAAACTTGGCATTATGCCCGGCTACATTCATAAAAAAGGAACCATCGGGATTATCAGCCGTTCAGGAACGCTTACCTATGAAGTGGTGCATCAGCTGACGAGCGTGGGAATCGGCCAGAGCACGTGCATCGGAATCGGCGGTGATCCGATTGGAGGGATGAACTTTATTGATCTTTTGAAGTTGTTCAATGAAGACAGTCAGACCGGAGCCGTCTGTCTTATCGGAGAGATCGGCGGCGATGCCGAGGAACAGGCCGCAGAATATATTCAGGAGCATTTTAAAAAACCGGTGTTTGGGTTTATTGCAGGGTTGACCGCGCCTCCGGGTAAACGCATGGGCCATGCCGGCGCCATTATCAGCGGTTCCAAGGGAAAGGCGGGCAATAAGATTGAGGCGCTTGAGCGTGCCGGGATAACCGTGGTGCGCAATCTCGGAGATTTCGGCGCGATTGTTGAGAAAAGCATCGGGCACTGAGCATAGACACATAGAAGTGCGGTATAATGTTCAACAGATGAATAATAAATGGAGGAAATGAATATGCAGAAAAAAGTAACGGTTGTCGGTGCAGGCAATGTGGGGGCGTCTCTTGCGCATATGATCGTCCAGGAAGGTTTTGCAGATGTGATCCTATTTGACGTGGTTGAAGGAGTCCCCCAGGGCAAGGCATTGGACCTGTCAGAAGGATGCCCGTTATGGGGATCTCCATCCTCAATCAAGGGAACCAATGATTATGCGCTTACGGCGCAATCCGACGTCATTGTCGTGACCGCTGGCTTTCCGAGAAAACCGGGCATGAGCAGAGACGATCTTTTGGCAGCTAATGCAAAGGTCATTACCGAAGTCGTTCAGAAAACCGCGGCTCTCTCTCCCCAGGCAGTATATATCATTGTAACGAACCCCATGGATATCATGGCGCAGCTGAGCATGAAGGTCTCGGGATTTGATCCGTCACGAGTCATCGGGATGGGCGGTATTCTTGATTCAGCACGGCTCAGGACGTTTGTAGCCTGGGAAGCAGGCGTGTCCCCAATTGATGTGGAAGCGCTTGTTCTTGGCGGGCATGGAGATCAGATGGTTCCCATGCCGAGATTTACGACCGTGAAGGGTGTTTCGGTCATGGAGTTGTTCACGAAAGAAAGAATTGAAGCTCTGGTCCAGCGAACCAAGCAGGGCGGAGCAGAAGTTGTGACGCTCCTCAAGACCGGAAGCGCCTACTATGCGCCGGCAGCGGCAGCTATGCAGATGGTCAAATCAGTCCTCTTTGATGAAAAACGAATGCTTCCCTGCGCTGCCTATCTACAGGGAGAATACGGGGCAACGGACGTCTATACCGGAGTGCCCATCATCCTTGGCAAGCGTGGTGTAGAAAAAATCATTGAACTCAAACTGAATGCGCAGGAAAAAGAAGATTTCGCCCGATCAGTAGAAGCGGTAAAGTCCGTGGTTGTTAAATTATAAGCCGATAGGCTATTTCCATGGGGTTGTGGAAATTCCAGTTGATTGATCTCGAAAGAGCTTTTTGTGATCCTGTTGCATGAGGATGCATGAGCACGCACAAACTGGTTCCAGGTACGTTGCAAGGTCGTGTCACTGAGCTGAGCAAGCGGATACGAAAACAGGGCAGGGAACCCTATCGTGAACTGGTTGAGGATGCCGGCGTCCGATTTCTGCTTACCCTGCTTGACCAGACGGAAAAGCGGAAAGAACAGACGAATGCCGAAAATCCGTTTCTGCATCCAGATCCTGAATTGATCATTGCTGATCTTTCTGAGACCCATCTGGCCATCCTGAACAGATACAGTGTATGGGAAAACCACCTCCTCATCATTACCCGTGCATTTGAACCTCAGGAGATGCTACTTACTCTGGCGGATTTTGAAGCACTCTGGATCTGCATGCGGGAATATGAAGCGATCGGTTTTTACAATGGTGGTCGCGATGCAGGCGCAAGTCAGGCACATAAACACCTGCAACTGCTTCCGCTTCCTTTTTTCCCCAAGCTGCCTTCGGTTCCCATTGAACCACTCGTGAGCGAAGCGTTGGAAAAAGGATTGAGCACGATTCCACGATTTTCGTTTCTGCATACATTTGCACCCTTAAACCGGAATATTACTTCCGATCCGCAAACAGCAGCGCGGATATGCTTTAAGCTCTATGGCTCGCTCCTCGGACGGTTGGGAATGCCTGCTCCTCTTCAGGGTGTTCCGATGAAGCAGGTCATGCCGTATAATCTATTATTAACCCGAGACTGGATGCTTCTTGCACCACGATCACGGGAGTGTTTTAACGGTATTTCACTTAATTCGCTTGCGTACGCAGGTTCTTTTTATGTACAGAATCGAGAAGAGCTTGATCTCCTGAAAGGTGCCGGGCTGTTGCAGGTCCTTGCAAGCGTTAGCCTGCCAGATAGAAAGGCTTTTAACGAGTAACAAACCGGTTTTTTCTTGACAAGAAACCTTAGTTGCAGTACATTCCGTGTCATTTGTTTCTCAAGGAGTTTTTATGGTCGAAGGACCGTTACTACTGGAATTTCATGCAATCCCCGCTTATATTACCTATACCTGGCTTGCCATGGCAATCCTGATCGGGCTTGCGATTCTAGTCCGGATTTCTTTAAGCAAAACAGCGCCCACGGGAATCCAGAATATATTTGAGGCAATTATCGGAGGCCTCGAAAAATACATGGTAGAGAATATGGGCCCTGAAGGCAGGCCATTCCTGCCATTAGTAGGAACGCTCTTTCTTTTTATTCTCGTTTGTAATTTATTAGGTTTGATTCCTGGTTTTGAATCGCCAACAGCAAATTGGAACACGACGCTTCCTCTTGCGGTCATTGTTTTTCTTGTCACGCATGCGGTCGGCATCGGCAAATGGGGTGCGAAGTACATTAAACATTTTTTTGGGCCCCTCTGGGGAGCAGCAGTTTTGATGTTTCCAATTGAAATCATTAGCCATCTTGCCCGTGTCATAACGCTCTCTGTTCGTCTCTTCGGGAATATGATTGCAAAGCATATTTTATTGATTGTTCTCTTTATTATCTTTCCCTACCTTTTGCAAGTCCCAATTCTTGGACTTGGATTTCTGGTTGCTTTTGTCCAGGCAGGAGTATTTGCGCTTCTCACGATCATGTATATAGCCGGGTCGCTTGAAGCATCCCATCTCGGAGCAGAGCATTGACGGCATGCCTTAGATTATGCAATAAACATTATTTGAGTTCTTTGGTTATGGAAAGGAGATTTTAAGAATGAAAAAAATTTCAGCCATTCTTTTTCTGGTTTTTATGGGAGCAACAGCTGCCTTTGCTGCTGAAGCAGCAGGAGCAGCAACCGATGCCGCTCACTTATCATTTTTTGGATATGTGGAGCTCGGGAGCGTTATTGGAATCGGGCTTGCCGCGCTGGGTACCGGCATTGGAATGGGCCATGCAGTGGGAGGCGCAGTCCAGGGAATTGCCCGGAATCCCGAGACCATGGGAAAGATTATGACGACCATGATTCTGGGTTTGGCACTTATCGAGTCGCTTGCCATTTATACCCTGGTTGTTATCTTCTTTTTCGTTTACATGAATCCCTTTAAAATTGTATAACGTGCTATTTTGAAGTGTCAAAACCGGCGGCCTTCGTACTGTCGGTTTTGGCCTTCTTTATAGCGCGTTCGTTTCAAAAAATAGCATTATACATATTGACAAATGCAGTGGTATGGGTTATATTCTGTTTCAGACAATCAATCGAACGAATAACCCCTGGTAGTATCTAACCTGCGAGCGATAACCGGATTATACATCCGTAATACATTCTGAAAAAGAACGGCATACACACGACAATAACGATACCGCACTTCGTTCAATAACCATTTATCTTACCTTCATGCATATATTCACGCACATACAGGAGTAAACAATCTGTCAACCCATCCCTGTTACAAGGATCATATCTATCCGTCTTCCCTAATCCGGGTCCAAGGAGCACACGTATGAACTTAGTGGAATTGAAAGGCAAAAATATTGCCGAACTCACCGCCATGGCTGATGAATTAAAGGTCGAAGGCGTCAGCGGCATGCGAAAACAGGAACTGATTTTCGCGATCCTGCAGGCGCAGACCGAAAAGAACGGTATGATTTTCGGCGAGGGAGTCCTCGAGATTTTGCCGGATGGATTCGGTTTTCTGAGGGCGCCGGATTACAATTATCTTCCCGGCCCGGATGACATCTATGTTTCTCCGTCCCAGATACGGCGGTTCAATATCCGCACCGGAGACACAGTTTCCGGCCAGATACGTCCACCCAAGGAAGGTGAGCGTTATTTCGCTCTTTTAAAGGTCGACGCGATTAATTATGAAGATCCTGAAATATCCCGCTCCAAAATCCTGTTTGACAACCTGACCCCGTATTATCCGGAAAAAAAGATCAAGCTTGAACATATTCCTGCAGACTATACAACCCGGGCAATGGACCTTATCACACCTATCGGGATGGGCCAACGCGGCATGATCGTGGCTCCGCCCCGCACCGGCAAGACGATGCTGCTTCAGGCGATTGCAAAAGCAGTCTTAAAAAACCATAAAGATATTAAACTTATTGTGCTTTTAATCGATGAGCGGCCCGAGGAAGTGACGGACTGGCAGCGCCAGGTCAAAGCGGAAATCATCAGCTCAACATTCGATGAACCGCCGCAACGGCACGTTCAGGTGGCTGATATGGTTATCGAGCGCGCTAAACGGCTTGTTGAACATAAAAAGGATGTCGTCATTCTTCTTGACAGCATCACGAGACTTGCCCGGGCCCATAACGCGATCATCCCGGCTTCCGGCAAGGTTCTTTCCGGCGGTCTCGACGCAAATGCGCTTCAGAGGCCGAAACGGTTTTTCGGAGCAGCCAGAAGCATTGAAAGCGGAGGAAGCCTTACCATTCTGGCAACCGCGCTCGTGGATACGGGTAGCCGGATGGACGACGTTATCTTCGAAGAATTCAAAGGCACCGGCAACATGGAGCTGCATCTTGACCGGAAGCTTGTGGACAAGCGGGTATTCCCGGCGATTGACATCAATGCCTCCGGGACCCGCAAGGAAGAACTGCTGGTTGACAAGGATGATTTAAACCGCATGTGGATTTTGAGAAAAGTCCTGAATCCGCTCAGTACGGTCGAGAGCATGGAATTCCTGCTCGAGAAACTGAAGCAGGCGAAGACTAACCGGGACTTTCTCGATTCCATGAATAAGTAACCCCGCAGCCCCGATCAATCGTGACTGCTGCGGGGATGTCGCGTTATTAACAGGAGTCTCCAGCTCCCACGGGAGGGCTCCACTTTTTTCTTGTGTTTTCAATCGCATTGGTATATTATTTGCCTTCTTCATTAATAAGAAAACCACGAATGAACACTGATTCCATTCTTCCGTGTTCATTCGAGTTGCTTGGAGGAAATTTATGAAACAAGGTATTCATCCTGACTACAAAGTAGCGACCGTAACCTGCGCATGCGGCGAAACATTCCAGACTCGGTCCACCAAGCCAGCGGTCAAGCTCGATATTTGTTCCATTTGCCATCCGTTCTTTACGGGCAAACAGAAACTGATCGATACCGAAGGCCGGGTTGACAAATTCAGAAAGAAGTACAAAAAAGCGTAATCACCACCGGAAACACGAGCACACCGTTGCAACACCGCGATACTGCTCAAGAATACTTCCATTTGTTACTTCCTGAACGCGGGGATGGATGTTCATCCTCGCGTCTGTATTTCCTATACAAAACGAGGTCGTGGTGTCTGAAAAACCGAACATAGGCGGTCAGGCAGTGCTTGAAGGCGTTATGATGCGCTCTCCGCATGCCTTTGCCGTTGCCGTCCGAAAAGGCGGAAAACCCGATGCAACCATCTCAATTCTCCGGGAGACAATCAGACCGGTCGGAGAGCGTTTTCCCATCCTGAAAACGAAAATCCTGCGCGGTTCGGTAGTGTTGTTTGAAACCCTCTGGCTCGGGATGCGGGCGCTCAATTTTTCCGCAAATGAGGCGCTGGAAAACGAAGAAGGCAAGAAGGAGGAATTTAGCCCGCTTGCCATGGCAGGAACCATGATTTTTGCATTTCTGCTTGCGATCGGACTTTTTCTTGTTCTCCCGCTCGTTTTGACTAGTTTTCTCGGCATCTGGTTTGAGGCAATCAATACGAGCAGTGTCCTGTTCAATTTCATCGATGGCATTCTGCGGGTGATTTTTTTTCTCGGGTATATCGCAGGTATTTCCTGCATGAAGGATATCCGCCGGGTTTTTGAATATCACGGCGCTGAACACAAATCCATAGCCGCGTTCGAGGCAGGAGTTGAGCTGACGCCGGAAAATGCCAGACCGTATTCGCGCATTCATCCGCGCTGCGGCACCAGTTTCCTGCTTGCGGTCATCGTGCTCTCGATTCTCCTGTTTACGTTTATTCCCGGCAGCTGGCCGCTCTGGGCAAAAGCTCTTGCACGGGTTCTGCTTCTTCCGGTTATTGCGGGGCTGGGATATGAATTTATCAAATACAGTGCGAAGCATGAGAACAGCCGGATCATCAAAGCGTTGATGCTTCCCGGGCTCTGGCTTCAGGAACTGACCACGCGAGAGCCGTCGCCTGATCAAATAGAAGTGGCAATCAGGGCGCTTCAGGAATCATTGCAAGAAAATCCTGTTCTCGAATCACGAGAGACGACAGGATAATATACGTTCATTCTGATGTTCTTCTCTGACTATGTTTAAAAAGCTAGAAGCTGTTGCAGAAAAATACGACGAGCTTACCCGGTTGCTGTCTGATCCGGGCGTGGCTTCGGATCATCAGACCTATCAGAAATATTCGCGCGAACGTTCCGACATCGAGGATGTGGTGCAGCAGTATCGCCGGTATCAGTATCTGCTGAAACAGATCAGCGAAGCAGAAGAGATGGTAATAGACAAGCAGGCCGATCCGGAATTGCGTCAGATGGCGGAAGCCGAGCTGAAGGAACTGAAGCCAAAGATCAGCGAAATGGAGCAGCAACTCCGACTCATGCTTGTCCCGCGTGATCCTCGGGATGAAAAAAATATTTTTCTCGAGATACGGGCAGGTGCAGGGGGCGATGAAGCAGGACTGTTTGCCGCGGAGCTGTTCCGGATGTATTCCCGCTATGCGGAAAAAAAACGCTGGAAGGTCACGTTGCTTGATCTCAGTTCAACCGGGGTCGGAGGGGCTAAGGAAGTGATTGCCCAGATTCAGGGCAAAGGCGTGTACAGCAGATTGAAATATGAAAGTGGAGTGCATCGTGTGCAGCGCGTTCCTGCGACCGAAGCAAGCGGCAGGATTCATACATCAACCGTGACCGTTGCGGTCCTTCCGGAAGCGGAGGATGTTGACGTTCAGATCGAGCAAAAAGATCTTCGGATCGATACGTATTGCTCTTCCGGACCTGGGGGACAGAGTGTAAACACGACCTATTCAGCGGTCAGGATCACCCATATTCCAACGGGTGAAGTAGTGGCATGCCAGGATGAACGCTCTCAGTTAAAAAACCGGGAAAAGGCGATGAAGATTCTGAAGTCCCGGATACTTGAACGGGAACGTGAACGGCAGGAAGCACAGACTGCCCAGGACCGCAAGTCCCAGGTCGGTTCCGGAGAGCGGAGCGAGAAAATCAGAACGTATAATTTCCCCCAGAGCAGAGTAACCGATCACCGCATCGGGTTATCGTTGTACCGGCTTGAATCGGTTTTGGACGGCGATCTCGATGAATTCGCGGATGCACTTGCTGCAGCGGCAAATGCCGAACGGCTGAAGAACCTGTAAATCATTCTGATGCCAGATGCAGGATACCGGAATGCATAAAGATACGGATACCAGAGGCAGGATGCCAAATACCAGATGACAGTGCACAGTGACATTTCTTGAAGCCATAACGAGCACGGCAGCAACGTTATCAGAGGCAGGCATTTCGACCGCCCGACTTGACGCTGAACTGCTGCTCTGTTGGGTCTTGAAAAAAGATCGTGCCTGGCTCCTTGCTCATCTGCATGATGTGATAGATTTTGCAACTGCCGGGGCACTGGGTGCTGCTGTCTATCGCAGGTCGCAGCGTGAGCCGCTCCAGTATATTACCGGCATTCAGGAATTCTGGGGGCATGCGTTTTTTGTAACCCCTGATGCGCTCATTCCAAGACCTGAGACCGAATTGATTATCGAATCGGTTCTCACGATTCTTGGCAAAACGGATCGTAGGATCACGATCGTCGATTTCGGGACAGGAACCGGCTGCATTGCCGTCAGTCTTGCTCATGAATTGCTTCACGCCAGGATCGTTGCGATCGATATATCGCGATCAGCACTGACCCTTGCAAAGAAAAATGCGCACCTGCACGGGATGGAAGGCAGGATAAGGTTTCTGGAAGGAAACTTGTTTGATGCTTTGCATGATCCTAGGATGCAAGGGCAGGTTGATGTTATTGTTTCGAACCCACCCTATATAGCGGATCGGGAACGTGATAGTCTCCAGCCCGAGGTCAGGGATTTTGAACCTGCAACAGCGCTTTTTTCAGGAGCCCGGGGCACCGAAGTTCATGAAAAAATAATTTTAGAAGCGCCTGATTACCTTCGCCGGGCCGGCGTGCTGATTATGGAAATGGGCGCAGGGCAGGCAGATGCGCTTCGAGAGATGATTCTTAAGACTCATGCCTATGACCAACCCGAGATCGCCAGGGATCTTGCGGGGATCGAGCGGGTTGTGATTGCACGAAAAAAATAAAACGGTATCGGAGTAATCTCAGAGAACGCAATGAAAACCATTGTCATTCAAGGCGGGAAAAAGCTCAAAGGCGACGTTTCAATCAGCGGAGCAAAAAACGCGGCCCTCCCGATAATTGCTGCGAGTCTGCTCTGCGAAGGGAAGCACACGATCTCGAATGTTCCGGTGCTTGCCGATGTCAAGACGCTCGGAAATATTCTTCAGCATATGGGCGTGCGTGTTGAGCGGAGCGGCAGTGACATCCTTGTTGATGCGACCGGTATCACGAAACCAGAGGCGCCCTATGATCTGGTCCGTACCATGCGAGCATCGGTTTTAGTACTTGGTCCTCTTGTTGCCCGCATGGGAAAAGCGCGAGTTTCTCTGCCGGGAGGCTGTGCCATTGGCGCACGGCCGATCAATCTACATCTCATGGGTCTTGAAAAGATGGGCGCTTCTGTCGGGATCGAACATGGATATGTTGTTGCAAAGGCAAAAAAACTGCGCGGTGCTCATATTTATTTTGATACTATTACCGTGACGGGAACTGAGAACATCATGATGGCGGCGGTACTTGCCAAAGGCGAAACCATTCTCGAAAATGCTGCGCGTGAGCCAGAGGTTGTGGATCTTGCGAATGCTTTGATTGGCATGGGCGCTCGCATTGAGGGTGCAGGAACTGATCTGATCAGAATACAGGGGGTCGACAGTCTCCAACCCATGCAGCATACGGTGATGCCAGATCGGATTGAAACAGGAACGTTTGTGATTGCAGCCGCGATTACCAATGGTTCGATAAGAATTCAAAACTGCAATCCCGGCCACCTGGAAGCCGTGCTCGCAAAAGTGAGTGAGGCAGGAGCCGACATAACGATCAAAGAGAACAGTATTCACGTTTCCGGGAGCCGGATGATCAAGCCGGTTGATATCAAGACGCTGGAGTATCCCGGTTTTCCCACGGATATGCAGGCTCAATTTATGAGCCTGATGAGCCTGGCTGAGGGAACCAGTGTTTTACATGAGACCATTTTTGAAAATCGATTTACGCATGTTGCGGAATTAAGACGCATGGGAGCGGATATCCAGACCGAAGGACGTTCTGCTGTTGTGAAAGGGGTTTCCCGGCTTTCAGGCGCGCCAGTTATGGCCACGGACCTTCGTGCAAGCGCATCCCTGATCCTTGCCGGGCTTGCAGCGGAGGGAGTAACAGTCATATCCCGTATTTATCATCTCGATCGGGGATATGAAAATATTGAGCAGAAGCTTTCGGGACTTGGTGCTGATATCAAACGGATGGATACTCGTTAGCAGGGACACCCAGAACACCAAACAAAGGAATGTATGAAAATCATCGATACTTGTCAGAATGACATCACAAATGAACTGAAACGAATTATCAATCGCGGAGAGATGGCGACTGAAGAAGTTGCGGCTACGGTCAAAGAGATTGTGGAGCGGGTGCGCAGGGAAGGAGATCCTGCGGTGATTGAATATACGGAAAAGTTCGACAAGGCAGCTGTTTCGCTAAAGGATATTCGTGTATCAGCAGAAGACATCAAAAACGCCTATACGAATGCACAGCCGCAGAATATTGATGCGCTTCGAAAAGCAGCGACGAACATCCGTTCATTTCATGAAAAACAGAAACTGAGTTCCTGGGTAACCGAGGAAAACAACGGTGTTATTCTCGGAAATCTTGTCCGGCCAATCAGAAGCGTGGGGATCTATGTCCCCGGGGGCAAAGCCTCGTATCCATCATCGGTCCTTATGAACGCGATTCCAGCAACCGTTGCCGGTGTTGAACAGATCATCATGTGCTGCCCTGCGCCCGGAGGAGCGCTCAATCCGTATATTCTCATTGCAGCGGACATCGTGGGGATAACCGAGATTTATAAAATCGGGGGTGCACAGGCCATTGCCGCAATGGCGTATGGCACGGCCAGCATTCCCAAAGTGGACAAGATCGTTGGTCCCGGAAACATTTACGTTGCGACCGCAAAACGATACGTGTTCGGGCAAGTTGACATTGATATGATTGCGGGTCCAAGCGAGATCGTGGTCATTGCCGATCAAACGGCTGATTCGGTATTCGTTGCTGCGGACCTTCTTTCCCAGGCAGAGCATGATGAACTTGCATCCGCGATTCTGATTACACCATCACGCGAGCTGGCACAGAAGGTGGATGCGGAAATAGAACTGCAGCTTGCGACCCTGGGACGGAAAGAAATCATCCGAAAATCACTTGATCGGTTCGGCGCCATTATTATTACATCAAGTCTTGAAGATGCCGCGGATATTTCAAACTCACTCGCCCCTGAGCATCTTGAACTGGCAGTTGAGAAGCCGTTTGACCTGTTGAGCAGGATTAAAAATGCAGGCGCGATTTTCCTCGGACACTATTCACCGGAGCCGGTGGGTGATTATTTTGCTGG
>JBAZLV010000045.1:0-15046 GCA_041650055.1 Nitrospirota bacterium | reverse complement strand
CTGACATAATAACTGCAAGGGGCTTATTCGCCCGGGTAATGGTTACAGGCTCATGCTTATCCGCTACGGCATTCAAAACACTGCCCAGCTTCTTTCGTAGATCGAGTGCTGTTACAGTTTTCATTCTACCTCTACCTCCACACGTTGATATGGCTATAATATAAACTATCATATCAAGTATGTCAACATCGGAGCAATAGTATTGCTTGTATCGTTGTCAAACAGACAAAAGAAGAGGAGAGTCTTTTGTGCGAAGGAATTACTCAGAGTAGTTATACTATTTGGAAGCAATATTGTCTTCTGTCACGTGTCAGATTGCCGCGTCGTAAAATCACTCCTCGCAATGACAAAACGAGTTTTACTATAGCCTAGCATGCATCACAGTGAAGATTCATCCCTTCATCGTCCTTGCATGACCTTGAAACTCCAACCTCTTTTCTAGCAATTTTCTCACGGTCACGTCGCAGGCATCGACAAAGACATCAATATCCCGTCGTGAAAGCCAGGGGCCGGTGCTGGCGCGGATGGGGACGTCGGTCGGTTTGGGAGCATTGGTCAGGGGATCGCGATTCGGGATGCAGCCTTCTATAAACGACACAGCATCTCGTGAAGGCGGTCTGGTCAGGCCGCGGGAATCAAGCCCTCCCATGCCGAGATGATATTGATGTTCGCTGAACATGCGATCCTGAAACGCATGAGCGAGATTAAAATCACGCCGCTGTGCAGATTTTTGAAATGGGTTAAAGGCTACGATTCCGGATTTAAGCTCTGGATCACGAACAGGCTGGAGAAAACAGTTCTCTCCAAAGCGTTCCTTCAAGCGCTTGCGGAGATGATCTGATAGGCTCAGAATATAATTTTGTATCCGTTCTCGTCCAATCACATCCCATAATTCACATGCCTCACCCAGAGAACGCCAGTCAGCGGATTCCGGAAATCCATAAATGCTTAGAGCGTTTCCTATATCAAAGCCTTCTGGCCGGGAACCATCGAGAGGCGCGTCAAGCTGTCCGCTTCGGATGAGATGGAACTGGGGAAGCGGATTTGAATTCCATGCATGTAGTTTATTCCTTGCATATAAAATGCCGGTTCCTCCGGGTCCGCACTGCCATTTATGTCCGGCAATTGCCCAGAAATCAATCCCGGTTTTGTCAAGTTCAGGATCAAACATTCCGCCATAATGAGCGCCATCGACAACGGTAATGATGCCGTATTCCTGCGCAAGTTTTGCAAGCTTATGCGGGGGAAGTATCTGACCGTTTGGCTGGGTGATTGCTGAAAAGAAGAGGACTTTGGTTTTTCCCGGGCGGATTTGGCGGCGTACCGATTGCACCACTTCCTCTGCGGTTGCATCCAGATGCATGGGGATGCCGAACTGTCGGATCACGAGCCGATGTCTCGCTGCAACCCTGAGCATTGTGGCAACACAATTCGGATATTCCATGGTTGACGTGAGGAATTCGTCGCCTGGTTTCCAGTCAATACCGTTCAGGATCATACACACAGCATCCGTCGTTGTGCGAGCGATAGCAATTTCATCAGGGCTCGCCCCATAGCAGCGGGCTATTTTTCTCCGGGTTTCAGCGGATGGTTCCAGATATACCGGAAACGGGTCACGGGCAACCTGATCAAGACCTTCTTTGTGGCGCTGCATGATTGGGATAGGCATGGAGCCTTTTTGTGCTGCGGCAAAATATCGTTCGCGAGGGGAAATGGTGAAAGTATTTGCAAACTCTTTGAAGAACGATTCTTCTCCGCTTATGGTTCCATTTTTCGGCCAGAGAAACGAAAGTGACGGCGCTTTTTCGGCTGCTACAACGGATGAAACCGAAGGCATGAGAAGCAGCGTTGCAGCAGCACCTACTCCTATGCCGAGAAAATTTCTTCGGGATACATTCTTTAAAGAAGAGTCCATCTCTCATCCTCATTGAAAGGAAGTTTTTGAAAGTAAGGCATATTTACGTATCGGCAAAATGGAGCGACATCTTAAACATATTCTCGCAAAGCTCGCAAGGGAATCTAGCAAAATTTGAGAGGAACTGGTTGGTTTGTGTGAGGAGGAAGTGATAATTAATTCGAAGGTGTTTGGAGTCTAATCAGGTGATCTTTGGAGCTCTTCTTCCTGTCTTAATTGTTGAAAGATTTTTCGCACCTGTTGTTCGGCATATTCGCGGGATTGTGTGTTGTCAACAATGTAGTCAGCGTAAGAACGCTTTTCCTTGAGGGGCATCTGGCTTTGAATCCTAGCGAGGGCCTGTTCACGGGTAAAACCATCGCGTGCAGTGAGGCGCTCGATCTGCTGTTCCTGTTCTGCGTAGACAACAATGATCTTATCGAGGTTCCGGTGATATCCGGTCTCAATTAACAGGATGGCGTCAAAAATAACAATGGAATTCGGTTGGCGATCCTTCAGCCGTTTTATCTGCGATTGAAACGCCTCGAATATTCTGGGATGCAGGATACTGTTTAGCCAGAGACGCTTTTGGGGATCATTAAATATGACTTCGCCAAGTTTTTTCCGGTCAATGCACTTGTCAGGCAGGAGGATGGATTCCCCGAAGTATTCGACGACCTCTTTCCACGGCTGTTCATCAGGTTCCAGTAATTGATGGGCAATACGATCAGCGTCAATCACCTGGGCTCCGAGATCCTTGAATATCCCGGCTGCAAGGCTTTTTCCACTTGCAATTCCCCCGGTAAGCCCTACGATCAGCATGGGAATTCCCCTTTCATATCAGAAGCTGAAGCCCTTTTTGGGAAAAAATATACAAATAATGGAGTGCCCGCAACAGCATATCACTGCTTTTCATTATACCATTGATGCAATACGAGAGAAAATCCGAATTTTCGGCAAAGTATACATGGAGCAGAAAGGCTGCGAATACAATATTGAACAGGTAAATCAACGGATAGGAAAAAATCTGTCCGTGTTCCCTGATATCCGTCTGATCGGTTCCCAAAAAAACAAGCGTAAGCATTACATGGAATGCAAATGTCGCTCCTGATACAAAGACGAGGATATCGAGGGCTATACCCTGGGCATGGGCAGCATGTGCTACACCATACAGGAGCAAAGCAAGGAACGTGTACAGAGGGAAAAAATAGGGTGCAAGGGTGATGAGAAAATTCGACCGGGTTATAGTAACCCGGCCTCCCCGATTGCTTGCATGAAGAGAGGTCACTTTCCCTCCGAACAGCATGGCGAAAAGGGCATGGGTCATTTCATGTCCCACGACATACGCAAGAATCGGTTTTTTAAAGAGCAGGTGGATGATGAGATATCCTAATCCGCCCCAAACGAAATAATAGGGAGTGTCGGGTTTATACGTGGCATCAGCGGCCATTGCAGCAAGTTGCCAGGTAAAACCCGCGCAGAAAGGAACAAGCACAACTCCACATATAATTTTAGATATTTTTTTTATCATGGAGGCAGTGAATGCGAAGGCTACATGCTTTTTTGCATCCGGTGCAAAACAATCAGCGAAGCAGTTGCAAAGATACTGTTTGCGAGCCAGGCCGCGAGAAACGGCGGGAGTACACCTGAATTTCCAAACGATTCACCGATGCTCATCAAGGTTAAATAGACAAACGCGATCAGGATGGCAAAAGCGAATCCCTTTCCGGTACCGCCTGAACGCACTCGCTGTATGGAAAACGGTATTGAAATCAGGACAACCAGGAGGCTTGCAAGAGGGAATGCAAGTTTATTATGAAGCTGGACTTCATATTTTGACGATTCATACCCGCTTTTTTTCAGGCGGTTGACATAATCACGCATTTCAGCAAAATTCATTTCCTCGGAATCTTTTACCACCATTCCAAGATCATCCGGTTTTTCGAGGATGTTATAGACTTCACCGTCTGAAATACGGGAACGAACCGTGTCTCCGGTTATCGTATAGGTATAACTGCGGTTCAGTCTCCAGGCGTTATCCTTCCAGATGAGTTTTTCCGCTTTGATCCGCTCGCGCACGGAAAAATCCGGATTCAGTTTGTAAATATTCAAACCAATCATTTCATTGCGGTTCGGAGAAATGAGTTCGATATTTGCAATACTGTTGTCCGGGCCTCGCAGCCACAATCGGGACTGCTGAAACATTACGGTCTGCTGTTTTTTCTCAATCTCAACGAGCCTGATATAATTTGCCCGCTCCATGCAGGCCGGCATAATAACTTCATTGTTGATAAAACCGAATACTGATGCCAGCAATCCTCCGGCAACAAGCGGAGCGATGATCCGAACGAGGCTTGCTCCCCCGGCGCGCATGGCGATGATTTCATTGTGTCGGGAGAGGTTCCCCATGGCGAGGAGAGCAGCGATAAGCGTTGCCATGGGAAGCGACATGGTAATCATGTTCGGGGTGCTGTATAAAAAATATTTTGCAACCTGCAAAAGCGTTGCATGGTGTTTGATCATCCGGTCGGCTTTCTGGAGGAACTCGACGCAGAGGTACACCACCACAATCCCGACGAGAACGCCGAGCAGGAGGGTGATGAATTCCTTGAATATATGTTTGGCAAGTATTGACATGCTTCTTGAGTCCGTTCAGGTTCCGGTTATAACAGCGGTTTCCCTTTCTGCTGTACCCAGTTCTTGAAGTCATAATAATACGAATCCACGGTAGAGGCGATTTTAAAATCAATATCGCGGCTTTTTTTGATTACATATACACCGGCAGCAATAATCATGAGTATGTTCGGAAGCCAGTACGCAAGGGCTGGACGGATTGTTCCGGTTTCCGCAAGATTAGTAGCGCTTCCAACTATAATATAGTAGAAAAGGAACACTAAAAGGGCAAGAATAACGCCTACGGACTTTCCAGATCTGCTCTTCCGGATTCCGAGCGGCGCTCCGATCAAGCCCAGAATAATGCAGGCAAGGGGAATCGAAAGCCGTTTATGGAGTTCTGTTTCCGGAGAATAGGACGGTTTTCCCTCGCTCCGCAATTGATAAATAGTCTTGATCAGTTCGACGGTGCCGTAATCATGATATCCTTTTTGGGGTGATTGGCGTTGCACCAGGGCATTGTTAATGTCGAGATACAAACGAGCAGTGTTAAATCCCATGAGCGTGTATGTGCTTTCATCGCGGGGCTGCATGTGAATTGCCCCTTCTTCCATCGCAAGTATGACATTTAAGGATGCGGGATCCGCCATGAGCTTGCCGCGAAGCGACACAATGGCGTAGGGTTCTTTTCCTGACCGTTCATCGGCGATGAACATGCCCTGAATGTTATCCAGGGATTCCATCTTGTCGACGTAGATGACCATCCCGTCGAATGTGCTGGTAAATACACCCGGTTCAATTCCGACCAGCGCCCGCGACTTGACCATGTTAAACAGGTGCGCCTTCATGGCCGCGTCTGATCCGGGGACCAAAACAAGCGAGGTGAAGGTGGTTATGCTGAAACAGATCGCTGCAAAGAACATGACCGGCCGCATCATGTCATAGAGGCTGATACAGGAGGCTTTCATTGCGGTTATCTCCGAGTCGGTGCTGAGACGGGCAAAGGCAGTGAGCGAGGCGACCAGGAGCGACATGGGGATCGTGATAACCAGAAAGCCCGGAATGATGTATGCAAACACCTGGAGGATCGAGAATATAGAGGCGCCTTTGGACATGACGAGATCAGCAAGCCTGAATATCTTGTTCAAGAACAGGACAAGCATTAATACGGTCATGCTCAGAAAAAACGGAGACATCATTTCCCGGAAAATATACCGGTCAATTATTCGGAGTGGCTGTACGGTCATTTTCGTATCTCTTCGAGAACGGTTCCCTCGAGCTTATTCATGTCGAAATAATTTTTCTCCAGCTCTTCCACATAAAACCGGTCGAGGCCGCTGTTTGCGAGAAAATCCTCACGCACACGATGATCCCGGGAAACAATGATATGCGGAAGAAGATTGTTGAGGTAAAAGGATTCTTTCCTGATATCCAGAATGATTTCCTCGAAAATAGAATGCGGAATGGGGCGATTCACGATCCCTTTGGCCTGAATTTCGCGATTTAAATCCTGAATAAATATCTCCTGATCTTCCTGGGAATTTAATTCGGAGTAAATGCGTTTAAACCGGTCCTTCATATACCGGTGAATAACCGCATACATTCGGTTCTCTTCATTGATCATCGCGAGCGCTCCGGTCAATTCCCGGTAGGTCATGTTTCCTGCCTTGATCGCATCCAGCCCCTGGAACAGCCGATCGACTTTTTTACGTCCGTAGCCGGTCAGATACCGGTTGTCGTGGAGCGGATCGATGAAGAGCTCGGGAAACAAATCAGAATGAATCTGGTCAAAGACAGCTTTATTCCCTGAGAGGCTTCGTATATTATCCTCACTCAATGTAGCGTTTTCCATGAATGCAAGGTTATTGATCAAGGATGCCGTGCTGTCGTAGCGGTCAAAATAGGTCAGGATGGAGCTCATGGATTCGAGCACCGACAGGTCATTGGTATCCCGCGCGTGTTCGTCGCACATCCGCACGGTATCCAGGAGAAGCCCCTCGAACGTCTGGTCATGCATGGATGTGGATTTTTGTTTTGCTTTTAACAGTTTGATCAGGTCTTCCTGGGAAAGGTGTCCCCGTATTTTATCCGTCCGGAAGAACAGGCCTTCGAAAATGGCGCGGGTGTCCCGCACGTAGTCCGGTTCTTCTAGCTCGATGATTCTCATGTCTTTCAGGAGAAGTTCATCCAGGGTATCAAAAAGCATATGCGGGATATTGAGTCTGAGGCTGAGGGTGCGGAGACGGGAAAGTTTTGCGAGTTCGGAAGGGTTCACTTCCCCTTTATCCGAGACGCTGATGAGGATATCCTTGTATTCATCGACGACCCTTTTGTTCTCCGGAAGCTTGTACATGCCGTCGATCTTGATGCGTTCCTGCTGATACAGGGCAATCTTGTTTTTTCTCGCCAGGGTTTCCAGCGCATTGTTTGCTTCCGTGGAAAGCTTTTTCTGCCCGGCATACAGCCTGGTGAATTCCTGGAAATATTCTTCATTGCGTTTGTTCAGGAGCCGGAACAGAAACACAAGCGCGCTGGGATCATCCAGGGCATCGAATATCTCCCGGCAAAGCTTCGCATCGTTTATCTGCCCGACGGTTGGGCTTCGTTTCAGCTGTTTTCCGATTTTTTTAAGAAGATCACGCTGCACTTCCTTTAACTCCGGCTGCTGCGCGCTGTGAACAAAAAAATAATAATTTGAAACAGCATGGCCATTCAGAAAAACCTGGTCAAATGATTCCCGGCCTGCAGTATCATTGGAAAATGTGATGGTATCCGCTGTGTCATAAAAAGCCCCATACATGACCAGCCGGTTGGAAACGTCAGTTCTGACAAGATCCTTCAGGGGAAGGTCGACTCCGAACATATATTCGCAGAGGCTTCCACCGGTTCCTCGGTAACTGATTCCGGAAGGAGTGATTCTAAATTCATTACAGCCGGAAAAAAAACGATCAACTTCCGGAAGCGATTCGGAGTAATATCTGCCGTTTAAATCCGCACCCGTAATCGTAACAAAATATTCCAACGTATCAGAAATATTTCCGTGAAGCTTGATTTCATGAATCATAACGGCGGGTATTATAACAGACTGCCCCTGTTTTTCAAAGAAAAACTGTTTGTGCTGCATCAGAAGAGCTATCCCCATGATATTTCCCGTGCCTTTTCGTCAACAGTCCTCCCGTGTGCTATAGTTTTTAGAGAGAATATTTTCAATCCATTCCATGTTCGCATAAACAGGAGCAGCCATGAAACACAGAAAACTGGGACAACAAGGTCTGGAAGTTCCACTGATTGGGTTAGGGTGCATGGGAATGTCCTGGGCATACGGAGGCGCGGACGAAGCATCGTCTCTCGCTGTTCTTGATCGGGCTTTCGAACTCGGGATCAATTTCTGGGATACGGCTGAATTGTATGGCCCCTTCAAAAACGAAGAGCTGATCGGAAAAGCACTCCAAGGGAAACAGCGTTCTGATATCATTCTCGCAACCAAATTCGGATGGCGATTCGGCCCTGCCGGAGAACAGCTCGGATTGGACAGCAGTCCGAGGCATATTCAGGAAGCGCTCGAGGGTTCACTCAAACGGCTGAATACGGATTACGTTGATCTGTACTATCAGCACCGTCTTGATCCTGCAGTTCCCATAGAAGAAACCGTGGGGATGCTTTCGTTGCTTGTTGATCAGGGCAAGGTACGGTATATCGGGCTTTCGGAAGTCGGGCCAGGAACCATCAGAAGAGCGCACGCGGTCCATCCGTTATCTGCGGTCCAGACCGAATACTCACTCTGGGAACGAACAGTTGAAGACAGGATTCTTCCTGCCATGCGCAAACTAGGCATTGGTTTGGTGTCATACAGTCCTGTAGGCCGGGGGTTTCTTGCGGGAAAATTCAAACGGTATGAAGATATTGAAGAAACAGACTGGCGTCGGAGCAATCCTCGTTTTTACAAACAAAATTTCGAACAGAATGCGAAGCTGCTTGAAATTGTAAAAAAGATTGCATCAGATAATGCAGTGACTGCCTCGCAGGTGGCATTGGCATGGTTGCTGCGGCAAGGTGAGGACATTGTTCCCATACCGGGAACAACCCGGATTGATCATTTGGAAGAAAACATTCGTGCAGGGAATATACCGATTCCCGACCACGCGTGGGCAGCTCTGGATACTGAGCTTGTTTCATTTACCCCTGCTGGAAATCGATATGCGAATGCAGGCATGCAGATCATTGATCGGACTGAATGAAGAGTCTGTTTAATTCGGAAGCACATGGCTGCTCGTTTTCTGCCTGAACACCGACCGGATGCCCATATACAAAGATCTGATGCCCAAGGCAAACATGGCGACGAACAGAATGTTGATAGCATCATCCGAAGGAGAGCGACCGCTTCCGGCATTCATGCCATAGGCTAATCCGATCGAAGTCACAATCAATACAACACCAAGGACCAAACCGGTTAACGGATTTCCTTTAATATACCGGCCGCAACACTCACAAAAGAAAACCTGTTTTTTGGTTCCCCTGATATTCCATTCACGAGCAACAACGGTTCTGCCTCCGCATTTGCTGCAACGAGCCATATCCAGTTTTTTGTTTGTTGCTTCGTCGATTGTCTCAACGATATTCTCCGCTTGAGCATAATCCATGTTCATTTCAGCATAGCGAAATACCTGGATGAAAACGAGCAGCGCCCCGTACGCCCATATTTTTTCCAGAAAAACCGTCTGCAAAAGGGGCCAGAGAGAAACCGTTTTTCCCGCGGAGAGTATCAGAAGCTGGAGGCCGACTACGAGACATCCTGAGCTGAGGATGATGATGAGATTTTTTTTGTAGTGATAGAGGGGAATTGCAGCGGCTGCACCAAAACAGAAATAGAGGGTATGGATCAGCGCATCCTGGGTGGCCGTTGAATTTTCCTTCGTGAATCCATGAAACACGAGCCCGAGAATGATGTCAAAGATAATGATGGCAAAAAAAATTCCAAAAATTAATCCGAAAAACTGGAATTTCCCAACTTCTTTTTCCTGCAGACAAGCGTGTCCTTTATCTTCCACAACAACCTCCGGAAAAAAGTAGCGTAGCTTTTACGTGAATACGGCGACTTATTTCGGCTTATCGCTTCAAAAGCATGATAGTATACCAGAAGTCGAAAAGCGAATCAAGCAATGAAATGCACAAAAAGGGGTGTGTGTATTTGCAGCAACATCAAAAACCTTTTTTTGGTTGCAATTGGTTTATGTCCATGGTATGTTTGGCATTCGCGATATTCTCCCCTGTCAATTCACCGGATTTTACTGCGATGAGGAGCCGGTATGTGGCTATTCAAAAGCGTGGTCGGCAAAAAAATCATTATGGCGGTTACCGGAATACTGATGTTCATTTTTGTCCTTATCCATTTGGCCGGCAATATGACTATTTTCTCCGGATGGATCAATGCCTACGGTGAACATCTGCATGCTTTTCCGCTGATGGTCTGGGCAGCGAGAGCTGCTCTGATTCCCATTTTTTTGTTGCATGTCTTCATGGGAATTCATCTGACCCTGCAAAATAACAACGCACGGCCACAAGCCTATGTCATGAAACAGAATCTTCGCGCAACCTTCTCAGGTCGAACGATGATATGGACCGGGCTTGTACTGCTGGGGTTTATTCTGTATCATCTCCTGCATTTCAGTTTTCAAATCATTTATCCAGAATTTGCAGCCAATCTTCCTGCCAATAAAGATGCGCTGGGCCGGCCCGATGTTTTTAAAATGATTGTATCCGGTTTCCAGCAGATTCCGCTTGCGGGGCTTTATGTTGTCGGATTGATTGTCTTAGGACTTCACCTTCGGCACGGCGTTCAGAGTGTTTTTCAATCAATCGGTCTGAATTCGGAAAAATCGCTGCCGGTTTTTGATCGAATCAGTATTGTGGGATCCGTTGTGATTCTGATTGGCTACGCATCCATTCCAGTTGCGATTTTCCTCGGCTGGATATCTCTTTAGGGAGGGACGATCGTGTTGTTACAAGGCAATTATCCATCAAGCCTGCTTTCCCGAAAATGGGATGACCATCGCCGCGATATGAAACTGGTCAGTCCCTCTAATAAGAAAAAATACAAGATTATTGTAGTAGGAACCGGACTCGCCGGATCAGCTGCTGCAGCAACTCTGGGTGAACTGGGGTATTCGGTGCATTCCTTCTGCTATCAGGACAGCGCCCGCCGGGCACACAGTATTGCAGCCCAAGGCGGGATCAATGCTGCAAAAAACTATCCCAATGACGGGGACAGCGTTTCACGTCTTTTTTACGACACGATCAAGGGCGGTGATTTCCGGGCGCGCGAAGCAAATGTCTACCGTCTTGCGCAGATAAGCAACAGCATTATTGACCAATGTGTTGCCCAGGGAGTTCCGTTTGCGCGGGACTATGCCGGCTACCTTGATGTCCGGTCATTCGGGGGCGCTCAGGTTTCTCGCACTTTTTATGCGCGTGGTCAGACGGGCCAGCAGCTTCTGCTTGGAGCGTATGCAGCACTCATGCGCCAGATAAAGGCAGGCACCGTTACCCTGTATCCTCGTACCGAGATGCTCGACCTGGTGGTTGTTGATGGTGAAGCAAAGGGCATTACGGTCCGTAACCTTATAACGGGCGAGATTCAGAGCCATGCAGCAGACGCTGTTTGTCTGTGCACTGGCGGATACGCCAACGTGTATTATCTTTCAACCAATGCGCAGGGATGCAGCGTCACCGCAACCTATCGCGCTTATAAAAAAGGCGCGGCCTTTGCCAATCCCTGTTATACACAGATCCATCCCACCTGCATTCCCGTAACCGGAGATCATCAGTCGAAACTCACGCTCATGTCGGAATCGCTGAGAAATGACGGGAGAGTGTGGGTTCCGAAGCGCCAGGGAGATGAGCGTCCTTCTTCTGTCATTCCCGAAGATGAGCGGGATTATTATCTTGAACGAAAATATCCGAGCTATGGCAATCTCGCCCCGCGTGATATTTCGTCCCGTGCTGCAAAGGAAGTATGCGACCAGGGACGGGGCGTCGGGCCTGGAGGCCGCGGCGTGTACCTGGATTTTGCAGATGCGATCAAAAGTTTCGGTGAGCAGTTTATCCGGGAACAGTACGGCAATTTATTCGAAATGTACGAGCGGATTACGGATGAGAACGCCTATAAACAGCCTATGCGTATTTATCCTGCTCCGCACTATGCCATGGGCGGCTTGTGGGTTGATTACAATCTGGAAAGCAACCTCAAAGGCTTGTTTGTTCTGGGTGAGGCGAATTTCTCTGACCACGGGGCAAACCGGCTCGGAGCAAGTGCGCTCATGCAGGGTCTTGCAGACGGCTATTTTATCATTCCCTATACTATTTCCCATTATCTTGCGCGGACCAAACCGGGAAAAGTCGCTCGTGAGCATCCGGAGTTTAAAAAATCAGTCGAAGAAACAAAAACCCTGACAACGAAGCTGCTTTCCATACGGGGCAAGAAAACCGTGAAAGAATTTCATCGTGAACTCGGGAAGATCATGTGGGAACATGTCGGCATGGCCAGAAGCAAAGCCAGCCTGAAACAGGCTTTGAAACAGATTCCGGAACTGCGCGCCGAGTTTTGGGAAAATGTCAAGGTTCCTGGCAGCGGGAATGATCTGAATCAGGAGCTTGAAAAAGCCGGACGGGTTGCCGATTTTCTTGAATTCGGTGAACTGCTGGCCCGCGATGCTCTGCATCGCAATGAATCCTGCGGCGGCCATTTCCGGGTTGAGTATCAGACAGCAGACGGCGAAGCAAAACGCGACGATGAAAACTTCAGTTATGTGGCCGGCTGGGAATTCAAGGGAGTTGACAAAGAGCCGGTGCTCCATAAGGAACCACTGACCTTCAAGGATGTGGATCTCGTGATAAGGAGTTACAAATAATGAACCTGACATTATTTGTATGGCGTCAAAAAAACGCGAACGACAAGGGGCGATTGGAGCAAATAGCAGCAAAGGATATCAGCACGGAAATGTCGTTTCTGGAAATGCTCGATGTGGTCAATGAAGATTTGATCAAAAATGACAAGGAGCCGATCGTTTTCGATCATGACTGCCGGGAAGGAATCTGCGGGATGTGTTCGCAGGTCATTAACGGCGTTCCGCACGGCCCTCAGGAAAAGACGACGGTGTGTCAGCTCCATATGAGAAAATTCAAGGACGGAGATACGATTTATATCGAACCATGGCGCGCAAAAGCATTTCCACTGATCAAAGACCTTATTGTCGATCGGAGCGCCCTTGACCGCATCATTCAGGCAGGTGGCTATGTTTCCGCTCCGATCGGCGGTGTTTCGGATGCACATGCCGTTCTTATTCCAAAACCAGAAGCTGAAAAAGCTATGGATGCAGCGGAGTGTATCGGGTGCGGCGCGTGTGTTGCCGCCTGTCCGAACGGTTCGGCCATGCTCTTTACCGCGGCAAAGGTTGCACATCTGGCCATGCTGCCCCAGGGCAAAGTGGAAGCGGCAAAGCGGGTATGCCTGATGACAGACCAGATGATGCAAGAGGGATTTGGCAACTGCAGCAATCACTATGAATGTGAAGCGGTATGTCCGAAAGGGATCAGCTGCGCGTTTATAGCAAAGTTGAACAGGGAATTTATCAAGGCAAAGGTATTCTGACGCACGTTCACCTGCCTCAAAGTTCCGGCAAGAATAAAAACCCTCGGGTTCGTTGTTTTTTTTACATACGATACAAAACACGGCTAGGGTGCGACGAGTTTGTGTGAGGCATAAAACGAGAGGCGTACGTCCTCGTATCATTCATAAATTCAAAAGAATAATACACAAAGGAGGTAGTACAATGGCACTGTATACGAAAGAAGAAGCATTGAAGTACCACGACACTTTTCCTGAGGGAAAGTGCACGGTCATCCCCTGCAAGCCTTTTGCAACCCAGAAGCATTTGACCATGGCTTATTCACCAGGTGTTGCAGAATGCTGCCGGGCGATTGCCGAAAATCCTGCGGACGTATTTAAATATACGAACAAGGGAAATCTTGTCGCAGTTGTTTCGAACGGGACCGCGATTTTAGGTCTTGGTAACCTTGGTCCCGCTGCCGCCAAACCGGTTATGGAAGGCAAAGGATATCTGTTCAAAATTTTCGCCGATGTTGATGTGTATGACATCAACCTGAATTGTAAAGACCCGGATAAGCTCATTGAGATTGTACAGGCGCTTGAGCCGACCTTCGGCGGCATCAACCTTGAAGACATCAAAGCTCCTGAATGTTTCAAGATCGAAGAAGTCTGTAAAAAGACCATGGGAATTCCGGTTTTCCATGATGATCAACATGGCACTGCAATCATCTCAGGTGCGGGACTGCTGAATGCTCTTGAAATAGCCGGCAAGAAGGCAGCTAATATGAGAATAGTTGTTTCCGGTGCCGGTGCGAGCGGTATTGCCTGCAGCAAATTTTATGTTTCCCTTGGTATTCCGCTAGAAAATATCGCAATGTTCGATACCAAAGGTCATATCCATGCAGGCCGCACTGACCTGAACGAACAGAAAAAGATGTTTGCCACAAAGAAAAAATATGATTCGCTTGAGGAAGCGTTCAAGGGTGCAGATATGTTCCTTGGACTTTCCCAGGCCAACCTCGTGAGCCCGGCAATGGTCAAGAGCATGGGCAAAGATCCGATCATGTTCGCCATGGCGAATCCGGATCCTGAAATTCCTTACAACGATGCCAAGGCTGCAAGGCCAGACCTTATGATGGGTACGGGCCGTTCCGACTATCCGAACCAGGTCAACAATGTTTCAGGTTTCCCCTATATCTTCCGTGGCGCCCTTGACTGCGGTGCGCCCCAGATAACCGAAGAAATGAAAAAGGCTGCTTCAAAGGCTATTGCCGATCTGGCAAAACAGCCGGTACCAAAAGAAATTTGTGAAGCATACAATGTCAAGTCCCTCAGCTTTGGTCCTGACTATATCCTGCCGAAGGCATTGGACACCCGCTTGATCGAAGTCGAGCCGGTTGCTGTTGCCAAGGCTGCCATGGAGCAGGGGATTGCCACCAAGAAGCTTGATCTGAACCAGTACAGCAAAGACCTGAAGAAACGGTTGGCAGATTCACGGGCACGGATGAATGCCTTTGTAAAAGGGTTTAATTTCCCAGAATTCTGATTCAGCTGCTTTCGTCCATGAACATTGCATGATGAGAGCGTCAGCCTGCATGGATGTTAGCCGGGTGGCGCTCTTTTTTTGAGAATTGTGTCGATCTATCGAAAAGAAGTATAATGCACTTTGAGAAAAAGCTGGAGCATACCGTTTCCCACTGGCAAGCGGTTTGTTCCGGATATTTCCTATGAAGGAGTAGCACATGGCGAATAAAATTTTAAAAAAGCGAAGCCTTATCCCGGGCTCTACCAGTGAGCTGGTGATTGAAGCTCCGCATATCGCAGCAAAGGCAAAGCCGGGAAATTTCATCATTCTTCGTGTTGATGAAAAAGGCGAACGGATTCCGTTGACCATTGCGGACACGGATCAGAAGAAAGGGACGATCACGATCGTC
>JBAZLV010000044.1:0-15202 GCA_041650055.1 Nitrospirota bacterium | reverse complement strand
ATCAGGGCCCCGCGGGGATGCCAGAGAACCAAACCGCCACCTGATTCCTCAGATATGGAGAAGAGATCAAGGTCCTTGCCAAGCTTCCGATGATCACGCTTTTTAATCTCTTCAAGCCGCGCAAGATGCTTATCCAGAACATCCTTGGATGAAAACGAAATTCCATAGATGCGCTGGAGCATCTTGTTCTTTTCACTGCCTCGCCAATATGCTCCGGCAACGGATAAAAGCTTTACTGCTTTGATCTTTCCCGTTGAAGGAACATGCGGCCCGCGGCAGAGGTCAGTGAAATCCGCTTGCTCATACAAAGTTATGCCTTCATCAGGCAGTTCCTGAATCAGTTCAACCTTGTAGGATTCTTTTCTTTTTTCAAAGAGCGCCAAAGCCTCAGCCTTGGAAATCGTTTTTCGTTTGACCGGAATGCTCGCTTTGGCAAGCTCGCTCATTTTTGCTTCTAATGCAGTTAAATCCTCAGGAGTAAACGGCCGCTCGTAATCAAAATCATAATAAAACCCTTCTTCAATAGAAGGACCGATCGCAAGCTTTGCCTGAGGAAAAAGCTGCTGCACCGCTTGGGCAAGAAGATGCGATGTACTGTGCCAATAGATATCATGACCTTCCGGAGAATCAAAGGTCACAATTGCAATAGCAGCATCCTTCTCAAGCGAAGTGCTGAGATCGTGTAACTGACCGTCAATTTTTATGGCAAGCGCGTCGTTAGCGAGGCGAGAGCCGATTTTCTCGGCAACTTCCTGACCGGTGATGCCACTGGCATACTTTCGCACAGAACCGTCAGGCAGCCTGAGGTTTATTTCACTCATAAATAGATGGTTTAGATGACATAAGTACCGTTTGCTTTTAAATCATGGTAGGCCCGGGCGGTATCGAACCGCCGACCTCTACCGTGTCAAGGTAGCGCTCTCCCCCTGAGCTACGAGCCTGTCAAACCAGTTTTCAATGAACTGAGGCTGGAATTTTATGAAAATTCAGTAGTTTTGTCAAGGATAAAAACAATAATAGCATATTTTTGTGTTAAAAATTCGGAGAACGTGCATCAACTGCCCAGTAACAATTCCTGAATAATATTTACTTTTGACGCTATTTAAAGAGAAGTCTAGCATGGGCGAAGCCAGACAGTTGGGCCTACACCACCTACAAGCTCGCAACGACGCCAGCTGAAAAAGGCATGAAAATTCCGTTAGTACCTTGTATAACAAGCTAAAGCGAAACCGCGTGGTATATTAAGCTATTGTGCATTATTATGGAAGTGGTATCATTGTCGTACCATAATGACTATTAGCTCGCCTATAAAGAATTAGGATGGTTCCCAATTTCACTGATGTCAAAACATCACCGCTAGGAGGCTCACCAGCACCCGCGTTGGATGAATCCATCAAGGTGACTGTGGGATAAAGAATATCTTTAATTACATACCACGAACCAGGACCACTGGGCTTATCATGGACTGTCTCTACAGCTTCCACTACTAATTTAAGATCACCGTTCTCTCCAATCGACCATATACCCCAGTTGTTAGTATATTTGCCGTCCGGTAGTGAACCCCGCAATCCATCGTAATTAATTTGTTTGACGCCACTCTTGTTTTTGGAAAGAGAGTGTCCGCCTTGTGAGCTAACGGAAAGGTAAATGTTATTCTCATTCAGTTCAGTAAATAAGTCCGTTCCCCCACACGCTCCTTCCCTACAGTGCAACTCTGCAATTGGTTTTAATGTTTCATCGAACTCTACCAAAACATCCCATATAGCTCCACAACAGCCAGCATTGTTATAACTAATTAGAATATTGGGTCGCTGCGAAGTCCACTGAGGACATTGTTCGAATCCACCAATATAGTCATCGTTCTTATTAGCAAAGTTAAACAATAGTGATCCGTTTGCAGAATAGAGGCTCATGTTATCGACATTCCTACTATCGCCCAGTCGCGAGTGAGAACATAATAAAACCTTGTTTTGAGACATATTGCCATAAACCTTATAATAATTCTCACTCTGTCCTTCTCCATAAACTACTCGAGTTATATCTAAAAGAGTGTCTTTTCCAATTTTCAAAAAAGCCTTATCTTTTTTTTGCAAGATATTAACTCCAGGGGGAAGCGGCTGAGGCTCTCTTTCTTTGTCCTGGTTACGCTTCCTCCCGATCCATTTTTCTTCGATACTTTTTAACAAACGAACTTTATGATTTTCTTCGTCTGTCAACACAACCTGTAATTTTTCTAGCGGTTTATACCAAGTGTAACCTGTGAAATGCTTCATAAGTGCAGAGTCATCAAATTTGTAACCCTTGCGTGCAAAAAAAGAATTTCGAACGATTCGCATTGTTTTTTGATTCATCAATGCAAGATATTTATTAAACTCCGGCGAGTCTAGCACTTCGTCTACTTTCTCTATTATTTCCGACTGAATATGAGGGCACGCTGCAAGATCCATATTAATCCACTGTTTGTTATTTAAGTTTTTGTTAATTGCCTGCAGAGCACTTTTTAGATTATCGGGACAGGTAGTTATCTTAGTTTTGTTTGCAGGTTCCCCAAGAAGTATTATAGGAAATGCTACTAGCATAATAATTACTAACGCTTGACGTGATTTATTCATCTCACCGTCCTCCATTCGTTTTGCTCATAATAATTGTCACTAACCATATATCGGAATTTTCGGGACGTTGTGTCTCAACTGCACTTAAACATGCCCTTTTCGAATTGAAGCTACATCTTTCTCTGGTCAACAACAATGTGTAGTGACATAGCGAAATATATTAACTCAAAACAACGTCACCGCATCATATAGGTTCATGCGATTTTTTTCCATAGACGCGTGCGTAGGCTTTGCAAAAAGGGCAGAGCCCCTCTTCCACGTTTTTTACCAGCTGATAAGCCAGTCCGGATTGTTTCTTTCTGGCATGTTTGCATACCGGGCAGGTATCCCGGCAGAATTGCGCCAGCCTAAGGTCTCTTTCTTCGCTATTCAGTTTAAATCTCCTTTAGGTTTATCAGGATGAAATATAGCTTCATCTGTAATGAAAGCGTTGATTTGTCATGCCCGTGAAAACGGGCATCCAGTAACATTTTAAAATCCTGGATTCCCGCCTGCGCGGGAATGACAGCACATCGGTCTAAATTCGATTAAATCATCTCCTGAACCATTTTCGAAACCATTTTCCCTATCGCCACTGAAGAAGTTAACCCCGGTGATTCAATACCGACCAGGTTAATAAAACCGTCCAACCCTTTGTCAGCTTCATGCCGTATAATAAAATCTTTTGTCTTTTCCCCTTTTTTCTGAAGTTTCGGCCGAATACCTGCCATATCAGGAACGAATGCTTCCCGGTCGAGGCCGGATATCATTTTACAGGCTCCCTGATAAAAGGCATCCTTTTTATTCTCGATCACTTTATAATCAAGAACTCGATCAATATATTCCGTATCAGGTCCGAACCGAAGCCGACTACCGAGATCAAGAGTTGCGTGGACCCCGAGGCCAACCAACTCCTCATGTGGAACCGGGTATATCAGCATCGAAACCGGGGATGACTTTGAATAAGAAAAATATGAACCCTTGCAATACGTAAGCTCGTATCCACTTTTATGAATATCAATGCCTGCCATTTGTGCGACCAAATCTGAATCTAATCCTGCGCAATTGATGATAATTTTCGATTTCCATTGATATCCATCTTGCTTAATACCGACTAGATAACCGTCTGCTTCCTTTCGAATCGTATCCAATTCGCTGTCAAAGGCAAACAGCACACCCTGTGCATTCGCTTTGTTGTAAAAAAATTTCATTAAAGCATGCGAATCAACAATTCCGGTATCCGGCGAATACAATGCCGCTTCTGCCAGGACATTTCTTTCTTTTTTCAATGTCTCTTTCTTATCAAGAAGAACGAGATTATTCACTGAATTTTTGGAGCCTTTTTGAAGGAGCTGTTCGAGAATAGGAATTTCGGCTGTGTCTGTTGCTACGATGAGCTTTCCTGTTTTTTTGAAAGGAATAGAATGCTGTTCACATACCTGATATAACTGGCTCGCACCTTGAACGCACAACGATGCTTTGAGCGATCCTTCAGGATAATAGATGCCTGAATGAATTACTTCGCTGTTTCGACTGCTCGTTTCTCTTCCAAAGCTGTCTTGCCGATCAACAACAATAATGCTGTCGCAATGATGGGATAGCTCTGCAGCTACTGCCAGACCAACAACACCGGCGCCAATAATTGTGATGGTTGTTTCGTCCATGGGTGTAAAATTGAGCGCCTATCCCTTCCCTGCAGAACCTAGCACATTCGTATTCTTTGCAATGATAAGTTTTTTCAATTCTTCACGAGCAGGTCCAAGATATTTCCGTGGATCGAATTCCGAAGGATTTTCAGCGAGCATTTTTCGAATCAATGCAGTCATCACCAAGCGACCGTCGCTGTCAATATTAATTTTGCAGACAGATGATTTTGCAGCTCTGCGAAGCTGGTCTTCCGGCACGCCGACGGCATTTTCCATTTTGCCACCAAACTTGTTAATTAGCGCAACATACTCTTGAACAACTGATGATGCACCGTGCAACACGATGGGAAAACCAGGAAGCCGTTTTTCCACTTCCGCTAAAATATCGAAACGGAGTGGAGGGCACGACTCCCCTGGCTTGAGCTTGAATTTATATGCGCCATGCGACGTCCCAATGGAGATCGCGAGCGAATCAACACCGGTCTTCTTTACGAAATCTTCCACTTCATCAGGATTCGTGTAGTTGGAATGTTCTGCATGGACATCATCCTCGATTCCGGCGAGGACTCCAAGCTCGCCTTCGACCGTAATATCGTACTGACGAGCGCATTCCACCACCTGCTGCGTCAACTCTACATTCTTATCATAGGGAAGATGCGAACCATCGATCATAACAGATGAAAAGCCGCTATCAATACAAGCCTTGCACAGTTCAAAAGAATCACCATGATCGAGATGAAGTGCAATAGGAATCGAACTTTTGAGGTCTTTCCGGCACATGGCAACCGCTCCCTGGGCCATGTATTGAAGAAGAGTCTGATTCGCATATTTCCGTGCCCCACTCGAAACCTGAAGAATGACCGGGGACTTGCTTTCCGCGCATCCGCCGATAATGGCCTGGAGCTGCTCCATATTATTGAAATTATACGCAGGAACCGCATACTGGCCAGCCATTGCCTTCTTGAACATCTCCCTCGTGTTTACTAATCCTAGTTCTTCATACAAACGTTTTGCCATGACAATTCTCCTTTTAAGTAAGCAATTCGTTATCGTTCATCATTATACGTTCGTTTTTATGGTTTCTTCCTGAATTCCCAGAACCTTATCGATAATCTCGGCAAGCTCTGAATCGTGTTCGTGGTTCTGGGTGAACACGCGGCATTGAACAACCCGTGCGGGAATATAATCGAAGAAATCCTTGAGCGGTTCCTTTTCCGTCTTCCGGGTCGAGGGATTAAATACATAAATCTGGCGGTCGCCCATCATCAGCGGGTTGATCGGTCGTGGATCCTGAGTAGCCATATCGACACGGAATGGCATATCCTTAAGCTTGGGAGGAAGATTTTTCCGTATTCTTCTGATGAGTTCTTCTTTTTCGATGATGGTTTTTCCCGGTTCAAATTTTCGCAAGGAGAGCGTAACATCATACGCCATTTTCCACTTCACATCCCTGACCAAAATCCTCGACCATTCTTTTCCCAGCTTGGATAGGGCAGTATTCTTGCTCTGTTCCCATTTGCGAACAGCTTCAAGCAAAGACCAGTCGGTCAGATCGAGATATCCCTCGAGTTTTTCCACAGGATTGTATGGGAAAAGATTCATCATGGTGTCGGAGAACAGTTCCTTCAAGTGTTCGTCAATCGCCCTCGTTGTCCGATGATAATAGACATTGGTATACATATACAGCCGGGCGTTCAAAAACATGTTCAATGCGGAAAGGCCTGCCTTGTGCAGCGTCAGTCCCTTGTCAGTAAAGAAGGTATAATACATGAGCCGGTCAACATCGATTGCGCCGGTCGAAACACCGCACATATAAGCGTCACGGAGCACGTAATCGAGGTTATCAACCGTATAAATACCGGACAACATCGGTTGCAGAAATACAAGCCACCGAGGCTGTTTCGCGGTTGCATGAGAATCTTTCCCAATGAGGAACGCTATCTGCTCGGCATGCAGCCGTGGATCGTTTTTATGAAATTCACCGGTTGGACTGCGACGGATAGAGCGGATAATCTCAGCAAGCTCTGTCTTGATAATATGCTGCCCGAGTTTTTCGTGCGTTAATCCGAACTGTTCCAGATAGTTATCATCAAAGAAATGGCCGAATGGCCCATGGCCGATATCATGCAGTAACGCTGCGACTCGAAGCAGTTCTTCAAGAAAATTGGCTGAAGGGCAATCCGGAATGAGCGCCTTTAATGATGGATAGAGATGGCGGGCAAATCTTCCGGCCAGGTGCATTGCTCCAAGCGAATGCTGGAACCTGCTGTGCTCAGCTGAGGGATAGACCCAGCGCGCGCTCTGGAGCTGATAAATACGCCGCAGCCGCTGCATCCAGAGCGTATCAATCAGGTCTTTTTCGGTTTTTTCGCCGGCAACACGAGGTGTGGTGAAGGAGATATAGCCATGAATCGGATCACCAAGGAGAGCCGTACCGTCGTAAAATTCTTCACCTTTCATGATATCACGCATAAAATCATTATACCGGGAAATGAGGGTGAGTCAATCTGAAATTGCAACCTCATAGAACATCATAATTAAAACCGCACGACCGAACAAAATTTTGTATAATTGAAAGAACGTTTGGAGGAACCGTGCATGAAATTTCTTGATTTTTTGGACTCTCTTCCCAGATTTTTCATTCTATTGATCTCTGTTCTGATGATCGCCATCATTGGGACCCTGGATAATATGACCGGAAATGAATCATCATTTCTTATTTTCTATTTTGTCCCCATTTTTCTCGGGACCTGGTATATAGGAACTGGTATGGGAATCGCTTTATCCTGTCTCAGCACCATTGCCTGGATCACTGCAGATAAGGTCTTTTCTCAGTTCATACACTCGTTTGCACCCTATTGGAATTCAACCATGTATCTGGGATGTTTTGTCGGAGCAACAGGCATTCTGACGATCCTGAAAAATTCATTGGAGCAGGAAAAAAGACTGGCACGAACAGATCCGATGACCGGTGCAATCAACAGACGATTTTTCATTGAACTGGCTCAGGCGGAACTGGAACGATCGAGAAGATACTGCCATCCCTTTACTGCTGCCTATATCGATCTTGACAATTTTAAAACAATAAATGACACACTGGGACATGATAGTGGCGATGAACTTCTGATCCTTGTGGTCAAAACAATCAAAAACCAGATCAGGTCAACGGATGTCATAGCGCGACTTGGCGGGGATGAGTTCATGGTTCTCTTTCCTGAAACCGAAGAGAAAATGGCTCTGGCTGCCATACAGAAGATACGAACTGTACTGCTGGAGCTGATGCAGATAAAAAACTGGCCGGTTACTCTGAGCGTAGGGATGATTACGTTCTTTACCCCTCCGGATTCCGTGGATCATATCATAAAACTAACTGATGATTTGATGTATGAGGGAAAGAAAAGCGGGAAGAATATGATCATCCACAACGTGTATGAAAATACTGCCTGTGAAAAACAAGCGGAAATTTGATTACTGATCTAAAAAAATCTTCCCTGGATTAAGGATTCCGTTCGGATCAAGCGCTTGTTTGATCCGTTTCATTGCCCCAAGAGTATCTGCATCCAACTCCATCGGTAAATACGCAGCCTTGGCTGTTCCTATGCCATGTTCTCCGGAAATACTTCCTCCGAGCCGCAACGTAGCTGCAAAAATCTCTCGAACAGCCGATTCTGCTTTTGCTGTTTCGTGCTCTTCAATCATAATGTTTGTATGAATATTCCCGTCCCCTGCATGACCGAAATTTGCAATGAGCAACCCGTATCGCTCGGAAATTTCAGTGATCTCTTTAAGGATGTCAGGAATCTTGCTTCGTGGAACAACAATGTCCTCGTTCACTTTTTTTGGCTTCAGAAGATACAGTGCCGGAGAAATCGATCTTCGAGTCTTCCAGAGTTGTTCCCGTTCCTCCCCTGATTCTGCGAAACGAATATTGAAACCTCCTGCCGTATGCATGATTGCTGATATGGTGTCCGCTTCCCGCTTTACCGAGATTGCATCGCCATCCACTTCAACCAACAGCAGAGCAGCAGCACCTTCTGCCGGATCCTGCTGGAGATACTGTCCAACCGCTTGCAAGGAAGTTCTGTCAATCAGTTCCATCGCCCGTGGAGTGATCCTGTTTGCAATGATTTGAAGAACGGTTGTTGCAGCACTATGCACAGCCGGGAAGAATGCGGACAATGTTTTTATGCTTTCCGGAAGCGGCAGAAGTTTCAGGGTGATTTTCGTTATGATTCCCAAGGTGCCTTCGGATCCAGTGAATAATCTGGTAAGGTCATATCCTGCCACACTCTTGATCGTTCGTGCTCCGGTTCGAATAATTTCTCCCGTCGGCAACACAACCTCAAGTCCGAGAATATAATCCTTCGTAACTCCGTATTTCACAGCACGAAGCCCGCCTGCACATTCCGCCACATTGCCGCCGATGGTGCTCGTATCATGGCTTGCAGGATCAGGAGGATAAAAAAGCCCTTTTGCTTCTACTTCACGCTGAAAGTTTCCGGTAATCACTCCGGGTTCTACAACAGCAAGCATATCCTTTTCATTGATTTCAAGAATACGGTCCATGCTTGCAAGCGAAAGAACAATTCCTCCGTGGACGGGAACCGATCCTCCTGACATTCCCGTTCCCGCTCCTCGGGGTACGACAGGAATAAGCTCGCGGTTTGCAAGTTTCATGATTTCTGAAATCTGTTCCGTTGTCTCGGGTTGAACAACAACCTCGGGCAATGATTTCTGTTGCGTTGCATCATACGAATATGCAACTAAATCTTCAGTGTCCGTTGTAACGAACGCTCGTCCGGCAATAGATTGTAATGCATGTATGATCTGCGGTTTAAGCATAGACTTGATAATTAATATCAGGGAAAATCACGTTCTGATTTTGTACATGCTGAAGCCAGGTTTCATCAATCCGGTTTTCCTTGATTGCGTGATACAGCCGGGTAAAGTTTAAAATATGTTCTTTTGTTCTCCGGATAGCGTACTCTGCATGGTTTCCGGTTTTGAGAATAAACGCCCAATCAGAGCTTTGAGCAAGAAGAAGCTCTCGTGCAGCCTGATTCAACGCGCGCAGAAGAATCGCTTCTGTCTGAGGATACGTTTGCGCCAATTCAACCATCCGATCTGCTGCTTTGTGCAGATGACGATATATCCAGTCATTCGATTTGTCAAGCCAAACCTCGGAATATCCCTTGTCTCCCCAGCTTGACGCCGATGGAGTTGAAACCTGATTATTGGGATTGTTCTTCAGATACTCGGAAGGGGTAAGGAGCCGGATAATATCCTGCTCAGTTGTTTTCCGGATGAGATAATCGATCCAGTTCGGCCCTTCGAACCACCAATGTCCGTACAATTCAGTATCATAGGGAGCAACAATAATCGGTTTCCGGGTCTGGAATAAATCCGCAAGCCGTGTTGCCTGAAGTTGTCTGCTCTTCAAGAAATCTGCTGCGTGTTCGTTTGACTTTTTCAATGCCGCTTCGCGATCATAGGGAGACTTAGTATCAGATTCGCCCGTTATCCTATAATATTTGATCCCCAGATTTCCACGGCTGCCATCCTGATGCAGGTACGGTTTGACATAATTGTATTCAAGATCAAAACCGATATCACGATAAAAATCCCTATACACATAATCTCCAGGATATCCTTCAATCGAACTCCATACCTGCGCGGATGATTCCAGGTCTCTTCCAAAAGCAGCTACTCCAGAAGGACAATAGATTGGCGCGAAAACACCATACTTAGGCCTGGGTGACGCATGCAGCAGCCCATGGGCATCAACAAAAAAATATTCAACACCAAATTCCTTTAGAATTTCATCCAGGCCTTCATAGTATCCGCATTCAGGCAGCCAGATTCCTTTGGGTGGTTTATGAAAATGTTTCGTGAAATGCTCCACAGCAACCCGGATCTGCGCCCGCACGGCATGTGGATTATTCATAAGCGGAAGAAAACCATGCGTTGCCGCACTGGTGATTAATTCTACTTTGCCAAGTTCATTAAATTTCCGGAATGCGGAAACCAGATTTCGATCATATTTTTCAAAAACAGAGCGGGCTCGGATAAACATGTCCCGATACATACCAGCAAGAGTATGAAACTCGGGCTGAGAACGAGTACGATCAATCTCCTTTTCGGCTAGTTCCGTAAGATGCGTAATATGTTTTACATATCGTTCTTGGAGCAGCGGATCAGTCAATAAGGAGACCAGGGTGGGAGTAAGACTGAGCGTAATCCGGAAATCAATCCCATCCCGGATCAGACCATTGAAAACAGCAATAAGAGGAATATACGTTTCCGAAATAGCTTCGTACAGCCAATCTTCCTCCAGGAATCGATCATGCTCCGGATGCCGTACGTAAGGCAAATGGCTATGGAGAACCAATGCCAGATAACCCTTTTCCATCCTTATAACCTTCTTTGCAGGAAACGTTCAAAAAAAAATCCATCCTGTGGATGGACTGTAACAGAAATGGGGTTCATGATGCAAGCTCTCAAAAATCAGGGATACAGTGCTTATCGCTGTCGCGGTCGTGTAGGAGAAAAGAGACCGGGAGAACTCATTCCCGAGAGCTGTCTTCGCTTTAAGAGCTCCCGTAAAGACGCAGATGAGAGGCCACCGGGAATGTCGTATATACGCATAAACTCTTCTTCGTTCATAGCCCAGGCTTCATCAACATCAGAAAAACTCTGGCGCGGCATTGCGATCGCATTTGACCGTGCACAGGTAAGAAAACGGCCATCAGCCATGCAAAGGCCAATATCCGCACAAAAAGTACGGCCCGGCCTGTCGAGAGTAAAATACCAGGATCCAATCGGAGTTGTTACAGGCTGATCAAAATATCCGACTGCATTCGATCCATCAAAGACTACTCCGGTAATATCATACATTCGTATGCACAAGCTTCCGCCTTTTTCAATCAAAGCCCGTTCCAGTTTCTTTCGGGTTACTTCCCAATAGGCATACACGACAAAGGGGTCACGTGATAGCAACGTAATGGCATCAACATCATAACCCTTTGGAAGACCGTCATCCGGAGGAATCGTTTTCGCAGGAGCCTGGCATTCCCGCCGCTCCTGAATCATAAATGGTTCTTCCTCATTCGGAACGGTCTTCCATTCACAAAGCATAGAAACATATTCCGTAGATTCTGTTTGTTGAGTTTCAGGGATTGGTTTGGGTAATGGTACTTTTTTGATTTTTTCGTCTAATTGTTTTTTTATGGTTTTCTTTTTTGCAGCTTTTGCATCCTGCTTTTCTATATTTTTTTTCTTAGGATTGTTTGAGAAAAAGCCCATGAGAATACGAATAATTTCGGCTTTTTTTGCGGAGGACGGCACTGCTACTCTCTTCTTTTTAGCAAGGTCTTTCAACTGAGCAACTGTCAAGGCAGCCAGATCGGCCCGTTCCATTTTCAGTCCTTTCTTCAAACAATTTACGGCTTTAACTATAGCATAAAATGATGCATTGTCAAACAGAATAGAGAGAACCGGATTGAAGAATTTTGACAAACTGAATAAAAAAAATTATACTGCGCAACATGAGTACTCGTGTGGTTATTACCGGAATGGGTGCAGTTACACCGCTCGGAAACGATCTCTTGACTACCTGGAACCGCATACGTAATGGTGAATCTGGCATCGATTGTATAACACGGTTCGACGCATCCACTCTCTCCTCCCGAATTGCCGGAGAAGTAAAGGGATTCAATCCTCTTTTCTGGATGCATGCGAAGGATGCACATAAAACAGACCCGTTTATTCAATATGCACTCGCTGCTGCCCTGATGGCTCTCAAGGATGCCAGCCTGATAATAAATCAGCCAGGTTCTGCGCGAACAGGGGTTCTTGTAGGCTCGGGACGGGGCGGAGTAACTACCGTCGAAAAGAACATGACTGCATATATCCGCAAAGGAGCAAAAGCGGTTTCTTCCTTATATCCGCCCATGTCACTCGTCAACATGGCCTCCGGTTTTATCGCAATACAAGTAGGAGCCAGGGGCCCCTGCCTGGATGTATCAACAGCCTGCGCAACCGGAACGCATGCTGTGGGAGAGGCAATGAAGATCATCCAACGCGGAGATGCGGATATTATGATTGCCGGAGGTGCGGAAGCACCGCTCACCCCGCTTGTCTTGTCCGGATTCTGCAAAGCACGGGCACTCTCCGTGCAAAACAGCAATCCATCCAGAGCCAGCCGGCCATTCGACCGGAATCGTGATGGATTTGTGCTTGCAGAAGGCGCAGCCGTCCTTGTTCTTGAGAGCTATGAGTATGCGAAAAAACGGGACGCAAAGATATATGCCGAACTTGCGGGATATGGTTTGACCTGTGATGCTTACCACTATACGCATCCTGATCCAACCGGTGATGGATCCGCCCGTGCCATGAACCATGCCCTTGCAGACGCAGGAATTCATGCCGATGAAATCGATTATGTAAACGCGCATGGAACATCAACCCTACAGAATGACAGGATTGAGACCAGGGCAATTAAAAAAGTATTTAACTCACATGCAAAAATACTCCCGGTCAGTTCTTCAAAGTCAATGCTCGGCCACATGCTTGGAGCTGCAGGGGCCGTTGAAGCCGCCATTTCCGTTTTGGCACTACAGGAAGGCATCATTCCTCCGACGATCAATTACCATGATCCTGATCCCGAGTGCGATCTTGATTATGTGCCGAACAACGCCCGCCAAAAAAATCTTCGTTGTGTCATGTCGAATTCCCTGGGATTCGGCGGCATGAATGCAGCGCTGGTGTTTAAACGTTTATTGGATTAAATATGAGAGCGTACGAAACAAGAACAGGAAAAAGAGGGATGGAGAAGTTATCCTTTACCCATTTTGCGATTGAGCATAATTTTTTTTGCAGCAGTTCTGACAGCCTCAGGAATATTACGGCTTTTTTCCAGAATGCCGAGATCGCGAACTGACATTTTATTAACCAGTTGCATGGATATTCCCACCGGCGTTTTGGGGTTGTTTACGAGAGCAACGGCAATCGGATATTTCCGTACCCACTCGGCGTTCGAACCTATTTTGCGGATAACGTCTTCATTCAGATTCTGGGATTTGGCAAAAAATTCCACTTCTCCGATCGAAAGCCGGGGATTTTGGAGCACGGAGAGTGCAATGAGCTTCGTCGACTCACGAATCAGAATCCCGCGAGCTTCCTTTGATCCAGTCAGGGCTAATTTTATTTTTTGGGGTGTTGCCATGCTCATGATGACCTGCTGCAAATTCAATTTTTTCTTTTCTCCGACAGCATTCGCCTCGGCTTCTGACAGCACAAGGTCCATAACCCGGGTTTTTGTAATAAAGGACTTTATTTCGTCGGATCCCGTCAGGGCAATGAATGCAAGCGTAGTTTCGGAAAGATTAGGACATCGGACAAGCTCTTGCAGAATGTCCTCATTTTCATAATAGAGGTGCGCGATACACTCAAGAATGGAATCAGGGGTATGAACATCCTGAATAATACCGCGAAGAGAAATAGGCGAGCAGTGCTCGATATTCAGTGCAAGAAGAAGTTTTTTATTTGTTCGTGCCATGGTTTTCAGTGGAAACCTGTTTTTTCAGCACTTTGAAGAGTCTCTATGGAACATCGCGATCAGCCGTAAGTAATTATACTTAAAGTAACAACGACTTGTCAAGCAACCCAATGGGAATGCATAAGGGAAGACAATGGGAAAAAATAATTAAAGCTCCATTCAACCTTTTTCTTGGAGCAGTGTCTTTGCATGTGAACGAACAATGGCTTGAAACAGTATGAAGGTTTACTCGTAATTATGGCTTGACAGAGGGTTACAGATTTGATACAGTGCTGCTAATTTCACGATGAAAGGAGGTGACTATTCATGAAGAAGATAATCGCTCTTTTGACCGCAATGGCATTTGCTCTTTCCGTAGGCGTTGTATTCGCAGCTGAGAAACCGGCATCAAAGGCAACCACCACAGCCCCGGCAAAGAAGGCAGAGAAGAAGGAAGCAAAGAAAGCCAAAAAGGCAGAGAAGAAAGCAAAGAAAGCAGCAAAGAAGGACGCAAAGTCAGCACCGACAACTACAGCGAAGAAATAGTTCTTCTATAACCGCTCATTCATTATTCTTTAGCGGTGAACATGTAATTTTGAAAAGTAGTACAGGTTTTAAAAGCAGGCGAATAATTTCGCCTGCTTTTTTATTGCATCAGCCACCTTTTGTTAATCCCAGAGCAAAAGAAGTCGATTTGTTTTTTGAATGGTCTTGATTAATTTTTCTTTGGTACCCATCTGATCTATGGTATCTGGGCTGAAATCAGCCACTTCATCAACAAATGACATCAAATTGCGCGGAAGCGTTCTAAACTCAATTGCCACCCAATCAACATCAGCTCCTCGGATGTAAAAAGAAGCTATCTTCTCCCATTCTTTCATACGACTGATTATATCTCCATTCGAAATATCATAGTCCTGACCCTCGGTATGCATAATACGAAGAATATCATAGGGATCCCTGCCTTTGAGAATCCCTATTTTATCCGTTTTAAGATTCGGATTCATTTCTACAATAAAAGGCATATAGTGAAGCGGAAGCAACTTCTTCCGGAGGGAAGAGAGGATATGATCGGTTTCTTCTTTGGGAACCTGGACTGCAATGCCAGGGGCAACGATTTGATACCCATCGCCATCATAGCCAATTAATCTTTTAATCGGTTCACGTGCTATTTCCTTTACAATAAGAGCAACGTGACGATCGAATTTAATGGTTTTTATAAGTTCTTCCGTATGTGCGGAAAGCGTGAGTGGATGACCGGCTTTTCGGTATCCCATGCTTGGGGTTATCGTGCTTGTCACGGCGCTTTTCATACCTCCCAGGCTGCCGGTTCCTTTGCTTTTTACGTTCGTTGCTGAGCCAATGACACTGGAAGTTATCTTGCTGGACACGGTACTGGTTTCATTGCTCGCAGCACTCGTTGCTGTCTG
>JBAZLV010000043.1:0-17103 GCA_041650055.1 Nitrospirota bacterium | reverse complement strand
AGGCAGCAACCCCTCCCATGGACATGGCAGCGCCGTCTGATTCTTTCGCAGCAGCAAGATAGGCCATATAGGTCCATTGAATGGCTTCTCGAGCCGTTTTTGCAGGCCGAGAAAGGTCGAGTTCATACCGTTCACCCAATACTTTCATCTGTTCAAGCGCATGTATCTGATCCGCAACTTCTTCTCGTTGCCGAAGCGCCCTCGTCTCCATCGCTCCATCAATCTTTGCAAGATCAGCTTTTTTTTCTGCGATCAAACAGTTTAGTCCGTACAAAGCAACCCGTCGGTAATCACCGATAATCCGTCCGCGTGCATAATTATCCGGCAGACCGGTAATAATGCCGAGTTTCCGTAACTGCTTCATTTTTTCGGTATAGACGGCAAACACTGCATCATTATGGGACTTGCGGTAATGGGTATAGATATCCACGATCGCAGGGTTCAGTGTTTTTCCACGTGCATTGCATGCCTTCTCAACCAGCCTGATACCCCCGACGGGTTTTACTGACCTTTTTAAAGGAGCGTCAGTCTGAAGTCCCACAATGATTTCCTTTTTGCGATCAATATATCCCGGACCATGCGAAAGGATACTGCCGGGCACAGTAACATCAATATCAAGTACCCCGCCTGCCTTTCGTTCAGCAGTCATAAAACTACGCACCTTTTCCCACAACCTCAGGGTCCTTTGGGTAGCGGCTTCAAGAAACTCTGGTCCTCTCTCGTAGGGAGTATAATTCCGATAAAGAAAATCCTGAATGTCCGTTTTGATTGACCAGCGGCCTCGTTTAAATGGTTGTCGTCGCGCCATATCGTTCCCTCCTGCTTTCAACCCCCTCTTTATCGAGGGGTTGCCAATAAAAAACGCCTGAGTACCCCGCTTATTCAGAGGGTCGCCCAGGCGTTCGGCTTTTCTTAAGGATATCCGTGCTTCCTCGTGGTTTATTCCACGTTCGCCAGTCACACGGTACTTATTATGTAACAAATCCTATGCAGACTGTCAAGTTATTACTTATTTGCCTTTTGCAATTATTTTATCGAAGCCAGAATCCCTGGGAAAAAAGCCGTGCTATAGTTAAAGGCATGCGGTCAATCGCCAACACCTTTCAAGGAGGACAGCGTATGAAAAAGCATCTCGTTTCAGGAATTGTTCTTATTGTTGCATTGCTTGTAATGGTTTCGCTTTCTTTTGCACAGCAAACAAGAAACAGCTGGGAACCCGGCAGTCAGTATTCAAGGATGTATAATCCGGCAACGGTCGAAACCATCAGCGGTACCGTAGACGTCATTCAAACATTTACTCTCGAACAAAGCAAACGCCCAGGAATACACATGATGGTAAAAACAGATAAAGAAACCGTAGAAGTTCATCTCGGACCAAAGTGGTATCTTGATAATCAGGATATTATCATCCAAAAAGGAGACAAAGTTGACGTAACCGGTTCCCGAGTTACCTACCAGGAAAAACCGGCTATTATTGCAAAAGAGGTAAAAAAAGGTGACAGTGTTCTGATGCTCAGAAATGATTCCGGTATTCCTTTATGGGCAGGCTGGCGTAAGTGGAAAAAGCAATAACAGGGCACAGCCATACAAATCCGACGGACAAACACCATCCGTCGGATTTTTTATTTGCTTACAGACCTTTTTTCTCAAACCAGCGGAAGAGTAGAATTGTGCCAAGTACAAATACCACAATAACAAACCAATGATGAATACCAAGCATCTGTGGTACGGTTATTTTCCCATATACGCCCCAGGTTAATACTGAATTTTTTAAGGCAGGATATGCCTCAGCAAAGAGTGCGGCCCCGACCAGCATGCCAAGAATCCCCCAGACCGCATCCCATCTGCCTTCCCCCAGAGCACCCGCAGAAGTGCCAGGACAATAACCAAGAAGACCCCATCCAAGTCCGAAAATGAGCCCGCCGAGAATCTGCGCTCCCAGAATCGTTGTCTTTATCTGCAACTGTACGATTCCCATATCCTTGAGAAGATATACGCCAATCATTCCGACAAGGATACTTGAAAGCATAAACTTGACGATCGTCATATCCATCAGCCGAAGCGCGCCGATCTGTTTGTCATATCTGATGACTCGTCCCTTTTGAAGCAGAAAACCAAACATGATTCCTGTAACCAGTCCGAGTATGAGCTGTTTCATCGCCGTCCTCCTCGCCCATAAACAATTCGGGTCATAATGATGCCGCCAACAAAAAAGAAGATCAAGGCAATAAAACCACTCACCGCAAGTTGCAACGATCCACTCAGCCCGTGCCCACTCGGGCAGCCATCAGCAAGCCGCGCCCCGAACATGGCGATAATCCCTCCTACAAACGCTACCAGCGCACGCTTAGGAACACTCATGCCGAACCGCTCAGCCCACATATCCGGAATCGCTTTCCACCGAAAGCTTTGGGATGTAACCGCCGAAATCAGGGAACCGATGAATATTCCTACTACGAACATCCACTGCCAGTCAATCTTCGGTACTTCCTTCAGAAAATACGCCATACCTGCCACGCGTTCCGGATCAACGGCTTGCTCGATCAGCCCCGCTGTTCTCACAAAGGTCGTTGATGCACCAAGAAATTTATCCGCGGTCAGGACAGCAAAAAGTGTAACCAGCCCGCTCAACGCACCCGCAAGATACGGATTCCAGCCTCTGCCATCATTAGATGTCATACCCTCCTCCTATAAGCAAGAGATAATTACACGTTCATCAAAAAAATTCTGAAGAATCTTTCATAGATCACATATACGCTCTTAAACAAGTTCAACAGTTTTATGCAACAAGACAGCATGGCATCGCTTTATCTTCGGATTGCCTGACACAGGTAAACCTGCTTGCTGAGCAATGGCAACAGAGTGTTCAAACTCACGAACGGAAACATGTCCTTTTGGTTCAGCAATCAGACAACTGGCCCCAGGCTTAAGCGCCCGCAAGATATCCGCAAAAAAGAGCCGGGGATGGGAAACTTCATGTACCACGGCAAAAGCGATCGCAAAATCAATTGTTCCTTCAAAACCGCCTAGGTTAAGCGAGTCTGATTTGCATGCTCTTATAATAATTCTATCTGATAATTGTGCCTTGCGGGCGTTTTTTTGAAGAGCCAGAAGCATTTTTTCCTGAACATCCACGCATACCACTTTTCCGTTCTGCCCCGCCATTCTTGCCATGGGTAAAGCAAAAAATCCCATGGCAGAACCGATATCGAGAACATTCATTCCATTTTTAATAAATGGTTGCAGTATCTCTTCAGGATTATGCCAGAATCGTCGAAGCGGGTTATTTAAAAAAAATCCGATCCAATACGGACATACTCGATGGGCCATATGATGTTTACCTTTCCATCCTTAAAAAAGTTTTCTCTTTCTGCTTATTTCAACACTCCAAGAATATCCTGTCCCCCTTTTATTGTATCACCCGCTGTGACACGAATTTCCGCATCATTCGGAAGAAAAAGGTCGACGCGGGAGCCAAAGCGGATTATACCATAGCGCTCTCCCCGCTGGATCATGTCTCCCGGCTTGGCGTTACAGACAATGCGCCGTGCGAGAACGCCTGCAATCTGTTTGACCAGTATTCTTCGTTTTCGATCGGCAATAATGACGGCAGTTTGTTCATTATACTGTGAAGCCTTATCCAGAAAAGCAGCATGAAATTTCCCAGGCTGATAACTCACGCGTTCGACAACACCCTTCATCGGGGAACGGTTTATATGCACGTTGAAAACTGAAAGAAAAATACTGATCTGTTTTACGTTTTGTTTGAGATAATCAGGCTCATAGAGTTCTTTGATCATTACCACTTTGCCATCAGCCGGCGAAACCAACACGTCACGACCTTCCGGAATCTTTCGGTCAGGATCACGGAAAAAAAACAAAACAAACAGCGTCAGGATAAGAAACGCAGTACCCGGGTAATGCCACCCAAAGGAAAAAAGCAGTATCGTAATTACTGCGAGCGGAACAATGAACGGCCATCCCTCGTTCGCTATTGGCAGTCCCAAACGTTTTCTCATGGATTTTCGTCTCCTCATTATATGCTCTATATCAAGATTCGCCGTCTTTAAAAGGTAACGGTCAAGCCCGCATAACCCGGTTGAACAATTACAGGAAATGCGGCACGAAGAAACTCAACTGCTGAATCCCCGGTGCAGTGACAGGGCACGATCATTTCAGGCTTCAAATCCCGTAAAACACTGCACGTCTTTTCCAGGCGATCTGGAGAAGCGTTTTTCAGGTGAAATCCGCCTAAAATCGCCGCTATTCTTAAGGTGCCTGTAATATCTCGAATAGCATCAAGCATGTTCACAAGACCTGCATGGCTGCACCCGGTCACAATGATAAGCCCTCTGGGCGTTTCTATCCAGAGAGCCTGATCATCAGAAATTGGATCAGGAGATTCAGCCTGCGAGTCAAGAAAGAAAGGACCGCCGGTATCTTCAAACGTGTTTTTTCGCGGAATAAAACCGGTCATGCCGATGCCAGGCGCAAGAAGCAACGGCTGTGTTACCCAATGCAGCCGCTCGCAAGGCAACGTGTTAAGAGCGGTAGTGGTATCCGGCGGCATATTGACTGTTCTCACTTCACCTGGCGATGCAATACTGTAGCGTGGAAGAACCGCTGCCGGATGACAATACACCGTACAAAAAGCATTCATGTTCAGAACCGACTGCAGTCCTCCGGAATGATCATAGTGACCATGGCTAAGCACAATGGTATCGGCATCACCAAGATTAATCCCGAGCATGCGTGCGTTCACAGTCAAGGCCTTCCCCTGACCGGTATCAAAGAGAATACGCCTCTGTCCGATTTCAATCCAGAACGCCAAACCATGTTCGGGCATGAGTCCTTCATCGGCCTTGTTATCAACTACAAAAGTAATACGTACAGTTTCGTTCATGATCGGCTCTCCTGTCGTTTCATGAATTTAGCGGTAGCCCGCGCCTTAATGGTATTGTTCGTAACGAGTTCAGCCTCCATCCAGAAGAGAGGGGCACGGGCGGAAACCATCCGAGCACGCGCCTCTATCGTTGCATGGCAGGGGATTGATTCCTGAAAGCGGATATTCATCTCGCCGGTTACCGCCTGCACGCCTTTATGGAACAGACAATGAGTCATGGCAGCGTCAAGCAACGCGCAGATGACGCCTCCGTGCAGAATACCGTCATATCCCTGCAATTCCTTGCGTGCATGAAAGGTCGCTCGCACGCTTCCGTCATCCAGAGCTATGAAATGCAAGCGTGCACTCAAGGGATTCTGTTCACCGCACAGGAGACAATGGGAATGCCCCCGCTGCCCTCCGCCGGATACCTGCTGCTCAGTGATCACACGTATTCTCTCCTGTCTTGAGTGTTCCTGAAAGATACTCGTGTACCAGGTTTTCCGGCGGCGCTGCTGCTGCGCCGACCACCACAGAAATATTCTGTTCGGCAAACAAAGCTTGAGCCCGCTGCCCCATGCCGCCGGCAATGATCACTGTCACACTGCGTTCCGCGAGCCATGGCGGAAGAAGACCTGGCTGATGGGGAGGCGGAATAACTTCTTCCTTTTTTAATATCTTTTTTGTTTCCGGGTCTACGTCGATCAAAAAAAACTTCTCACAATGTCCGAAGTGCATGCAAAGCACTCCGTTTGCTACGGGAATGGCGATTCGCATACTGTTCTCCTTTACGTGGTTAGAGTAATGTCAAACGTTAACCACAGAGCTCGCAGAGAATATCTTGAATTGTGAAAGAAAAACATCTCCGTGTTTCTCTCTCCTGTTTACGGTTTTTCCCAAACATTTCTCAGCGACGTCTGCGGTTTCCTGGTTTCCAAAAAACTTTTACAAAACCTCTGTTATTACCTTTGATATGACTCGATCTTCACAATGATATCCGTAAAAGCTTTTCCGGTTGCTGTTTCCGCATGGTGCAGAATAAACGGATTGCCTTCGTCAGATGCTTTGACGACAGCTGGATCAATCGGAATCCTGCCGAGAAAAGGAACACGAAATTCTTCTGCCATGCGTCTACCGCCGCCTTCGTTAAAAATATCCGTGATCTCGCCGCATTTCGGGCAGACAAAACCGCTCATATTTTCTATGATGCCGAGCACTGGTAGATGAAGGGCTCGACAGAAATTCACGGATTTTCTGACGTCCGCGGCGGCAACTTCCTGAGGCGTGGTAACCACAACTGCGCCGTCAGCATCGTCAATCATCTGGCAGAGTGAAAGCGGTTCGTCACCGGTCCCGGGAGGTGAATCAATAATCAGATAATCAAGATCACCCCACTCCACGTCTTTTAAAAATTGCCGGATGATGCCTATTTTCATAGGCCCGCGCCAGATAAGCGCGTCATCGCGGTTCTCGAGAAGAAAACCGACTGACATGACCTTGAGCCCGCCAACCTCCATCGGCAGAATGCATTGACCGTCCGTCTTGACTTTCCTGTCTCCGGTCCGCAGCATGGTCGGTGTGCTCGGGCCATGAATATCCGCATCAAGCAAACCAACGCGTTTCCCGGCACGAGACAAGGCAGTAGCAAGATTGACCGCTACGGTGCTTTTGCCCACTCCTCCTTTGCCGGAAAGAACGATTATTTTATGCTTGATCCGGCATAAACGGCTTTTCAATAATCGTCGGTCTTCAAATTCTTCCGGTTTCTCATCCGGCCTTGCTTTGGATGCGCTGCATGATTCATCCGTACACGATCCGCAGTCGCTTTTTTTCTGATCCTTTTGCTCTTTCAATTTTGCGCGGTATCCTGCAATTGCAGCTTTCAGCGTGTTGACTGCAAGAAGCGCACAATGATGAGATTCTTCCGGAATTCCCTCAACCGCTGCGAGAACATCCGCCTGGGTCATTCCCTCGGCTTCGTCCAATGTCTTCCAATTTGCAAGACCTGCTGCCGTGCTTCCGCAGCGAATTGAATGTTCACATCCGTCAGTGGTAAACGTGGTCTCAAAAATACGTCCGTCATTGACGAGAAGCCAAAACTCCATGGTGTCTCCGCACGGTCCTGTGATCCTCGCGCTTGCATTCGCTCCTTTTAACGGGCCGAAATTGGCCGGTACTACACGTGTCATACAAACATCTTCCTGCATACGTTCTCCCATACCTCCTTTAAAGTATGTGCTGCTGCACTTGTTCCGAATTCGATGACCGACATTCCCTGCATCTGGGCAGCAGTGAAGGTCGGATCATAGGGTATTTTCCCGATAAGTTCAGCGCCATATTGAAGCGCTTTTTTTTCTATGCATTCCGTCATTTCAGGATTGATGTCCCACTTGTTCACACACACCGCAACCGGGATGGCAAAATGCCGCGCAAGTGACAGCACCCGCTCGAGATCATGCTCCCCGGACACCGTTGGCTCGGTGACAGCAAGGACAAGCGTTGCTCCGGTCACTGAAGCGATAACCGGACAACCGATCCCGGGCGGACCATCCACAATGATCAGTGAACGATTCTCCTCCTCAGCAATACGCCGGGCTTCCCGGCGGACTGTGGAAACGAGTTTTCCCGAGTTTTCTGCCGCCACTCCCAGCCGGGCGTGCACCAGAGGTCCGCAGCGCGTATCGGAAATCATCCATTCGCCGCACAGTCGCTCAGGAAAATCAATGGCATGTTCCGGGCAAAACCGAACACATACGCCGCACCCTTCACAGGAAACAGGGTCAACGAAAAACACGGAAGCATCCGTTCCCCTTTTTTTGATCGCATCAAACCGGCAATATCGGAGGCACACGCCACAACCACTGCATGAGTCGCTCCGTATGACCGCCTCATGTCCGCACCAAAACTCATGTCGCTCTCGAACCGTGGGAGAAAGAATAAGATGCAGATCGGCTGCATCAACATCACAATCGGCAATAACAGCCCGATCAGCCAAAACCGCAAATGAGGCTGTGATGCTGGTCTTGCCGGTACCCCCTTTGCCGCTTATGACAACCAATTCTTTCATAGAGTTATATCCTTGTCAAATAGCAAACAACCTCACTATTTATGCTGTAAGCCGCAACACTGCAATTGTGCCAACACCCAATCCGATCAATGGCAGTTCCCAGAAAAGACTTCTCAGTTCACCGGCAACTCGCCTGCCCTGCACAAGGTCAGCCAGTGCAATATAAATAAAACTCGCTGCAGAAAGCGAAAGTAAATACGGCACCAATGAATGGATACTGGGTAGAAGAAAATACGTGAAGACAGCACCTGGCAAAGCCGCGAGACTTGAAAAAGCATTGAACCAAAGGGCTCGAGACCGCGAGTAGCCGCTTTCGAGCAGAATTGCGAAATCACCAACCTCCTGGGGTACCTCATGGGCAATAACGGCAACTGCAGTGGCGATCCCCAGGGAAACAGAGACCGCGAACGCAGCAGCAATAGCCACTCCATCAACAAAATTATGAAGTGAATCTCCAATCAGTATCATGGTTCCTGCACGGGAATGAAGCTCACAGGATTCTTCATGGCAATGGCGCCATAAGGCAAATCTCTCGAGTATATAAAATATGACAATACCGAACAAAACCATGGGAAGTACCCGGGCGACGGTAAGATCGAGCAGGGCATGTGGTATCATGCCAAGAAAAGCAGCGCCAAGCAGAGTGCCGATGGCGTATGGTATAAGAATACCGGTAACACGCCGCAACCTTTCCCCTTTCATAACAAGCAATAATCCGGCAAGCCCAACCGAACAAATTGATCCAAGCAGGGTGAACAAAACAATCAAAAACAGTATCATGGGCTCCCCTTCCTGTCTTTTGCAAATCTTCTGAGATAGAACAGATTTCCTCCATACGGTATTTCTACAAGATCACCGTGCGCAAGCAGCCGGACAATAACATCCCACGAAGATCCCGCACGTCCGAGCAGCATTTCCACAGCCTCTTTTCTCATGGGATGGACGGCGGCTATATTCAAGATATCCTGTTCAATATCTCCGGTTTGGACAAATGCATTCCCCTCATAACCGGTAAGATACTCTACTCGCTCCACCTTTCCCGCCAATATATGATACGCACGGTTGAGTACTGCTTCATCCGGTCCTTGCACCCATTTTTCTGCAGGCGGACGAGTCGGGATGCTCAGATAGGCTGCCTGTGGCTGCACTGTTTCAAGAAAATCGGCAACTTCCTGAATGTGATCGTTTGTATCATTCACCCCGCGGACAAGCATGGTTTCCGTAACCATTCTGCCGGAAAAAGTTTTGGAAAACTTCTTTATCCCTTCTAAAATTGCAGACAATACCAGCAGGGGATGAGGACAATTGATCTGCCGCCAGATCGTTTCCTGCACAGTATCAATTTTCACTGAAACCCAGTCTGCTTCGCCAAGCTCTTCCCGAACGTCTTCGCGCCAGAGAAGCGAACTGTTCGTGATCACACCGATGGGAACCTTCAACGATTTCAAGAGCGTGATTTCCTGACCCAAATTTACGTCCAGGGTCGGCTCTCCGTCAGGCACAAAAGCAAGATAGTCAACTCGTTCTGATTTTTCTTTGGCTTGTATCAATCTGCTCTGCGCATCGCGAAAGATATCTTCAGGCTTGTAAAAGCATCGGCGATCAAACTTCATCCCCGTGGTTCGCCCCACCTGGCAGTAAACGCAGGAATACGTGCACATCTTTGCCGGAACATTGTTGATTCCCAGGCTTTTCCCGAGACGCCGCGAGGGCACCGGTCCATAGGAATAGCGAAAATGACCCACAGTATCAGTCTTCATTACACGAAAGCTTTCCGCAGCGCTGTTCCCGCCCGCAACAGGTCTTGCCGACCTGCTCTAGGGAACATCCCTGTTTAATGTGCTCCGTATGGCTATTGCCGGACCCTTTCAGAATAAAACCAGCGCCACCGCTCATCAGCCGTCGGACTTTTCCCTGACAGGACGGACACTCCGTAAGAGGTAGGTCAGTCATGGTTTGTCGACGCTCGAATTGTAAACCACATCCCTCACATTGATATTCATAGGTCGGCATTGCTCAACTCCTCTTTTCATTCAGGAGATTCATAATTTTGCTGATCAGGTTCTCAAAAAATCCTCGGTACTCCGGAAGAACATCAACAATAAGGCTTCCTCGTGAATAGGCTTCAGCAATCCGCCGGTCATCAGGAATTTCCAACAGCAAAGGGATGCGTTCACGTTCGCAGTAGTTGTGAACGCAAGCATCTCCTATTCCAGCACGATTAATTACCACGCCGAACGGAATGCCAAGCTCGCGCACCATGTCCACCGCAAGGCCAAGATCATGTAACCCGAACGGTGTCGGCTCTGTAACAAGTACAACAATATCCGTACCTCGTATGGTGGTAATAACCGGACATGATGTCCCGGGAGGCGCGTCAAGAATCGTCGGTATGCCAGATCCAATGCGAGACTTGACCGCCCGAATAAGCGGCGGGGCCATGGCCACACCGATATCAAGACGCCCGGTGATGAGAGTGATATTTCCGTTCTCGATGGTTTCGATAACGCCTATGCGTTTATCGATCTCATGAATGGCATTTTTCGGACAGACGAGTGCACAGCCACCGCAGCCATGGCACATTTCAGCAAACACCAACGGAGTGGCCCCAAAGGAAATAATTGCATGGTACTCACAGAAACGACTGCATTCGCCGCATCCGTCACATCGCGATGCATCGATAGCGGGAATGCGGATGCTGACGGCTTCTTCATTGATCGTTGTTCCTTTCACAAATAAGTGGGCATTCGGTTCTTCCACGTCACAGTCGAGAAGCTGCACATCCGAACCGAACACCCGCGCAAGGTTAACCGAAACCGTTGTCTTGCCGGTACCGCCTTTGCCGGAAGCAATAGCCAAGATCATGCCCAATGTCCTTCTACATCATGAGCTTTAGCCTCGGTCAGCTTTCCTGCACGGAATCGTTCAAGCGCTTCTCCAACGGTCGGTGCATCAGTCGTAAATATCTTGATGCCCGCTGCCTGAAGCACCCGAAATGCTTTAGGGCCACAATGCCCGGTTATGAGAGCATTGACCCCCATCCTGGCTACGTTTTCTGCGGATTGAATCCCAGCCCCCTGAGCAGCATTCATATTCTGTTGGTTATCAACCACCTCAAAGCTCTCATTGTCCGAATCGTAAACGAGAAACTTCGGGGCCCGGCCAAACCGGCTGTCAAGCGGAGACGTCAGATCGTTCCCCGAGGTGCTAAACGCTATTTTCACTTTTGCTCCTTTCCCAATATGGCCCACTGGATAGAGTACCAGCGGGCCATGGTCGAATTCGCTTTGATCTACCGGAAAATGACGCTCACTTCACGTCAGCTTCTGCATCAATTTCAGAAAGCCGCTTCTTGATGATGTCCAGCTCCGACTGCAAAACCTCGGCCTGGGTTTTAAGCGTTTGTTTTTGCATTTCAGCGTCAGCGTTTTGATACGCTGAAGCATAACCGCTAAAGCGCATCCACCTCGGTTGACCGGTAGCATAAAACATGTTTCGTCGTCCTCTGCCGATTCGTCCGCCCAATCCTTGTCCAAATCCCATTCCAAAACCTCTTCCCAAACCGGAATTTGCATATCCCGGCATTCCAAAGCCTGCGCAGAATCCGGCTGCGCGACCACTCATGGGACCCATTCCCCTGGGTCCGGTTCCATCACCTCGTGGCATAGTAGTATCCTCCCTTGTACTGATTAGCGCCTTGTTAAGGTTATCCCGCACTGAGGGCACTTTTTCTGAGTGCAGGGCATGCCTCGTTCATGAGGCTCCTTATGACCACACTTCGGACATACGCATTCTCCCCCGGGACCGGCAGCGGAGCGGCCGCCCATCTGACCGCGACCTCCACCACCGCTCCCTCTTCCTTGCCCGGCTCCTAATCCTTTTCCTCTTGGCATACTATTACCTCCTTCTTGCATTACAAAAAAAATTATTTGTCAGAGTAACGCTTACCATGCTCACCTGTTCTGACCTCTACAACGTCGTTTTTCCCTTCGTCCCGAACAAACGGCCATCCCCTGTTGCAACCGGTTCTGAAGAAAAAGAGATAGTGCCTCTTCCGCATTGCCCGTTACCCAGGGGATGATCTGCATCCCACTGCTCATCAGAATGCACAGGAGGTAATTCGGAACCCCCCCGCAAATTAGAATATCCACCTTCAATGACTTTAATGTGGAAATTCTCTCTGTGACTCCCCACCCGTCGCAGGGAACAGTCCTGGTTTCCGCGATTCTTTTTCCCTCAATATCAAATAGTCCGAAATTAGGAGCAAAATCAAAACGGGGAGAAATTCTTTTTCCAAAAATCGGAATGGCGATCCTCATCGAAACCTCAACCACATCCCCACGTATATTTGTTCCTGCAACCGTTTTCCACACACACTCCATCTGTTTCGTGGTGTGCAATTTTTTATAGGGATATTAAACTGTGCTGATATTAAGCAAAAAAGATGCCGCTGGATAGCCGCGAGTAAAAGCTCTTGAAAAACAATGAGTTATTTGAAAGGATTACTAATCAAATCGTAATTACCATATTGCATGAATGCACTATCATGCAGATGAACAATGCAATAGTGCACGGTTATTTTTCAATATGTATCTTATACTTTCTGATCTTTCTCCAGAGCGTACTCGGATTAATCCCGAGCTCTCGAGCAGTTATGCCCCGATGGCCGCAGTTCCGTTGTAGTGCCTCTTGAATGACTTGAGCTTCAGACTCCTCGAAACGGCCTCGTATCGAGCAAGAGGGGTGCTGGTCGATGCAGGTAACGCTATCCAAAAATTCTTTGGGAAGATGTTCAGCCATAATCTCATTTCCCCGGCACATAACGCAAGCGTGCTCCAAAAGGTTCTCAAGTTCACGAATATTCCCGGGGAAATCATGGGTCATAAAAAAACGGATCACATCATCTGAAACACGGGTAATCTTTCTGCCCTTACTGGCACTGAGTTTGTGAATAAGGTGATCGACAAGAAGAGGAATATCCTCCTTCCGGTTTCGTAAAGGAGGAAGTGCAAGCTTTATTATGTTGAGTCGATAGAACAGATCAGCGCGAAACGTTTTCTGATCGACCATCTGAGATAGATTATGATTAGTAGCGGCTATAATTCGCACATCCGTTTTCACGGAAGCGGTTGCGCCCAGTGGCTCATATTCCTTTTCCTGCAAAACCCGTAGGAGCTTTGCCTGGAGAGAAAAAGGAAGGTCACCGACCTCATCCAAAAAAAGAGTCCCCCTATGGGCAAGAGCAAACCGTCCCGGCTTGTCACGTTTCGCATCGGTAAAAGCCCCGCGTTTATATCCAAACAGCTCGGATTCCAGGAGTTGCTCAGGGAGCGCTCCGCAATTGACTGCGACAAACGGTCCGGTTTTTCTTCTACTCAGGGTATGAATCGCCCGTGCAAACAGTTCTTTTCCTGTTCCGCTCTCTCCCTGGATCAGTACCGTGCTGTCGCTTTCGGCAATATCCGGGAGTATGCCGAATATCGACCGGATTTCATGATGTTTGCCGATAATGTCTTCAAACGAATACGAGCGGGAGATCTCCTTTTTCAGCGTTTCGAGCGCGGAAAGATCGCGAAATGTTTCCACGCCCCCTATCATGCGTCCTTTTTCATTTTTCAGAACAGCCGTGCTGATGGATACAGGAATTATTTTCCCTTCCCTGTTCAGAATGTTGACTGCCTGTTCAATGATCTCTTTTCCGGTGGTTAAGGTCTTGCGGAGAACGCATGCGGATTGACAAATATCGGCATGCAGGATGTCAAAGCATTTCTGGCCAATAGCCTGGGAGGAAGGTATCCCGGTTATGTGTTCAGCAGCCCGGTTAAAAGAGGTTATATTCCATTTTTCATCCACCGTAAAAACACCGTCTGCAATGCTGTCAAGAATAATTCTAGTTGCTACGGACTGATGCGTATTTTCGCATTCTAACGATTTTTTTATGCGTGAGCTCATGTCGAGCTTGTTTTGTTTTACACTACGCACAATTGATCCTCCTGGCAGAGCAACGATCAGACCCACTCAAAAACAGTCTTGCCTTGGATATCTCAATGCGCGCATCCGCCGCCGCTGCCATGACCGCCACAGCACTGGTCCGGCGTTAATTCCGTGAGCGTGCCGTTCTTGAACATCGCACTATTCTCCTGGATCGTAGCTGCCTGTGAACGATACACCCTGATCCCCGTTCGGTTTAAGCCAACGAGCGCGCCCGTGCCGATGCCGCCTACAACGAGCGCATCGATTTTCTGATTATCGAGCGCCTTCATGGGATTGCATGCCCCATGCGCATGGTGCTGATCGCAGTTGTTTATGGTTACCATGCTGTTTGTATCGCTATCGACAATGATAAATGCCGGCGCTGAACCAAAGTGATTGTAAACGGTACTGTTTATTCCTTCATCTTTTTCTACGGGAAAACAAATCTTCATAATTCTTTCTCCTTTTCGTTATCTGATTGAAAAACAATTGCCTGCCCTTGCGTAAGCGCCCGGGCAACTTTTTTTCGCGCATCGGCAAGTATCCGCTGAACAGTCCCTCGGGATATTCCCATCCTGACTCCTGCTTCTTCCTGCGTTAAATCATCGAGATCGCACAATTTTAACGCCTCAAGCTCATCCCGGGAAAGAATAATTCGTTCCACCTCGGTCATCGGAATTCCCGTGAGCTTAAACGCTTTTCCCTTGAAGCGGCATTCGCAAAACCGTGGTTTTTTACATCGGGGGGACATGACAATCTCCGCTTATTGTGTGCATATGCACACAATATAGACTATTCGTTTTTCTTTGTCAATGGCCTTATCCTAGACTACGCAGTTTGAAGAGTGAAGGAGGGATGGAGGTGCTATTTATTATCTTCGTCGACCGCCTTTTTAACCATGTCGAGAATACCGGGAATTGCCGACGATACTCTGCTCCAGTTCGGGATGAGCGGCGTTCCGAGCGGGTTTTCCTGATAGACGTGCGCAGCAATAGCGATTGCCTTGGTAAAAGCATCTACGGCCTTGGCCTCTTCATGTCGATCGAAAAAGAGCCCGTTTATGGCTGCATCAGCTTCATAGAAGGCGATCGTATCTTCAGCATGGCGAGCATAGGTGACGGAAAGGGATTTAAAGAATCCATCCGAAAACACGACACCTTCTGAAGCAAGTGTCCGGAACACGGACTTGCAGATGTCTACGGTCATCTTCATCAAGCCTTTTTCCGGATCGATTTCCGAAAGGTCCTGATGTTTATGTTCATACGTGGTTGCGATATCAACCTGACAAATACGGCGCGGAGAATAGTTTCTATAGACTTCAGCAAGAGAACCGACTTCAAGTCCCCAGTCCCAGGGAATCCGGTTTGCCCGTGCCATATCCGTGATCATGCAGAATTCGCCGGACAAAGGGTAGCGAAAACTATCAAAGAACTTAAGAAGCGGATGATTTCCATACAGTATTGCGAGAGAACGGATAAGTGGCGTGAAGAACAAACGGGTTACCCGGCCATGCAGCCGGTCCGTTACTCTGCTGTAAAATCCCTTGCAAAATACATAATCAAGATTCGGGTTGACAACCGGATAACAGAGGCGTGCAAGAAGCTCTCTGTTGTAGGAAACAATATCACAATCATGAAGCGCGATAACATCCGACTGTCCATGGGCCAGGATATACCCGTAGGCAAGCCAGGCAGAACGTCCCTTTCCTCGCTGACCCACGTCCAGCTTGTTCCGTGCAAACGTATCATAAATTTCACTGATTCTCTTTCCATCGTTGTGAATTACTTTGAGCTCAACAGACAGGGCAGACATCAACTCTCGCACTCTTTGAAACTCTTTTTCAGAGGCAGCATCAAGCACCAGAACAATTTCCCGCAGATAATAGACCTTAGCCAGTTCTTCGATGATTTTTGGCATCGCGGGTCCTTCAAATTCTGAATACAGAGCAGGGAGAACCAGTGCAATAGGGCGTGCCTGGGAATAATCGCGAAGTTCCTGTTCCAGGCGTTCCAATGATGGATTTCCCAGTTTATGAAGCGTGGTAATGATCCCGGTTTGATAGAAATCAGTCATGGTGTCTCCTTACATGTGCTCCATATCCTTTTTTTTGTCTTCCTTTGGTTCCGGCTTTTGTTCAATAATTTTTTTCGCGGCCTCAATTCCTCCTACTCCGAATGAAATAGCCAATGCAAGAACAATTCCGCCAAAGATGATTGAGAATGCTGAAATAACGATCCCCGGGGCAACCTGGAGCTGTTCTAATGCCATGGCAAGGAACAATACAATAAGAAGAAGCCGTACCGACTCAGAAAGGAGCCGGGAGAAAGGATAGCCCCTATTAACAGCCGAGATCAATAATGCCCTGCTGATGAACCCCGTGACCAGCGTTCCGACAATAATAATAATGATTGCGGAAAACACACGCGGAATATACAGAATGAACTGAGATACAAGATTATCGATCGCTTGTATTCTCAAGGCGCTGAAGCCTGCCATAAACGTGACAATAATCAATAGCCAGAAAAAAACAGAGGCCACTGCAATCGACGGTTTCTCCCAGAGATTGCCTTTTCGCATGATCGAGGTAAAGCCGATTCGATCGCTCCAACTGTCAAAATTGACCGTCTTGAAAATCTTGAGAATAATCCAACGTGCAATTCGGGCGATGACGATCCCGGCCAGAATAATAATGAACATGGCAAGGAGATTCGGTGAAAAGGCCGCAAATCGAAGATAAATTTCTCTGAGCGGCTCCAGGATCAATGAAAAGAAATTCTGCATGACACACCTCCGGTTTTATTTCCAGGCATTAATTAAAAGTTCCTTATTATCTTCAAAAAGGATGCATAAGCGCTCTATTGCTTCTTCTGATTCCTCATGAGTAAATTGCTCGGCTTCCCTGACGAAGGACGCGGTTTTTCCGAGATACAATGGTGTCAGAGACTTTAACAAATGTTCCCGGGTAATTTTTTTTGTATGATGGGCAATCGCGTAATCATAGATAATCCGGGCCCACAGCGCTGCGGGAAACACAAATTCCTTATCCGGAAGACTGGCAATCTGTTGAAGCTGTCCGTAATCTCCCTGTCCAAGAATATCTATCCAAATTTCACCCAGGCTTTTGACGCCTTCCCGAAAAATGGCCAGCATTTTTTCATACTGTACCGTTACTTTTTCAAGA
>JBAZLV010000042.1:0-18099 GCA_041650055.1 Nitrospirota bacterium | reverse complement strand
TGCTATATTGAACGCGATCTTCAGGCAGGTCTTCTTACGGAATCAGAAGCACAGGAATTGATCGATGATTTTACCATCAAACTGCGTATGATACGGCAATTGCGGCCACCCGAGTATGACCAATTGTTTGCCGGCGACCCTGTTTGGATAACGATCGTTCTTGGCGGTATGGCCAATGACGGACGAACAAAAGTTACGAAGACGGATTTTCGTTTTCTGCAAACGCTTCGGAATCTCGGACCAGCTCCTGAGCCTAACCTGACCGTGCTGTACTCGCCTCGGCTCCCTGCACCCTGGAAAAAATTTGCAGCTGAAGTTTCGATTCAAACCAGCGCACTCCAATTTGAAAACGATGATCTGATGCGGCCGATTGCCGGTGATGATTACGGCATTTCCTGCTGCGTTTCTTTGCTCAAGGCTGGAAGCCAGATGCAGTATTTCGGTGCTCGGTGCAATCTCGCAAAAGCATTGCTTCTCGCATTGAATGAAGGACGGGATGAGATTCATGGAGAATTAGTTGTTCCGAATATTCCGAAACTCAAAGGATATTATCTGGATTATGATCAGGTGCATGAAAACTTTGTTATGGTTATCTCGTGGCTGGCTGAACAATATGTAAAGACCATGAATGTCATCCATTGGTCGCATGACCGGTATTATTATGAAAGCGCTCAGATGGCATTGCTCGATACGGATGTGGATAGGCTTATGGCATTCGGGATTGCAGGTTTTTCCGTAGTTGTTGATTCCTTATGTGCCATCCGGTATGCCAAGGTACATGCTGTTCGTGACAAAACCGGCTTAACGAAAACATTTGAATTGCATGGCGACTATCCTGCATTCGGAAATGATGATGAACGAGCAGACAACCGAGCGCGTGACTTGGTCATCACATTTATCACCGAACTTCGCAAGCATCCGGTCTACCGCCGGGCAACACCAACGCTTTCTATCTTGACGATTACGAGCAATGTGTTGTACGGCAAAAAAACCGGGGCAACGCCAGATGGCAGGGCTGCAGGCGAACCGTTTGCACCTGGTGCAAACCCCATGTTCGGGCGTGAACAGAATGGTGTTCTTGCAAGCCTGAATGCGATTGCAAAGCTTCCCTATTATGCGGCGCAAGACGGAATCTCGAATACGTTCTCCATTATGCCGCAGGCATTGGGGTCTGATTTATCAGCCAGAAAATCAAATTTGATTGACCTTCTGGACGGGTACTTTACTAAGGGCGGCCACCATATTAACGTGAATGTGCTTGATCGTGCATTATTGAAAGATGCCATGAAACATCCAGAGAAATACCCACAGCTCACCATCCGGGTATCAGGCTATGCAGTCCATTTTACGAAGTTATCCCGTGAGCACCAGGAAGAAATTCTGCGGCGTACTTTTCATGAAATGATATGAAGAATCCAAAAAAACATCAGAAAGATCAAAAAACAATCGTAGGCCGGGTTCATTCCGTGGAAACGCTGGGAACACGGGACGGGCCTGGCCTCCGGTGTATTTTTTTTCTGGCCGGCTGCAACTTCCGGTGTTCATTTTGCCAAAACCCGGATACGTGGTTCTCAAAAGGGTCTCATTGCATGACTATTGATGAGGCGCGGGAACGACTGATTGGTTTGCTGCCATATCTCCAGCCGCATGGAGGGTTAACCGTATCAGGAGGAGAACCCTGCCTCCAGCCTGCTTTTGTGCAAGCATTGTTTACGATTGCTCATGAACTTGGACTGAGTACGGTTTTAGATACCAATGGAAGCTGCCCTCCCAGGAAACGACAGGCATTGCTTGCGGTAACCGATATTGTACTTTTGGATATAAAGGCGAGTGAGGATAAACTGCATCGCAAAATAACAGGAAAACCGCTTGCGCCTGTTCTTGCCTTTGGAAGACTTGCAGCTCAAGTTCCTAACAGGCTGGTTATTCGGAGAGTTCTCTTGCCCGGGATAAATAATTCGGAACATGAGATGAATCGTCTTGCAGATTACGCGTTGAGTCTCCCGTTTCAACCGAAAATAGAATTGATTCCCTATCACCGTTTGGGAGCTCACAAATGGTCTGAACTAAACATTCCCTATTCCCTGTCAAAGCTTAAACTGCCTACGGCAAATGATCTAAAGAAAGCAACGGATTTACTGGAACAACGAGGGCTGGAGACTATTTGAGAGAATGAGACAGAAGTACTGTTAGAACCATTAGATGCATGCAAAACTAAAAACGATATTGAAAAGTCAGACCCACGCTTTTTTCATCTACCATTGGTGATGTCTGTACCTTTCCCAGCGTTGGCGCAATGTACCATCCCCGGTCATTTTTCCCAGTATTTTTTTGAGAAGCAGCAAGGTCTTTTTGTGTTAAAAAATCTTTAGGCAGGACGGCCGTTTTTTTCGAGCGCTTGGCCGGATATATCTTCCCCCCCGGTAAAAGAAATTGTTTACCATTTTGATTCGTTAATTTTTCCTGCTCAAGGCTCGTGATTGGTTGCAAAATAATGTTTCCAGGAGAAAACGATTGTTTTGACGCGGATGGAGCGGAGAAAGAGAAAAATAACAAAATAAGAAAGGCAATTGTTGGTTTTTTTGTCAGAAAGTTCAAAAAGAGCATTGTCTATAACCTTGGCGACTTTTTTTAATGATGGAACTATGATACCTCTCTTCAAGAAAAAGTACAGATAAAATTTGAAAAAAACTATAATAAAATGTATTTTCAATATTTTTTGGTTTATCAGATTGACATTATTCTGCAAGTACGGTTAAATACCAACACGTATTTATCGAAAAAATTTAGGGGAGGAAAAGGTATGGTGTATAAAACGCTGGTGTCATGTTTTTTTGTCTTGTAACAATAGCGCTGTTTTTCCCTGCTTCAGCATTTTGTGGATTCGACCGGCTTGTTGATAACAAAGAGTATAAAGAGAAAAAACTAAAAAAATGCATTATTAAAGATTATGCTGATGCGGTGAGTTTTGATTGAAGTCATCTTGACAGAAAAATCATCGTGTGCTACTTTTTTTATAAATCGTACTATAAGGAGCCCGTATGTCTGAACTAACTCGTTTTGGCGTGTCAATCGATAGCCAGTTAATCCGCAAATTTGATGCTCTGATTCAAAAAAAAGGCTATGCAAACCGGTCCGAGGCAATTCGTGACATGATACGTGATACGCTTGTTGAACAGGAGTGGGAATCCGGAAAACAAGAAACAGTCGGTACCATCACGATTGTTTATAATCACCATACGCGTGAACTGGAACATGCCCTTACCGACATGCAGCATAAATCATTTCATCAGATCGTTTCTGCCCTCCATGTGCACCTTGATCCGCATAATTGTCTGGAAGTGCTCGTTGTCAAAGGAAAAAGTTATGAAATTAGCGCTATTGCCGACAGGCTTATCGGGACGAAGGGCGTTAAGCACGGCAAGCTTGTCATGACAACCACTGGAAAAGAACTGGTGTAAGATCTACACCGTTCGCAAATAAATCTATTGCGCATCTGCTGATGGAACGCGCTCCGACCTTGCTACTTCCACTTGTAAAAAACCAAAGAGACGTGCCTCTCCTTTTTTCATCATAAGGAAAATGCTTGACAAAAATACACCGACGTGTTACTAAAAGAATAAACGTAGCACGAAAACCGCAATGAATTTAAAAATGTAGCACCGTTTATCCGCATTATCTGGTCTGTTTTTACGGCGAACAACGGCGTAGGGGACACCATCGACAGCGCATAGGAAGAATGAGGGAATATGGAACAAGTAATTTGCGAAGGGCCGGAAACAGTTGTATTTTGGGATCGTTATGCTCCCTGGTATAAGCTCTGGATGGAGCATACCGCTTACCATGAGAACGTGATTGATGTTCTTACAACGATGGTCCAGCCCGGGTGGACTATCCTCGATATCGGCGCGGGAAACGGCGTTCTTTCTCTGCCCCTGTGCTCCATTGGGTGCGATGTCACGGCCATTGAGCCTTCGCATGGGATGCGAAACCTCCTGCGGGAACAAGCGCTCTTCAGGGGAATCGACTGGATCACCGTTGATGAACGAAGGTGGGAGGATACCCTGTACGGCAGTTTTCAGCAGTATGACTTGATAATGGCATGCAATAGTCTGCATCTTATGGATGGCGGCTTTATCCATGCTCTGGATAGCATTTTTCAGACCAGAGCAAAAAAAATTTTTATCATCACCGAACACACTCCGGGAACACTGTTACTAACCAAGTTACTAACCAAGCATCCGGGTTATTCTCTTCTTTTTTCGAAATCATGTGAAGCTGACGACTCATTCCGTTACCACTATCCGGCAGAGGCTCTGGAACATCAGTCATTCAGGATGGGTTCTCACTGTGCAAGCGTGGAGCACGCCCTCAAGAAAAGCCTGTGCCATCGGGACGGCCATTTTGTGCTTCCCTCAAGAGCCACAGTGAACATGTACTGGTGGCAACGTGATAATGATTCACTTGCTCAGTAGCAGAAAGGGTTTTGAATATGGATTGGCTGAAGGCGCTGATTGATTACGGCATTATAGGCGTGCTCGTTTTTCTGAGCATTGTCTCGGTTGCCATTGCGATAGAGCGGCACTTGCTCATGAAAAAAATAAAGATCGAGGATTTTTCGGACAAGAAATCACTTGAACTTGCTCTAACGGATAAGCTCCATTTCATCGCGACAATCGGCAGCAACGCTCCCTACATCGGGCTTCTGGGCACCGTCTTCGGCATCATGCTGACGTTCTATTCCATGGGTCAGTCAGGATTCATGGACAGTTCCCGGATCATGATGGGGCTTGCGCTTGCCTTAAAAGCCACGGCAGTCGGACTTCTCGTAGCGATTCCCTCAATTGCCTGCTATAACGTGCTTCTTCGCAGGGTGAAAGTTCTTATCATGCAATGGGAAATCAAACATGAACGAACGTGAATTTGATTACATCAACGTGATTCCTTTTGTGGATATCATGCTTGTGCTGCTCGCCATTGTGCTGACGACATCCACGTTTCTGGTAACAGGCGTGATTCCGGTTGAGCTTCCCCGGGCATCAAAAAAAATGTCGGAGGCATTACCTATGCGGTCTATTGGTATAGATATGGCAGGGAATCTTTATTTTAATGATCAGCCCATGACACTTGATGAATTGAAAAGTTCCCTGCAGCCGCTCTCCAAGGAAGCGCCCATTGTTATCAGAGCGGACAGAGGCATCCGGCTCCAGATTTTCGTGGATGTGCTTGATATGGTAAAAGCCCTCGAGTTTAAACGTGTCGGCCTGGAGATAGAGGATAAGAAATGACGCATCAAACACGAGGAGTGCAGATTTCACTCATTCTGCATAGCATGCTGCTGCTTTTTATGTGGGGTATGCACGAATCTTTTTTCCAATCACCAAACACGATTCGGCTCCTGGATTTTACGCTTATGCAAGGCTCTACGTTGTTGGAGCCGAACATCAACAAGGAAAAAGCTGCACGAAAGATTTTTGAGGAAAAAAGTTCTCACAATGAAGAGGTGATATCGTTTGCTTCCGCTTCAGTTTTAATTCCCGATGATGTCCCTGCTTCGGATCAAACCAGAGAACGGGAAGTTGGAAAAACTTCTAAAGAATCGTCAAAGATCGTTGACTTCGGTTCGGCAACAGGGCCGCATTATCAAAACCAGATTATGCCTGTATATCCCTTCCTGGCAAGAAAGATGGGAAAGGAAGGCAAAGTACTTTTACGTTTGATTATCGATGAAAGAGGGAAACTGCTGAGTGTGGATGTTCTTCACGATCCGGGATTTGGTTTTGCAGAGGCGGCAGTCAAGGCGGTAAAACAGTCAAGGTATCTTCCTGCCATACAAGGCGGTAACCCGGTTTTGGCAGAGGCGTTACTGCCGATAACATTTGTCCTGAAGGACTTTTAGCGAAAAAAAGCTGGAACAGGGTAACAACCTTTTGGCGAGGGTCACCCTGTCCCGAGGAAACGCTGCTCACACAGCATCTCCGATCTGAATTATATCAGAAAGGGGGTGAAAAAAGAATAGGGGGGAGGTACGAAATGAGTATTAGATTGTTCGTAGCATGTATTGTATTGAGTAGTCTCGGAGCTGTGTCAGTATCCGGTCAGGAGCAGGCAACGCAACCGGACGCACTGGTGACAAAACCGGCAACAACAGCGAAAGCTGAAAAGGATGTGAAGCAAGACAAGAAAACGGTTCACTTGAAGGAAATAGTGGTTACCGCAACGCGCACTGAAAAAGGTATTACCGATGCGCCGGGAGATGTGCATGTTGTGACCGCGGAAGACATTGAAAAGCGAAACATCAAAACAATTGATGAAGCGCTCAATACCACTGCGGGCGTATTCAACCGCAGGGGCAAGGGCATTATGGACACGCTTGCAAATATATCGATCCGCGGCGTTCCCGGGGCGAACCGTTCGTTGATCATGAAAGACGGTGTTCCGGTAAACAGTGCATACACGGGCGACGTTTCCTGGACCGGCGCAATCGGCGGGGTCAAACGGATAGAAGTGGTTGAGGGGCCTGTTTCGAGCCTGTACGGCGGGTATGCCATGGGCGGCGTCGTGAATATCATCACCAAGATGCCTGAAAAACGGGAACTCATATTGAACAGCGGTTATGGAACCAGCTGGAACCGGGGCGAGGCCATGGATGACCTGTGGCGAAGTTATTTTTCTTATGGCGACAAACTCGACAAACTGAGTCTGTTCGTGAGCTACGGCTATCAGGCAACAAACGGATTTCCAACGACCTATAATACCCAAAGCTCGAAGCCGGGCGGTACAACCGGCGCCATAGCTACTACGGACAATACCGGAACACCGAAATATATTGTCGGGGACAAGGGCAAGAACGGATGGTGGGATGATTCCATAGCGCTTAAGGCAGCATATGATTTTTCAAAAGTGACCAGGCTGGAGCTTGGAGCTTCACGCATGAGGAGCGCATATGATTACGGCACTCCGAATACGTATTTGAGGAACAGCTCCGGAAATCCGGTCTATCTTCCAACTCAATATTCATACCTGAGCGGTGACGGTGGGACGGAGATCAATATCTATACTGCTGTGTTCGAAACGGAGATCGCTTCCGCTAAGACGAAGTTTAACTTCGGATTGAACGACGTGCAGAACAACTGGTATACCACGCCGGATAGTTCAGCGACGATTAACAACGGTACCGGCAAACTCTCCAGCACGCCATCACAGAATTACTTCACTGATCTGCAGGCAACCTTCCCGATATCCCGGAAACAGCTCCTGACTGTGGGAGCGGCATTCACCTATGGGAAGGCAGACAACAAAGAATATACATTATTGAACTGGAAGGATGAATCCACAAAGGCTGGCATAACCTATCAGGCGGGCGGCGTGGCATATTCATACGCGCTTTTTCTGCAGGACGAGATAGGCATCCTGGACAATCTGACCGCGTACGTGGGCGTTCGCGGCGACGGATGGACAACCACAGACGGGTATACAAACGATACGGCGGGTCTTGTTAACTATACATCACGCTCGGCAGAAGCGCTGAGCCCAAAGCTTGCGCTCGTATACAAACCGTTTGATCGCACCACGGTGCGCACGTCAGGCGGGATGGCGTTCAGGCCGCCCACGGTGTATGAACTGTTCAGAAAATGGGAATCTTCGACAACAGTATATAGAGCTAATGCGTTTCTTAAACCCGAAACGATTACGAGCTGGGACATCAGTGTTGACCAGGGACTTTGGAAAGGCGCTAAGGTCAAGGGAACTTATTTTGAAAATTATTTTGAGGATATGGTCTATAGAATATCTGATGGCACAGAAGGAGGTAAGCCAGCTCAGATATGGACCAACGCAGGAAGGGCCGAGACCCAGGGCGGCGTGCTTGAAATTGAACAGAAGATAGCCGGATTCAGACTGTTTGCCAATGCAACCATCCTGACTGAATCAAAGATCACGAGCAACAGCACGAACCCTGATTCGGTGGGCAAAAAAATCACGTACTTGCCTGAGAACCTTTACAACGTCGGTGTTGATTTTGTAAAAGGGCCCTTTACCGCGAACGTGACGGGAATCTACGTCGGCAAGATGTTCAGAAATGACACCAATACCGATACTACAAGCGGCGTGTATACGTCGCAGGATCCTTACACCGTGGTGAACGCAAAGATCGGATATGACGTCACAAAATTTCTTAACGTGTCGCTCTCGGTTGATAATATTTTCAACGAGCAGTATTTTGCCTATTACAAAGCTCCGGGCAGATCCTGGTTCGCTGAAATGACCATGAAGTTGTAAGAAAGGATGCATCATGAATCTTGCAATCATTCTCTGGGCGTTCGGCATGCTCTTTACGCTCTCGATATTTTCACTCAAGGTCGGCGTTGGCCTTGGCTACGGCAGTGTAGGTGTGAAAGGAATATGCCTGACACTTGCAGGATATGCGGGCATGTTCGTTCTTCTTGCACTGGTGTCGGACCGACTGATACCCGTGCTTACGCCTCTTCTGCAAAACGGTCCATACCTGCATGCCTTCATAGCAGCAGGAATGATCGTCTGGGGAATCGTTACTCTTCAAGGTTCTCACACAAGGCACCGGGATAAGCATAGAAACGGCCGTTCTCTGGTTCAGCCTTCCTTGTTGCTCATCGTTCCTTGTCCGGTGTGTGTTACCGCAATAACTTTTTCCACCTGGGTGGCTTTAAGCGTTATTCAATTGCCTGCTGCCATCGTGGGATTGGGACTTGGGGCAACATTCAGCCTGTTGTCTTTTCTCTTTGTGGTCATCACCCGTTTCAAAAAATCTACGACACCTGAAATAGGGCTCGGTTTCAGCATGATTGCAATTGGGCTGTACTTCATTGCATCACTCTATCTTCCTCAGAAGATCGAAGAGGCTAAAGCGGTCTATTGCTCATTTCTTGATGCTGGCGATATGTCTGTTTCAGTCCAACACGAGTGGGGAGTGCCTATCATTCTTTTTACAGCGATGGTTATCGGCTATTTTTCAAAGCTACGAAAGGAGACTGCATAAATGCATCTTGTCGCAGGGCTTGAAACGTTTTTGTATGTTCTCTCATCCGTCCTTTTGGTTCCGGTTATTATCGGTCTGGTGCTGCTCGTTTTCTGGATCGTGATCTTCTTTGGCGGTTTTCTTCGCGAATATCTTGAACGGAGACGCGGGCGATCTTCCACGCTGGAGCGGTATATATCGACGCTCAATAGCGAGACGTCAGCGACCGATCATACGCACGACCTCGACATCATCCTGGAACGCCACCTGCAGAAAACGGAGCTTGACCTGGTTAAATCAGTTGATAAAATCCGTTTTGCCATACGCGTCGGACCGGCGCTCGGCCTGATGGGAACACTTATTCCCATGGGCATATCTTTGTCCGCTCTAGCACAGGGAGATATGCCGAAGATGGCCGGAAGCATGGTAACGGCATTCACGACCGTGGTCGTCGGGCTTGCCTGTAGCGTGTGCGCGTATGTCATGTCGCTCATAAAAGAAAAATGGATCCGGGCAGACATGCGGGAGATGGAATTTCTGACCGAACGTGCGTTCAGAAAGACTCACGGCTGCTGTTCACACCCGGCCCGGGAGGTCGAAGATGCGGTTTCTTAAGCGCCACCGGCGGTTTGACAAGTACGATGAGCCGCTTGACGATCCTATTTCCGGTGTGGCAAATCTGTTTGATGCAAGCATTGTGTTTATTGTCAGCATGATGATCGCGTTGTTCATGGCATACAACATGCTCGATCTGCTCGATCCGAAATCAGAAGTAACCATCACAAAAAAAGCCAGCGATGGACGAGTGGAAATCATCACCAAAAAAGGAAAAGAGATCAAGGCCCATAAAATGACCGACAGGAAATTGAGCGGTGAAGGAAAGCGGCTGGGAACAGCGTATCAATTAAAAGATGGCAGAGTGATCTATGTTCCTGAGTAGAATTTGTATCCTGCTGTGTTTGCTTTATACAACTGCTGCAGCTGAACCCGCACCGCTCAAGGTCAGCCTCCTTCTCGGCGATACGCACTCCAAGGCGGCCGCCGAGGTTGTGAACGCGATCACGCGAGAACATCCCGAACTAAAGCGAGTTTCATTTCACGTATATCCTTCAACCAATATCCGAAACAGCGATCTCACGCATCTCAGGCAATCAAGTCTTATTATTCTGCTTGCGCGAGGCAGGCAGTTGCTTGATGCAGTATCGCCTGAGCTGAAAGAGGCGGTGCAACGCGGAGCAAAAATTTATTCAGTGGGCGAGACGTATGGTAACGATTTTAAAAAGGCAGGCATCGTTCCCTCAAAAAAACTCAATGGCTATTTCTCCGCCGGCGGAGTGGAAAATCTTAAAAACATGATTCTGTGCGTACTCGGAACGGATTTTAGTTTTCCCTTTTCTTGCGATGAGGTAAAACGTTTTCCTGAAGTCGGTATTTATGATCAAAGAACAAAGAATACGTTCTCAACCTTTCAGGATTATCAAAAAGCACGCCCAGACTATGGTGAGACACGGCCGGTTGTTGGGATCGTTCTGTATAAAAGCTCTCTTGATTCCGGTCAGACAAAACATATCGACGCTCTGATCGAGAGCCTTGAAAAAGTCGGATTTACTACCCTGTCCGTGTATGGCTATCCTTCTGAAACCGCGGTGGAGCGGTTTTTCCTTGACGAACAGGGGAAGTCCCGGGTCCGGCTGGTCGTTGCCCTCGGCATGAAGATCGGGGTGAACGCGAATACGTCTGTTCCGCTTCTTACAAAACTGAACGTTCCGGTGCTGAATGCGATCACGCTTTTCAGCCAATCGAAGGAAGAATGGGAACAATCAGCCTCCGGCCTCGATATCTTCGAACGAGCATGGCAGATAGCCCTGCCGGAGCTTGCCGGTGTTATTGAACCGACCGTTATTGCATCAAAAGAAAAAATAAAAGATTCGCAGACCGGTCTTGAATTTGTTGAAGAACGCTCCATTCCTGAAAGAGTCCAGAGGCTCACTGACCGTATTCAAGCCTGGATAAATCTTCAGGACAAGCCGAATAAGGATAAACGGATTGCTTTGCTGCTTTACACGTATCCGCCAGGCAAACACAATATAGGCGCTTCCTATCTCAATGTGCTTCCGGAAAGTATTTTTCTGATGCTGAATAGGATGAAAGAAGAAAGTTACTTCATCGGGGATAAACCGCTGAACAAGGAAATCTTGTTTGATCATGTCTTCAGGTATGGCCGAAATATCGGCAATTGGGCAGGAGGTGAAATAGATAGGCTTGCACGGACGGATAAACCTGTTCTGATTCCGTTGGATGAATATAAACAATGGTTTCAAGAACTGCCTGAGCGTTTACGGACAGCGATTCTCAAAGACTGGGGGCCTGCCGAGAAAAGCAGCATCATGATCTGGAAACGAGAGGACAGCAAAAAATACATCGTCATTCCTGTTGTTCGATACGGAAATATTCTCCTTACGTCACAGCCCGCGAGAGGATGGGAGCAGGACTCAAAGAAACTCTACCACGATGTCAGCATTGCTCCTCATCATCAATACGTGGCTTTTTATCTCTGGCTCAAAAAAGGCTTTCAAGCAGATGCCATAGTTCATATCGGAACGCATGGTACGCACGAGTGGCTTTCAGGAAAAGAAGCGGGCTTGGCTCCTGCTGATCCACCCGAGGCATTGATCCAGGATATCCCGAATATTTACCCTTACATTGTTGATGATGTTGGTGAAGGTCTTCAGGCAAAAAGGCGCGGCATGGCGGTCATTATTGACCACATGACGCCTCCCTTTGACAAGGCTGGACTCAATAAGGAGTTGAGAGAACTTCAAGGGCTTATGAATGAGCATGCTTCCGCGAAAGGAAAGAGTACGGCTCTTGCAGAGAGCAAACGAGTGGAGATCAACAATCTCGCCAAAAAAATCGGACTACTAAAAGACCTTTCTCTTGCGGAAATCAAGACGGAACATGATATTGAAGCATTGGATGACTATATCAGGGATATCTCCGAAAAGCAGACGCCCTTCGGGCTCCATACATTCGGCAAGACTCCTGAAAAGAAATTCATCCGGTCTACAGCAGAAGCTATTGTCTCGCTCGACAAAAACCTGTCACCGGGAGAAAAAGAATTACGCATCAGACAGATGGAAAAGAAAATTTCTGAAAGCGCAAAACGAGAACTCGATTCTTTCATTTCCGCCCTCGCAGGGCGGTATATTCCCGCAGGCCCGGGGAACGATCCGCTACGAAATCCGGACTCTCTACCGACAGGAAAGAACTTTTACTCGTTTGATCCGGCAAGGATTCCTTCAAAAGCAACGTATGAAATGGGAATGAAACTGGCGAACGATCTTATTGAAGGCTATAAGAAACGGCATGGAACGTATCCTGACAAGCTCACCTTTAATCTCTGGGGAGTGGAAACCGTAAGGCATGAAGGCGTTATGGATTCGCAGATCATGTACCTGCTGGGCATAAAGCCGGTCTGGGATGAGCGGGGCAAAGTGATCGGCGTGGAAGCAATTTCCCGTGCCGAGCTTGGCAGAGCGCGCATCGACGTTACGATTGTTCCGTCTGGACTCTATCGCGATTTGTTTTCCAATCTCATTGCTCTCCTCGACAAAGCAGTAACTCTAGCAAAAGACCAGGATGAAAAAGACAATGCGCTGAAAGCACATATTCTCAAAACAAAAGAGATGCTGATGCAAAAAGGCATTGCTGAAGAACTGGCTGAACGGCTGGCGACCGTGCGGCTCTTTACCGTTCCGCCGGGAGCGTACGGGACGAACCTTGAGAAAGTAATACCGCTTTCGAATACCTGGGAAAAAGAAGAGCAACTATCCGACATTTATTTCATGCGGATGAGCCATCTGTATGGGCAGGGTTTCTGGGGCGGCAAAGAAACTCAGGGAAGCGAAGACCTTAGCCGCACGCTCCTTCAGACTGCGCTTCGCGGATCAAAGATGGTCGTTCACAGCCGGTCCGGCAATGTCTACGCAACGCTTGATAACGATGATTTCTTCCAATATCTTGGAGGCACTGCGCTGGCAATTCGTGCAGTTGACGGGAAGACGCCTGAAGTATATGTGTCGAACCTTGCAAATCCGCGCGCTCCCAAACAGGAAACCCTCGAAAAATACATGGGCAGGGAGTTGCGGTCGCGCTATCTGAATCCTGCATGGATCAAGGTAATGATGCATGAAGGATATGCAGGGGCAAGGTATGTCAATAAAATTTTCGAAAATCTCTGGGGCTGGCAGGTGACCGTTCCCCATGCGGTTGATGGTGCAAAATGGAATGAACTTTATGAAACCTATGTGCTTGACCGGAATAACCTTGGCATCAAAGAGATGTTCGAGCAGGCAAAAAACATGCATGCCTATCAGGCTCTTGTAGCCAGGATGCTTGAAACCATCCGCAAGGGCTACTGGAAACCGGATGAAAAAATCAGGGAGACCCTTGCAAAGGAGTATGCGGAAACAGCGGAAGAAGTCGGCCTTGCCTGCTGCGACCACACGTGTAACAATCCGCTGCTGACGGAATTTACTTCAACGATTCTGGTATCGGTTCCCGGATTGCAGAATCTCGAAAAGAACTTTATCAAATCACTTGATCAAATAAAAAAACCTGTACAGAAGGAATATTCCTATAAAGCACAGACGCACGCTGGCCAGAGCTCGAAACAGGCACCCGGAGGAAAAAGCAAATCAGTCGAGGGATATGAAATGCAGGAAACAAGCGCAGCAGGCGCGTCTTCAGCGCCGATCCCCTATCTATTTATTATTGGATTTCTTGCCTTCATTGGCCTTATAATGCTGGGGTTTAAAAAAGACAGGCCATAACGATGAAAATTTTTATCGAGGACATTCAAAAGAGACCTATGAACTGTTTTCTGAGATATATTGCAGCGTTTTTTTTTCTTAGTGTAGTATTGCAGGTTCCTTTTGTAAGCTGGGCAGCTCATCCGCTTGTTACGGACGATACGGGCACGCAGGGAAAAGGAAAGTTTCAGCTCGAGGTGAATGGGCAATACGATTATGATAAGGAACGAGTAGATGGGGTAACCGTCAAGACAACCGGTGGGCAGGCAGGAACGACGCTTTCCTATGGCATATCTGAAAGCGCGGATTTTGTGTTTAGTGTTCCGTATATCTGGAATACGGCTCAAGAAGACAGTATGACTATTTCTGATGTCCATGGGATATCGGATATGACGTTTGAGATCAAATGGAGATTTTACGAAAACGATGGACTGAGCTTCGCCTTAAAACCCGGGATGATTATTCCGACCGGCGATGATTCGAAGGGACTTGGGGCAGGGAAGGTTGGAGGAAACATATTTTTTATCGTGACGAAGGAGCTGGCACCCTGGGCATTTCATGTGACTGCGGGTTATATGTTGAACGCGAACACGAGTGAGGAACGGGACGACATCTGGCGCATTTCCGCAGCCGCAACGTATGAAGTTATTAAAAATTTGAAACTCGTGACAGATCTCGGCATGGAACGCAGTAGGGTAAAAGGATCCGAACGCAATCGTGCCTTTATTCTGGGAGGCGCTATTTATTCACCGGTCGAATACTTTGATATTGATTTCGGTGTAAAGAAAGCTTTGAGCGAAGCGGAAACTGATTTATCGTTTCTTGCAGGTGTTACGGTGCGTTTTTAAAGTACATTTTCACGCGAAGGCGCAAAGGACGCCAAGAAAATCGCACTGTGTTGTTTTTGTTTTGCTACCTGTAAAAAAGTCTTGCTTCGCGAGCTTCGCGTCTTTGCGCGATAAATTAAATGAGGAGATCACCATGCACATGGCAGATGCATTACTTTCCCCGGCTGTGGGAGCGACTTTTGCGGCCGGTTCGCTTGCGGCGATCGCCTACGCCTCAAAGAAATTAAAGAGCACGATTGATGATAAAACCATCCCTTTGATGGGCGTTCTGGGCGCTTTTATTTTTGCAGCTCAGATGATTAATTTTACGATCCCGGGAACCGGTTCCAGCGGGCACCTCGGCGGTGGCATGATCCTGGCGATTCTCCTTGGTCCGTATGCAGGATTTCTTGTCCTTGCATCGGTTCTCACAGTCCAGGCATTCTTTTTTGCCGATGGCGGTCTCCTCGCCCTTGGATGTAATATATGGAATCTTGGGGTCTATCCCTGTTTTCTAGCATTTCCCTTGCTGTATAAGCCATTGCTCGGAAACAGCACGAGTCACAAGAAAATTCTTATTGCTTCGCTGATAAGCGCTATTGTCGGGCTTCAGTTGGGCGCTTTTTCGGTTGTTCTTCAGACACTGCTGTCAGGAAGAACCGATCTGCCATTCAATACGTTTCTCATGCTGATGCAGCCGATTCATCTTGTCATTGGGATTGTTGAAGGATTCATTACTGCGGGAGTGATCAGCTATGTCCGGAATGTCAGGCCGGAATTACTCGAACAGGTGATGCAGACACGGCCGTTAGATGCAAAAATATCGATCAAAAAAATCCTGATTGCTTTCTTTGTTCTTTCACTGGTAACCGGCGGAGCGCTTTCGTGGTTTGCCTCAACCCATCCTGACGGGCTTGAATGGTCTCTTGCAAAAGTGACCGGCAAAGAAGAATTATCCGGACAGCATGGAGAGATCAGCGGCGGTTTAAAAAAGATTCAGGATACCAGCGCTCTTTTCCCGGACTATACGTTCAAGTCGAATTCAGAGACAAAGGAATCAGGCGATGCTTCCTGGCCCGGCATTGAGCCGGGGACTTCGGTTGCTGGAATTATCGGAGCATTGCTGGTACTTGGTTTTGTATTCCTAGCGGGTATTAGTATCAAGGCAATCAGGAAAAAACAATCGCAATCATAACGACTACAAGATAGTATTGTAAAATCTTACGTATGAAATTTGATAAGGAATATTTTAATATTGGTCGGCTTGACCTGCTTTCCTATCAGGATACCCCCGTGCACAGGCTGGATCCGCGGGCTAAGGTGATCACAACATTGATTTTTATTCTTGCGGTTGTTTCGTTTCCGAAGTACGAAATAGCCGCTCTTATACCGTTTTTTCTCTTTCCCGTTCTTTTGATATCGTTCGGCGATCTGCCGGTTGGTTTTTTAATAAAAAAAATTCTCATCGTGTCTCCGTTTGCCGTGCTCACCGGAATGTTTAACCCCCTTTTTGATGAGAACAGCATTTCGTTTTTTACCCTGACGTTTTCGGCAGGCTGGATTTCGTTTGCATCCATTCTCTTGAAATATACGCTTACCATCAGTGCGGCGCTTGTCTTGATCGCAACGACATCGTTCCCGGGAATGTGTCATGCCCTTCGAAAGCTGGGATTGCCTTCACTCTTTGTTTCCCAACTCCTCTTTCTGTACCGGTATCTTTTTGTGCTTATGGAAGAGACCATGAAAATCGTCAGAGCTCACGACATGCGGTCATTCGGAAAACAACGCATGCAGTCCCATACGGCAGCCAGGATTATCGGATCGCTTTTTCTCAGAACGGTGGAACGTGCAGAGCGAATTTACAGCGCCATGCTTTCACGCGGGTTTCAGGGAGATGTTCTTTCACTGCGCCAGGAGCGAATTCATTCAACGGATATTTTATTCGCCATCAGCACCATTATCGTGATTGGGTTATTCCGATGGCATTCTTTACCCGTGATGCTTGGAACACTTATTCAGGGAGCGATGCTGTGAGCCATCATATCGTTGAGTTCAAGGATGTCCATTTTCGGTATCCGGATGGAACCGATGCCTTGCAAGGGGTATCATTTCGCATAACGCACGGTGAGGCGGTCGGCATTGTCGGCGCGAATGGTTCCGGCAAGTCAACGATCCTGATGCACATGAACGGATATCTGATGCCGAGTAAGGGTTCCATCATTATCGGTGATCTGGAACTGACCCGGCACACCCGACAGGAAGTCCGGAGAAAAGTGGGATTGGTTTTCCAGAATCCCGATGATCAACTTTTTATGCCCACCGTACTCGATGATGTTGCGTTCGGTCCTTTGAATCTGGGAATGAGCCCGGAAGCAGCCCGGCAGCGGGTCCATGAAGCTTTAAAAACCGTAAACTGTCTCGGCTTCGAGCACAAACCAGCCCATCATCTTTCCGGTGGCCAGAAAAGCGCTGTGGCAATCGCCTCGGTTCTTGCCATGGAACCCGACATTCTCGTCATGGACGAACCTGCGGCAAATCTCGATCCTCGATCCCGACGCGCTCTCATCAATATGCTTAAAACTTTCACCCATTCCAAGATCATTGCTTCGCATGATCTGGACCTTATTCTGGATGTCTGCAACCGCTGCATTGTAATCAGGAACGGCATTGTTGTGGCCGACGGATTATCGAAAACGATTCTTTCCAACGAAACCCTGCTCGAAGAAAATAACCTCGAACTGCCTCTCTCGCTTCAGCGTCGTTGATTCGTTCCCTATTCGTGAACATGGCTTGACAATGCTCTTTCAATGTATTAAAACAAACAGTAGATACGGTTTAAAAAAAATAGCCATTGCATCGGCAGGAGAATCCATGCACGACAATCACAAGCATCACCATTCTCATACCCATCAACATACCCACCAGTCAGCGGATACACTTCGGGAACTCCAAACAATCCTTGAGCACGAGGTTGATCACAACGACGACCACCAGGAACAGTTTAAAGCATGGGCTGCAAAGGCGCATGAAGCAGGCGAGGAGGAGATCGCGAAGGAGATATACCTTGCTGTCCAGGACAATGAGACGGTCAAGAACCATCTCAAACGGGCAAAAGCGATCCTCGCTGCAAAATTAGTATTGATGAAATGATATTTGTGATATTTTGGATTTGCTTACAATCTGCGAGTAAGAGCATAGGAGACATCCTATAGTCCCCCTGTCAAGTCAAAATAAAAAATGAAGCAAAATAATATGATAGGTTTTTCTTTTATCTTTGGACGCACCACACCCGCGCGTGCCGACGCACGTGATGCAGCTTTTCCGTCCAGGCGGTCATGCCCCAGCGACAGGGCATGCCCGTTGCCTCATAATTAAATGTTACCGGAAGATAGTGTGTAGGTATGGCGTCAGTTTTACGGTTTAAAGATTTTTTTAAGCTTCTCCTCCAAGGTTTTTCTTAGCTCAA
>JBAZLV010000041.1:0-18500 GCA_041650055.1 Nitrospirota bacterium | reverse complement strand
CCTCAGCGAACGCAACCAAATACAAAATATACTACGGCACCACCTCGCCGCCGGCCTATGTTACAACCGTAACAGGCGTTACCAGCTACACCAGAAGCACGGCACTGTCCCGGAAGACCAAATACTACTGGAACATCGAAGCAGTCAATGATGCGGGAACCATACTGTCTTCCACCGGACCATGGAACTTTACCACACTTCCGGCGGTGCCCGGATCATTCAGCTTCTCTGCACCAGCCAACAATGCCACCAATGTATCCGTAACACCGGCCTTACGCTGGACAGCCTCATCAAATGCAACGAGTTACGATGTGTATTATGGGATCGCATCGCCGGGGACCTTACAGACAACCGTCACCACGACCGGGTATACTCCTACAACCGCCCTGGCAGGCAACACCAAATACTACTGGCAGGTCATAGCCAAGAACTCAGCGGGAAGTAAGATCATCACCTATGCCCCGAGAAACTTTACCACCACGGCAAGCACCTCTCTTCCTGGATCTTTCAGCCAGACAGCACCGGCAAGCGGAGCAACAGGAGTTGTTGTAACGCCAACATTTACGTGGGGAGCATCAAGCGGAGCAACAAGCTATGATGTGTATTACGGAACCACCTCGCCGGGGACCTTACAGACGAACGTAACCGGGACAAGCTACACACCGGCAACCGCCCTGGCAAACAACACAACGTATTACTGGAAGATCGTGGCCAAGAATGCAAGTGGATCAACCACGGCAACCGGCGCACCACTGAGCTTCACCACCATTGCGAACGCGCCCGGAGCCTTTAACCAGACAGCACCTGCAAGTGGCGCAACAGGAATCGCCTTAACGCCAACATTCACGTGGGGAGCATCAAGCGGAGCAACAAGCTATGATGTGTATTACGGAACAACTTCGCCGGGGACCTTACAGACAACCGTAGCCACGACAAGCTACACACCCACAACAGCCCTGGCAAATAACACAACGTATTACTGGAAGATCATTGCCAAGAATGCAGGTGGATCAACCACGGCAACCGGCGCACCACTGAGCTTCACCACCATTGCGAACGCGCCGGCACCATTCAGTCAGGTAGTGCCGCTTAACGCAATCGGAGTCTCGGTGACCCCGACGTTCACGTGGGAAGCGTCAACAGGAGCCACGAGCTACGATTTGTATTACGGTACCACGTCGCCCGGTACCTTACAAACAACCGTAACCACCACAAGCTACACACCGACAACCGCCCTGGCATACAGCACGAAGTATTACTGGAAGATCGTGGCCAAAAATGCAAGTGGATCAACCACTGCCACAGGGGCGCCTTGGAGCTTCACCACCCAGGCAGCCATGCCTGGGGCCTTTAGCCAGACAACGCCGGCAGCTAACGCGGCAGGAGTTTCCGTTACACCGACATTGATCTGGACAGCCTCTGCGGGCGCAGTCAGCTACGACGTATACTGCTACATTGATAGTGGCACGTCGATGCCCACAACGCCTGTGGCTTCGGTAACTGGAACGAGTTATACTATTACTACGGCATTAGCAAATAATACGACATACAAATGGCTGGTAATGGCTAAGAACGAAAACGGAGTAACCCTAGCGACTGGCGCGCCATTGAGTTTCACGACCATGCCTGTGGATGCCGATATTCCCGTATCAGGCGTTTTCTATTACGATAATAATGGGCAGCTCACCAAAGCGGAGCAAACCATAAATACAACGACTTATACGGTGCTGTCCTCATACGATACCTTGGGCAGAGTTACTGATTGCACCTATCCGGACGGGACCAAGGTCTATAACACGTATAGTACAGTTAGCGGAGGCATCCAGACAATAGGTTCTACCCTTGGAGGCAGCCAGTATCTCAAAGCAGTAACCTATAACGACTATGGACTCATTGCATCCAAGACGCTTGGCAATAATGTTACCGTTGCTTACAGCTATGATCCCAATAACTTACGGTTAAATAATGTTACAGCCACAAACGGCGGCGGCACCGTTCTGCTGAACCTGCACTACACTTTCAGCAACCGTGGTGCTATTACCGGGATCAGTGACATAACAAACAGTTACAACTGGAGCTACCAGTATGACGACCTCTATCGGCTGACCAATGCCAGACGCGGCACGGGAGCGACCGTAGGAGGAGGAACAGAGACGTACAACAAATCCTATACGTATGACACCATTGGAAACATCATGAGCTTTGAAGGGACAGGTTATACGTATGGAGACAGCTTGCACAAGCATGCGGTCACTGCAGCAGGGACCAATAACTACACCTACGATGAGAACGGAAACATGCTGTCCGGAGCAGGCAGAACCCTGGTCTGGAACTATGACAACAAGCCTGTTTCCATTACTAAAAATAATGTAGTCACCACATTGAGCTATGGGCCGACTGGAAATCGCGTCAAGAAGCAAACCGGCAGCAACTGGAAAGTCTATGTTGCCGGGGGGATAGAAATAGATCAGGTTGGGAACCATACAATCTACGTTGACGCATTAGGTACATCTGTCAAGAAGAAATCAGATGGCAGCCTTTTCTTTATGCTCAAAGACCATTTAGGCGGAACGAACCTGGTATTGAATGCCATCGGGAACGTCGTAAACCAGCAATTCTATCAACCGTATGGCAGTGATGACGCTACTGGGTCATTCGAGAATGAAGTTGAAGACTACAAATTCACCGGACAGGAGGCAGACCCGGAAACCGGGTTATACAACTACAAGGCCAGGATGTACGATCCGGCATTGGGGCGTTTTATCAGCGCTGATCCGGTAGAGGGGTTGAACCGATATGCGTACGCATTGAATGATCCGGTAAATTTGAACGATCCCAGCGGAAATCAGGCTCAAGGGGGTACTAATAGGGATCTGTACATATGGATGCAACAAAATTGGAGCCCTGATCAAATTCAAGAAGCTTGTCATAATAATCCGGATCTGGATAAAGCGTATGCGCAAGGAGAGAGAGATTTCATCCGTAACTACGATAATCCCTCTACTGCTATGACTAATTTTTTGACTATGATGGGAACGACTTTAATTGATCCTCCGGCCGCAGCGCCTCTTTGGCTAGGAAAAGCGGCAAAAGCATGGCCGTACATCCGCGAAGCTTATGTATCTGCCGGCGCCAAGTTCAACACCAGAGTAACAGCAGTTGCTACTGTGGGAGGCAATTTGTATAATGGTACTGATACGACGACTGCTCTTAACAAAGGCACAAAATCAGGCTATATGACCTATGGAATTAGTGCTGTTGGAGGCGCTGTTTCACTGGCCGGAGCAGATGCAGGTATTTGGGCAAAAGGATCACTGACTGACACGATGGTGGTCGGCGCTGCACAGACAGTGGCGCGAATATTCAGAGATGTGGTTATCAACGGTCAGGATCTTGACAGCGTGCTTAAGACGCAAGGGATGAACTATGTAATCAACGTGCTTTGTGTTGGATATAAGCTTCAGACAATGAATCCCGAAGAGAGGGGTGATGCAGGTAACGCATTAAATATGTTTCAGGCATATTGGGGTACCTTTACATATACATGGAATATAGCGAGAGGAAAATCATTTTATGACGAATTATGGGATTGGGCTATTGCAAATGGCCAGAAACTCGGCATTTTGAGTGCCCAGCAGAACACTCCCAATGTCCCTGGCGTTTACATTGGGAACCCATATGTCCCTGGCGTTTACATCGGGAACCCATATCCGACCGGAGGCATACCTATCGGGTTAAGCGATGTATATAATAATCCCAACCCCGGGCCAATACCGCATGGAACTACTGCCGCAGACGTTGAGGCGACAGGAGGCAGCTGGGGAGGCTGGTCGCCACCGAACTGGTGAGCTGGCTTTAAACAATGAATCCTGCGCGGTTGTTTGGAAGCAGGAAAGTTCAGTTTTGTAGGCTGGGCTGCATGTTTTAGTGAAGCCCAGCAAAGAAAAGGCAACGAAGATCAGATGATTCAAGAATTAGCAAAATCGGGTCGCTCGAAACATCGGGCGGCCCTTTTTTCATGGAGAATAATAAATTGTTTTAAAATCTGATGTTCACGGATAGCTCTGACAAATTTATATACATGATTTATTAACGGTCTCAAAATAGTAAAGACATAGAGTTGTGTCATTCCCGAAGTTTTCATCGGAAATCCGCTGTTAAAATCATATCCCCGACAGATGCATTCGAGGATGACGCATCAGAATGTGTAAAGATTGTTATGAGACCATTCATAAACGAAGTGAAAACCGTATTAAAATTCCTCAATCGCCTTGCTTCTTCTGAACGAAAAACATCCCCCAATTGATCTATCGCTATCAGTCCATCATGTATCTTTTTGATTCATGAGGTGTCTTACGTTATGTTCCGGAACATAACGCTATGCTAAACTGAAAGAGAGGAATGACTTATGAATAGAATACGTGCCAGGGATTTTTGTGTAATCCTTATTGCTTCTTTATCGCTATTCCTTCCCCTGCAGATGCATGCCCAAAATGCAGATATACCCTATTCAGTTTCATTCACGGAACAGGAACTGGATACCCTGCTTGCTCCGATTGCCCTTTATCCGGATCCGCTGCTTGCTCAGGTGTTGCCCGCAGCAACGTATCCTCGAGAAATCGAAGAAGCGGCGGCATGGTTGAAACAGGGTGGAAAACCGGAGGATATTGACAACCAGCATTGGGCTGAATCGGTTAAAGCGGTTGCACATTATCCGGATGTTCTTAATCTTATGGCAGAAAATATGGATTGGACTGCTAATCTCGGAGATGCTTTTTTAAATCAGCCGTCAGAAGTAACCAATTCGATTCAAAAACTTCGATCGCTTGCACGCCAGATGGGAAATCTTGTGACGAATGAAAAGCAGCAAGTTGTCGTTGAGGGAGAGTATATTAAAATTATTCCCGTTCAACCGCAGTATATTTATGTTCCGTATTATAATCCAACGGTTGTATATGTTGAACGACCGTTTTATGCACCTTTCATTACATTTGGAATCGGCTTCCCGATTGGAGTCTGGCTTCATTTAGATTTTGACTGGCCGCATCATCATGTCATTTACCATGGATGGAGTCGGCCAGGATGGGTGAATTATGCGCGCCCTTATATTCATGTGACCAATGTATATATCAATAAAAGCCGACCATACATTCATCAACAATGGCGACATGATCCGTCACACGGAAATCCTGCTCGCTATCTGGCATCACGGCCGAGCGGACCGCATGCTTCACGGTACTCCCGAACCGGTGAAGTAAGAGGCACCATACCTCAACCAAGAACTGTTGGGCCAGTATTTAAGCCGCGTGGTGATGCACCAACGTATAGCAATAGAGGACGGCAAAGCCGGGGCATCGTGAAAGCCCCGATAGCTCCCTCGCCCGGCATTGTTCAGCGGCCTCCGGTTCCTACGCCGCGAACAAAACCGCCGGCAATAGATTCTTCGGGAAAACGGCTTTCGCGAGATCCTTCACGCGCGAGTGAGCCTCGTATGCCTACCTCGGGGATTCGGCAGCCTGGCATTACACCGCGGCCGTTTACTCCTCCTCGTGATGTGCCTGACCCGCGAACGCAGCCTTCTCCTGGGGTGCGACAAAAACCTCAGCCGAAGATCACACCACAACCCGAGGGTCCGAAACCTGATATTGCACCGCGACCTATGCAGCCCTCACCGGGTGTTATGAAATCCGTACCTGCTACCCCTCGTGCACCAGTGACCGTACAGCCTCCGAAAACACCGTCGGTTACTTTTGGCGGTTACCGTGGCAATCAAGAAGCACGAGAACTAAGCAATCGAGGACAGGCCAGCCGGGAAAATGCCGGTACTCTCCGTCCATTTTCCGGTCCTCGTGAACACAGCGGTGGGCCATCAGAAAGAGGCGGAGCGAGACGAAATAAATAATCGAGAGAATGAATCCCTTTATGAAAGGAAAAAATATGAGAATGAGCCAAGGAAATTCCACACTCAACAAACAGAGGAAAACGCGAGTTGTTGCCGCCCTTATCATTGTTCCCGCGTTGCTTTTTTTCATGAGCATCCCTGCGTTGGCAGCGCTAGTACAAAAAAGTTTTGCAACTCCTGAAGAGGCGTTGAAAGAGCTTGTTGAGGCGGTAAAAGCAAAAGATAGATCCGCACTTGACCACATATTTGGCCCCTCATTCAAAGAACTCCTTTCCGGCGATACGGTGCAGGATGATGCTGAGTTCGCAGAATTTACAAAATATGTTGAGGAAAAAGCAGCTCTTACCAGGGAACAGGATTCAAAAATTACCATTCATATCGGCAATGAGAACTGGCCATTTCCGATTCCTTTAGTAAAAAAAGGAAACCAGTGGTTTTTTGATAGTGAGGCTGGCAAGGAAGAAATATTAAACCGCAGAATTGGCGAAAATGAGCTCACAGCTATTTTAGTATGTAGAACCTATGTCAAAGCGCAGCGTGAATATGTCTTGAACGATTGGGACAAGGACGGGATATTTGCGTATGCTCAAAAACTCCGGAGTGACCCCGGAAGGAAAAACGGCCTGTTCTGGAAGCATGCTCTTGGCGAGACGCCGAGTCCCTTGGGAGAACTGGTCGCAATGGCGCGAATGGAAGGTTACAAAAAAGAAAAATCTGTTTTTACCGAACAGCCGACACCTTTTCACGGATATTATTTTAAAATTTTAACCAAGCAAGGGAAGCATGCACCCGGAGGAAAATACAATTACATTGTGAATGGAAACATGGTTGCGGGTTTTGCGCTTGTCGCATTTCCTGCGAACTGGGGCAAGTCGGGAATTATGACCTTTATCGTGAGCCAGCAAGGAAAAGTGTATCAGAAAAATCTCGGACCGGATACGCTGAAGATAGCGCAAAATATAGAATCGTATGATCCGGATAAGACCTGGACGCCGGTTAAGGAGAATGGAAGCAGTAAATAGCTAACTGAAGTCGTATCCAGTAGTGCGATAATGACAAGGCCTTGGAAATTCCGAGGCCTTTTTTATTGGTGCGCCCGGCAGGATGCAGAATAAAAAAAGACCGGCGAGTGCTGATCTTTTTTATTTAGAATTGGTGCCAGCGGTCGGAATCGAACCGACATGGAGTTGCCCCCGGCGGATTTTGAGTCCGCTGCGTCTACCAGTTTCACCACGCTGGCACGCCGTAAAACTAACACGAACACTCTTTTCCTGTCAAGTAAAACCTGAAAAGGCTTGCATCTTCACAGGTGGCTTTGTATAATAATCGCTCCATGCTTACCGGATACAACACGGACTTCAAATTTCAGGGGAAAATCTATCATGTTCAGACTGAGGACTGCGGAACCAATAACCCTCAGATTGTTTCTTTGCTGTATCACCAGGGTGAAATCCTTGCGTCACGTAAAACAAGTTATCAGGACATTTTGAAGGCTGACTGTCTTGACGAAGTGGTACGCGAGATCATGATGGAGCAGCATAAAAAAATGATCCGTGATCTCATGAATAATAATCTGGGGGACATAAAAGGCCAACCTCCATCGATTCCTCCAAAACAGGAAGTCAAAAAACCGGAGCCCGTGGCTGCAAAATCAAAACCAGTAGAAGAAATAAAAGAAAAAAGTCTCGATGATATTATCCTTGATTTTCTTGCTCAGGAACAAAAGGAGCGAGAAAAAGGCAGTTAACATTTCACCAAACTCATTACTCATTTGATAGTACCATTCTCAATAAAAAAATGTGACATCAGGAGATTTCATGGAAATTACGCAGGATCAAATAAACACACTCACGGATAAGGCTCGCCGAATACGGATCGATATTTTGAAAATGCTGGCCGGATGCGGGTCTGGCCATACTGGCGGAAGCCTTTCCGCAGCTGATATTGTAACAGCACTCTATTTTTACACAATGAAGTATGATCCCAAAAAGCCGAAGGCAAAAGATCGTGATTATTTTATCCTTTCCAAAGGTCATGCAGCGCCGCTTTTATATACGGTTCTTGCACATGCAGGCTACCTTGAGCAGGCAGAGCTCTGCACCCTCCGGAAGCTTGGCTCACGGCTTCAAGGACATCCGGACAGCAAATGCCTGCCAGGTGTCGAGATATCAACCGGTTCATTAGGGCAAGGACTCTCCGTAGCAAACGGAATCGCGCTTGCGCACAAGATCGACAAGCTCCCGAACCGTGTTTATGCTTTGCTTGGTGATGGGGAGCTTCAGGAAGGCCAAGTCTGGGAAGCTGCAATGACTGCTGCTCATTACAAACTCGATAATCTCTGTGCGATTATTGACAATAATGGACTCCAGATTGACGGGCGCGTTGAGAATGTGAAAAACGTAGAACCGATCGTGGACAAATGGCGGGCATTCGGCTGGGAAGTGATCGATATCGATGGTCATGATATGAAGAAAATCGTGAATGCCCTCAATACCGCAGAAACGGTCAAGGGCAAGCCGACAGCCATTGTTTGTCGTACGGTCAAGGGCAAAGGATCTTCTGTATTTGAAGGCAAGGTCCAATTTCATGGAACTACGCCCAATAAAGAAGAGCTTGAAATTGCCTTGAGAGAATTAGAAGAAGCAACCTGCAGGAGCTAAAAACAAGCACTGATTTTCAAGCGCCAAATGACAAATAATAATCAATCCTAAAATACCAATGACTCAACGCTTGGAAATTATTTTGAGTTTGTGATTTGGGGTTTGATTATTCAAGAAGGAGATGATAAATGCGCAAAATTGCTGTTCTTGCAGGTGATGGAATCGGACCGGAGGTTATGTCTTCGTGCCTTGAAGTCTTGAAAAAAATAAATGAGACCTCCAAACTGGAAATTACCTGGAAGGAAGCACTGGTTGGTGGAGCTGCGATTGATGCAACGGGATCAGCACTTCCTCAAGAGACGGTTGGCCTCTGCAAGCAATCGGACGCGATCCTGTTCGGATCAATTGGTGGGCCGAAATGGGAGAAGCTTCCTCCTGAGCAACAGCCGGAACGTGCAGCACTTCTGCCTCTTCGAAAAATGTTCGATCTGTTCGCGAACCTGAGGCCAGCAAAGATTTATCCGGAACTCATGGATGCATCGCCTTTAAAGAACAGCATCATTCAAAATGGGGTTGATGTTCTGATCATCCGTGAGTTGACTGGTGATGTATATTTCGGCCAGCCAAAGGTGATTACCGAAAGCAAAGGTCTTGACACGATGGTGTATACCAAGGAAGAAGTTGAACGGATTGCCCATACTGCGTTTCAGGCCGCCCAGAAGCGGAAGAAAAAAGTGACCAGCATTGACAAGGCAAACGTCTTGAGCAGCATGGTTTTTTGGAGAAAGATTGTTACTGATATTGCAAAACAATATCCCAAGATAGAGCTTTCGCATATGTACGTGGATAATGCTGCCATGCAGCTGGTCCGCAATCCCGCACAATTCGATGTTCTCTTATGCGGCAACATGTTCGGAGATATCCTGTCCGATGAAGCATCGATGATTACCGGATCGATCGGCATGCTTCCATCGGCGTCACTCAACGCTTCCCGTTTCGGGTTGTATGAACCTTCAGGCGGTTCTGCGCCTGATATTGCCGGAAAGTCAATTGCAAATCCTATCGCCCAAATTCTTTCTTTGGCGCTCTTGTTGCGCTATTCCTATAATGAAGAAACCGCGGCAGTATCCATCGAGCGAGCAGTAACAAAAACACTGTCTTTAGGATACCGGACGGCTGATATTTATTCATCCGGAAGCACAAAAGTGAATACGGTGGAAATGACAGAACAGATCATGAAAAATTTGAGTTAGATTTCATCAGGAGGAATTGTGACCGAGAAAATTGCTACCCGAGACGCCTATGGAGATGCGCTTGCGGCTCTCGGAAGAAAAAGAAATGATGTTGTGGTGCTGGATGCTGATTTGTCCGGATCAACCAAAACCGCAAAATTTGCCAAAGCATTTCCCGATCGTTTTTTTAATATGGGAATCGCAGAGCAAGATATGGTGAGTACTGCTGCTGGGTTTGCTGTTGCCGGAAAACTTCCATTCCTGAGCACGTTCGCAATCTTTGCCACAGGCAGAGCATGGGAACAGGTTCGGCAATCCGTTTGTTATCCGAATTTGAATGTCAAGATTGTTGCGAGCCACGCGGGGATTACGGTTGGGGAAGACGGCGGCTCTCACCAATCTGTTGAAGATATAGCCGTGATGCGGGTCATCCCGCATATGACCGTGATTGTTCCAGCAGATGGACCGGAAACTGCTCAAGCAATTGAAGCTGTAGCAGAACATCATGGACCATGTTATGTTCGTGTGGGAAGAAACAAGGTTCCCAGGATCTCAGAACCTGGGTATCGTTTTCAAATTGGAAAAGCACATGTATTCAATGAAGGAAAAGACGCAGCCATTATTGCAACCGGAATTATGGTTGCAGAAGCATTAAAAGCCCGAGACATGCTGAAAGCTGAAGGAATCGATGTTTCCGTCATCAATATGCCTACGATAAAGCCGCTCGATGCTGAAACGGTTCTTGCTGCTGCACGCCGGTGTGGAGCGATTGTGACAGCAGAAGAACATTCGATTATCGGCGGACTTGGCGGAGCAGTTGCCGAAGTGCTTGCCGAAGGTCAGCCGGTTCCTCTTATGCGAATTGGTATTCAGGACAAATTTGGAACATCCGGAGATCAGGAAGGGTTGTTATCGTATTATAATATGACCGTGGATGATATTATGAAAGCGGTCAAGTCTGTCATTAAAAAGAAGAAGCAGCAGTAAAACAAAACTATGATCCGATTGTATGGGATTACAAAATTTTTTGAGGGCGTTCCTGCACTGCGAGACATTAGCTTCACTGTGAGCAAAGGGGAATTTGCTTTTATCACCGGTCCAAGCGGCGCAGGGAAAACCACGCTTCTTAAAATTTTATTCTGTGCGGAACGGGCCGACGAAGGTCAGTTGCTGGTTCAGGGAATAAATGCCTTCAGACTTACTTCTTCCCATATTCCTTATCTCCGGCGCAATATGGGATTTGTATTTCAGGATTATAAGCTGCTTCCCAATAAAACGCTCTTTGAAAATATTGCACTTGCTTTGAAGGTTGTGGGTACGCCGTATGGAGATATTGAACGTCGTGTGCATGCGGTTTTGAAAAAAGTTGGTATGGAAAAAAAACAGCATCTCGTCCCTCCGAAACTTTCCGGCGGTGAACAGCAAAAGATTGCGGTTGCTCGCGCGCTCGTGAACGAACCGCAGATCCTGCTTGCGGATGAGCCAACCGGTAACCTTGACCCTGAAAGCGGACAGGATGTATTCCGGTTGTTTAAGGATATTAATATGAAGGGCACGACCGTTCTGGTTGCCACACACGACTGGGAAGTGGTTCGGAAGATGCAACGCCGGATCATTACTATGGATCATGGCAGGATTTTAAACGATCAGGCATCACAGCGTTCACATTCGGCCTCGACCAGACAGATCAAACCGGAAACAAACTCCGAAAAAGGGAATGGAGAAGTGTCGTGAAAGGATACGGACTCTTCTTTTTTGTTGCTGAAGCATTTCGCGGGCTTCGTGCCAACAGTATCGTGAATCTTCTCGCTGTCGGGACGATCAGCATGGCCATGCTCATCGTTGTTTTCTTTCTGCTTGTGTTTTTGAATCTTCGTCCCGCGGTTCTTTCTCTCGGTGACCGGCTTGAAATGTCCGTGTATTTGAAAGACGGGCTGAGCGTTGGCGAACGGGACAACCTGTTCGCGCGTCTCAAGACCGAACCCGGGATAAAAAAAATTACATTTTTGCCGAAGACAGAAGCGCTCGGCATGTTCAAAAAAGAACTGAAGGGACACGAGGCGCTTATTCAGGGGTTGGCAGGCAATCCGCTGCCGGATTCTTATGAATTGAGCATTGATCCTCGCGCTGCCCATGAGCAACGGCTTGAAGCATTGTCAAAAAAGATTGCAGAATATCCAGGAGTGGAAGATGTTGCGTATGGGAAACGCGGTGCAAAAATACTGGAAGGGATCTATCAATGGATTACCTACGGGGGAACCGCACTCGCCATTCTGCTCGGGATTTCCGTTATTTTTATCATTTCAAATTCTGTAAGGCTTGCGCTCTATTCCCGAGGGCAGGAAATTGAGCTCATGCAGTGGATCGGCGCTACCCGCGGCTTTATTCAGGGCCCCTTCCTTATTGAAGGGATGATGCTTTCCATGCTTGGATCGGCACTCGCGATCGGCATTCTTGCATCTATTTTTTACCTGCTTCCGCAGGATGTTGTCCTTTTCCTTTCGTGGCCGAACAAACTTGATTTTCTTCCTCCCATGGCGATAACGTCTATCATCCTGGCCGGAGGAATTCTTGGGTTTGTCGGCGGGTATATTTCGGTAAATAGATTTTTGGATTAAGATGGGCTTTTCAATAGTTTTCAATAGTATTTTATACCGTACAATGTGCACCCTATGACACAGAATTTTCGGATAGTTTTGCTTGCCATGATAGCGTGGCTTTGCATGGATATGCAGGCAGGAATTGCCTATGCCGGGAAGGAGCCGGTCGATTCAAAAGAGCTTGAGCGGATCAATCGGGAAATGCTCGAGAAAAAAAAAGAGCTTACCCGCGCCAGCAAGAAAGAAAAATCAATTCTTTCAGAACTCGATAAAATTGACCGGGATATCCAGACAGGAAGCAGCCAACTGGGCAACCATCAAAAGCAACTGAAGCAGGCGGAAACAGCGCTTCGGGAAGCAGAGGCATCGTATATTGAGACCAGCCGGAAATTGAGTACACTTCAGGATATCTATGGCCGGCGTCTTCGTGCACTTTATAAAATGACCAGGACAGGGAACGCTGTTTTTTCAACAGAGAATCTTGGCTCAGCCTTTAAACACGTCAAGTACATGCAGGTTATTGCGGAGTATGATCACAAAATCGTCAGGGAGTACAGTGAAACACTCGAACGGCTCGAAAAACGACAGGCCGAAATGGCGCAACGAAAGTCGGATATTCTTTCTCAAAAACAGACCGTTCAATTAAAAACTGTTGAACTCACGACGCAAAAGCAGAAAAAAAATGAAATTCTCGCCAGCGTCAGAAAAGAAAAACGGTTATATGAGCAGAGCCTGCGGGAACTGGAGGAAGCATCCGCGAGTCTCTGGGCAATGATCAAACGAGCGGAAGAAAAGAAAAAAACAAAAACCGCTGCGCAGAAATCTGTTGCACCTAGTGGTGATTCACGAGGAGGGAAAAATCTCCCGTGGCCGGTTGAAGGAAACATTCTGACCCATTTTGGGATGCAAAAGCATCCGAAATTCGGTACTATGGTGTTTCGAAGAGGGATTGAAATACAGTCCCGGATCGGAGAAACCATACGAGCGGTTTCCGAAGGGCAGGTTGCGTATGCAGACTGGTTTAAGGGACATGGAAAACTGATCATTGTGGATCATGGAAGCGGTTTGTATACACTCTACGGCAATCTTTCCCGGCTCGATATTCAGAAGGGCGACAAGGTAACCAGGGGTCAGGTAATCGGTTTGACAGGCGATACAGGAAGCTTGAAAGGAGCAAAACTGTATTTTGAAGTCAGACAGAACGGAGAAGCACAGGATCCGCTTCTCTGGCTGGCAAAGAAATAGTCTTATTATAAGGATATCTTTTGATCCACGGATGTTTATTCTGCTGAATAATCAGGAGAAAAAGCATGCAGAACTACATGGAGGATGGTGATATGATTCGCATTAACAAAAAGAAATTTTTTATTATGGCCATAATCATTCTGGTGGTTGGCGTTTTGATCGGCCAGGGAATGGTACAGGCAAAACCGGATACGTATGAAGAGCTCAAGGCCTTTACTCAGGCGCTTGAACTGGTCAAACGAAATTATGTCGAGAATCCGGAAACCAAAGAATTAATCCAGGGGGCCCTAAAAGGAATGGTATCCAATCTTGATCCGCATTCATCCTATATGACGGAACGGCAGTTCAAGGAGATGAATATGGACATCAAGGGAGAATTTCAAGGCGTTGGTATCCAGATTGGCGTGAAGAACCAGCAGCTTACGATCATTGCTCCGATCGAAGACACGCCCGGATTCCGTGCCGGGCTTGCTGCGGGAGACAAAATACTCAAGATTAATGATGAGTGGACCAGGGATCTCACTATTGAACAGGCTGTGGACAAGATGCGAGGGCCGCGGAACACCCAGGTAAGGCTTCTCATTATCCGCGATAACTGGGATAAACCGCGTGAATTCAAAATCATTCGCGACGTGATCAAGGTCCAGAGCGTGAAATCGCGCATGATCGACGGGGAAATCGGATACATAAAAATCATCCAGTTTCAGGGACAGACGGCAACCGAACTTGAAAAGGCGCTGAAAAGTCTGGAAGCCAAAGGCATAAAAAAACTTGTTCTCGATCTTCGCAATGATCCGGGAGGATTGCTCGATGCATCCGTCGAAGTCTGCAACAAATTCATGCCGAAAAACAGCCTTGTTGTGTATCTGCAAGGACGGCAGGTTTCCGATCGGAAGGATTTTATGACCAGCGGATCCGGCGTCCTTCGTCCGTATCCGATTGTTGTACTGGTGAATACCGGAAGCGCGAGCGCCTCAGAAATTGTGGCCGGAGCTCTCCAGGATTCCAAACGAGCTGTTGTTGTGGGGACGCAGACATTTGGAAAAGGATCAGTCCAAACGGTATTTCCTCTGGAAAGCGGAGGCGGAATCCGGCTCACGACAGCAAAATATTATACTCCGAATGGCCGTTCAATTCAGAATGTCGGAATTACTCCTGATATCGAAGTGAAATTACCAACAGTTAAAAACCCGAAGGAAGGCGATTCAGCGCATCTCATCATTCGCGAAAAGGACTTGAAGGGTCATTTGAAAAACGAATCACAGAAGGAAGAAAAAGAGAAAAAAGAAAAGAACGTATCCGAGGAAGATTTCAGCCTTGAAGTTCTTCCCAAAAACGACAAGGACGATATTCAGCTGCAAAAGGCTCTCGAGATTCTGAAACCGGCATTGAAGGCTGAGGATGTTTTCAAGAATATTCCGGTTTCAGCGAAAAAAGAAAAATAATTTATTTAAACAGGATTTTTTATGAGGCGGAATATTCTTTGTTCCGCCTTTTTTTTATAAATCGTAGTAAAACTTATAAAATCAGTTAAAAAAACCTAAAACAGCTTAAAATTGACTAAGATTCCATAAAATAGGGTTTGCAATTTTTCAAGGCCGGCAATATATTAGCACTCGCCCTTGACGAGTGCTAATATATTGCTATAATACATTCAAGCCATAAGATAGATCTTAATAAAACTACAGGAAAGGAGCAGTATATATGAGTAATAAATTCAAGCCATTGAAAGACAGAGTTTTTGTAAGTTACACGGCAGAGCTGGAAAAAACAGCAGGCGGTCTGTATATTCCGGATACTGCAAAAGAAAAACCACAGAGCGGCAAAGTGGAAGCAGTGGGTGAAGATGTGAAATCACTTAAGGTTGGTGACAAAATTCTCTTTGACCGGTACTCGGGTTCCAAGATCAATCTCGATAATATCGAGTATCTGATCGTCAAGGAAGAGGATGTCCTCGGCATATTAAGCTAATACATACTTTTTGAAATGACTGATTGAGGAGGAATTACTATGGCGAAACAGCTTATGTTTAACCAGGATGCACGGGCGAGCATTCTCAAGGGTGTAAACATCCTGACGGATGCCGTGAAGGCGACATTGGGCCCGAAAGGCCGCAATGTCATGATTGACAAAAAATTCGGTGCCCCGACCATCACCAAGGACGGTGTTACGGTTGCCAAGGAAGTCGAACTGAAAGACAACTATGAGAATATGGGCGCCCAGCTTGTACGCGAAGTTGCGAGCAAGACGTCTGATGTAGCAGGAGACGGCACCACAACCGCGACGGTTCTAGCACAGGCAATTTACCGCGAAGGCATGAAAAATGTCACCGCCGGCGCCAATCCCATGGACGTGAAGCGAGGCGTTGAAAAGGCAGTAGCAAACGTTATCGAAAATCTCAAAAAAATGTCCAAGCTGGTTGTCGACAAAAAGGAAATCGCTCAGGTAGGAAGCATCTCCGCAAACAGCGACACCACGGTCGGCGATCTCATTGCTGAAGCTGTTGACAAAGTCGGAAAAGACGGCGTTATCACCGTTGAAGAAGCCAAGAGCATGAGCACCAGCCTCGAAGTCGTTGAGGGTATGCAGTTCGATCGTGGGTACATTTCTCCCTACTTTGTAACCAATGCAGAAAAGATGACCGCCGTGCTTGAGGATGCATTCATTCTTCTCTCTGAGAAAAAAATCTCGAGCATGAAGGACCTCCTTCCCATTCTCGAACAAACGGCAAAAATGGACCGCGGGCTCATGATCATTTCCGAAGATGTCGAAGGAGAGGCTCTTGCAACGCTGGTTGTCAACAAGCTTCGGGGAACCCTGAAGGTCTGCGCGGTGAAAGCGCCGGGATTCGGCGACCGTCGGAAGGCCATGCTTGAAGACATTGCGATTCTCACGGGCGGCCAGGTCATTTCAGAAGACATTGGCCTCAAGCTTGAGAACGTCAAGATATCCGATCTTGGCCGTGCAAAGAAAATCACCGTTGACAAGGACAACACAACCATCGTTGAAGGTGCCGGAGATACTGCAAAAATTCAGGGACGGGTCAAGCAGATCAAGGCACAGGTTGCTGAAACGACGTCAGATTATGATAAAGAGAAACTCCAGGAGCGGCTTGCAAAGATTGTGGGCGGTGTTGCCGTAATCAATGTGGGCGCTGCAACGGAAACCGAAATGAAAGAGAAAAAAGCACGTGTGGAAGATGCGCTCCATGCGACCCGCGCAGCCATGGAAGAAGGCATTGTTCCCGGCGGCGGCGTTGCGCTTCTCCGTTGCATCCCGGCGCTTGACAAACTGAAACTCACGGGTGACGAGGCAATTGGCGTGAACATCGTGAAAAAAGCGCTTGAAGAACCGATTCGCCAGATTGTGAATAATGCCGGACTTGAATCATCCGTCATTGTTGACAAGATCAAGCTTTCGGACAAGCAGAATTTCGGATTCGATGCACAAAAAGAGGAATATGTTGACATGCTCCAGGCCGGAATCATCGATCCGACCAAGGTAACCCGCTCCGCACTCCAGAATGCGGCGAGCGTTGCCAGCCTCATGCTCACCACCGAAGTGATGATTACCGAACTTCCGGAGGAAAAACCAGAAATGCCGGCTATGCCGGGTGGTATGGGTGGCATGGGCGGTATGGGTGGAATGTATTAAAGAAAAAAGTGTATTGAGAATTTCAAAAAACCGGCAGAGAATCTTCTGCCGGTTTTTTTATTGATTGCGAAGAATAAGCGCTTGAGAGAATGAGACCTACCTCGTCACAGGTTTATAGTATTTCATTGCTTCAGGAAGTATCTTTTTTATATTGCTAATTCGCTTCGTATCTGCGGGATGTGAACTTAGGAATTCAGGTGGTTTTTGTCCCGGTGAAGCAGACATGCGCTCCCAAAAACTAATGGCCTGATTTGGATCATATCCTGCCATGGCCATGAAAATAAGCCCGAGATGATCCGCTTCAGACTCATGCAGTCTGCTGTAAGGAAGAAGAATGCCGACCTGCGAGCCTATTCCGTATGCTGCGAGAAACAGCCCGTTTGTTTCGTTCGGTTTTGATGCGAGCGCAGTTGAAAGGGCAACGCCGCCCATCTGGACGAGCAGTCCCTGACTCATTCGCTCATCACCATGATTTGCAACCGCATGCGCGATTTCATGCCCCAGTACCACTGCCAGACCGTTTTCGTCCCTGGTCATTGGCAAAATTCCACTGTACACAACCACTTTTCCACCGGGCATGCACCATGCGTTTTTTTCCTTGTCCTCCACAAGCCGGAATTCCCACTGGTATCCTTCAAGTTTGGAAGACAGGTTATGTGAAGAAAAATACTGTTCCACGGCATGCTGAATTCGTTTGCCGACCCTGGTAACCATCGTCGCTTCGGGCGTGTTTTCAATGGTTTTGTGCTTGGAAATGAATTCATTGTAATTCTCAAAGCTCATGGGAAGAATAGTGCTGCTCGGAATAAATGCAAGCTGTTCTCTCCCGGTTATGGGAACTGTTTTGCAGGATATGAGAAAACAGACCAGTAACAGAAGAGCAATTATCGGATATCGTTTCATAAGGAACCTCCAAAAAAAGAAATTATGCATATAACTATACCATCTTGTTTCTGATTTCATAAGACACTCGGCATGCAAACAGCTGATAGAAAAATTAGAAAACATTTCATTGAAATGTGATCTTTTGTTTATCCCCGACTTGGCATATACTGATCATACTCAGGCATGCAATCAGTGAGCCTGCTTGTTTCAAGATTATACCATATCAATCAGAAAAAGCATTCTATGCCTGAATATGCGAATTGACTCACAATAAATGTTACCCAACCGCATTTTAAAAAGGATCGTTGACTCATAATGCATGTTACCGGAACTATACCCCCAAAAGGAGGGTTAGTTCTGATGAGTCCACAATCCAAACGAG
>JBAZLV010000040.1:0-19793 GCA_041650055.1 Nitrospirota bacterium | reverse complement strand
GCGCTTATGACGGATATGATCTCGCTCGCATCAGGACGAGGCACTCCCGAATCCTCTTCAATATTGCCGATTAACACGGGCTGTTTTTCTCGAGCGACCCGTTCGGCTAGGACATTTCCGAATTCCCTATCCAGCGTGAAAAGGGCATCTCCCATAAGGCTGAAGGAAGAAAAGGTTTTGTGTTCCGGAATCTCGGGAAGGTTCATGAGCCGGATGGTGCAGCCCTGAGCATGCAAAGATTCCGTGCTGCTTTGCGCGATGAATGAGAGAATATGTTCAATGTCCAGAGTGGACGTGAGTGCCATGCCGATGGTATACATGGTTGAAAGTTCATTCAACCGTTCCTGGATGCTTTCGAAGAGCCGGGCATTTTTAATGACCCCAGCGATTTGTCCGGCTGTTGTGGTGAGGAGCGTAATCTCTGATGATGTTGCATTCCAGGCTGGAACCGAAAGAACAAACAGTACCCCCAGGCATCGATCATCATCCAGAATGGGAGCAGCGATCAGTGATTTGAATTTTTCTATGCCAGATTCAGGAACATACAGAAAGCGTGAGTCGGAATAGGGATTTTCAAGGGCAAGCGGCACTTTCTGTTCCGCAACCCAGCCGGCAATGCCCTGGCCAAACGGAAACGTCAGCCTGCCGATGCTTTCCTGATTTAAACCGGATGCTGCTGCCAGGGTCAGAGCTTTTTCAGATCGATCGACCAGAAACACGGATGCGCCGTCTTTTTCCATGCCCTGTGCGACTGCTTCAACAACCCGCTGCAGTTTTTCCGAAAGACTGCCTGCGGAATTTGATATCTTACTGATAGTGCTCAGGATGGCAAGTTCTGTTTTCGGAGGTTCCATATAATCACCTGTGCGCTGCACCTGCACGCTGCAAGAACTGTCCCGATTCTACAATCATGCGGCAATCGTCCCTTGGTACAATTGTTCGTATTCCCGAGCCGAGCGTTCCCAGGAAAAATCCCGGTTCATTCCGTTTTGGCGCAGTGATTCCCATGCAGCATGGTTATGATACAGCGTGATTGCACGTTTGATGCAGGCAATGAGAGCGTCGGAAGAATATTCATCAAACAGAAATCCGGTTCCCTGCCTTGTCTGAGGGTCATACTCTTCAATCGTATCCGCAAGACCCCCTGTTTTGCGAACTATTGGAACGCTCCCATATCGCAGTGCGATCATTTGCCCAAGCCCGCATGGCTCATAGCGCGACGGCATGAGAAACATATCGGATCCAGCGTAAATCATTTTTGCAATCTCGTCATTATACTCCAGTATCACCTGCAGACGCTGAGCATAGGTTCGTGCCGCTTCTGCAAGCATCGTATGATAGAGTTCATCACCGGTTCCCAGCATGATCAGTGTTGCATCAAGTTTCATGATTCGCGGAAGCGCCTGAACAAGAATGTCCAGGCCTTTCTGATCTGCGAGCCGGGTGACCATCCCGATGATCGGTTTGTCAGATTTGGGAAGGCCGGTAAGATTTTCTAATGCCGCACGGCAATCATTTTTTCCGTTGAGATCGGCGGAATCAAAGTGTTTCGGAATATCAGGATCGCAGGAAGGATCCCAGGCATGATAATCGATCCCATTCATGATGCCATGCAGTTTATGCGACCGGTTTCTCAAAACGCCTTCCAATCCGCAACCATATTCCGGAGTTTGAATTTCCCTGCTGTAGGTTTTGCTTACCGTTGTTATCATGTCGGCGTACATAATACCTGCCTTCAAAAAATTCATATTGCCCCAAAACTCAAGCCCTTCCGGAGTGAACAAATCCCATCCAAGTCCGGTAAGCGCCATTGCTTCTTTCGGAAACAAACCCTGGTAACCCATGTTATGAATCGTAAACACGGTTTTGGTTTTCTGCAGTCCGGGATTGTTACGATACATCCGATTCAAAAAAATGGGAACAAGCCCGGCTTGCCAGTCATTGCAATGAATAATATCAGGATGAAAATCAAAAAACCGACAGCACTCAAGAACAGCGCGTGAAAAAAAGATAAATCGCTCCGCATTATCCGCATAATCTGCACGGGAAGTTCCATACAGCTCGGGCCGGTCAAAATAAACGTCCTTCCCGATGAATAGAACAGGGACATTCTGATTCATCGAACTTTCGAAGACATCACACCGCTCAGTCCAGACTCCCAGCGGCACTTGAAAGGTGCCTGCGGGTTTGAGCTGAAAGCGGTCAGAATCAACCCGCCGGTAGCGCGGCATGACAACACGAATATCGTGGCCGAGAGAGGCCAGGGCCGGAGGAAGGCTTCCTGCAACGTCCGCAAGCCCTCCTGTTTTTGCAAAAGGGGATACCTCCGATGCCGCAAAAAGGATTTTCATAAATGTATTTCACGCAGAAATTTGGCAGCGTCTTCAGGCGGGGTCGAATTAATATAGAATCCCGATCCCCATTCAAACCCTGCGACATTGGTGAGTTTCGGCATAATTTCAATATGCCAGTGATAATAGTCATTCCGCTCATCCTTGAACGGCGACGTGTGAACCACATAATTGTACGGCGGATTCGAAAGCGCCCGATCGAGCTTCCGGAGGACGCTTTGAAGCACCCCGGCAAGATCCTGATAATCCTCTCGGGACGAACAGGAATAGCAGGAAATATGCTTTTTCGGAAGAATCCACGTTTCAAATGGAGCCCGGGGAGCGTACGGAGAAAGAGCAATGAAACGCTGCGACTCGAGCACAACCCGGATACCGGTCTGGAGTTCCTGCCGAATGATATCGCAGAAAATACACCGCTCTTTCTGATCATAGTGATGCCTGCTTCCGTCGATTTCTTCCTGCACCTGGATGGGGACCACGGGCAATGCGATGATCTGGGAATGCGTATGCTCCAGCGTGGCGCCAGCCATGAGTCCTTCATTCTTGAAGATCAGGGTGTACTGAAAACGGGTGTCACGTTTCAGGTCATCCATACGTTCCTGATACGCCCGAAGCACGTCTTCAATAGCCGACAACGGAAGCGAAGCAAGTGTGGCGTTATGGTCGGGGGTCTCAATAATCACTTCATGTGCTCCGATTCCGTTCATCTTGTCGAAAAGGCCTTCTCCCTGTTTATTCAGGTTGCCTTCGATCTGGAGTGCCGGAAATTTGTTTGGCACAACCCGAAGCCGCCAGCCGCTTTCATTCGGCTGCCCATGGTCTCGATAGGCAAGCACCTCATTCGGCGTCGTTCGTTCATTGCCCGCGTCGAACGGGCAGAATCCGCCACGTTTTTTGCCCCGCAAATCCTGAAATTCCGCCGGACGTTTGCCGCGTTCCGATGAAATAATGACCCAGCGGCCTGTGATGGGATCTTTTCTTAATTCTGGCATGGTTTCCTCAGCTTTCTGAAGACAGTAACGAATTTCTTTATTATATCCAATGTTAACCGGTATTGTCAAAGAAACTCTGGCTGTGCTATGATAGGTGCACTATGGGAAAAAAGATTGACAAGCTTTCGGTGACGCTTCGAGTCTGGTTGAAAGCCCGCGGGCTTGAAAGCCGTTTGAACGAGTATCGTATTTTTGATCAATGGCAAAAGACCGTGGGAGAGGGTATTGCACGGCATGCACAGCCGTTGTCACTCCGCGGAAGAAAACTGACCCTGATTGTTGACAGCCCCGCATGGATGCAGCAGCTTTCGCTCTTGAAACCGGAAATTATCCGGAAGGTAAACGAGAGCCTTGGAAGAGAAACCGTACAGCAGATATTAGTGAAGCCAGGTGAAATCATGCCCATGCCTGTGGCAACCGAAGCTCCGGAGATGGGAGGAGAACTGAGCAGAGAAGAGCAGGCTGCGGTCGAAACATGTCTTCAAAGGATAGATGATACCGATGTGCGCGAAATCTTGCGCCGGGTAATTGAAAAGGATTTTTTAAATAAAAGACTAAGAAAATAATTACCGTTCAATCCGCAGTATCCGGTTCAAGAGCAGGATATATAATCTTCCTTCCTTCTACTTCAGCCCACGCCGTAAGAGCATGTTCTTTCGTTGTTGTCTTGCTCATGATGTGAATTACCTTAATCTTCCGAACAAGCAAGGCATCGGCAATAAGCGACCGATGGCAGCGCCAGGGAACTGCTTCAGCGCACATGATTGCTGTGGTTTGCTTTTTTGCCTGGGCTATAAGGTCATCCAGGTTTTTTTCAAATTCCTCTGTCTGCATATAATCCGCATAACCACGGAATGCAGCATTCTTCCAGCCGGTATTAACGGAATCTTTTTTTGCATGTCGAAGTCCGCCCAATCCTTTAAAATGTATGTACACAATTCCTTGTTTGGGAAGATCCTGTGACAACGATTCAATATTGAACTGTGGATTATGGCGGGAGCGAGGAATGGTCCTGACATCTGCAAGAAGGGTTATGTCATGCACATGCAGAAGAGAAATAAACTCGTCCAACGGTCGGGTCGAGTGGCCGATGGTATATATTGAAAGATTTTTCACGCTAACTTCTGATCCTTAGCGGACTCAAAAAGGGCAAGGACACCGTCATTCCCGAAGGTTTAATCGGGAATCTGGTGTTCAACCGTATCCCCAATAGAAACACTTGGGGATGACTATCAGAGTGTGCATTGGTTATTATAAGACTACTCTAGCCGTTTTATCCATTGCATAGATCTTTTTCATCTCTTCCGTATATGTTCCATCTTTTTTATGCACGATCAGGGGGGGGAGAACCTGCAGACCGATACCTGCTGCTTTTACTGCTTCAATCATGACACAACTGGCTGGTTTTTGCTCGTGTGAATGAATAAACCTCATCCGCTTTGGTTCTAGCTTTTTGGAAATCAGTGTTGAGACTAATTCCGCAGAACGGCTGGCAGGAAAAATGAGCACATATCTTCCTTTATTTTTTAAAACAGTCTGGAGGCCGAGCCAGGAAGAGAGCGAACCAAGATGGTCATGCCGCGAGAAAATTCGTTCGTCTTTAGTTCCTTGTTTTCCCGTTCCTTTTCGTACATAGGGAGGATTGGCAACAATGACATCAAATGAAGATGAAGGCAGCATTCTCCGTGTCAGATTCTGTTCCAGAAGTATGATTCGAGAATCGAGATTATTCTGGGTAATATTTTTGCGACAGAGATTGGCAAGGCCGGGCTGCACTTCAACTGCAGTGATTTGTATGTGAGGGAATTTTTTAGCGAGAAGAAGCGAGATGATTCCTGTTCCGGTTCCGAGCTCGAGCACGTTCTCTTGTTTTTTTATGCGGCAGAAGTCGGCAAGCAGCAGGCTATCGAGAGTCATCCGATGCCCTTTTTTCGGCTGAAAAACAGATACCACTCCTGATCCATAAATTGAAATGGTATCGGGTTGAGAAATCATTTTAACTTCTCCATGACATCAGGAGGAATGCGTCTTGGTTTGCCGGAAGCATTCACACACACCGCCACCGCCTTGCATTCGGTGATAAGCCTTCCGGTTGTTTTCTCTTTCATACTATGTTCAAAAATGATCCTTGCGCCACTCTGTTCTGAAACCCAGGTCTCAATAACGAGTATATCGCCATATTTGGCTGATGAAAGGTAATCGACTTCAGCCCGGCTGATCATGAATAAGATTCCCTGATCCACGAGTTCTTTTACAGAAGCATTCCGTGCCGCCATGTACTCGGTCCTTGCCCGTTCCATATACCGAAGGTAATTGGCGTAATAGACAACGTTTCCACAATCAGTGTCTTCATAATAGATCTTTACTTCCATCGTATGAGGCATGGTCTTTCCTCCTACTAAGGAATGTAAAATATTTTTTATTGTTTGTCGAGAAAAAGATATGTGCGGTGGGAATAAAAGAAAATAAAAAGGCGCTGCCCTCGAACCGGTTTGATATTCCGTTGAGCTGCGGACCCCGGGAAAAGCCTTTTTCGGCTCTGCTGAACAGACCCGAAAGAAAGCTTCTTGCATAAACTTTCCAGGGATGCCGCACCTTAGTGGATTCGGCTCTTCTGTTTCTGATGGTATATCTGTGTTGCAACCGGGAAACCAGCTGCTCAACTGGCAACTGTACTCGCCGGCCCGATATCCCATCAACGCAGTGCCTGATCCACTTTAAAACGGGTTATCATCTTCACACGTATTGGTGATGGTTCGGCAACGCCTTATATATTTCATTAACACTTCTCAAAGAACGCGTATCAATCAAACTTCAATTTAACTATAGCATATTTTAATGAGAGTTGCAGAAAATTTATATTTGAAAAAGAGCTTGACCGGCCCGGGAATTGCATTTACAATTTCGTACTCTAAAGTATGATACGACCACTTAAAAAAGAATTTCTTCATTCCGCAAGGGCAGGGACTGTTGTTCCGCTTTCTGCCACCCTTTCCACTAGTACACTCTCTTCCCTGAAAATATTTAACCGATTACGATCGGGCCACGCCGCATTTTTTGATGAGTATACGTCACAGCACAAACGATATTCCTATATAACCACTGACCCCTATCTCATTTTTACATCGCGAAATGATTCCGTGGAACTGGAGCTGCCGTCAACACCAACAGGGAAATATGGAAAACGGGCAAGCATGAAACGAAACCCGCTCAAGAAGCTGCAGGATATTCTTGCAAACTATCGTACAGCACTAATCCCTGGATGCCCTCCGTTTCAAGGCGGCGCTGTCGGATTTTTTTTAACCGGTTTGAACACCTGCCGTGAAACAGGATCAGTGGTTTTAAGAATGTCCGAATCGCGATTTATTTTTGTGGATGCGGTTGTCGCAATGGATCATGTTGAAAACAAAATGTGGGTGATTGTGAATCCCGGTGCGCGGGAGCAGGAGCTTGGATTCAGGAAGCCTGATCCGGATATCTGGGAACACTATTATGATGAAGCAGAAAACAGGATTCACGCTCTTGTCTCACGGCTGGAGTCCGTGCAAGACGATGAAGCAAATAAACTGGAAAGCATGGGTGCGAGTCCTGATTTTACCGTTCTTTCTTGCAATGAATTTAAAACTATGGCCGGAGGCTGCTTGCAAGAACCATCTTTCTTGCATATTTTTCATTCTCTTCCTCAAGGGATAAACAGGAACGACATCGCTCCTTGTCTTGAGAAGCTTCCCATGCATTCACGAGCAGCATATTTTGCTTTTGAAGACATGCAATTTTTATCACTTTTTCAGAATATCCCGGACCAGGCCAGGTTGAAAGATTTTAACATGCAAAATAAAGATGCTCCTGGGAATACCCGGAATGAAGAAACCGCTGTTTGCTGTAGTCCGTTTGGCCCGGTGTTTGGATATTATGCACATTCAGGCGCCAGTGATTTCCGGATCAGCGAACAGGCGATTTTTGGAAATCAACAAGCAGCATATTTTCAGATCAGAACGATGAGCGCTTCTCAAACAACCTTTGAACAGGGGTATGCTGATTATATGAAAAAGGCATTGCTCTTCCGCCAGCTATTCCAGAAGGGATGAAATCAAAAAGACTTCCTTCCTCCTCACTACTTCTTCCCGCCGTTGACTTCCCAGTTGCAAGTTCCGCGTACTTGCGTTATAGTAACAAAATACAAGAAGGGAGTGGTTTTTTTATGTTCCTGGTAGAGCTTGTTCTGCAAGGAATTCGAGGGTTTCGGGAACTTTCACGCCTGCGGTTTCAGAGCGGATTTAATCTTATTGTTGGCGGAAATGAATCCGGGAAAACGACCGCAATCGAGGCCATTCATCACATGTTGTTTCCCCGTGACAATGCCGGCCGTGAAAAAGCTTTTGTATCCAGAAAAGCACCTGAGAATTCTCGCGCAGCGCTCCTTATGCTCTCCGATGACCGCTCGTATTACCGGATTATCGAAGATTTTTCAAAACATGCGGTGAACGTATCTCAGTATAATGCGAAGACCAAGGAATTCACGCTTCTGCATAAGGATTGGGACAATGCAGGGCATTTTATGTCCGGTCTTACGACGGGATTGTCCGAGGAAGATTTCAGCAGAATTTTTGTTTTACGGAAGGACCATTATACGGATCACTCAGAAAACAGGGAGTCTGCCCGTTTGGTGCCCACGCCTGCCATTCGGCAGGAAAAGAAAAAAACAGCGGTGAATCAGGAAAGGCTGGCCGAACTTCGGGAAATGCTTCGAAAGGCGGAAGAAGCAGCGGATGCGGAATATCGCGCCCAGTCCGCCAAACTTGCACTTGATGATTTCCGGAAAAAAATGACATCGATTGACGAAACGGAGAAAAAAAAGAATGAGATTACATCGACCCTGAAAGAGCTTTCCGCGTGCGCAACGCTTCCCGAGAACCTTTCCGATCTTGTAGAAACGTATGAACGGGTACAGGGACAGATATCGATGGAACGAGAAGAATTACACAAACAACTGGGAGCGCTCAAAATTCAGCTCGGAGATATTCCTGCAATTAATCTGCTTACGGATAAATTTTTTGTTGCCGGCGCATCCCTGCTTGTTCTCTCAATCATAGTCGGCGGATTTATGCTTACTGCAGAGCAGGCACATTTTTTTCCGATTGGCATTCTTTTTTCCCTCGGACTGATGACGGTTGCCTGGTACAACAGCTCGAGAAAAAATACGCAGCGTAAAGTTATTGCTGCCGAAAAAGAAAGCATTGAACGAGAACTGCAAGAAGTGGAAAAACGTTTTGAACAGGAAAGTACCACCGTTCAATCCTATATAAAGGCCACTGGTTCATCGGATGTAAAACAGCTCAAAGATAAAGCGGATACCTACCGCTATTTCATATCCTTGCAGGAAGATCTGGCTGAACAGCATCAGCGCATGCTCTCGGGAAAAACTCCTGAGATGCTCCAGGAAGAATATAATCAGTTGCAACAGGAAGCCCTGGAATTATCCAAAGCCGCACAGGCAGTTGCTCATGACAATATTGATACGTATAGTGTCAGGCAGGATATGGAACGGATCGAGGCCGAAGGACAGGCGAGAAGCGCCCCCTGGGATTTCGGAGGAGAGGAAATAAACGATTTGCCGACCGAGGTTGTGATCCCTGTTGAAGAAACCCGGCAGGGCGGATTCCGGACCGAGCTTACGATTGCCAGCAGGGTCGGCGAGATTGAACTGGAGACCCTTGCTCCTGCTGTTGTGGCTGCCGCTCAAAGAAACCTTTCCGCTGTGACAAACGGAAAATATATCAGGATCGAATTGGGACGTGACGGGAAACCTCTGCTTGTTCATACGAGCGACAACGTTCCTTTGAACAGGGATGATCTCAGTCATGGCATCCGGGACCTCGTGTATTTTTGCCTGAGAACCGGGCTTGTGGAAGCGCTCGCTGGAAAACGGCGGATGCCGTTTCTTCTCGACGATTCTCTCTCCGGTTTTGATGCCGCACATCAGAAGGCAGCGTCCCAGGTTCTGCGGACACTGGGAACAAAGACACAGGTTGTCCTGTTTTCTTCAAACCCTGCGCTCAAGACTGATGGGGACTCCTTTCTGGAGCTTTCCCGTCCATGAAAGGAATATTCATCACGTTTGAGGGTGTCGAAGGCTCCGGTAAAACCACTCAGATATCCTTTCTTGCCGATTACCTCCGATCCACGGGAAAAGAAGTTGTGGTTACCCGCGAACCCGGAGGAACTTCGATCGGGGATGCAATACGAAAGATACTGCTCGATCCGTCGAATACCGGTCTTGACCATACGGCAGAACTTCTTCTTTATGCTGCAAGCAGGGCCCAGCATTTACATGAGGTGATTCTTCCCGCGCTTGCAACGGGAAGAATGGTTCTGTGTGACCGATTTTCGGATGCAACCCTTGCCTATCAGGGATACGGGCGAGGGCTGGATATTGAGATGATCCGCTCTCTTGACCGGATGGTATGCAGAGCATTGCGACCGGATCTCACGATTCTTTTGGACATGGATGCGGCTGCTGGTGTGAAACGGGCGCACGGAAGAAATTCCCGGCAGGGTCTTGAGGAAGCCCGGTTCGAGAACGAACGGATGGAATTTCATCAGCGGGTGCGGGACGGCTATTTACAACTGGCTGCATTCGAGCCTGGCCGAATTCGGATCGTGGATGCCTCATGCTCGCCGGATTCCATCCAGGCGTCGATACGGACCATTGTGAACGATACATACGGCACGCATGCGTAGAAGATAAATCGAATGCTCATCAGTTTTTGGAGGAGATGATGAAACGAATACTGTTTCTCTTGATAGCAGGCATCATGATTGCCGGTTGCAGCAATTATGTGTATGATCTTCGCGGGAAGTTTGACGAAAGCCTGACCCAGTACAATAATTTGTTCCGCTGGAGGGAACTCGGCGCGACCAGCATGTTTGCCGCTGAATCCATTCGCGACCAGTTTATGGCCCGGGCAAAGGCAGGTGACAATGTTCGGATCGTGGATTGCCGGGTGATCGCAACCCGGTTTGACGAAGAAAAACGAAGGGCGAGCATTGATATGGAAGTCGACTATTATTTTATTTCTTCAACCAGATTGAAGACCTTGCGGGATACGCAGGAATGGGTGTATACCGAAGAAAAAGGGATCAAAGCATGGCGGATCACGAGTCTGCTGCCGGTCTTTCATTAGTAGGATTTTTTTATGGAACGTCATACGTGTTCTTTCACAGGGATTGAGGGACATGAACGGCCGCTTGCCATCCTGAAGCGGGCATGGCAAAACGACTCGCTTGCCCATGCCTATCTTTTTTCCGGTGAAGAAGGAATCGGGAAGAAAACAACGGCTCTGGCTCTTGCCGCAGCCATAAACTGCCTGGCTGGAAATGAACAGGGTGGCTGCGGGACGTGTCCGTCCTGCCGGAAGATCATGCTCCAGGGACATCCGGACGTCCATGTAGTAATGCCGGATGGAGATGAGATCAAGATCGATCAGATACGGCAGATCCAGTCTGAACTTTCGCTCAAACCGTTTGAGGGAAGAAAAAAGATCCTGATTGTTGATAGCGCTGAAAGCATGAATCAGGCTGCGTCGAATGCTTTTTTGAAAACGCTCGAGGAACCGTCCGGCGATTCGCTGATCATTCTGATTGCTGCATTACCTCAGAAACTGCTTTCGACGATCCGGTCGCGATGCCAGGAAATTCGTTTTTGTGCGCTCTCCCGGAGCGTGCTTGCACAAGCGCTTGTGCAGAAAAAGGGTTTGTCGAAGGATGATGCAGAATTTCTTGCGGCGCTTGTGCAAGGCAGCATGGGACGGGCGCTTGCCACGGAATGCGAAGAAGAAAGGAAAGAGCGTGAGGAATTTGACCGGTTTTGGACCGGACTTCACGGCTGCAGGCCTGCAGAGGCGCTTGCCAAGGCAGAATCGCTTGCCAAGGACCGCGAACGGTTTGAACGGCTGCTTGATATCGGGATTGAACGGTTGAGAGACGCACTGGTGTTTCTTCTGACACGGGACAAAACGCTCCTCGTTTCGAGTCAAACAAATGATCGCAGGGATTCCGGTTTTTTTCTTCAAAGGATTCTCGCTGATCTCGAACTCTTTTTTTCGAGTAGAAAACTGCTTGACCGCCGTGTTAACGGCCAGCTGATCGCGGAAAATCTGTTTTTGAAACTCTGCAGAGAATAAAAAAATGACCGAACCCATGACAGAAAAAATGATAAAAATAGCGGGCGTTCGCTTCAGGGAAAACTGGAAGGTGTATGACTTTGACGCGACGGATATTGATGTTGCCGTCGGCGACGCGGTGATCGTAAACTCGGAAAAGAGTCTCGGTTTTGCCCATGTCGTGCGCACAAAAAAATGCCCTGCGCCTCCGGAAGCGGTTTCCGAAGAAACTCAGAAGTCCGAGGGGCTGGAAATCGAAATAGAACCAGGCCAGGAAGCCCCGAATGCTGAACCCTCTTCTTCAGAACGGAACGTGCTGAAGAAAATTCTTCGCAAAGCAACGGATGATGACATTGCTCAGGAAGCACGAAACCGGGAAAAAGAGCGTACCGGGTTCCTGCTTGCACAGGAGATGATCTCGGAGCGCGATATGCCGATGAAAATGATCCGGGTGGAGTATTCATTCGATGCGTCCCGAGCTATTTTCTTTTTCTTCTCCGAGACCCGGGTGGATTTCCGGGAACTGGTAAAAGATCTCGTACACAAACTCAAGACCCGGATCGAAATGCGCCAGATTGGAGTACGAGATGTGGCGCGATTAATCGGCGGTTTCGGTTCCTGCGGAAGAGAGCTCTGCTGCGCGGCGTTTTTGAAGAATTTCGAGCCGGTTTCCATCCGGATGGCTAAAAAACAGGAAATGGTTCTGAATCCTGCAAAAATATCCGGAGTCTGCGGACGGCTCCTGTGCTGTCTCTCGTATGAATATACAATGTATGACGCGATCAAAAAAGATATTGTCGACATGCAGGAAACAGCGGTAAAAGACCGGAAAGAAGAGGATCACAGGCTGACGGAGGAGCAACGGTCGCTTGAACGCCGTCGTATAATAGAAGAAGAAAAACGGCAGCAGGAACGCCAGCATCAGGATCAGCGCCGAATAGAGCAGCGGGATAAAAAAATCGCTCCTCCTGAAACAGCAAAAACGCCTGAACCAGCACCGTCGGAAAAACAGCAACCCATTTCCCAAGGACAGCAGACAGGGAATCAGCCTCAGGCCAAGGAAAAATCAGGGAAAAAGAAACGACGGAGATTCTGGCGCAAAAAGAAAAAAATGCACAAGCAACAGGATCAGCCTCCCGCAGGTCAGGATACATGAAGAAAAAATCTTTTTACATCACAACGCCCATTTATTATGTCAATGATGTTCCGCATATCGGGCACGCCTATACCACGATTGCCGCGGATACTCTCGCTCGCTATCACCGAATGCGGGGAGATGCGGTTTTCTTTCTTACGGGAACGGACGAGCACGGCCAGAAAGTTGAGAAAGCGGCACAGGAGCGGTCACGAACTCCGCATGAGCATGTGGATCTCCTGGTCCGGAATTTTCAGGACCTCTGGAAAAAACTCGATATCACGAACGACGCCTTCATGCGAACCACGCATCCTGAGCACAAGGCAATTGTCCAGGAGCTGCTTCAGAAATTATACGACAAGGGGGAGATCGAGAAGCGGACTTACGAGGGATGGTACTGCACTCCGGATGAACGGTTCTGGACTGAAAAAGAAATCAAGGATGGAGCATGTCCAGATTGCGGACGACCGGTGGAACGGATTGAAGAGGACAATTATTTTTTCTTAATGAGCAAATATCAGGAACGGCTCATCCGTCATATTGAACAGAATCCTTCTTTTATTCTTCCGGAAAGCAGACGGAATGAAGTCCTTGGTTTTTTGCGTTCTCAGAAGCTGTCCGATTTATGTATCTCCCGGCCCAAAGTCCGGCTTGCCTGGGGCATCGAACTTCCGTTTGACCGGAATTTTGTGACCTATGTCTGGTTCGATGCGCTCATCAACTATTATTCCGCAACGCGGTATCTCGCTCCTGCGGTTCCTGCATCAACCGGGAACGTCTCGCCGGAACAGTTCTGGTGGCCTGCTGATCACCATCTTGTGGGAAAGGATATTCTGACCACGCACAGTGTGTACTGGTCGACCATGCTCATGGCGCTCGAGCTGCCGCTTCCTAAAAATATTTTTGCACACGGATGGTGGACCAAGGACGGCAAAAAAATGTCAAAGTCGCTTGGGAACGTTATTGATCCCCATGAAATTGCCGAACAGTATGGATCCGATGCGTTCCGGTATTTTCTGCTGCGGGAAGTGCCGTTCGGGCTGGACGGCGATTTTTCATCTGAGACGTTCATTATTCGGTTCAATACCGAGCTTGCAAACGATCTCGGGAACCTGCTTTCCCGTGTTTCGACCATGATCACCAAATACTTTCAGGGACTGGTGCCGGCTGCTGTTTCGCATGCAGCGTCTGATGAGGAACTGCGCACCATCGCTCTGTCGCTTCCCTCAGAAATCGAGCACGATCTTTCGTCTCTTGCGTTCACAAAATATCTTGCTGACATCTGGTCGCTCGTTACCCGCGCGAATCGGTATGTGGAAGAGAATGCCCCATGGTCACTGGCAAAAAAGAACGACCTTGACCGGCTTGGGACGGTGCTGTATTCTCTTGCGGAGTCGCTTCGCATTATTGCGCTGTATCTGTATCCGGTGATGCCATCCACCTGCCAGAAGATATGGGATGCGCTCGGGATTGATCAGCAGGTTGCAGCATGCAATATTCAGGAAGAACAGCGCTGGGGAAAGATGGTTGCTGGCAGGCCGATCCGGCCGGCTGCTGCATTGTTTCCCCGGATAGAAATGAATAAGGAGCAGAAAAAAAATATGGAAAAAATCGAGACCTTGCCGGTTGCATCGGGGCAATCTTTGCCCGAAACAATCGGAATTGAAGATTTTGCAAAAGTTGCGCTACGCGTCGGGACAATCATTTCAGCAGAGCGGGTTGAGAAATCGGAAAAGCTTGTGAAGCTGCAAGTTGATATCGGAACGGAAACACGCCAGATTGTTGCCGGGATCGGAAAGCATTACTCTCCGGAGGAGCTTACGGGAAAGAAGGTTGTTATTATTGCCAACCTGAAACCGGCAAAACTGATGGGCATAGAATCCCAGGGCATGCTCCTTGCGGCAAGCATGGGAAGCGACCTTGCTGTTGTTACGTTTGACCGCGATATCAAGCCAGGCAGCATCGTGAAATAACGCATCATCCCTTCAAGCAAACCAACACGGTTCTTCTTGATATAGCCGCATTAAAGGATTTGAAACTGCATGAACGATATCCACTTAATCGATACGCATGCCCATCTGGACATGAAGGAATATGATCATGACCGCGATGAGGTTCTTGCGCGCGCCGATGCTTCCGGTGTCAAATATCTGATCACTATTGGAACGAATCCGGGATCGAGTGCCGCGGCTGTGCAGCTTGCAGAAGCGCACGAACGGATATATGCCGCAATTGGTATCCACCCCCATGATGCAAAAGATTTTTTACCAACGTTGCTTCCGGATTTTCGCGCCCTGGCGATGAACAAAAAAGTGGTTGCATGCGGCGAGATCGGGCTTGACTATCACTATGATCTTTCGCCGCGTGACATTCAGCAAGACATTTTTCGGATCATGCTTCGTGAAGCCAAGGCGCTCGGCCTGCCGATTATCGTACACGACCGTGACGCGCATGACGATATGATAAAAATTCTTTCTGAGGAATGGGATGCTCATCTGGGCGGAGTCATGCATTGCTTTTCGGGCGATGTTTCGCTTGCGCGGACCTTTGTTGACATGGGGTTTCTGATTTCCATAGCCGGTCCGGTTACGTTTCCCAAGGCAGAGGGACTGCGGGAAGTGGTTCGCCAGATTCCAATCGAACATCTCTTGATTGAGACCGATGCGCCGTATCTTGCGCCGCAACCCATGCGGGGCAAACGGAATGAGCCGGCGTTCGTTCGCTACACGGCCGAGGAAATCGCGCGCCTTAAGGGTCTCTCGCTTTGCGACATTGCAAGAATCACGACGTATAATGCCATGCGCATGTTCAGGATCGGCGAGGTTATGGAAGAAGGACTGATTACGTATCCGATCCGAAATTCCCTGTACCTGAACATTACAAACCGATGTACTGCGTCGTGCACGTTCTGTGTGCGGTATGATACTGATTTTGTAAAGGGACATAATCTGCGGCTGAAGAAAGAACCGTCCGTTCAGGAAATCATCGCGCAGATTGGAGATCCTCGCAAATACGATGAGGTTGTGTTTTGCGGTTATGGAGAACCATTCATACGGTTTGATGTTATCCTTGCCGTTTCTCGGGAAGTTAAGCGCAGAGGCGGCAAAATTCGGATTGATACAAACGGTCATGCAAACCTAATCCATGGACGGAATGTATTGCCGGAGCTTTCAGGACTGGTAGATGCAATGAGTGTGAGCCTGAACGCCCAGAATGCCGAGCTGTATGCTGCTCTGGTCCAGCCTGAGTTCGGCGAAAAAACGTATGAAGCAGTGAAGGATTTTATCCGGTTGGCAAAACAGGTCATTCCCGATGTATCGGTTACCGTTGTTGCGCTTCCTGCTGTTGATATTGATGCATGTCGAAAGATCGCGGAAGAACTCGGCGTCAGGCTCCGCGTTCGAGATTATAATGTGGTTGGATAGTACCTCCATGGCTGCTTCAATCCAAGAAAACCAAAACACTGTTTATGATGATGCAGAGCTGATTAAAGGGGAACTGAATAAATGCATTCGCTGCGGAAGCTGCATGTCGGTATGCCCCGTGTATTCGGTTTTGAAGACTGAGCCTGCGGTTGCACGAGGGAAAATGGCGGTTATTGAAGCAGCCCTCGCAGGGAACCTTGCATTTGCAAATAATACGGTTTCAAAAATCCTTTCTAACTGTCTCCTCTGTACCTCCTGTATCCAGACCTGCACGACCAAGGTGAATGTCGATGCGATCATGCTCGCATCCCGTGCTGCTCTTGTAAGAAAAAAAGGCCAATCGTGGTTGAAAAGAATTCTTTTCCGATTTCTTGGAAATCAGAAGTATTTGGAACTCAGTATGAAAATCAGTTCAGTTGGATGCCGCATGTTTCCTCAAGAGAATAAGGAAGCCAATAAGGATTCTCGGATGGGGGTTTTGCATCAGATTTCCCGTTATCGAAGTATAAGCCGAAAAGTTGCGCTCCCGGAACCTGCTTTCATTTCCCTTCGAGAACGGCTCGAATCTCACATTCCGGTTTCTGAGCCTGTAGCCAAAGCAGGTTTTTTCACAGGATGTTCAATGAATTTTTTCTATCCGGAAATTGGCATGGATGTGGTTGAGGTGTTGAGTAAGAATCATGTTGAGATATCTATCCCCAAGCAGCAGGGTTGCTGTGGCATGGCCGTTTTTGCATCAGGCGACGTTGAGTCAGCACGCATGATTGCCAGAAAGAATCTTGATGCGGTTGAACATGCTGATTTCGATTATCTCATTTTTGGCTGCGGTTCATGCTGCAGTGCTTGGAAGAATTATTATCCGGAATTGCTTCGCTCTGATCCTGTCTATGGATTTAAGGCGGATTGTTGGAGCAAGCGTGCTTATGATATTTCGTCATTTCTTGTAAACATTATTTCCTATCGAAAACCCAAGGGCATGATCGAGGCACGAGTGACGTATCATGATCCGTGCCATTTGAAAAAGACTCTCAAGGTCTCTCAGGAACCACGCGAGATTATCAAAACCATTCCCGGAGTTGTTCTGCGCGAGATGGAAAATCCGGATGCCTGCTGCGGCATGGGAGGAACGTACTGCATTAGTCATTATAAAACATCAAAAACAATTGCAGATAGAAAGATGCATGATATCAATAAAACAGAAGCAGACATGATCGTGACCGGATGACCTGGCTGAGTTCTTCAATTACAGAATGCTTCTCAACGTTCGGGAAAAAGTCACGAGGTGGTGCATGTTGTTTCCCTGCTTGCGGAGTCGTATAGAAAAGAGTAAGGCTTTATAAGAACACAAATATTTTGAATTCCCGCTCCCTGCTTTAAGCATGCTGGGACAAGTTTCGCGGGAATGACCAAATTGATTTGACATGACCGGCACATTCCGGTTATAGTTCCTTTTGCTTTTGCATTGATTATTAGGGGGAGGACTCGCCATGACGAGCATAAAACGAGCATTGATCAGTGTCTCAGATAAAAACGGCATTCTTGACTTCGCACGAGGGCTGGAGAAATTAGGAATTGAAATTCTTTCCACAGGCGGAACAGCCAAGCTCCTGCGGGAGAATAAAGTTGCGGTCAAGGATGTTTCCGAATATACCGGTTTTCCTGAAATGCTTGACGGGCGGGTTAAAACACTTCATCCAAAAATCCATGGCGGGCTTCTGGGACGACGGAATAATCCTGAACATGTTAAAAAGATGAAAGAGCACGGAATCGAGCCGATTGATCTTGTGGTCGTGAATCTCTATCCGTTTGAACAGACTACGGCAAAAGCAGGCTGTACCTTCGAAGAAGCGATTGAAAATATTGATATCGGCGGGCCGACCATGCTGCGATCAGCGGCGAAAAACTATACGGATGTTGTGGTGGTTGTTTGCCCTCGTGATTACGGGCGGGTGCTCGAGGAAATTCAGAAGACCGGCACTGTGTCTGCAAAGACCCGATTTGAACTTTGCCGAACCGTATTTCTCCATACTGCACGATATGACAGCGCAATTTCAGCATGGCTCGAGACGCAGATTCCGGATGAAGAGAAAACACGGTTCCCGAACATTCTGACAGTGCAATTTGAAAAGGTAAAAAATCTTCGCTACGGCGAGAATCCGCATCAGCAGGCGGCGTTTTATCGTGAATTTGGAAGAAAGGAACCATCCATAGCAAGTGCTCGGCAGCTCCATGGGAAGGAAATGTCGTTTAATAATTATCTCGATGCGAACAGCGCGCTTGAACTTGCAAAAGAATATGACCAGACTGCCGCAATTATTGTAAAGCATAATAATCCGTGCGGCGTTGCCGTTGATCAACTCCTGGCGGATGCATATCGCAGAGCGCGTGAATGCGATCCGGTATCTGCGTTCGGCGGGGTGATCGCATTTAACCGGATGGTTGATCTCGAGACAGCGAAGGAGATTACCTCAACATTTGTCGAAGTCGTTGTTGCTCCGGAATACTCTCCGGAAGCATTGCAGGAGCTGAAGCGCAAAAAAGATATTCGCTTGTTGGATATCGGGCCTTGCATTTACGGACAGGCTGAAGGAATGGATTTAAAAAAGGTCGTGGGAGGACTCATTTACCAGGACCGCGATCTTGGGAACATTCCTGACATCAGAAAACTGGTCGTGGCTACCAAGCGGCAACCAACGGATGAAGAGTATGAGGGGCTTGCCTTTGCATGGAACGTATGCAAACACGTAAAGTCGAATGCCATCATCTTTACCACGAACAAGAGGACAATCGGGATCGGCGCCGGGCAGATGAGCCGGGTGGATTCAGTTAAAATTGCGGTTATGAAGGCGCAGTTTTCGCTGAAGGGTACGGTGCTGGCGTCGGATGCCTTCTTCCCGTTCCGCGATGGGTTGGACGAAGCGGCCAAGGCGGGCATTACCGCGGTGATTCAGCCGGGAGGATCCATCCGCGACCAGGAAGTCATTGAGGCCGCGAATGAGCATAACCTTGCCATGGTGTTCACGGCAATGCGGCATTTCCGGCATTAGGATATGGTTTCTCGCAAAGTCACAAAGATTGCAAAGAACAGATTAAAAAATTAAGATATGAGATTTTTCTTTGCGGCCTCTGAGTTCTTAGCGAGAGATGAATTTAAAATATTTGAGGTAGTATGATCCGGTTTCTTTTTATCCTTTTAATTCTTGTTCTTGCTTATTACGTCATGAAGGCAATAGTCCATGCTATGCTTTCTTCTTCAAAAAAAGAACAGCAGGGCAGGCTTCCGGGTGACGAGATGGTGCGTGATCCGGAATGCAGTACATACATTGTGAAGAACCGTGCTGTAAAACGATTTATCAAAGGTTCTCCCGTTTATTTTTGCAGCGAGGCCTGTGCAAAACAATATGAAAAGAAGCATGGAGCTTGAAATGAGAAGGAACCGTGATGCCGATTTATGAATATCACTGCGCTGATTGTGGCGCTGATTTTGAAAAGCTCGTGTTTGGTTCGCCGAGCACAGTAGCCTGTGAACAATGCGGTTCCGAGCATACCAGGAAACGCATGTCACAATTTGGAATGGGTGTTTCCTCAAGCGGCTCATCAGAAGCTTCGTCCCACGGAACAGGATGCGGCGGCTGTACCTCATCCTCCTGTGCAGGATGCAGATAGTAACGGTCGTATAGGGTTGACACTCAACCTGGTCATCTCCGAAGGCTTCCATCGGGGATATT
>JBAZLV010000039.1:0-20047 GCA_041650055.1 Nitrospirota bacterium | reverse complement strand
GTGTATTACGGAACCACGTCGCCCGGGACATTGAAGGTCACAATAACCGGGACGAGCTATACCCCCACAACCGCATTAACCAATGATACCGTTTACTATTGGAAAATCGTGGCCAAGAATGCAGCAGGAGAATCGACCACCGCCACTGGTGCGCCGCAAAGCTTCCGAACGATAGTAAAAGCGCCCGCAGCATTCAGCCTGTCAGCACCTTCAAGCGGAAAGACCAAAGTCTCGACAAAACCAACCTTCAGCTGGTATGCCTCCAGCCGGGCAACGAGTTACGACCTCTACTACGGGACCACCTCGCCCGGCACGTTGCAGAAAAACGTGACCGGAACGACGTACACCCCGACAACCGCATTAACCAACAACACCGTCTACTACTGGAAAGTAGTAGCAAAGAATGCCGGTGGAGAAACAATATCCAACTACTCACCCCGAAGCTTCACCACCATCGTGAGTAACCCCGGAACATTTAATCTCACGGGACCGGCTAACGGAGCAATCGATGTAACGGTAACCCCGACCTTCACCTGGACGGCCTCAGCGAACGCAACCAAATACAAAATATACTACGGTACCACCTCGCCGCCGCCTTATGTGACAAGCGTAACGGGCGCTACCCAATACGTCAAAACCACGTCATTTTCCAAGAAAACCAAATACTACTGGAACATCGAAGCAGTCAATGACGCGGGAACACTCATGTCTTCCACCGGACCCTGGAACTTCACCACACTTCCGGCAGTGCCCGGATCATTCAGCTTCTCTGCACCAGCCAACAATGCCACCAATGTATCCGTAACACCGGCCTTACGCTGGACAGCCTCATCAAATGCAACGAGCTACGAGGTCTATTACGGAACCACCTCGCCGGGGACCTTACAAACAACCGTCACCACGACCGGGTATACTCCCACAACCGCCCTGGCAGGCAACACCAAATACTACTGGCAGGTCATAGCCAAGAACTCAGCGGGAAGCAAGACCATCACCTATGCCCCGAGAAACTTCACCACCACGGCAAGCACCTCACCTCCCGGAGCCTTTAACCAGACAGCGCCGGTAAACGGAGCGAGCGCGGCTGTAAAACCCACATTCACCTGGGGAGCATCAAGCGGAGCAACAAGCTATGAAGTGTATTACGGAACCACCTCTCCGGGGACCTTACAGGCAACCGTAACCACCACAAGCTACACGCCGACAGCAGACCTCCAAAATGGGAAAACATACTACTGGCAGATCATAGCCAAAAATGCAAATGGCTCAACCATAGCAACCGGGGCGCCGTTCATCTTCACCACCCCGGCAGGAACCATAGCAGCACCTGGAGACTTCAGCCTCAGTGCTCCGACACCAGATGCAACAGACGTATCCATAACACCGACGTTCAACTGGACAACCTCAGCCTATGCCACCATCTATGATGTCTACTACGGCGAAACATTGCCCACATCGCCGGTAACATCAGTAACCGGAACAAGCTATACCATCACCACACCGCTCCCCAACAACTGCTGGACCGGCACAACCTACTCCTGGAAAATCATAGCCAGGAATGAAGGCGGTGAAAAAGCATCAGAAACCAGAAGCTTCACCACCATGCGCTGTCCCGGCCCGTATCTACAACTCCTGCCGCTGGATAACGCAGTGAATGTATCCATAACGCCGACATTAACCTGGGCAAAATCAACCGCAGTCGTATCAGGCGACGCTGCCAGCTACGAAGTCTACTACGGGGAGACCCTGCCGTCAGCACCGGTAACAACCGTAACCACGACGAGCTATGCCATTCCTACGGCATTAAAGAGTAAAACAACCTACGTATGGAAAATTGTCGCAGTAAATGCCGGCGGGAAAAGCGAGACAGCAACCCGAACATTCACCACCCTGGACACAAATGCTCCCGTGCTCGATAGTGTAACTACTATCATGTATTACGATTACCAGGGAAACGTTACCAAAACAGCAAAAATCATGGGCGGGATGACGTACACGACGGAAGCCGGATATGATGTTATAGGCAGGATAGGTACTGCCACGTATCCTGAGGGCAGCATTGTATATTATACGTACAACTCGAACAACGGAGGCCTGGATAAAATCGGCTCACGCTTCGAAGGTGACGAGTATTACAAGGGTGCCATTTACAACGATTATGGATTAGTTACCTCCAGCACCCTGGGAAACAATGTAACCCTCCAGTACGAATACAATCCGCAGAATTTTCGGCTGACCAAGGTAAAAGCAACCAACATAGGATCACAGACCGTCCAGGAATTAGCCTACACCTATGATAATGCCGGTATGGTCAAGGGAATCAGCGACAATCTGAACAGCACGAACTGGCAGTATACGTATGATGATGTCTATCATCTGACCAAGGCCAGACGAGGCACGGGAACAACCGTTGGAGGCGGTACGGAAGTCTATAACAAAACGTACAGCTACAACACCATCGGTGACATTATGAAATTTGAAGGCAGAGAATACCAGTATGGAGACAGTTCCCATAAGCATGCGGTAACCTCTGACGGAACTAACAGCTACGCCTACGATGAAAACGGCAACATGACCAGTGGCGCCGGCCGGACGTTTACCTGGAACTACGATAACAAACCTGCTTCCATAACCAAAGCAGGAGCCACCACCACGTTTGACTACGGGGCAAATGGAGAACGCATTAAAAAGCAAACCGGCGGCAGTTGGAAAATATATGTAGGTGGAATGGAAAAAGACCAGAATGGAGACCACCATATTTATATCACTGTCGGAGGCGCAACGATCAAGAAGAAGTCCGATGGAAGCCTCTATTTCATTCTGAAAGATCATTTGGGCGGCACCAGCACGATTCTTGATTCCGGAGGAAACATAAAGGCGAAGCAGTTCTATCAGCCGTATGGCGCCGATGACAGCACTGACGCACTCCTGAATCCCGATGATATAGAGGACCATAAGTTTACCGGCCAGGAAGAGGACACCGAAACTGGCCTGTACAACTATAATGCACGGATGTACGACCCGGCGCTGGGAAGGTTTATCAGTGCGGATTCGGTGATAGGGATGAATCGGTATGCCTATGTCAGCAATAACCCTGTTAACAGGATTGACCCGAGTGGATATCAAGCAAGACCAACAAATGCGCATGCTGTTACGAGTACAGATGCTCCGATGGAATTTTTGCCTGTGGATAACATACAAATAGCGACTCCTTCAACAGATTTAATTATGGATGTAGGTAATGGTCCAGAAATGCTCGCAACAATAGAAAGAATAGCATCGTGGACAGGCCCAAGTACAATGATAAGAGTTCCTCATGAACTTAATGCCACAGAAATGTGTACCTTGCAACAGCATTCTCAAACTGAGTGGGCGCAAATTAGAATGGATGAGCAATACTACGTGATCAAAGGAGACAAATACAGCACTACACTGCCCCAAGGAATAGATTTTTATTTTGTTGGGCATGTACATCCTAAGGATTTTGGTAATTATGGTGCTTACCCCAGTGAATCTGATTATGGAATGCTGGCTGTGCTGAACCAAAACTCTTCACTGCTTTATTTTAACAATCAATCCACTGCTTACAGCATTGACGATTATAATAAAATCATAGACGAATATTCTTTGTACATTTACTACCAGCAAGAATTATTTAGAAATTCAAAACAAGTAGATTTTATAGCTTCTCTTGGTAACCCTTACCCGACCGGCGGAGTGCCTGTTTCTCTCGGGAACTCTAAACCGACGGGTGGCGTACCTGTTTTTCTTGACTCTAAACCGACCGGCGGAGTGCCTGTATCTCTTGGCAACTCTAAACCGACCGGCGGAGTGCCTGTATCTCTTGGCAACTCCAAACCGACCGGCGGAGTACCTATTTGCCTCGGCCGTAGTTGCAGATAGGGAAAAAAGAATAAGCTCTGTAAGTCGGGTAGAGTCCCGTGTTGTTTTGCGGGACGAAACCCGACGTAGTTCTCTAGGCTGGGCTGAACATTTGAGATGCCCAGAGAAGAATCAGATGTTTAGATGATTAGAAGGTTAGCACTTTGCTGAAAAAGTCCTGAGTGCAGTAAAAATTTGTCATGCTTGCCCCTGCTCTAGTCATGCTGGGGCAGGCTCAACGGGCATCCAGCAATTCTTTGAAAATCCTGGACTCCCGTTTTCACGGGAAAGACGGCAAAGGGCGTAGAAAATAGTTTTTCAGCAGTCTGTTAGAAGATTAGAGAAATTGATGAAGATCAGATGATTTTGATGATTGGAAGATCGAGATAGCACGATTAGGCCACTCAAATAAACAATAGTTCATAGTTCCAAGTTCAAATTCACAGGGCCGCTCGGGAAAATCGGGCGGCCTTTATTTATGGTGCAAAGCAGAGTGTACACATTTTAAGGCGTGTGGAAGGCACGATCTTTTTTGCTTACTTGTTTTTGCGGATCGTTAGGAACATAAAATTTGCCTAATTAAAGAAAATGACTGCATGAAATTTGCAAAAAATAATCTACAACAACAATACGATTACCTGATCCTTGCTTCTTGCGGAGCTGGCGGCAGTTCATCAACCAGTTCGACTGGTTTGCATCATGCCCCCACGGTGCCATCTCTTCCGTCTGGCAAGCTATTCCGGTCTGAACAGGCACTGAGAACGGTTTATTTGCATTTGCTATGGAAATGAAGGAAGCACAGAAAAGTTCTGAATCAAATATATGGGCTACAAATAACCCAAATGACTTTTTGTTTTTGCATGCAGTATATCTTCGTTAGTAACCCCGAGTTTCTGCATGAATAGTTCCATAGCATCCTGAATCGGTCTGCGCTCCTCTTCGGTCGACTGCAGTAAAGCGTCTTCCCGTGTCATTTGGCTGGCGCGTACCATGGCACTGTATTTAGTGGTTTTTTCACCGAAACCCCATTTTTGAACCACCAGATAGTTTTTCATGGGTGCGAAGAGACAGTCTATATGATCGGAAGAGCCGTCCGCTCGTTTCTGCCAGTTCAGTTCCCGGTAAAGCGTGTCTTTAATGATTTTGTCGTCCCACACTACATATTCCGGTAGAGAAATCTGCCGGCGGTAACGGGTCAGACGGAAACGCTTCAGACGGCGCGCTATTTTCTGCGCTATTGCCGCTTCTGACAGAAAGTCATTTAATTCCCCGGTTGACATAACGTTCTTTGCGATTGTTTTGAATAGACGGTTGTTGTACGAGTATATTTTTGATCCCCGGGACTCTATCTGAGCGGAGAATCCGGACACGATTAAAGGAACATCATACTGCTCTGCTGTTCGTTGTACGGTTTTCCAGATGCCCATGTCACAGGGAAAGCAGAATTGACCGGTGTTTAACAGAAATTCTTTGTAAAGTTTTTTGAGAATATTCCAGGGAGGTCCGTAACTCAGATATGCTGCACCCAGGTTCCTGGTTATGGTGTCCATATTCCTAAGCGCTTCTTCCGTTCGCAGTCCGTTATTAAAATTGACAGCGAGCGTCTTTAATCTGAACTTCTCGATGCACGTATATAAGGTATACGTGCTGTCCTTTCCGCCGCTGAACGGCACAATGCAATCATATCGCCTTTTTTGAGATTTCGCCCAGTTGACAATCCCGAGCAATTCCCTGCTCAACTTATCGATATCCCGATGTACATATCGTCGTTCCGCTTCGTGACATTTATGACAAACTCCCTCAGAATCAAAAACAATATCCGGGTATGTGTCCGGCAGAATACATCGTGTGCAACGATTCATGAGTTTTTCTCCATGCAAGGCGTTTTGACTTTTTGCCATGTTGTTAATTCATTTGGTTTCATATTTATTATAATACGTGTTACTCCTTTTAGCAGGTTTCCTGGCTGTTGAAAAATCCGAAAATCAGGAAATTGTCATTCTTCTGAGCGTAGCAAAGAATCTTGCCTTCCAAAGTCTTGAGATACTCGCGTACTCCTGCGACTTTAACCCCACCAGTAATCATACAAAAGAGTGACATAAATCACAGACTATTGCGAAAATAGCAAGTAGCATGATGCACACATAATCCGGATTAAATTATTCCTGACTTTAATCCGTTCAATTATCTCTGATCAGAGCAACCCAGGGGAAACCCTGCGGGCGCAGAGCAACGGGACTAACGGATTTTACTCCATGTCAGCCGAGCCGCCGGAGAATTTCTCCGGCGGCTTTTTAATTCAGCAGAAGGAGGTAATGCCATGAGAAGTACCACGAAGCTGTTTATTTTTTGCTGCGCATCTTTGGTTAGTGCGTTGCTGCTCTTTGGATGCGGGGCAGGAGGGGGGAGCACTCAACCGGCGGCCACGACGACCGGTTTGGCAACCTTATCCTGGAGCCAGGTGACAACCTATTCGGACGACACACCGCTTACTCCTGCAGGATATAAAGTCTATTACGGGACTTCGCCTGCAACGTATAGCGCTGTCCATGATGTTCCGGTCTCCAGTCTCCCCAATCCTTCCAATCCCACCTGTACTATTAGCAACCTTTCTTCCGGCACCTATTATTTCGCAGTTTCGGTATATGACGTAGATAACGTAGAAAGCTCATTATCCGACGAAGTAAGCAAAATCATCTAGCTTGTTCACCATGAACGTTAAAAGACAGATTGTTCTTTCGTGAGGAGGTTTACAATGCAATTGGATAAGAAGCATCCCATTCGTTTTCTTGTTTGTATGATGATGTTTTTTTTGAGCATCGGTGTGTTATGGAGCGCCGAGGCTACTGCAGCGCCACCGGTACTGTATTTCTCTGATCTCACGAGTGGTCCAAAAACCGGACTTGGTGACGGGCTGGGAAGCGGCGCAATCGTAACTATCTGGGGAGCAAATCTCGGAAGCTCTCAGGGTGGCTCACAGGTACTGGTCGGTGGCGTTCCGGCAGCATACGTATATGAGTGGGCGAATGCAACTCAACACGCCGGCCATCCTGCTGATCTGTATACCCATCACAAAATGCAGGCGATCTCCTTTTCCATTCCCGCAGGAGCGCCTGACGGGGCAACATCCATCAAGGTGCGAGTCGGGGGTGTTGACTCCAATACCTTGCCGTTTACTGTTCGTGCCGGTTCAATCTATCATGTAAAAACTTCAGGCAGTGATTCGGGAAACGGAAGCTGGAGTAGTCCGTGGAGAAGCATTTACCATTACACCACTGATCTTGCAGGCGTGGCGGCTGGCAGCATCTGCTATGTGCATGATGGGGTTGCAGAAAGCGGGCATCAGTATGGCCTTGAGTGCAGCGGTCTGAACGGCACGGAAGCAAATCCCTATTTTATTGCTGCTTATCCCGGAGCCCGCGTGACGATCCAGGGGAAAAACGGAGGCCAGGCAATCGGTCCCTCATATAATAATGGGAATCTCTATCTTTCGAAGTACTGGCATTTTTCGAAAGTGAAACTTATGGCCGGAAGCAATGCCTATAGCTACCTTACCGGAGGAAGGCTCGTCGGCGTTGAAGTCACGGATGATCCGAACTATCCCTGTATTAGTTCGATGTCAGGACTTCTTGCGAGCTCGGGATCAGGTTCTGGTTTGTCCGGGCTCGATGGGAATAAACTGCTCGGGCTCTATGTGCATGATTACTGCAAAGACCGGACAGGTGATAAGCAGCAGCATACCATGTATCTCTCGAACCGTTCCGGCCGATCAAATCAGCAGGCATGGGAAGTGGGATGGAACCATTTGAAAAACAACTGGGGCAACTTCGGGATTCATGTGTATGACGAAGGAGCCTGTGTCAACTGGCAGGGGACGGTGAAAATTCACGATAACGTCGTTGTCGATCAGCGGGGGGCAGCAATCGACATCGGTCCCGGATGCGGGAGCGGGTACGGACCCATTACTACAACCTTTAATGTGTATAACAATCTGATCATCCGGGGTGGCCGCGGTCCTGCATTTCCCGGCAAAACCACGAGTCTCTTCGGGATGGCGTTCGGTGGAAGCACATCGAATGGAGTTGCTTCACTTCAGCAATATACGATCAATGCTTATAACAATACCCTTTACGCATCAGGAGAAAACAGCCGAGACATTTCAACAGGAAGTCCGGTGGTCAAAGGGAACATGCAGATTGGCGGAGCTTTTGGAGCCGTCAATTTGAAAAACAATATTATCTATGATTCGAATAATTATCCCTGGGTGACGAGCGGTGGAGGAACCCCGACATCTTCATCGCATAATCTATGGTATTCAACAACCGGAGGTCATGCAGCGCCTCCTTCATGGGATGTGAGTCCGCTAACCTCAAATCCCCTGTTTACCAACGCAGGGAATAATGATTTTTCTATCACGACATCCAGTCCGGCAAAAGATGCAGGGATTAATTCTTCTCCTGCTGTTTCCAGCGATATTCTCGGTCTCGCCCGGAACGGATATGCTTGCGACATTGGCGCTTTTGAATGCGGCAATTCGTCTCCGGCTCAAACAACCCATATTGTTTCGCCTTCTGCAGGTGCGAATGGAAGCATCAGTCCGAATATTGCCCAAACCGTAAACAGCGGGGCTTCTCTTTCATTTACCGTAACACCGAACAGCGGCTATATGGCAAACATAGGAGGTACCTGCGGCGGGTCGCTTTCAGGCAGTACCTATACTACCAGCCCGGTAACTGCTGACTGTACCGTAACCGCGACCTTTGTTCCAGTTCCTGTGTATTCGGTGGGAGGAACCGTGAGCGGATTGAATACGAGCGGTATTTTTGCGATCCAGAACAACGGCTCTCAGACACTCTACCTTGCAGCAGACGGTTCATATGCATTCCCGACGCTGCTTTCAAACGGCGCTGCCTATGCAGTAACCATAATCTCGCAACCGGCAGGTAAAAGCTGCTCCGTTGCCAACGGATCCGGAACCATTTCCAGCGCCTCAGTCAGCAATGTGAATATCACGTGTGTGTCCACGACGCCGGTTATCAGAAGGCCTTCCCGCATCAGAAATCTGTTTATCCGCTAACGAATTCGGTGCGACAGAAGCTATTCTGTCGCACCGACTCTTTTGCGTTTTATCCCCTGAATTTTTTTTTAGACCAGTCAGAATGACTGTATGAGTCATTTTTTCTTTTCCGAGATGAAGGGGAAGGCTCACGAACGGGTAGCATTCACCTCGCGGATATGCGCTTCCTCCTTCTTTTTTCCTACGGGTATCACAGGGTGTTTCCTCAGGAACCACTTTACTTCATCATGCAGTTTTATATCTTGCCTCATTCAGAAACAACATTGCGTTCACGGATGACTTCCCACAGGAAAAATGCTGGCCGGCTTGAACTTCATGAGGGCATTAAACTTGCTATCTGTCTGACCGTGGAGACTGTCAAAAAGAAAATACTGATTATTGATGAGGCAGGTTTCTCACGAGTCTGTTCTGCCATTCTCGAAAAAGAAGGGTATGGAACGGATACCATTACTGACATGCATCGCTATGAATCAGCCGCATTGGATCGGGAAGACATCGGTCTTGTGATCACCAGTTATCCCTATGGAACGGTCTTTCTCGTGGAACTCGGATCGAAAAGAATTCCGACCATCATCCTTTCGGATCGTTTCAGTGAGGAACTGACCGTGATGCTCAAAAACTTCGACAAGTCCATTTCCTATTGCATGATAAAACCGCTTGATTACACGAAATTCAGAATGCTCGTGAATACCGTTATGCGCGCAGAAGGAATGAGCAGGCAGAGCGGTTATGAGGCAGTCTGATGCCGCTCTTCCAATCAGATTTATTGTAGAAAGGAGCAGACAACCCGCATGTATAAGTCTTTTTTCAAGTTCAAGACCAAGCCGTTTGAACTTGTTCCCAATCCCGCATTTATGTACCTGAGCAGGACGCATAGACGGGCAATGCATTACCTGCAGTATGGAATACGGGAGCGGGCAGGTTTTATCCTTTTAACCGGAGAAGTGGGATCGGGAAAAACGACGCTTATTTTTGACTTGATCCAACGATTAACCGGAAATGTAATACTTGCCAAAATTTTCAATACCAAGGTCAGCTCAGAACAATTAATCAGCATGATTAACGATGACTTTGGACTTGCTGTACAAGGGAAGAATAAAATACTGCTTCTGAAGGAGCTGAACGATTTTTTGATTCAGCAGCATGCACGTAATTATACCCCGGTTCTCATTGTTGATGAAGCTCAGAATTTAAAACCGGATCTTCTCGAAGAAATTCGGATGTTGTCCAATCTGGAAACAAGCACTTCAAAACTGCTCCAGATTCTTCTGGTTGGTCAGCCGGAATTGCGTGACGTGCTTTCAAAGCCGGAATTACGGCAATTGCGTCAGCGAATCAGTATCAATTGCAGAATCAGCCCGTTGTCCAAGGAAGAAACAATTGAATATATTATGCACCGTCTGAAAATAGCTGGAAATCAGGAAGCGGTCCGGTTTGCCAACAACAGTATTGAAATCATTTATCAATACACCAAGGGCATTCCCCGGCTGATCAATATTATGTGTGATTTTGTTCTTTTGACCGCATGTATTGAGGAAACCCATGATGTTGATTCTGAAATGGTGCAGGATATTGTAAAGGATCTTGATTTCGAAGCCTTGTACTGGGGTTCGCCGGTGCGTCCCTCAACAAACGGAACGACAACCGATTATTCGGCGCTTCTTCAGGCGCTCGGTGTGCAGAATACACGGACTGAGAAGGCGTCGATGAATGCGGATTAATATCGGGAGTAACAGCAATGACCTCTACGCTTGACAGCCTAATCGACCGTGAGAAAAACACGTTTTTTCGCGGGGCAGCCTCCTCTGAATACGAGCAAAAAATATTGCATGCTGATCCCCTGCCTTCCTGGTATGCAGTGCATGTGAAATCACGGCATGAGTCTGTCGCCGCTGGAGGACTGCAGGAAAAGCGGATCGAGGCATTTCTGCCGGTCGTAAAAAAAACGAACCAATGGAAAGACCGGAAAAAATTGATCGAATACCCCTTGTTTCCCGGATATCTTTTCGTCCGTGTCATTCCAAGCCCGGACCGGTTTCTCGCGGTTCTCAAAACACGAGGCGTGCTGACCTTTATTTCGCTTGAACCCGGAATTCCTACGGCAGTCACTTCTGATGAGATTCTTGCGCTCCAGATTCTGATGAAAAGCGGAAGAGAAATAAACATCTATCCTCACCTCAAGGAGGGAACACCGGTGCGGATAAAAAGCGGACCGCTCAGGAATGCAGAAGGTATTCTGGGTACGCGGGAGCATGAGCATTTTTTCCAGGTGAATATTTCAATTCTCGGAAGAAGCGTCGGCATAACCCTATCGGCTGATGAAATTGAACCGATCTGATTGTTGCAAAAAAGGCCTGTTTTTTACGTGCTGTTTTACGCTGTCAGTATTATCAGTATCCGTCTGTGACTGAAAGGGCGGAGCATGGAGAAAACGGATTGTTCTGGCTGCAAATCAGGGGGCATGGAGAATCATCATGAATCATCATCTGCTTCTGGTGACCGGCGATGTCATTATCGGGGTCATCGCTGTCTATGCCGGTTCGCTGCTGCGATTCGGGCTGGTCGAAACGCTGGTTGAAGTGGACATTGTGAGGCTTTTCTTTTTTGTACTGGTAACCGTGTTTATTTCCTATCTCCTGGAATTGTATAACTTTGAACGACGGACCGCGACCCGGGAACTGTTTTTGCGAACGGTTCTCGGTGTTGCATGTTCCTTCATCCTGTTGACAGCGGTCTATTATGTCATCCACGTGCCAACGTTTTTCCGCGGCATGTTTGCGGTTACCATGGGGGTTTTTGGATTGCTCCAATTTGTCTGGCATATCACGTATCAATCCATAATCGATTCGCCGCACCTCGCGCGCAAAGTTCTGATACTGGGCACCGGCCCTCTGGCAAAAAAAATCGGCGATTTAATTCAATCGACCAATCATCAGCATGTGCTCTCCGGGTATGTTCATTTCAACCTCATGCAGGAGCCGGTCTCGGTTCCGGCGCATGCCATTGTCGGCAATGGAGGCAGTATTACGGAAACAGTAAAGAAGGAAAAAGCGCAGAAACTGGTTGTATCGCTCGCTGAACGTCGGGGCGCATTTCCAACTCAGGAGGTTCTTGACTGTAAATTTTGCGGTGTGGATGTTGTTGATGCGCCTTCTTTCTATGAGGATATGACGGGCAAGCTCTTAATCGAAAACATCACGCCGAGCTGGTTTATTTTTTCAAATGGTTTCAAAATAAATGCAACGCTCAAGCTGTATAAACAGGCAATCGATTTTATTTTTGCTCTGGCCGGACTTCTCTTTTTTCTTCCGTTTTTTCCGTTCATTGCGCTTCTCATCAAATTGGATTCCGCGGGGCCGGTTTTTTTCCGTCAGATACGAGTCGGCGAGATGGATAGACCCTTCTTTCTCTATAAGTTTCGAACCATGCGCCAGAATGCGGAAGCAGGAACCGGTGCGGTCTGGGCAAAAGAAGATGACCCCCGGATCACCCGACTGGGCGGATTACTGAGAAAAACGAGAATCGATGAGCTGCCGCAATTATACAATGTGTTGCGCGGAGACATGAGCCTCGTCGGGCCCCGGCCTGAGCGGCCGGAGTTTGTGGAGCGGCTCAAGACCGTGGTGCCCTATTACTCCGAGCGGCACTTTGTGAAACCGGGAATAACCGGCTGGGCACAGATCAAGTATCCCTATGGCGCATCTGAACAGGATGCGCTTGAAAAACTGCGGTACGACCTTTATTACATCAAAAACATGTCAATTGTGCTGGAACTGACCGTTCTTCTTGAAACCATCAAAGTAATGCTCTTCAGGCGGGGGGCGCGATAGGAGATCATGAACATGCATACTCATCGTAGGAAAGTGTACCTGGTCATTCTGCTGCTTCTTTTTGCAGGAAACAGAATCGCTTCTGCCGATGCATATTTGATCGGCGCAGAAGATATGCTGCACATATCCGTATGGGGAAACCCGGAATTAAGCGTCCATGTGCCGGTCCGGCCCGATGGAATGGTTTCCATGCCGCTTATCGGAGACGTAAAGGCGGAAGGGAAAACACCTCTGGAGTTGAAGAAAGATATTGAAAAGGATTTGCTGAAATATGTGAAAGCGCCAGTGGTAAGTGTCACGGTTACTGCAATCAATAGTTTCAAAGTGTATGTATTCGGGGACGGGGTTTCAAAATCTACTCCGCTTTTCGGGGAAAATTCAGATGGAAACACCGGGACGTTGGCCACGTCGTCCGGACAGATAGCGCTGAAACGAAATACGACCCTGCTCCAGCTTTTGGCACAGATCGGTTCGCCCAGTAATATCGACCTGGTGAATGCATATTTGTTGCGTGGAGGGGAAAAATTGACCGTGGATTTTGAACAGCTCGTGAGCAAGGGCGATTATTCTCAGGATGTCAAGCTTGAGCCGAACGACATTATCTATCTGCCTGGCGGTTTCAGTAACCGCATACGGGTATCAGGCGCGGTACGGGCGCCCGGGGTTATCCAGTACAGTGAAGGGATGACGACGCTCGATGCCGTGCTTGCAGCAGGCGGATTCACTGAATTTGCGAGCCAGAACAGCGTTCTGGTTGCCCGGAAAGAAGGGAAGTCAATTAAAAATTTTAAAGTGAAATTAAAGGATGTAATGCACGGTGACCTTGCCGAAAATTTTCCGTTACGGCCAGGTGATGTTGTAACGGTTACAACCAGCTGGTTTTAGGAGGAGAGCATGGAAGAGAGCAGCTCGCTCGCACTTGATCTTAATTATTACAAGGGAGTTTTGTATCGCAGAAGATATCCTGCCCTGGCGATTGGATTGATCGTTCTTTCTGTGTTCACGTGGGGTTCGTTCCTGCTTCCCAAAACATATGAAGCCAGCGCAACCGTCTATATTCAGGGAACGTCTCTCGTCAATCCTATCATGCAAGGAGTCGGAGTGACCGTGAGCCTTGAAGAACGGCTCAGAAATTTGAGAAACATCCTGACCAGCCGGAGTCTTACGGAACGGGTGATCAAAAAATTAAATCTTGATGCTCACGTGAGGAACCCCACGCAATACGAGGGATTGCTTGAGGGCTTGAAAAAAAGTCTTACGGTCACCGTCAAAAGCGGAGGCGCAACATCCTCTGATCTTTTTTTTACGATTGCGTACCGGGGCGGAGATCCGAAACAGGTTGTGGATCTGGTCAACACGCATATCAGTGAAAGCATTGCCATCAACGAACGATCACGAACGGAAGATGCCCAGGGAGCATTTACCTTTGTTGAACGGGAGCTTGGCGAATATCGTGCCAAACTGGATGCATCCGACAAGCGGATCCGGCAGTTCCGCGAAAAACATCCGCACCTGGTTCCGCAAAGTGAACATACGATCGTGGGAAGAATTGAGGGATTCGAAACCGGCCGCATTGATGCAGAAATCAAACTTCGTGAACTGGTCAAACGTCGAGAAAGCATTACAAAACAGCTTTCCGGAGAAAAAGAACTTTCCGTCGCCGTGGTAACTCGCGAAGGCACTCCCCAATCACGATTGAGCGCTTTGAACAGTCAGCTCATGGTGCTTTCGACGAAATTTACCGATGACTACCCGGATGTCATCAAGGTCAAGAACGAAATAGAAGAGCTGAAAAAACAGATTGCATCTGCACAGCTCAACAAACAGGTGCTTGATGCCATTGAATCGGAACGGTCAGCGCCGAATCCGGTCTATCAGCAGTTAAAGGAAGATCTTGCAAAAACGGATACGGAGGTCGATACACTCCGGGCCCGTCAGCGTGAAATGGAGCGCCAGCAGCGAGAAAGCCAGAGGGTGCTTCAAAAACTGCCGGTGGAAATGGAAGAGTGGACAAAGCTGCAGCGAGACAGGACGATTTTTCAAAAAATCCATGATGATCTCCTGCTCAAGATGGAAAGCGCCCGGGTGTCGCGCGATCTTGAACTCGGACAGAATACGACGTTTCGGGTCATGGATCCGCCACTTGAGCCTCGTCTTCCCCTTTCTCCCAACCGGGTAAAGATGATCCTGCTTGGTCTCTTTTTTGGAATGGCATCCGGAGTTGGGGTTGTTCTCGGACTTGATTACCTCAACCCCTCATTTAAGAGCGAAGAACGGGTTCGTTCCAGCCTCAACCTGCCGCTGCTGGCTTCGATTCATGAGATCATCAGCCAGGAGGATCAAGCGGAAATCAAGCGGCTTGACCACAAATATTTCCGGGCGGCTGCGGTGTATCTGGGAATTATCGGATTGGTATTTTTTGAGGCAGTATTTCACCAGCTATTCGGAATACGAATCATTAACTTCTAACAAGCGGAGACCGGCATGAGCAGAATAGAACAAGCACTTGAAAAAGCAGCACAACTGCGACAGGACGAACGGGAAATCGAAATGAATGAGCCCGGGAAAAAAGCCGAGCAACCATCATCGCGCCCTGTTTTTTTCTTCCAGAAACCGGTCTTTGATCTGCAAGCGGTCCATCGTCATATCGTCTGCATAACGCAGCCGTCTTCGCCGACGGCAGAAGAATACCGAAAACTTCGCGCCCGGATATGCAGAAGAACGGAGAAGGATTTTTTTAACACCATTATGATAACAAGTTCCTTTGACGGTGAAGGCAAGAGCATCACGGCTCTGAATCTTGCTGTTGCTCTTGCGCAGGACATCGATCATACCGTGCTTCTGGTGGATGCAGATCTCCGGAGACCGTCCATTCATACGTATCTCGGGATTACTCCAAAACACGGGTTGAGCGAGTATCTGCAGTCCCGGGTTCAGCTTCAGGACATTCTCATACAAACCGGAATAGGAAAGCTGGTGCTCCTTCCCGCAGGAACGCCGCCGAAAAATCCATCGGAACTCATTGCGTCGAGAAAAATGCGTGATCTTATCGTTGATTTGAAATACCGGTATCGCGACCGGTATGTTCTGTTCGATTCACCGCCGCTTTTAACGGCTGCGGACGGTATCTATTTAAAAGATTCTATCGACGGCGCTCTTTTCGTGATCCAGGCGCTTCGGACATCTGAAAAGTCGGCCCATCGCGCGCTTGAACTTTTAAAAGGGACCCACTTGTTCGGGACGGTTTACAACAATGTGCCTGAATATCTTTTGACAAACGGAGTTTCCTACTACGGCCGGATTCCAAAGGCCGGTGAAAACGACATGGTGCATGCGGCCATGCTCATGAAAAATGCAGAGCATTCCTTCCGCACGTTGTGCGATTCGAAAAAAGTCCAGAAAATCGGGAGCAAAATAAAAAGCGGCAAGGACGGGCTCATGAAATGGACAAAAAAGAGCTGATGAACGCATGGCGCCGAAATGTCCGGCATGCATGCCTCTGCACAACGATGGTTGTTCTGTTTCTCTGCGGTTTTCCTCCGGCTCAAGGGATGGATTTTACCCTCAAGCCGTCACTCGAAGTCCGCGAAGAATACAATGACAATATCTATCTCGAACCGAACAAAACCGGCGGACTGATAACCTATATCTCTCCGGGAATATCGCTCGGCTATAATACTTCCTTTCTCGATCTGAACGCCGATTATTTTTTCGGGTACTACTATTATGGGAAGCAGGAGATGCAGGATGATATTGCGCATACCCTGCATGCGCGCGCACTTGCCCGGGTCATTAAAAATATTTTTTTTGTAGAACTCCGTGATGATTATGTCCGCGTGTCGCAACTGCTTGCGGTTGATTACAGCCGTCAGAGCGGGTTCGTGAATCAGGTTGACCAGAACACCGTGACGGTAAATCCCTTTCTTCAGTTGAAAACATCGGCAACGTCAACCACGCGTATCGGTTACCTGCTTCAGGATACGCATTATAAAGACGGTGCAGGGGTGAATCGTGTTGACCTTGTCGCGTATGGTGATGCTTCCATTGATCTTTCCTCGCGACTCACCTTTACGACCGGAGTGCGGTATACGCGGGACCAGAACAGTCTTGAGGATTACAACCAGTTTGAGGTATTTGCCGGGCCTTCGTATGCCTACAAACCTGATTCCCGGATTTACGGACTGGCAGGGGAGACCCGGTTTGATTTTGCGAGATCAGAGGCGATACGATCCTGGACCCCGTTCTGGATCGCGGGGATCAATCATCGGCTTTTTTCGACTATCGGAGTGAGCTTTGAATCGCGCAGATTTTTTGTTCAGGACCCGGAACATGCGGTGACCAGTGAAGATATTATGACAGCGACCATCACCGGAGCGTTTCAGCGGTCCACCCTTTCGATAAGCGGATCGATTGCAGATTTTACGGACGTCCAGACGAACAATGAATATGCAGCGAGCACCCTGGTGCTGGGAAGCTATCTGCATAAAGTTACTTCTCTGACGAATGGAATTCTGAGCGCGAGTTTTCAGGAAGTCGAAGACAAAGGACGCGTCTATTTTGACGGGGTTCGCTTCGGGATGACCCGCATTTTTACTGCCGGTTTGCGGATCGATTATAAGGTGACTCCCAAGGCTACCCTGTCGGGTGAATATGCCTATGCAGACAGCTGGTCTGCAGGAATTCTGCGAAATAATTATGTGAACAACCGTTCCATGATCACATTCAGGAAGGTTTTTTAAGGAGGATTTATGGAATCAGTACTCGTTACCGGAGGAGCAGGGTTTATTGGAAGCAATATTGCGGAAGCATTACTCCTGCGCGGGTATCGCGTTGTCGTGCTGGACGATTTGAGCACCGGCTCGATGCAGAACATTCTCGCGCTGCAGGATTATGACAATCTCAAATTCATTCATGGCAGTATTCTTGATGCGGGACTGCTCCGGTCGATTATCAAGACGGAGTCGATCTCGCTTGTTTCCCATCAGGCTGCGGTTCCCAGCGTATCCAAAAGTGTTAAGGATCCGCTCACGACCATTGGCGTCAATGTTACCGGCACAACGACCTTGTTTCAAACAGCGGCTGAATATGGCTGCAAGCGGATCGTATTTGCGAGCTCTTCATCCGTCTACGGAGACACGGCAGAGCTTCCGAAGCGCGAAGGCATGTCTCTGAATCCGAAATCGCCCTATGCCGTTTCCAAGGCATCCAAGGAAATGCTCGCACGCGTTTTTTCGAACCTATATGACCTTGAGATCGTGGGCTTGCGCTATTTTAATGTATACGGACGCCGCCAGAATCCCGCCTCGGATTATGCTGCGGTGATTCCGACGTTCATTACCCGGGCGCTGAGAAATGAACCGCTTCCCATTGAAGGCGACGGTATGCAGACGCGCGATTTCAGCTATATTGATGATGTCGTTTCTGCAAATCTTCAGGCGTTGACCCGGAATGTGATTCAGGGGAATATTTTCAATATTGCCTACGGAGAACGAATCACGGTCCTCGATCTGGCGGAACTCATACGCAGGGAAGCACGATCGAGCTCCGAGATCGTGTATCGCCCCAAACGATCAGGTGATGTGCGGGATTCTCTTGCCGATGTGACGCTTGCCCGAACCCAGCTTGCCTACGAGCCACGATTTCCCATTCAACAGGGAATCGTTGAAACAATTTCCTGGTATCGTACGATGTCCTCCCGGCGATGCGGTTTTTCAGAAAAACCAATCCCTCTGAGCCATAATGCACAGAATGCATAAGTATCGTGGGGAAGGACAGCATCATCTTCCTATGAACGACGCACAGCCACATCATACTATCCTTATTATCACGGAAGTATTCGGGATTATGGCCGGATCTGAGCGAAATATTACGCAGCTTTTGAATGGGATCGATTCCGACCGGTTTACCTTGCACCTTGCCTGCATCCGATCAGGTGAGCTTGCGGATGAAAGCAGGGAACAGGGCCATTCGATTTTCGATTTACGGCCAGGCGGCATCTACACGATGCGTGGTCTTTGCAATATTCGCTTTCTTCGCGATCTGATGAGAAAAAAGCATGTTGATCTTATTGTCACGTATCACGAATCGGCAGATTTCTACGGTCTTATCCTTTCCCTGGTGTGTGGTGTTCCGGTTATTTCGAGCAGGCGAGACATGGGTTTCAATGCCAAGAAGCATCATCACGCTGCGTACCGGCTGCTCGGCAGGTTTTTTGATGCAGAAATAACCGTCTGCCATGCGGTAAAAGAGGAAATGATACGGCTTGGCTGGTTTCCTGCTGAGCGCCTGTTTCCGATTTATAACGGTGTTGATCTGAAAATGTATGAGAACTCCCGTTATGTGAACACAGCAGACCAGCTTCGCACCATGATCGGACTTCAGGCGGGTCAACCGGTGGTCGGGCTGATTGCAAATTTACGAAGAATTAAAGGGATCCAGTATTTCATCGAGGCTGCATCGCTGATTCATTCTAAAAAACCGGATGTCCAATTTCTCATTGTCGGAAACGATATGCAGAATCCCGGTTATACAATGGCTGATCTCAAGCAGTTTGCGCGGAATCTCCATCTTGAGAAGAATATCCATTTTCTGGGCATGCGGCCGGACATTCCCGGGATCATTTCCGTTTTTGATATTGCCGTGGTTGCATCCTTAACCGAGGGCTTTTCGAATACGATTCTGGAGTATATGGCCTCTTCCAAACCGGTGGTTGCAACGAAAGTTGGCGGAAACAGCGAGGCGGTTCTTCATGAACAGACCGGATTGGTCGTTCCTCCGGGCAATTCTTCAGCGCTTGCGGAAGCGATATGGTCAATTTTGGAAGGTCCTGACGCTGCACAACGGTTTGGAATTGCCGGAAGAAAACGGGCTGAAGAACAATTCAGCCTGGATATGATGATCCGGAATTATGAACACTTGTTTGAGCGGGTCATTCAAAACCGAAACAACGGCCACTGCCCGGGAGGCCTGCTTCGCAGGTGTTCACGCTCGAATACGGCGCAGATGCGGGCATGAATACTCAGGATTCCATTACCATCACGCGAATTTCCGAGCAGGAGTTTGTGGGGATGCGGGACGCATGGAATGTCGTGCTCGAACAGAGCAGAACGAAGGAAATATTTCTTTCCTGGGAATGGATGTACAATTGGTGGAACGTTTTTCGCGATAATCAGAAATCGCTCTATATTCTCGTTGGGAAAAATCCTCATGAGCGCCTGATCGGGATTGCGCCCTGGTATATTGAGCAGGCCGGCATGAG
>JBAZLV010000038.1:0-20092 GCA_041650055.1 Nitrospirota bacterium | reverse complement strand
GTCTCCGGAAATACTGATCACGGTTTTTTCCGGATGCGCAATCTTGGCACCGATTGCTGCAGGGAAACCATATCCCATGGTTCCCAGACCGCCGGAAGTAATAAGGGTGCGCGGTCTGTCAAATTTGTAAAACTGGGAAGTCCACATCTGATGCTGACCGACATCGGTCGCAATAATGGCATCTCCCCTGGTGAGTTCATAAATTTTTTCAATCACAAACTGGGGTTTAATAACGTCATCAGCGTAGTGATATGACAACGGCCGTTCCTGTCGCCATGCTTCGATCTGCTTGAGCCAGCTTTTTCTGACCGCGTCCCAGGGTTCTTCAAGATTTTGAAGCTCCTTATTAAGGGCGGACACCACATGCTTGACATCCCCCACAATCGGAATGTCCACGCTGACGTTTTTCCTGATTGAAGTGGGATCGATATCGATATGAATAATTTTTGCATCCGGCGCAAAACCCTCGACCTTGCCGGTTACCCGGTCGTCAAATCGTGCTCCGATCGCAATCACCAAGTCCGAATGATGGATGGACATATTTGCGCAGTATGTGCCATGCATCCCAAGCATGCCAAGACAAAGCTGATGCGTTCCTGAAAATCCACCCATGCCCATAAGGGTTGTAGTGACTGGAATTCGAGTAAGTTCTGCAAGTTCCTTAATCTGATCAGCGGCATTCGAGCTGATCACACCTCCGCCCATATAGATCACCGGTTTTTTTGCCGCAATGATCGCCTCGGCGGCCTGCTTGATCTGCCACTTGTTTCCTGAGACCGTGGGATTGTAACTTCTGATTTTCACACTGGTCGGATAATGAAAATCAGTCTTACCGGTTACCACATCCCGGGGAAGATCGATAAGGATCGGCCCTGGCCGTCCTGCAGCAGCAAGATAAAAAGCCTCTTTGATAATCCGGGCAAGGTCGTTTACGTCCTTAACCAGATAATTATATTTTGTACACGGACGGGTAATGCCCACAATATCCGCTTCTTGAAATGCATCATTTCCGATGAGTGCCGTCGGAACCTGTCCCGTGAAAACCACGATCGGGATGGAGTCCATGTATGCCGTTGCAAGCCCCGTGACGACGTTCGTGGCACCAGGACCAGAGGTCACCAGGGCAACGCCCACCTTGCCTGTTGAGCGTGCATAGCCGTCGGCCATATGAACACCACCCTGCTCATGCCGAGGAAGAATCAGCCGAATGTCTTTTTGTTCATACAATACATCAAACACCGGAAGAACGACACCTCCCGGATAGCAGAAAAGGGTATCGACCTTTTCCTTCTTCAGACATTCAAGAAAAATTTCAGCACCGTTTAATTGTTTGTTTGGCATAGGATCCTATCAATAAGAAATTTCAAATTACAAATTGCAAATCTCAAATAAAAGACCAAACTGCAATAATCACATGCGTACAGTTTGATTATTGCAGTTTTTACTTTTGCATAGTATTTGATATTTCATACTTGTTATTTGACCCTTATCTCAATACAGCTCCCGTATCTGCCGAAGTCACCATTCGTGCATATCGGGCAAGCCATCCGGTTGTGATGTTCGGCTGCCGAGGCTTCCATTCTGAAAGCCGCCGTTTGATCTCCTGGTCAGATACCTTCAATTCCAGTTTTCGGTTTTGAATATCAAGAAGAATGGTATCGCCATTCTGTACGATCGCAATTGGCCCGCCTTCTGCAGCTTCTGGAGAAATATGTCCAATGCAGGGTCCGCGTGTACCACCGGAAAATCTTCCATCCGTAAGCAATGCTACGGAATCACCAAGCCCCATTCCCGATATGGTAGACGTTGGGGAAAGCATCTCGCGCATTCCCGGCCCGCCTTTGGGACCTTCGTACCGGATAACAATAATCTGGCCGCCTTTGATCTTCCCGCCAAGAATGGCGTTCATTGCTTCATCTTCTGAATCGAATACAACCGCAGTGCCTTCAAAACGCATCATAGCAGAGCTCACCGCTGTCTGTTTTACGACCGCTCCCCGGGGAGCAAGATTCCCCTTCATGACCGCAATACCACCTTCCTGATGGTATGCCTTATCGGACGTCCGGATTACATCATCATTCCGGACCTTGCTGTTTCGAGCAATTTCCAGAATGGATTTCCCGCTTACCGTTGGAGAATCCTTGAGCTTTCCGGAAAAACGCGAAAGAACTCCGGGAATTCCACCTGCAGCATCGAGATCTTCGAGATAGTGGTGTCCTCCAGGCAGCATATTGCACACATGAGGCGTGTCCTTACTGATAGTGTCGAAAATTTCGAGAGGAAGTTCAATGCTAGCCTCATGTGCAATGGCAGGAATATGGAGAGTCGTATTTGTGGATCCTCCAAGCGCCATATCAATACGGATTGCATTTTCAAATGCGTTACGAGTCATGATTTTCCGCGGGGTAAGTCCTTCCTTCACCAGGGAAACGATCTGTTTACCGCTCTCAAAGGCTATTCTCCGTTTTTCTGCTGAAATAGCCAGTGCGGTTGCGGTACCTGGAAGGCTCATGCCAAGCGATTCGGTAACACACGCCATGGTATTCGCCGTATACATTCCCTGGCAGGAACCCGGCCCCGGACATGCACAAATCTCAAGTTCAGCAAGGTCCTGCTCTGACATTTTGCCTTGTCTTACTTTTCCAACAGCCTCGAACGCGCTGATAAGATTTACCCGTTCACCTTTGTAGATACCAGAATGCATAGGACCTGCCGTAACCACCAGGCTCGGTATGTCAAGGCGTGCTGCAGCCATCAGCATTCCCGGCGTAATTTTATCGCAGTTCGTAAGCAGGACAAGCCCGTCGAATGCGTGCGCACATGCAATAGACTCCACCATATCCGCGATCAATTCCCGTGAGGGTAGTGAATAATGCATGCCAAGGTGTCCCATGGCAATCCCGTCACAAACACCTGGAAGGCCGAAAAAAAGCGGCCAACCGCCTCCCGCATGCACGCCTTTTTCGATAAACCGCTCGAGATCACGCATGGTGGTATGCCCGGGAATAAGATCAGTAAAACTGGTGGCTACCCCGATCATGGGTTTGTCAAGCTCATTTCGGGTAATTCCCGTGGCGAATAACAACGAGCGATGAGGCGCCCGTTCAAGACCTTTTTTTATCCGATCGCTTTTCAAACGTCCTCCCTCAGACATCTATGCATATTTTCATTGCTGTTGATGACGCATGATCGTGCTGCAAATCATGGGATTTTACCAATAATTCTTATTTTTAACATACATACGCAAATAGAGTCAATAAAAAAAACCCCCTTCCTCACACCGGTCGGGGGATTTTTACACTCATCGATCTCCGAAACACAAAAGGCAAGGTAATTTCCTTGCCTGCTTTTTTCAGGCTTGGCCTACTTTTGACCGCCTGATTATTTCCATCATTTTGTCTTTTGCAGCTAATTTGAGTTTCTGGATTCTTTTGCGCTCGATTTCTTCCTCGGGGGTGAGATACCGATGTATTTCGAATGTCATAAGCGAGTTTTCAAGACTCCTATGCTCCTGTTCCCATCGTTGAAACTCCTGATCCTCACTCCTGAGTCGAGCAACAAGCGCTTCTTCAGTTACCTCCACATTCATAACACGGTCCTCCTTTAAAAAAGAGTAATATTTATAAGAGGCGTTGGAAAGAGCTGAATAGTTCTTTTAAAGGTACAGTATCACACTTCGCAGAAAAAGGCAAGTTTGAAAAAAAACCGAAAAAGACCAATAAAAGGGCTATTTAATGATGCTGGACAATGCGTAAAAATGCTTGAGGCTCAAGGCTCATAATGATCGCATCTTCAACAGGCGAATCATAATAATCCTTTCGCATGGATATGCCGGTAAATCCCATGCCTGAATACAGTCTCTGTGCAGCTATATTAGACGCCCGAACCTCGAGAAAAGCTCTTTGCGCTCCTTTTCTATAGGCTTCTTGTAGTGCTGAATGAACAAGTGTCCGGGAAATTCCCTGTTTTCTAAATTCCGGTGAGACTGCTAGGTTCAGAATATGCATTTCTCTGGCAGCCGTCCAGAAAACAATGTAGCCTAGTATCGTTCTAGTTGGTTTGTCATCCAAGGATACCATAAGCGTGGATATGGCCGGACTACGGAATTCTGAAAGAAAAAGATTTTTTGACCAGGGCATGCTGAATGATGCTTGCTCAATTGCGAGGACCTGATCAACATCCTCTTTTTTCATATATTCTATTTTGAATGCTGTCTTTTTTCCCATGCAACTTCCGCTTCGGCTCTTCGTATATAAACGGGAACAAGACTATCCGGATCGGCTGTTGTCCCTTTTTTAATCAGAGCAAGGCCAATCTCGGCTACTATGGCTGCTGAGGGCAGATTACAAAACGCCGGTGCAAATAAAGCCTTTTCACCCCATAGATCAGTGATATCAGATCGATAGACGTCTACTGCTTCTCCCAGGAAGATCGTTTTACCGGATATTTTTTTCTCCAATTCCGACAAGGTGATTACTGTTTCCTGCATGAGCGGTTTTGGTTCCTGTCCATCGAATTGGTACAGAGCGGCATACACCTGATTTTTTCGGGCATCAAGCAGAGAACAGACAGGAAATTCTGCAAAAGGAAGGCTGTATGCAAGTGCCTTCAGGGTAGATACACCCGCAACAGGCTTGCCTGTTGCAAATGCAAGTCCCTTAATTGTTGATACCCCAATCCGAAGTCCGGTAAAGGATCCAGGTCCGACAGCAACTGCAAAACCATCCACTCCCGATAGGTTGACACCGGTATCATGAAGCACCCGATCAACTGTCGACATCAAACGTTCAGAATGAGTAATTTCGATATTCAGGCTATAGTGAGCGATGGCGCCTTTTTCAGAAACAAGAGCAACGCTGCCTGTTTTTGTAGAAGTTTCGATTCCAAGAATGATCATTAATATCCTTTAGTGAACAACAGCCGAATCACATGAAGAGCATTGCTCTAATTTAATCCCAGGACAAAAAAAATCCTTTTTTCTTTTCAATATGCTCAATAAGATTATCAAGTGTTTTTATATCTCGCGTAAGAACATCCGGAGAAAATTCAATAATTTTCTTTGCAAAAATAGTCAGATCATGAGGTAACTTGATGAATTGTGCTTCAATCCAGTCTGGTCCTGCTCCGGTTATAACAAATGAGCTTTCTTTCTGCCTTTCCTTGAGCCATGCAATGATTGTCTGGGTACTCAAATCAAAACCAATCGCTTCTGTTCCCTGCATTTTGACAATATCATAAGAAGTTCTTCCTTGGATAACGGTTACGGTATCCGGTACTGTTCCGTATCCCCGGTGACTTTTGAAAATGAGGTACCCTCGTGATCTCAAGGTACTGCGTAAGGATTTTACCAGTTCTTCAGTCTTCGTTGTTCGGACACTGAAGCCAGCCAGTTTTCTACTCTCAAAACCCTTCTCTCCCTTTAGATTTTCGGTCTTCATGACCACTGTTGCAAAAAACGGTTCTGCTTTTGCATCTGCGTCACGCTCCACGAGTTCGATAATATCCGAAGAAAACCGAAGTTCTTTTTTCTGTTCAGGACTTAGAATGGGATTTTTTGATTTCACGATTACCAGAGGCGACGGTGTTTTTTGTTCCGATTGTTTTTCCGGGGTACAGGAAACAAGCAGCAAACCTGCCAGTGAAGAGCAGATGAATTTACCAGTCATAACTGATCTCAAAATCTTTAAATTCGCCTGTGTAAGATTGCGGAACAATTTCAACATTATGAACCTGGGCGCCGATCGGACCACGACGACACCAGGCAAGCATGTTGTCGACAGCCTGCTTCTCACCTTCAAATACAGCATGCACGGTACCATCCGCATTGTTTTTGACCCAGCCCTTCACCTGCAACCGATTTGCCATGCTTTGGGTGTTTGCTCGAAAGGCCACTCCCTGAACATATCCATGAATGATGACAGATACACGAATATAATTCATACGTAAAAAGAAACCCGATGTTAGAATAGGGATTTTTTGATTCTCGATTTGTTTGCGGTACGACTTCCAGCAGGTCCCGACTTTCGACTATTCGTAGTTCTGCTTTTCGTATCCTTGGAATACGGTTTATTTTTTTTAGAGTGAGGACGAGGACCTGAACCTTTTTGTAAACGCTTTTCCTGTATTGGCGCACGGCCCGGCCTTTGATCCGGTGTTTTGCCCTTGCGATGAGGCTTCGTAGCGGTACCGGGACGAGTCGACGAACGAACAGGGGCTCGTGGAGCAGAGAATGTTTGTTTATTCTCTGAGGTGAGCGAATTCTCTCGGAGCGATCTCACTTCATCTGCGGTCAAATGTCGGTAGTATCCTTCCGGAAGATCACCAAGTGAAAGACTACCGGTTTTTATCCGTTTCAGCTTGATAACCGAGTGTCCGATCCGGTCAAACATTCTCCTCACTTGTCGTTTTCTGCCTTCGTGGATCGTGATTTCAAGCCATGAATTTGATTCTTCTTTTCGGACTTTTTTTATTTTTGCAGGCGCAGTTTTTCCATCAGTAAGGTAGACACCCTTTTCAAGCTCATGCAGGGACTCATCAGGAACCACTCCCTTCACCTTCGCCAGATATGTCTTGGGAAACTCATGTTTTGGATGAGTGATCAGATGAGCGAAATCGCCGTCATTCGTCAAGAGCAGAAGACCTTCGGTATTATAATCAAGCCGTCCGACAGGATACACTCGAACTTTGACGCCTTTGAGAAGGTCCTGCACGGTAGGCCGTCCTTCAGGATCGGACATTGTTGTGACAAAACCGGCAGGTTTATTCAGCATAAGGTAGGTAAGAGGCTGCCTGGGGTTGATGAGCTTGCCGTCCACCTTAATATGATCGTGAGCAGCATCCGCTTTAGTTCCCAGTTCAGTTACGACCTTCCCGTTTACCCGAACTCTGCCTTCGGTGATGAGTTCCTCGGCAGCCCGGCGTGATGTTATACCGGCAGCAGATATTATTTTTTGAAGACGTTCTTGCATAAAAATTCCTTAACCGTTATTTGTGTAACCATTATACCTGCTATTCGTAGCAAAAACAACATGGCATCGTTGTCATAAAATTTTTCCCTTATCCGTGTAGTATCTATTATAATCATCGTCAGAGAACCGGAATAACTATAAAAAATGCGACTCTGGACACTGCATCCGAAATATCTTGATCCCAAAGGATTGACAGCGCTTTGGCGAGAGGCCTTGCTTGCGCAAAAAGTGCTTGCAGGCGGTTGTCAAGGATACCGAAATCACCCGCAACTCATTCGCTTCAGACAGCAATCGGAACCTTTGGCAGCAATCGCAGATTATCTGAGAGCTGTTTATGAAGAATCAGTCCGCCGGGGGTATCGCTTTGACAATGAAAAAATTATCTCAAAAAAGCAAGGTCGTGCAATTACGGTAACGAATGAACAGCTTTTGTACGAGTGGAACCATCTGAAAAAGAAACTCAAAATACGTGATTATGCCCGATATCAAACCTTACGTTGTATTAAGAAACCGGAAGCCCATCCCTTATTTGCGGTCATCAAAGGTGCTATCGAGGCTTGGGAAATAAGACCTGATTAGTTGCCAAATTTGCTTTGGCATAATAAAGCGCATTTCAAAAAACTCTCTCGAATATTTGGCTCTTGCAATGCTTCTTCATCTTCAACTGGAAGAGAAGGAAAACAGTCTCTAACAGCACGGGAAAAGATGCCGGGACATGTTCCAATTTTCCTTCCTGACTCTGAAAAAAGTTCCGTATCATCTATCCCACAGCTCGGAGACCGCGCCTTAAAAATAAAGCCACAGACCTGTTCTTGCTCAAGAACTTTCAGTTTTTCGTTTGTCCAGAGCATAATGCTTTCCGTATGATCAACTTTTGTTTCGATCGTAACAAGCTGAAGAGATTTTCCATCTCCAGTCAGTCGCATGGCTTCTCTGGGTACGGGCAGACCGCATTCGACCTCCGGACACACAGGCACCCACTCAACCAACGGACTGAGCGCCTCTATCAGGAAAGCATCAAACTTATGACCACCATCATAACGCACGTTGCGTCCCAGAAGGCAGGAACTGATCCCGATTTTAATTTTCTTTTGCATATACGGAAAAGAGAAAGCGCGAAAACATAAGGCAAGTGCTGCCTGCATCTCCGCGCTTTTTTATTGCATGCATGCTTCTCTTAATCCATGCGATAATTCGGTGCTTCCTTGGTAATGACCACATCATGCACATGGGATTCGCGTGCGCCTGCGCTCGTGATCTTGATGAATTGTGCCTTTGATCTAAGAGCCTTTAAATTCTCTGATCCGCAATATCCCATTCCGGCTTTCAAACCGCCAATCAGTTGATGCACACTTGCGGCAAGGGTGCCTTTATATGGGACACGTCCTTCAACGCCTTCGGGCACCAGCTTTGCCTTTTCCTCTTCATGGGACTGGAAGTAGCGATCTTTGCTCCCCCGTTCCATGGCGCCGATCGAACCCATGCCACGGTAAACCTTGTAGCTCCGCCCCTGAAACAGCACGCTCTCACCGGGGCTTTCTTCTGTGCCGGCGAAAATGCCACCCACCATGACGCATGAGGCTCCTGCTGCGAGCGCCTTGGTAATGTCACCTGAAAATTTAATCCCGCCATCCGCAATAATGGGAATGCCTGCCTTGTCGGCTTCTTTTGAACAATCCATAACCGCAGTAATCTGAGGAACGCCGGCTCCTGATACAATCCGTGTCGTACAGATGGAACCCGGACCGATTCCTACCTTTACACAATCAGCACCTGCCTTGATGAGGTCTCGGGTAGCATCCGCTGTTGCTATGTTTCCGGCAACAAGGTCAAGATCAGGATATTTTTTCTTAATCGCCTTTACCGCATCAAGCACGCCCTGGGAATGACCGTGCGCCGTGTCGACAACGATAATATCCACACCTGATTTCAAAAGCTCGGGCACGCGCTCGGAATAGTCGCCGACACCTACTGCCGCACCCACGCGCAACCTGCCGAGATTATCCTTGCAGGCATTCGGATATTTAATTTTTTTCTCAATATCCTTGATGGTAATGAGTCCTCGCAGACTATCCTTGTCTACAATCAAAAGCTTTTCGATTTTATGCTTCTGCAGAATCTTCATAGCCTTTTCGAGCGTAGTCCCGATCGGCGCAGTGACCAGATTGTCCTTGGTCATAACTTCCGATACCTTGAGATTAAGGCGGGTCTCAAAACGAAGGTCTCGGTTAGTCAGAATGCCAACGAGCTTGTAACCCTTGGTCACGGGCACACCTGATATCCGGTATTTTTTCATCAGATCCAAGGCATCGGATATTTTAGCGTCCGGAGATATGGTTATAGGATCGATGATCATTCCGCTTTCGGATTTCTTGACTTTATCCACTTCATCGGCTTGGATCTCGATAGGCAATGCCTTGTGAATAAAACCAAGCCCGCCTTCCTGAGCCAATGCAATCGCAAGTTTAGCTTCCGTGACTGTATCCATGGCAGCGCTCACAAGCGGGATATTCAGCCGGATTTTCTTGGTCAGGAATGTACTGACATCGACATCTTTCGGCAATATTTCCGATTTTGCAGGCACAAGCAAAACATCATCAAATGTAAGACCTTCACGAATTGGGCCAACAACCATGGAACTCTCCTCTCAATTAACTGAATACGTATTTCCCTGCTTCTATCCGATTTTTTTTACTTTACCACAGCAACCATTAAACCTCAAGAAAAACCAGTTATACATCACTGAAATCGTTCAAAAAAGGGTTGTGCAGCCGCTCCTGGCCAATAGTCGAAGCCGGACCATGTCCGGGAAAAACCTTTGTAGTGTCAGGAAGTGTCATAAGATGCGTTTTTATGGAATGCAATAATGTTGCTGGATTACCGCCAGGAAAATCAGACCTCCCGATCGATCCGGCAAAAAGGGTGTCCCCCGTGAAAACCACGCCTTCTCCCAAAAGGCAAACTCCGCCTTGCGAATGCCCGGGAGTATGCAGAACCCTGAGAGATATCTCTCCCACGGTAATGAAATCACCGTGTTCGATATATCGGTCGGCAGGAGGAGAAGGAACGGATTGTATCCCGAAAAAAGCGCCTTGATTTGCAGCAGAAGCAAGCAGTTTCTCATCTTCTTTATGCATAAGGATCTTCGCTCCTGTAGCATCTTGAACCGCTTTATTAGCTCCCACATGATCGAAATGCGCATGCGTAATGACAACAAACAATACCGTAAGTTTCTTATTCCGAACAATCTTCAAAATATCATCCGGATCACCACCCGGATCAATAACCACGGCATCCCTGGTTTTTTCATCTGAAATGATATAACAATTCACTCCCAGGGGGCCAACGCTTAGTTGATTCACAATCACGTACTATTCACCCTTTCTTAGTGCGTTTCCTACTCGTATAATTTTGTTCTAAATGCAAAAGCTTTTTTTTCATATCCAATCCTCCAGCAAAGCCGCCAAGAGAACCGGACGAGCAGACCACACGATGACACGGAATAAAAATGGGAATCGGATTGGCGCCAAGCGCCTGGCCCACTGCCCGGTAGGAATTCGGTTTCCCGATTTTTGCCGCGATCCATGCATACGACCGGGTTTCCCCGGAAGGAATACTTAACGTGGCTTTCCAGACCGCCTTTTGAAAAGGAGTATACGTACCGATATCGAGAGGAAGATCACATGAAATTCGTTTTCCGGAAAAGTAATTCTGAAGAAGTTTAAGAGCCTTCCTCTGTACAACAGGATCAATAATTCCGGTCCCTGAGCTAACCGCGATTTTATTTTCAACTGCTTCCCTGTTCTTTTGTGGCAATACGATTCTGCATATCCCTTTTTTTGATACTGAAACTCCTGCCCAGCAGAAAGATGTTTTGAAAACAGTTTTCGATTTATTTTGATGAAGCTTCATTTTGATATTTCCTTCTTCTGTGTTTTCTTGATAATGAGATTTCTGATAAATGCAAGCTCCTCACTTTTCAATATCCACATAACGCCTCCATAAAAAAGAACGCACGCGATCATGCCGCCGACAAGCAATCCAATTTTCAACAAAATCTGATCGCTGGATTCCCATAACGGTTGTGTGCTGATCCACCATCCAAGGATTCCCATAACACAGGATGCCGGAATAATTTTGAAAAGCGAGATTAAAATTTTTTTTCCATCCATCCGGCCGATTTTCTTTCGGAGCTGGATGGAAAGAAAACCGATATTCAGCATTGCCGATAGAGAATTTGCAAGCGCAAGCCCTCCATGAGCGAGGTCGGTCCAGAGAATAAACACGGTGCTCAGCAAAATGTTTGTAATAAGCGCCAGAAACGCAATCTTTACCGGCGTTCGGGTGTCCTGAAGCGCATAAAAAGCCTGTGCAACAATCCTCACCCCGGCAAATGCCCAGAGTCCCACGGCATAATAGAGAAGTGCGATTGCAGTTCCGTTCGTTGAAAGCCGGTCAAACTGGCCATGTTCAAGCAGAAGATTTATAATCGGTATTCGCAGGGTAATAAGACCCACCATGGCGGGAAACATGATAAAAAATACAAGCCGCAGTCCGAGCGAGAGGGTCTCTCGAAAATCTCGGGTTTCGTTCCGTACTGCCTGGGCAGAGAGAGAAGGAAGCACCGCTGTTGCAATCGCAATCCCGAATATTCCAAGGGGAAAATGAATAAATCGCATACCGTAAAACAAATACGTGATGCTTCCCGTCACAAGAAACGACGCAAAAATTGTACTGATCACAATGTTTATCTGATTTACTGATGAACTTACAAGAATAGGCAGAGCAAGCCTTCCGATTTTTTTCACCCCGGGATGGCTCGGCTGAACGTGCGGACGGATCATCATGTCCTGTTTTTTGAGTGCCGGGATCTGAATAAGAAACTGGCAGAGCCCGCCTAAAACCACGCCAACGGCTACACCGAGTATCGGCTCGGAAAGTACCTGGGAACTAATGACGATTGAAATAATCGTCATGACATTCAGCATCACCGGAGAAAGCGCCGGGGTAAGGAACGAACGAAGTGAATTGAGCATCCCCATGGCAAGCGCTGCAAGCCCTATGAACAACAGATAGGGAAGCATGATTCTTGTCAACGTGACCCCGAGAAGGTATTTATCGTAATATTCAGCCTTAAATGCCCATCCAAAGGCTATGAGCTGGACCAAAAAGGGCGCAAGCATCACTCCAAGGATGGTCAGGACGGTAAGAATTACAAGAAGTCGGGCAAATACTGCATTGGCCAGTCGTTTGGCGTTTTCCTTTGATTCCCTGGCAAGCGTTTCAGTAAAAACCGGGATAAAGGCAGCAGACATGGAACCTTCAGCGAGCAGCTCGCGAAGGAGATTTGGAATACGGTATGCCACGTAAAACGCATCGGCAGCCATGGTTGTTCCAAATGCCCAGGACATTGCCATATCGCGCAGGTACCCCATGATCCGGGAAGCAAGCGTAGCTCCGCCAACTATCCCGGCGGCCTTTGCTATTCTTACTTGTTCGGACATGCTGACCTCGTATCCGTTTGATTATGAAGAATAAGGCGTACCATACCAGAAACCATGCAATAAAAAAAGGTTTTTTTTCTTGACAGGGGCAAGGTTATTGTGTTAAAAAGTGTATCTGTTTTTTTATCAAGGAGGCTTCAAACGTGGCAACACATAAATCAGCAATCAAAAGACAAACCCAGGCAGAAAAGAAGCATCTCATCAATAAATCAGTAAAATCAGCCTTGAAAACTATGGCAAAAAAAGTGGAGCAGGCTGTTGAGGCAAAAAATACCGATGCGGCAAAACAGGCCATGGTCTCGGCCATGAAGGCCTACCAGAAAGCAGCTTCGCAGGGGATTGTGCATAAGAGCAATGCTTCACGGAAAATTTCCCGGCTTTCTTCGAAAGTCAGCAAGATAAACGCCGGCGCCACAAAATAAGAGAAGAATTGATTGAGTGAGGTTAGAGGTTTTTCAGCTTCTAACCTTTTTTTTATCTGTGTTAGGTTCTGCATATCTTCAAAATCATTCGTTCCATAATCAGCTTGTTGTTTAATCCGCTTGATTTCAATTCTTCATCAGTTTTCAATAAAATTTCAAATACATTCTGAAGTTCATCCATACTATACCGTTTTATCTGCTCTTGAAATGAGAACGCTTGGTGAAAAATCACATTCAGCTTTCGCTTGATTTCCTCAAAGGTGCTGCCTGATCGCTCTAGTTCCTTTGCCTGCATAAGTCTCCGAAAATTCCAGGCAACCAGTCCCAGCAATCCTACCGGATGTTCACCTTCCTGCATAAGCCGCGAAAGAATAAGAAAGGCCCGTTCCTGATCTTTCTTTCCGAGAGCCTCGGCAAATGCAAATGAGGTATATTCCCGGAAATCCCCCACCACCGCCTTGACATCACCAAGTGTTATGGCTTTTTTATCGTGAATGAAAATTCCAACTTTGTCGAGCTCGTTCTTAATCTTCTGAAGATCGTTTCCTACAGCCTGCCAGAGATACAGAGCCGCATCACGCTGTAAGGTCAGGTTCCGAGTCCTCGCCCACTCTTCCATCCAGGTTAGAATCTCCCGGTCCAGAAGCGGAAAAAATCGCGTCACCATGCCCTGTGTCTCGACTGCGCTAATTACTTTTTTGTTGTCATATCGCGCCTGATGCGAAATCATCACAAGGCAGGTGGAGGGAGAAGGATCATGAAGATACGGCAGCAGCTCCTCGATATCGTCCGCTTTGAGTAAATCGATTTCTTTTACGATGAGCAGCCGCTTTTCGGACATAAACGGTAGCGTTTGGGCAAGATTAAGAAGCTGCGAAATGGAGGTATCGCGACAATACACTGTGTTGAGATTGAAATCACGCATGCCGGGATCAACGGCACGTTGCATGATAAGGTCAACGGCTTCCTGTATCAAAAATTCCTCTTCCCCGTAGAAAAAATACAGTGGGGAAAACGGTCCTTGTATGAGTGCTCGTATTAAATCAGAATATTTGGTCATGGAAAATCATGGGTAAAATATCGAACATATCGTGCGGATGAAACCGTATGTATCACTGCCGGTATTTTTATAAAACTTTGAGTCGGGAAATCAAAATCCTTCCAGTACCTTGCTCCGGATTGAAGAAGCAATATCTTTGCTTGCATTTCTCATTGCGGCTTCTTTTGCAGTTTTTGTGGCGGAGATAGTCTCAAGCGTAACTGCATAGGACTGCACAAAAATAGATCCCAGCCCTTTTTCCTGTAAGAGTATTTTCTGGGTTTTAACATCCTCAAGACTAAGACTCACGCCGATGCTGATATTATACGTCTGGACACGCGAATCAGCCGTATATGCAACAGGCGCAGCATCGAATTTTGTTACGGTACCACGCAGGATAAGATCGGCCCGTTCCAGGCTGACAACCGTGAGTCTGCCGTCCGTAAAAAATTCTTCAACAACTGCCCGAGTCAGCTCAGTATCGAGATATGGTTCATTGGTTCCATTCAAAAAAACCGGTATCGCAATTGTTTTGGCCCCTTCCGGAATAATGCTGCTCATTGGTGTAAATCGATAGCCGCATGACGAAAGCATGGCAACAAGAGCAATGAACATTGGAATCATAGAGAAGAGGGAAACGGTCTTTTTCACAGAACCTCCTTTAGCGTGCGCATGCTCAGCATACCACATTTACCAGCTTTCCTGGAACTATAATCACTTTCTTAGGCGGTTTCCCGCCGGTAAATTCCTTGACCCGGGCATCGGCAAGAGCTGCTGCTTCCATATCCTGTTTCGACGCATCTGTCGGAAAAATCAGTTTGCTCCTTACCTTTCCATTAACCTGAACAACCATGGTTATTTCAGAAGAAACAATCGCTTCCGGATCATACGAAGGCCAGGGAGCGTTCACAATGCTTCCCCTCTTTCCCGTGGATTCCCAGAGTTCCTCAGCAATGTGAGGTGCAAAAGGAGCGATCAGAAGCATCAGTGCGTCAAATGCTGTACGTAGAACAGGCAGCTGGACATCCTTTTTGGTGCCGGCTGATGTGTAATCGTATAGTTCATTCACCAGTTCCATAAGCGCTGCAATGGCTGTATTGAAATGAAAATCTCGTTCGATATCTTCGGTTACCTTTTTGATCGTCGTATGGGTTTTTCGATACAATCGGTCGCCTCGCGCTTCTATTCCCGCCGGCTGTACCGTCGCAATATCGGCGCTATATCGATAGATAATCGCCCAGATACGATGCAAAAACCGAAACGCTCCTTCCACGCCTTGATCATTCCAGTCGAGATCCCGTTCCGGCGGAGCGGCAAAAAGAGAAAACAAACGTGCCGTATCAGCGCCATATTTTGTAAGAATAAAATCGGGATCGACCACGTTGCCTTTTGATTTGCTCATCTTTGCCCCATCTTTGATCACCATGCCCTGGGTAAGCAGATTTTGAAACGGCTCATCACCGTCGTACAGACCGAGATCCCGAACAACCTTCGTAAAAAAACGGGCATAGAGCAGATGCAGCACCGCATGTTCAATACCCCCAATATACTGATCCACATTCATCCAGTACATCGCAGCTTTTTTGTCAAATGGCGCGTGATGTTCCCGGGGTGAGCAGTAGCGAAGGAAATACCAGGAAGAATCCACAAACGTATCCATCGTGTCCGTTTCTCGTCTCGCCTGTCCTCCACATTTCGGACAGCGCACCGAGCAAAAAGAGGTTGATTCTCCAAGCGGCGATTGCCCTCTTCCTGTTAATTCCACATCCATCGGTAATCGCACGGGGAGATCCTGTTCCGGTACTGGAACAGTGCCGCATTGTTCGCAATAAATGATGGGAATCGGGGTCCCCCAATAACGCTGCCGGGAAATCCCCCAATCCCGAAGCCGCCAATTCACCGTGCGTTTTCCCAGACCAGCATGTGCGATGTCGTCGACAATTTTTTCTTTTGCCGAAGTGTTTGCAAGTCCATCATAGGGTCCGGAGTTTGCCATGATTCCGTCATCTTCGTATGCCTGAGTCATGCTTTTTGGATGTATATTTTTTTCTGCATTTTGAATTACAATAATTATTTCAAGTCCGAATTTTTTCGAAAATTCGAAATCTCGCTGGTCGTGAGCCGGAACGGACATGATTGCGCCGGTGCCGTATTCAAGAAGTACAAAATTTCCAACCCAAATGGGTACCTGCCGATTGTTCAAGGGATTAATTGCATAGGCACCGGTAAAAATGCCTTCTTTTTCTCTTTTCTCATCTGTACGTGTTGCCTTATCTTCACGCATGACCCGCTGAACAAAATCGCGAACTGCGGGTGCTTGCGGTTTCCCTTGAATAAGTGTTTCGAGAAGCGGGTGCTCGGGGGCAATACACATAAAGGTGACACCGAACAGTGTGTCAGGTCGTGTGGTAAAAATCGTAAGTTTCTGTACGCTTCCCTGAACGGGAAAGTCCACTTCAACACCCATGGATTTCCCGATCCAGTTTCGTTGCATAGTAAGAACACGCTCCGGCCAACCCGGCAGCCGGTCGCACCAGGCAAGGAGTTCGTCAGCATAAGCAGTAATTTTGAAAAACCACTGATCAAGTTCTTTGTGCGTTACCTGAGAGCTGCAACGCCAGCATTGACCATCTTCGACTTGTTCATTTGCAAGAACGGTATTACAGGAGGGGCACCAATTGACATACGAGCGTTTTTTATAGGCAAGCCCGCGCTCATACATTTTTAAGAAAAGCCATTGATTCCACCGATAATAATCTTCATTGCAGGTAGCTACTTCCCGACTCCAATCATAGGACAGACCAAGCCTCTTCAGTTGCTTGTCCCGCATAAAGCTGATATTTTCAAGTGTCCATGTTGAGGGATGAATACCATGCTGGATTGCTGCATTTTCAGCAGGCAGCCCGAATGAATCCCAGCCCATGGGATGAAGCACGTTAAAACCACGCATGCGCTTATAGCGAGATATCACATCGCCGATGGCATAATTGCGAACGTGTCCCATATGGATTTTCCCAGAAGGATAGGGAAACATCTCAAGGCAATAATACTTTTTCTTTGAGGAATCTTCAGTTACCTGAAAGGTTTTCTGATCCTGCCAGTTCCGTTGGCGGCGTTCCTCAATATTTTTAAAATCATACCGTTCTTCCAAGGATACCTCCGGACAAAGCAAACAGTTACTTCCGTGACTGTGCTTTCACAAACTGCTCGATGATAATCATCGATTTTATATCAGGATTTAAAAACTGCACACCGTACTGCTGTTTATTTGCCGTACTTTCCTGTATCCGCACAACCATACATTCGGCTGTAATCTTATTATGAGCAACGTTGAACGTACAAGCCAGGCGATCGTTGAGGGCAAGCGTCAGATCAGTTTCCAACAACATGCCGGATATGCTTATATTACGGGATTCTGCTGAGAAAACAGCACTCTCTCCAAGACTCCGTACCGAGACAGACAGGGGAACTCTCAAATCTTTTCGCCGGGAAACCATGAGCAATTCCGCAATCACGGAAAAAAGCCGGGGAGAATCAATTGGCTTGGGTACTACCGCATTCGCTCCGGCTTTTCTGGCGGAAAACATCTCAGCTTCGGCACAAACAAGGATAAGAGATACATTTTTAAGATTTGCCGTCTGTCTGATGCGCAAGCAAAGCTTTATACCACCCATAACAGGCAACCCCGCGTCAACGATAATCATATCTGAGCCGGTAACTTCATAGATGTGCAGAGCTTCTTCTGCGCTGTATGCCGGATAAACCTGGATATTGCCCCGGCTAAAAAAGGCGCTATGACTGTCAGTGGCATCAAGAATGCTCTTCTCAATAATAATTTTTTTCATGATGATCGGAATCGCATGTGATTGTGGAAATTGTTGTCTGCATTATTCTCGAATCCATCCGGGATAGGCATCTGCCCTGCGAGCTTCTTCAACAAGGTCAACGTCCAGTTTTCGCCGGGTTTGTGCTATGTCCTTTTCAAGTTTCAGTTTCTTTTTTTCAAGGCTTGTTCGTGATTTCTTTTTAACGTAGTTTGATCCCGACTGGTCTTGATTTTCAAGTTGTTTCAAGACCAGGTGATATTCATCCTGCTGATCACGCAGTTTTTGACGAAGTTTCGATGCTTTTTTTCTCCAGTATTCCTCGCCTTTTCCCTGCCGGTCTTTATGTTCCTTGACCATTGTCGTGCTTTTTTTTCGTGAAGGGTGTTCACCGGTAGTGACCCGGTTTTCATCCGGCTGCACAACACTTGCAGTCTTCTGATATTCGGGCGGGATTTGTTTTATGTCGTTCGTGAAAAATTCCCTGCCATCCCTGTCCTGGTAGCGGTAAAAATTAGCCTCCGCAAAAAACGAAAAAAAGACGACACCGCATATACTGAGAATCGAAAACACAATTTTCATATGCATTGACCTCGCTTCTGCGAGTAAAAAAATATCACAATTATGAGAGCACCGCAAGGTTTTTTCTTGAACTTCCCTTGTACTGCATGCTATAGTGCCTTACGGCAAATCTTGAATTCAAAATCTAAATCCTCGTAAATTCAGACTAGCAAACATGCAAGCTGATGTCTGGCTTAGACGTATTGAGAGTTTTTCCATTTCTTTTTGAGATTGCCTTTACGAGTATGTCACTTCCCGTTATAGCCATAGTTGGCAGGCCAAACGTCGGCAAATCAACCCTGTTTAATCGTATTCTTGGCAGGAATTTCGCCATTACCGAGGATGTTCCGGGCGTTACTCGCGACCGTAATTATGCGGAAGCCGAATGGAACAATAAACGGTTTTTGCTTATTGATACCGGCGGGTTCGAGCCTGAAATCGAAGACCTCATGTATTCAAAAATGCGCGAACAGACAACGCTGGCAATCGAAGAAGCGGATGTTATTCTGTTTCTCATGGACGGAAAGCAGGGACTCCTCCCGACTGATATGGAAGTATCGCAGCGGCTGCGCGCATCAGGAAAACCCGTCATGTATGCGGTGAATAAGGTGGATGGCAATCAACAAGAGGCTCTTGTCCCGGATTTTTATCGACTTGGGATTGAAACAGTATATTCGCTCTCCGCAAAACATGGAGCGGGTTTTTCGGATCTCATGGATGAATTGGTCCGTTTTCTTCCGGAAGCTCCTGCAGTGGCACAACAGGATGATCTTGATGTTCCGAAAATCGCAGTTATTGGCAGACCGAATGTGGGAAAATCTTCCTTTATCAACGCACTGGTTGGTGAAACCAGGATGATTGTAAGTCCTGTCGCGGGAACAACCCGGGACTCCATCAATAGTGAATACCGATATTATGGTAGAAAATATATTCTTGTTGATACTGCCGGCATACGAAGCAGGGGCAGAATCAGCCAGGGCGTCGAAAAATACAGCGTAATGAGAGCAATGAAAAGTATCAGCGGAGCCGACCTTGCGTTGGTGCTGATGGATGCTTCCGAGGGCATTACCGAGCAGGACGAGCGGATTGTGGGGCTTGCTCATAATGCAGGAAAGGGAATTATTCTTCTTTTGAATAAATGGGATCTGGTTCAAAACAAAGAAGAACGCTATAAACAGTTTATAAAGGAAGTACAACAGCGGCTTAAATTTGTGGATTATGCCCCCATCCTGACCATATCAGCCGTTACCAGACAGCGTATAACAAATATTTTTGATGAAATTGATGCAGTTATTGCAGAACGAAAACGACGGATACCCACAGCAGAATTAAACAAGGTTTTCGAGCGTCTGGTAGCAGCGCATGAGCCCCCCATTTATCAGGGGAAACGGGTCAAATACTATTACGCAACCCAGGCGGGCATCAATCCTCCAACGTTCATTGTGTTTGTGAATTATCCACAAGGTGTGCATTTTTCTTATATCCGTTATATCGAAAATACTATTAGAAAGGCTTTCGGTTTCCGTGGCACCCCAATACGAATATTTGCAAAGAAAAGAAGAGAGGAACGAGCCTTACAAAAATAGCAGCCAATAAAAAGACAATTACTCTCTATCCAAAGCTGCAAAATGATTTTTGCAGCTTTTTTTATTTTTTCGCAATAATTTGTTTCCCTCCCCGTTGCCTCATAATTAAATGTTACCGGAAGATAGTGTGTAGGTATGGCGTCAGTTTTACGGTTTAAAGATTTTTTTAAGCTTCTCCTCCAAGGTTT
>JBAZLV010000037.1:0-20554 GCA_041650055.1 Nitrospirota bacterium | reverse complement strand
GCGGCTATCTGTCGCTGAGCAATCACCTCGTTGGTGCTGTGTAATATTGTATGTGGTAAGAGTATCATGAAGAGAGAAAGATCTCAATTGAGAGTTGCGCTGTAGCCAAAAAAAATGCGCGCCCCACATCTACGTCCTCAAGTTTTTATCTTTATCCACTTGGCACCGAGACAATATTAGAGTCCCCCGGACAGGTGTTGCGGGGCTGTTGTTGTCGGCACCGACACTGCTTGTTGCGCGTTTTCTAAAGAGACAGTCGCCGGAAGCCAAACCGTGTCCTTCTCCTCGGCCAAATTTATATCGACCGGTTTCAACTCGTATAGTCCGCCAGAAACTTTGTCCATAATCACAAAAAGAGGACCACTTAAGATGATGTCCGCAATTATCCAGGCTGTTTTATTGCGGTTTATCTTGAATTGCCCTTCACGTCCGTCTTGTAGAACAATTATGATATCTTCCTTTCTTTTGCTCACATTCGAGAGCGTGCATGGTGTCGTGCACTTTTGGTCGTCTATTTTAACCGTAAGTCCCTTCGGCGTCGTATTGATCGGCAAATCCTGGTAACGGCCGTTCATAAGGGCCCCGCACCCCGAGAGCATGGCCGTGATAACAACAACTGCAGCAAATTTGAAGCAAGAACAACCTCGCATAATCCTTTCCTCCTTTTAGCTTATAGCTCGTTTGCGTTGAAAATTGCTTATTTCGTTTTCGTTCGTAGATCGTAATAATGCTCCGCCCAGATGCGTGTTTTGCGTGGCTCGTGACGAAAAACCTCCCGTCAAGACTGAATGTCGCGCTACTGAGCCCGCAATCGCTATCCACGGTCTTCATTGGCTTGGCGGCCTTCGTGTCCCAGAAAACGATCTTGCAACCCTCTCCAGACAATTTCATGAGTGGGTCTGCCTGAAATATTATGCAATCCGCTGACATTAAAATACTGCTGTTTGGAACGTATGCGAGAGCGCAAACCCTCTTGGAAAAACCTGAGGGAAATTTGAGGACATCGCCTGTTTGTGCGTTCCAAAGCATGACGATCCCGTCCGTGCTGCCGGAAGCAATCTGTTTTCCATCAGGACTGTACGTGACCTGTTCTACGTTTTCCAAATGGCCCTTCAGCGCTTTTATTTTCTCTCCGCTCGCTACGTCCCAGATGTTTACTTCATTCTCCCGGGTGCTGGTCGCCACACGCGTTCCATCCGGGCTGAATGCAATGCACATGGGCTCCCCTTGACGATTTTTTAATTTCTTGTAGCGCTCATCGTTTTTTATGTCCCAAAGTGTCGCTGTCTCGTCATTGCATGCGATGGCCAGCAGGTTGTCTTCAGGATTGAACGACACGGCGTTGAGACTATATTGCCGGGACTGATTTTCGCAACTTTACGGACGTTGATACGTGAGCAATATTAATATTGAGAGCTATCGCTAAATCTAATACAATTACGACATGCCACGCCAAGCACGATTGGATATTCCCGGGCCCCTGTACTATATCATGGTACGGGGAATAAACAAAGCCAACATATTCGACAAGAATGAAGACAAGGCGTGTTTTCTGGAGCGCCTCGAACAGAACGTCACCGACGGGAAATGCTCCGTCTACGCCTGGGTTCTGAAAACGAACTATGTTTTTCCGAGCATCACCTTGCCGCAATCGATCCTGGATCAGATGCCGAAGGACTACCAGGTGAAGGGTGAACTGACCGGTCCTGCGTACTCGACGCCGATGCAGCTCTCAACGACGCCGGGTAAGCCGTTCAGCTCGTTTGCATTCCGTGCTTTGATAAACCGTGAACCATGAACGCTTGATGAGCTATACTATTAAAAAGGAGCAATCATGAATCATCTTCATTACTTCAACAGCCGCTGGGTTCCTGAGTCCGAACTTCTTATTTCTGCCCGAGACTTGAGTGTGGCCAGAGGATTCGGGATATTTGATTTTCTTCGGACCTATCAGAAAAAACCCTTCCGGCTCAAGGAACATATTGACCGATTTTATCGGTCAGCGGATTATCTTGAACTGCAGATCCCGGTTTCAAAAACAGAATTATTTTCCATTGTTGAAAAGGGATTATCGATAAACGATTTATCTGATGCCGCAATCAGGATGACCTTGACCGGCGGAGTGAGTCCCGATTTTATGACACCTGCCAACTCTTCTCTTATTGTCGGATTTTATCCCTGCGTTAATCCTGATCCAAAGCTGTATGAACAAGGCGCTCATATTATCACCACGCCGACGATGCGGCACCTTCCACGCGCAAAATCGCTTAGTTATCTTACGGCAGTTCTGGCGCAACGGGCGGCAAAGCGGGTTGGTGCAATAGAAGCATTGTATGTAGATACTCTTTCAGGGAACGTATTCGAGGGTACCACAACCAACATATTCTGCGTCAAAGATGGAGGTATCATAACTCCAGGGAAGGACATCCTGCTCGGGATTACCCGGGGAGTTGTTTTTGAACTGTGCGAATCATTGCAGATTGTGCTCAGGGAGCAGGGGTTACGCTTACGGATCTTCTTGCCAGCGACGAGGCTTTTCTTACGAGTACAAGCAAGGAGATCATGCCGGTCGTGAAAATTGATGATCGGCAGATAGCTCAGGGCGCTATCGGGCCGATCACCCGAAAACTCATACAAGCATTTCATCCCCTGACTCGTAAATAACAACCTATTTTCAGATCGAACATACACCTGTTCACTGTTCGGCTGATTTTTTCTCCACACATGTTTGTTTGCATATTTGAGGGCCTCTTCTTCCCTTTTCCAGCGCGGTTTTCTATAATAGTCTTGACAAGAAACACCGCTGAAGCTATTATGAGCAGTCTTTAGCGGTCTTATGTTCAACCATTTACAACAGGAGGAGATATGAAAAAAACGATACTTTTTCCGATAGTTGCAACATTTTTGTTTTTTGGATGCGCAAAGACCGTTCCCCTCGAGCAATATGACAGCAAGACAAAGGAAGTGGAGGCTCTTTCAGCTCAGAGCAAGAAACTTTCGAGCGATGTCGAGGTTTTAAAACAGGATAAAGTGAATCTCGAAAAAGAAAAGGAAACACTACAGGCCGAGATTAAAGAGCTGTCACAAAAAGCCGAGAAGGCCGAGCAGCTTGAGAAAGCAACCCAAACGTATCAGGATTTGACCAAAAAGCTCGAAAAAGAGATTCAAGAAGGCCAGGTACAGATCACCGAAATGAAGAATCGGTTGACCATGACTATGGTGGATAAAATTATATTCCCGTCCGGAAGCGCGATGATTAGTGCTGAAGGGAAGCAGGTTCTCGATAAGGTTGTCAGTATTTTAAAGGATGTGAAAGACAAGCGGATCCAGATTGAAGGACATACGGATAACGTTCAGATCGTGAGCGCTCTAAAAAAACGATTCCCGACCAATTGGGAACTTTCAACAGCGCGGGCAACGCAGGTTGTCAGATATCTTCAGGACAAGGGTGGAATCGACCCGGTTTTTCTTTCGGCAACGGGTTTTTCAGAATACCAGCCGGTTGCTTCAAATGATACCGAAGAAGGCAAACGCAAAAATCGAAGAATCGAGATTGTTCTTCTGCCGCTTACGAAATAAGGAAGATGTTCACCGGTATTGTTGAAGAGATAGGAATTGTTAAAGCATTTTATCGTGATGGTCGGGGAGCCCGGCTTACGATTTCCGGTTCTGTTGTTTTAGACGGGACTTCAGTAGGTGATAGTATTAATGTCAACGGTGTCTGTCTCACGGTAACCGAGAAACGTGCTGCTGAGTTTACCGTTGACGTTATGGGTGAAACCCTCAGAATGTCAAACCTGGAAGATATTCAGGGGGGGGATCGTGTAAATCTTGAACGGGCCCTCCAAATGTCCGGGCGGCTTGGCGGGCATCTGGTTACCGGACATGTGGATGCGATTGGCCGTATTCGCGAGAAGCGCCAGGAGGGTAATTCCTGGCGCATTTTCATCGAACCGCCGAAAAATGTGCTTCGCTACATTATGCGAAAAGGATCAATCGCTGTTGATGGAATCAGTCTAACCGTAGCGGATGTGGATTACAGCAGCTTTCAGGTTGCGGTGATTCCTCATACGCTTGCGGCAACAACGCTTGGAACAAAAAATGCGGGACAGAGAGTAAACCTGGAAAGCGACATCATTGCAAAATATGTCGAACGGCTCCTCGGGGGGGGATCTGAAGAAGGACTCAGTCTGGATGTACTGAGAAAGAAGGGATTTGCATAAAGAGGCATGATGCCGGATCCCTGATTCCTGATGCAGGGATTGTTTTATCAGGAATCAGGGATTATGCATCGGTTTTTATGAGGTGTTATTCATGAAATGTAATATCATTGAAGAGGCCATCAAAGATATTAAAGACGGGAAGATGGTCATTCTCGTCGATGATGAAGATCGGGAGAACGAAGGCGACCTTACAATGGCCGCTCAAATGGTTACGCCCGAATCCATCAATTTTATGGCGAAACACGGGCGGGGATTGATATGCCTGTCTCTTACGCCCGAACGAGTAGAGGAGCTGCAACTCCCTCCCATGACGACCGACAACACCTCATCATTCGGAACCGCATTTACCATTTCTATTGAAGCAAAAAAAGGAGTTACCACGGGGATTTCAGCTGCTGACCGGGCTAGAACAATCAAGACAGCCATTGATCCGCATTTCGGTCCGGGCGATCTTGCAAGACCGGGGCATGTATTTCCGCTTCGCGCAAGACAGGGTGGAGTGCTGCAGCGTGCCGGCCAAACCGAAGGATCAGTCGATCTTGCACGGCTTGCAGGACTGTATCCTGCCGGTGTGATCTGCGAGATCATGAATGATGACGGGTCCATGGCACGGTTTCCACAGCTGTTGGAATTTGCAAAAAAATTCGGGCTCAAGATCATCACCGTCAAAGACCTGATCGCCTATCGCGTGAAAAAGGAATCCCTGGTTCGCAGAGTCGCGCTTACAAAACTTCCGACGAGTGTTGGAAAAGAATTCACCGTTATTCTGTACGCCAATGATATTGATCGCCTCAACCATATTGCGCTTGTGAAGGGAACCATCAATCCTGAAGATGAGGTGCTTGTCCGGGTGCATTCCGAGTGTCTTACCGGCGACGTTTTCGGTTCTCTTCGATGCGACTGTGGAGAGCAGCTGCATAACGCGATGCAAATTATTGATAAAGAAGGCAAAGGCGTGATCCTTTACATGCGACAGGAAGGCCGCGGAATCGGGCTTGAAGGGAAACTCAAGGCCTATGAACTTCAGGATCAAGGCAAAGATACCGTTGAGGCGAATCTTGCGCTTGGTTACAAAGCGGATCTCCGGGATTATGGAGTCGGAGCCCAGATACTTCGAGACATTGGGATCAGAAAAATACGGTTGCTCACAAACAATCCTAAGAAAATTATCGGTCTTGAAGGATATGGTCTTACAGTGACCGGACGGGTTCCTATCGAAATGAACCCACACGCAAAAAACATTCATTATCTGAAAGCGAAAAAGAACAAACTTGGACATTTGTTGGAGAATGTGTGATGAGACAAATTACAAATCTCAAAGCATCAACTCCAGATAAATGCCAATAACCAAAGAGCCGGGTTCAAACGTTTGGATATTTAATTTCGATGATTGGTTATTATCCGGGATTTGTCATTTGAAATTTGATTTTTGGACCCAAGGAGGGTTTGATGGCAAAAATAATTCAGGGAGACTTGTCCGCAGTAGGGCTCAAATTTGGAATCGTTGCGGCCCGATTCAATGATTTTATTACAGCCAGACTGGTTGAGGGAGCGCTTGATGCGCTTCAGCGGCATGGTGCGCAGGACGGAAATATTGAAGTGATCAAGGTTCCCGGAGCCTATGAAATACCGCTTGCAGCACGGAAACTAGCACAATCCCGAAAATATGATGCAGTGATCTGTCTGGGTGCGGTTATTCGCGGAGCCACACCTCATTTTGAATATATCAGCGCAGAAGTAAGCAAAGGGATTGCGGCAGTTTCGCTCGAAACCGGGATACCGGTAATCTTCGGTGTACTTACGACCGATACCATTGAACAGGCAGTTGAACGTGCAGGCACAAAATCAGGGAATAAAGGCTGGGACGCGGCCCTGTCTGCAATTGAAATGGCGAATCTTTTAAAACAGCTGGCCTCATGAAAAAAACGCATCCGGGACCAGGCGGCATTGAGACATGAAAAGACGAAAGGCCAGGGAGCATGCGCTCCAAATACTATTTCAGCTTGATGTAAGAAAGACCAAACCATCGGCCGCCATTCTCAAACAATTCTGGCGGGAATATGAAGCGGATGACGAAGTAAAAGAGTTCGCTGAGGAGATCGTAAAGGGAACTTACAAGCATCTTGATGAAACAGATGCTCTTATCCGGCAATGCGCAAAGAATTGGAGCCTTGACCGCATGGCTGTTGTTGATCGGAATGTGCTTCGTATGGCAGTCTATGAAATTCTCTATCGCATGGACATTCCCACCAGTGTAACCATCAATGAAGCAATTGAAATAGCAAAAAAATACGGCACGGATGAGTCCGGTTCCTTTGTAAACGGCATCCTTGACCGAGCAGCCAGGATAACCGGCAAACTTGATGAAGTCAAATTGGAAGAATAGCATCAGTAGCTGTGTTCCTGAGCACCACCGCTCTGTGAATCATATTATGCCTGATATAACCGTAAACGTAGTGCTTCCAGATATAAAAAAAATTGAGACTGACGCGCTTATCGTCGGTTTTTTCGAAGACGTTCGTCCGCTGAAGGGATTTGCCGGGGAGCTTGACTGGGTATTATGCGGCGCGCTTTCCAAACTTATTCTTCAACATAAGGTGAAAGGCGCAAAGGGAGAAAGCGCCTTGCTTACCACCCAGGGGAAACTACCTGCGCAAAAGATATTTATGATCGGGCTTGGAAAGAAATCAGATTTTACCGAACAGGCCATGCAGAGTGCTGCGAAAACTGCAGTTATGATTGCGTTAAAGGCAGGCAGTGCGAATGCTGCAATTGAATATTTTGCGCCTGTTCAAGAAACTTCAGACCGCATGGTGACGGCATTTTTAAAGGGATTAAAAGAGGGAGCAGATGGACGGATGATTTCCGTATCACTTCTTGCTCCCAACAGACAGGTGTATGATGGAATTGGCCGGTTGCTGCAACAAGGCATGATAGGATAAAAAGCATACCGCGAGTAGCGAGAGGAAAAAATGATAGCACGATACAGTAGACCTGAGATGAGCAGCCTCTGGGAACCGGAAAACAGATACCGGGCATGGCTTGACGTAGAAATGCTTGCTTGTGAAGCGAATGCAAAACTCGGGATAATCCCAGCTGCTGATCTCGCTCGAATCAAGAAAAAAGCGAATTTTACCGTTTCCCGAATTGACGAACTTGAAAAGATTGTTAAACATGACATCATTGCTTTTTTAACGGCAGTTGGTGAAAACGTGGGGACATCTTCCCGGTTTATTCATCTCGGTCTCACATCATCTGATGTACTCGATACGTCCCTTGCCGTCCTTTTGCGGCGAGCATCCGATATCCTGATTCAGGATATTCGCATGGTCCTCAAGACGCTGCAGAAGAAGGCGCTTGAGCATCAGCATACCGTAATGATCGGCCGGTCGCATGGTGTTCATGCGGAACCGACCACATTCGGACTTAAAATGGCTTTTTGGTATGAAGAGATGAACCGGGCGCTTGATCGGATGCAGCGCGCAAAGGATGTGATCAGCGTGGGCAAGGTGTCCGGGGCCGTGGGAACGTTTGCAAACATTGACCCATTTGTGGAATCGTATGTGTGCAAGAAACTCGGGCTCATACCGGAACCGGTTGCGACCCAGGTTGTCCAGCGCGACCGTCATGCAGAATTCCTTTCAACGCTTGCGCTTATTGCTTCATCCATTGAAAAATTCTGTGTTGAGTTACGGCATCTTCAACGGACGGAAGTTTTGGAAGCAGAAGAATGCTTTACCAAAGGGCAAAAAGGTTCATCTGCCATGCCGCACAAACGGAACCCGATTTCGGCTGAAAACCTGAGCGGGCTTGCGCGCGTTGTCCGGTCAAATTCACTTGCTGCCATGGAGAATATTGCCTTGTGGCATGAACGGGATATCAGCCATTCTTCAGTCGAACGGATCATTATTCCTGACAGTACGATTCTTCTCGACTATATGCTTGCGCGGTTTAATACCCTGATCGAAGGCCTGGTCGTATATCCGGAGAACATGAAGCGGAACCTCGCGCTTTCGCGCGGCTTGTATCATTCAGAACCGGTTATGCTGGCATTGGTTGGGAAAGGACTTTCCCGAGAAGAAGCCTACGCCCTGGTGCAGAAAAACGCCATGGAAGTCTGGAAACAGGGCGGAGATTTCGAAAAACGGCTGAAGGCTGACAAGGACATTCTGAAGCACATGTGCTGTGAGGAGATCGCTGATTGTTTTGATCTTTCCCGAACGTTGAAAAAAGTGGACTACATTTTTAAGAGAGTTTTTAATAAAAAAAGAAAAAACTGATGTCTGATGCATGATACAGGATTTTTCAGGCATCCTGGATCGCGCATCATGGATCATGAGAGGTCTTTAAGCATGTTCGACAAGCTTCATGAAGAATGCGGCGTTTTTGGCATTTATGGCCATCCCGATGCAGCCAACCTGACCTATCTGGGACTGTATGCGCTCCAACATCGCGGTCAGGAATCCGCCGGAATTGTGTCGAGCGATAGCAAGCGGCTGTATCAGGAAAAATCCATGGGGCTTGTCGCGGATATCTTCACGGAAGACCGGATAAAAAAACTTCCCGGCCATGCCGCAATCGGTCATAACCGGTATTCAACGACCGGTGAAAGCATTTCAATCAATATACAACCTATTCTCGTCAATTTTGCGTTCGGCGGGCTTGCTATCGCTCATAACGGGAATCTGGTGAATGCACGCATCCTGAAGGACGAGCTCGAGGCATACGGCTCGATCTTTCAATCAACCATGGACAGCGAGGTGATCACGCATCTCATTGCCCAATCACGACGTGCCACCCTGCATGAACGTGTTGTGGATGCGCTCAGCATGATCCAGGGATCGTACAGTTTGCTCCTGCTGACGGAAAAAGAACTGATTGCCGTGCGCGATCCGTATGGCTTCCGTCCATTTTCGCTGGGTGAGCTGAGCGGATCCTACGTTGTGGCTTCCGAGACGTGCGCATTCGATCTCATCGAAGCAACCTATATACGGGATATTGAACCCGGGGAGATGATCGTTATTAACAGCTCGGGTATCCATTCTTCATTCCCCTTTAAACAGGTAGAACCTTCGCACTGCATTTTTGAATTTATCTACTTTGCAAGGCCGGACAGCATGGTGTTCGGCCAGAATGTGTATTCCATTCGAAAAGAATTCGGCAGACAGCTTGCCCGCGAAACCGGTGTTGAGGCAGATGTTGTTATCCCTGTGCCGGATTCGGGTGTGCCGGCGGCACTCGGATATGCGGAAGAATCAGGCATTCCCTTCGATAGCGGATTGATCAGAAATCATTATGTGGGGCGTACATTTATTGAACCGCGTCAAAGCATCAGGCATTTTGGCGTGAAAATCAAACTCAATCCGGTCCGCGATGTACTGAAAGGCAAGCGGGTTGTTGTTGTGGATGATTCCATTGTGCGGGGAACCACCAGTAAAAAGATTGTAAAAATGATCCGGCACGCAGGAGCAAAAGAAGTGCACATGCGGATTAGTTCTCCGCCTATTCCGTACCCTTGTTTTTATGGAATCGATATTCCAACCAGGCAGGAACTGATCGCTTCATCCCATACGGTTGAAGAGATCAGAAAATACCTTACTGCTGACACGCTGGGATATGTAAGCCTGGATGGACTTTATCAGGTTGTGCCGCAGCGCATGAATTTTTGCGCCGCCTGTTTCGACGGATGCTATCCAGTGCCGTTTCCGGAAGAAAAAATGCTTCAGCTGGGATTGTTTGAAAAAGAATAGCACTGCAGAAAATTATAAACTGCAAGCATCAATAACAAATAAGCACCAAAATATAAATCTGAAATTTGTTTTTTGTGATTTGAAATTTATTTGAGTTTTGGAATTGAGAAATTGGTTTTTTTGATTCACATGCAATGAAAAGTGGTGCCGAGGCGCAGAATCGAACTGCGGACACGAGGCTTTTCAGGCCTCTGCTCTGCCAACTGAGCTACCTCGGCATATGGGTGAGCCGCTTGACAGGACGTTAAAATAACAGAGAGCAGGGTTCATTGTCAAGCGAATTTTCCGTGAAGCAGGAGAGGGGCCATGAAAAAAGTTTTTTCCCGACCCACCAGTTTAAAAGACAAGCCGCTCCGTTATTGTCCGGGATGCAGCCACGGGGTATTGCATCGGATTGTCGCTGAAAGCATCGATTCCCTGGGAATCCGTGAACGGACGATCGGCATTGCCCCGGTCGGATGTGCAGTTTTTGCATACGATTATTTCGACATAGATATGGTTGAAGTCCCTCACGGGAGACCCCCGGCGGTCGCGACCGGGATGAAACGTTCTCGGCCTGAATGCATTGTATTCAGTTATCAGGGTGACGGTGACCTTGCGGCCATCGGAACGGCTGAGATCATCCATGCAGCAGCACGCGGTGAGAATATCACCGCCATATTTATTAACAATGGAAATTACGGCATGACCGGAGGCCAGATGGCGCCGACTACGCTTCCCGGTCAGAAAACGACGACGACACCAAAAGGAAGAGATGTACAGGAAGCAGGCCATCCGCTCCGGATTTGCGAAATGCTTGCCACGCTTGATGGTCCTGTTTATATCGAGCGTGTCGCAGTCGACAGCCCGAGAAATGTTTTAAAGACCAAAAAGGCGGTTCAAAAGGCTTTTGCGAATCAGATCAATGGCACTGGGTTCTCCTTTGTGGAGGTGCTCTCTCTTTGTCCCACGGACTGGGGCCTGACTCCGATCAAAGCCCTTGACTGGGTTCGGGATCACATGATGCCGTATTATCCTCTGGGCGTATATAAAGACAGCATGATTGCAAATTCCCGGTCGTAAACAATCACTATTGAGCCGGATTGTTACGCAGTATATTTCTGATGGAGTGAACAGGGAGCGATTATGTATCAGGATGTGATGATAGCAGGATTCGGCGGACAGGGAGTTCTGCTCACCGGCAAACTTCTTGCCTACGCAGGAATGATAGAAGGAAGGCATGTAACCTGGTTTCCTTCGTATGGCGCGGAAATCCGGGGGGGTACCGCAAACTGCACGGTTATCATTTCTCAGGATGAAATCGGTTCTCCGGTTATGCAGCATCCCGGGTCTCTGCTGATTTTTAATTCAGCATCATTTCAGAAATTCGAGAATAAGGTCAGACCGGGCGGTCAATTGTTTGTAAACACATCGCTTGTCCAGGATCAACCAACCCGCTCGGACGTTACGTATGTCAACGTAAAGGCAAATGATATTGCGAACGAACTAGGCGATATACGGACTGCCAATATGGTCATGTTGGGTGCTTTTTTGGCTCAAACCAACGTGGTTTCACTCGACTCCATTCGCACTGCTCTGGAAAAAACCTTACCTGAACGAAGACGCTCCCTGATACCGATAAACATTAATGCGCTGCAACGGGGAATGGAGCTGGTTAAAAAATAATTTTCGGACCTTCTGTCTTGATTTCTTTTTTTGCTTTGAACGAGCGCGCTTTTGAGCTTAGGGAAGTATTACCTTGACTTTTCACAGTTCTTTTTGGTAATATTTTTTATCAGTTTGATATTCCACAACATTCCATGGAAAAAGAGTTCTCCGAAATAGGCAAGTTGACGGAGCGTATCTCGAAAGATCCCAAATCCAAACTTTTTGTACCGCTTGCAGAAGAGTACAAAAAGACGGGGGATCTTGAGATGGCTATCCATGTTCTGAGCGAAGGGCTCAAGAACAATCCCGGATATATCACTGCACGATCTATTCTGGGGAGACTTTTATTCGAGAAGGGTGATCTGGAAGGGTCTCAAAAAGAGCTCGAAGAAGTTGTCAAGGCAATTCCGGACAATCTGCTTGCTCAAAGAAAACTCGGAGATATCTGTATTCTTCAACACAGACCCGATGAGGCATTGAAACATTACAAATCAGCGCTCTTGCTGAATCCGCTTGACCCTGAACTTACTGCTCTTGTCTCTAATCTTGAAGCGGGCAAAGATACCGGCTCACCTGTTTCCGAACAGAAACCGCTTCCTGTCAAACGACCGGTTTCACCGGAACCAAAACCCGCAACAAAACCAGAAGAGAAACCGGTTTCTCCGGCAGTACCCGTACAAACAGCACCGGCTGATCCAAAATCAAAGGTGGCCGAAGTTCCGCCGGAAAAACCGAAAGCTGAAGTATCAGAAGTATCATCGGAAAAGCAGACTGAGGCCGCAGCTGTTCCGGCGCTCGATGAGCAACCGTCGGATATAAAAACAAACGAAGAACCGGAAGAAATTTTTCTCGTAGAACCACTTGACCAGGAAAAAACGGACTCAAGTCACGAAGCGGTAACCCTGGATTTTCTGAAAACAGAACCGAACGATACTGAACCAGTCGCTGCCGAATCGATAGAAGACAAGCAACAGCCGGATTCATCAACGGATGATTTGAGAATGGGTTTTCAGGAACTCTTGAAAGAAGCCGATGCTGTTGTTGGCAAGGATGCTGAAATCGCGGATCCATTCTCCGAAACGGAGACCATGCAAGGGGCTTCTTCGGAGATTTCCGATTCTTCGGATGACTTCACCACAGATACGCTTGCGGAATTGTATATTGCCCAGGGGTTTTACGAAAAAGCGATCGATATTTATGAACGGATGCTTGCTGACAAGCCAAACAGCCAGGGATTGAAAAGCAAGCTTGAAGCAGTCCGGGCTGCTGCGGCTTCTTCCCCGCAACCAGCGTTTGGAGAACAAACAAAGCAAACGGATATCTTTTCGGAACCGCAGGCGTATCGAGCCTCGGAAGAACGACCGGAACATTCTGATGTTTCCGTTTCGGAACCTTCTCCCGTGTCATTAGAAAATCAGGAAGACGAGATACAAATTATACCAGATGGTCCGGAATTTTCGCGAACACAACCGCCGTACACGGATTTTGAACCACGGGAATATGTTCCACCCGATGCAGAGCCCATAGAAATCAAACGGGAGCCGGAACCAGTGCCCGAGAAGGCACAGGAAACGGTTACACTTCCGCACGCCATCCGAAAGGAAACCATTACCCGGCTGGAATCATGGCTCAAGAACATCAAGAAGGAGCGTTAGGTGTCCTTTTCCGAAATTATAAAACAAGTGGTGCGGGGTACGGACGGAGCTATTGGTGCTCTGGTGATCGGGCGCGACGGGATTCCGGTTCAGGAGTATCTGCTCGATAATGAGTTTGATATACAGTCCATGACCGTTGAATATTCCGCGCTGTTCAAGGAAATAGAAAAAGGCTCACAGGCCTCACAGATGGGATACACCAAGGAAGTTACCGTTATTACCGAACGGGCGATGACCATGCTTCGTAAATTGAATGATGACTATTTTTTTGTACTGGTTCTGAAACCTGAAGGGAATTTTGGAAAAGGCAGATTTCTGCTTCGCATGTCAGTTCCAAAACTGTTAAAGGAATTCTGAGCATCGGCTCGTTGTAGTGAATGTGTTTGAAAACTGCCATGGGCAGTTTTTTTTATTGGGAGTACTTATATGAACATTCTGATAGTGCATGGCCCGAATTTAAATCTGCTGGGAAAACGAGAGCCCGATATCTACGGCTCTGATACGCTCGATGATATCAACAACCGGCTTGCCGAGCTTGCCAAAGACCTTGGCGTGCAGGTTTCTTTTTTCCAATCAAACCATGAGGGTGAGCTTGTTCAGAAAATACAGGATGCCATGGGTGTGTATCATGCTCTGGTCATCAATCCGGGGGCGTACACGCATACCAGTGTTGCTCTTCGGGATGCGATAGCAGCTGCAGGAATTCCAACTGTCGAGACGCATCTTTCGAACATTTACCGGCGAGAGGAATTCCGGAGACATTCCTTTCTCTCGGATATAGCCGTGGGGCAGGTAACCGGTTTTGGAATCAACAGCTATCTGCTCGCGCTCAGAGCCGCTGTTGAACTGTGCCGGGAACAGAAACAAAACAATCGATGACCGGGTCTTCGAGAAAACGGATAATACTGCTCAAGCGGCTGATGAAAGCGCAGGGTATTTCAGCGCTTCTGGTAACCCGGCTTGAAAATATTCGTTACCTTACCGGATTTACCGGTTCTGCCGGAGCGCTTCTTGTAGCCTCGGGAAAACCCTGCCTGGTGACTGATTTTCGCTATCACGTGCAGGCAGGGATTGAAGTCGAAGGCATCAGAATTCTGATACAGAAAAAAGACCTTGTTTCAGATATCGTAGACGAGGTACAACGCCTCAAGATCAAAAAACTCTGGTTTGATGAAGCTGCGCTTACCGTCCAGACATTCAACAAACTGAGAAAAAAAGGGTTGTCTCTCAAGGCGCATAAGGATCTGGTGGGAACGCTCAGATCAAGGAAGGATGAAAAAGAGCTTTCCTCCATACGGCTTGCAATACGGCGAGCAGAGGAATCGTTCCAGGAATTAAAGCCGTATATCAAACCAGGAATCACCGAACGAGAAATCAGTTTACGGCTCGAGTATTTAATCCGGGAAAAAGGTTCTCGAAAAGGAGCCTTTGAGTTCATCGTTGCTTCGGGGAGCCATTCCGCTATGCCTCATGCAGGTGTTACCAACCGGCGGATCAGGCAGGGCGATCTGGTCACCATTGATTTTGGAGCCGAGGCAGACGGCTATTACAGCGATATGACGCGGACCGTATGCGTGGGCAAACCCTTGCCACGACACAGGCAACTCTACGAACTGGTTCTCCAGGCGCAAGCGGCAGCAATACAGAAAGCAGGGCCAGGCATTTCTTGCAAAGCTGTTGACCAAGCTGCGCGCGAGGTCATCAGGAATGCAGGCCATGCCGAACACTTCGGGCATGGAACCGGTCATGGAATTGGATTGATGGTTCATGAAAGCCCATCAGTTTCGTTCCGTTCGGATGACGTTTTGGAGCAAGGCATGGTGTGTACAATCGAACCGGGGATTTATGTTCCCGGGTTTGGAGGCGTGCGGATCGAGGACATGATCCTGGTAACGGAGACAGGAACAAAACGACTAACCACACTGCCGCGGGAACTTGACGTGCGGTATGCATGATCGATTGTTGAAATAAATATATTCTTATGGTGAGCATGAAAGGGAGGTAGCATCAGGTGCCGGTATCTACAGCAGAGTTTCGGAATGGATTAAAATTAGAAATTGATGGTGAGCCGTTTCTTATTGTGGAATTTCAGCATGTGAAACCCGGTAAGGGTGGAGCATTCGTCAGAACAAAAATGAAAAGCCTGAGGACGGGGAATGTCATTGACCGTACCTATCGATCAGGTGAAAAAGTCGATGTCCCGGAACTGGAAGAAAAAACCATGCAGTATTTGTATGCAGCAGATAAAGATCGGATTTTCATGGATACCACGAGTTACGAACAAATTTCGCTGAATGAAAAACAGCTCGGAGACAACGTTGATTATTTAAAAGAGAACATGGAAATCAAGGTGCTGTACCATAAGGGCCAGCCGATCAATATTGAAATCCCCATGTTTGTTGAGCTTGCGATTGCTCGAACGGACCCAGGTGTCCGGGGCGACACGGCGTCCGGCGGATCAAAACCCGCAACGCTCGAGACAGGCGCGGTAGTCAAGGTGCCTTTTTATCTGAACGAAGGCGATGTTATCAAGGTTGATACCAGAACCGGAACATTTATTGAGCGGGTGAAAAAATGAGCCCAGTTCGCCGAAAATCCGGGAATGATAAAAAAGGAGTGGTTATGAACCTGAAAGAGATCAAAGAACTGATTGAAATGTTGAAAGGAACCGACATTTCGGAACTGGAAGTTGAACGTGCAGGAGTGAAAGTACGATTGCGAAAAGGCAGTGACACGACGATTCAATCCTCACTGCCCCGGATGGAGTACCCGCATCCCCATCTTATCTCGGTCCCCCGCACTGATGTACCAGCTGCAACAGCAAAACAGGCTGAACCGGCTTCTTCAAACCAGATCAAAATCACGTCGCCGATCGTGGGTACTTTTTACCGTGCTCCTGCTCCTGACAAACCGCCGTATGTGCAGGCAGGTGATGTGGTGAAAGCCGGCCAGGTGCTGTGCATTGTGGAGGCAATGAAGCTTATGAATGAAATAGAATCTGAAGCTTCCGGAAAGATCGTTAAAATTCTGGTTGAAAACGGGCAACCCGTGGAGTATGGACAACCGCTCTTTGTTATCGAACCCGTATGACAATCAAGTAATTCGAAACTATTCGGTATCGAGGTGAATGCGTGTTTAAAAAAATATTAATAGCAAATCGAGGCGAGATTGCGCTCCGGATTATCCGCGCCTGCAAGGATATGGGAATCAGGACCGTTGCCGTGCATTCGACTGCGGATGCGAATTCCCTGCATGTCCGGTTTGCGGATGAAAGCCTTTGTATTGGTCCTGCCAAAAGCACGGACAGTTATCTCAACGTTCCGAGCATTATCAGCGCGGCAGAAGTCTCCGACGCAGAAGCGATTCACCCGGGTTATGGTTTTCTGGCTGAAAATGCGAGTTTTGCGGAAATCTGCAGCTCCACGGGAATCCGTTTTATCGGCCCGAGTCCGGAAAGCATCCGGCTCATGGGAGACAAGGCAAAAGCGCGAGAAACCGCAAAAAAGGCGAATGTGCCGGTCCTTCCGGGAAGCGACGGTATTGTGAGCGAGGAAAGCAGCGCTCTTGAGATTGCCCGCGAACTTGGGTTTCCCGTGATTGTCAAGGCTGCGGCCGGAGGCGGCGGAAAAGGAATGCGGGTGGTGATGGATGAGGCCGATTTTGCAAATGCGTTCGTCATGGCCCAGACAGAAGCGCTTGCAGCATTTGGAAATGCGGATGTATATATCGAAAAATATATTCTTCAACCGCGGCATATCGAGATTCAGCTCATCGCGGATGAAAAAGGGAACATTGTTTATCTGGGAGAACGCGAATGCTCCATCCAGCGCAGACATCAGAAACTTCTTGAAGAAGCGCCTTCCATCCTGATTGATGCAGCGCTCAGGAAAGAGATGGGAGAAATGGCCGTTGCGGTCGCACGAAGCGTCAAATACCGCAATGCCGGCACCATCGAGTTTCTCATGGATGAAAACAAACGATTCTACTTCATGGAGATGAATACCCGGATTCAGGTAGAACATCCGGTGACTGAAATGGTAACTGGTTTTGATTTGGTGCAGGAACAGATCCGAGTCGCAGCAGGATTGCCACTTTCATTTTCTCAGGATCAAGTCGCAATAAAAGGGCACAGCATTGAATGTCGTATTAATGCGGAATGTCCTGACAAATTCACGCCCTGTCCGGGAACGGTGACCGCATTCAATCCTCCGGGAGGTCCCGGAGTCCGGGTGGATACCGCCGCGTATACTCAGTACATTATTCCACCGTATTATGATTCCATGATTGCAAAACTTATTGTTCATGCAGAAACGCGCGAGGCTGCCATTGTCAGGATGCGCCGGGCGCTGGACGAGTTTATTATCGAAGGGATAAAGACGACGATCCCGATTCACAAGAAGATTCTTGACGATCCGGATTTCCATGCTGGCACTATTTCAACGAAGTTTATGGAGCGTTATCATACTGCATCCAAGTAAGTACCCCAATCTTTTTTTCCTCATTCTTGATCAGGACATGCTCACGATTCCGCCGGACAGTGCCATGCTTCAGGCACTTTCTGGCGGAATCCGTTGTTTTCAGTACCGCAACAAGCGTGGTTCCCGAAGACAGATTTATGATATGTGCCTTCAGCTTGCCGAAATTGCCCATCAGGAAAAAGCATTGTTTATTGTTAATGATCATGCTGACATAGCAGCTGCGGTATCCGCGGATGGTGTTCATCTCGGGCAGGATGATCTTCCCATTGCATGCGCGCGAAAACTTCTTCCCGGAAAGCACATCGGTATTTCAACCCATACGATTGAACAAGCGAAAGAAGCTGGAGCAGCTGGCGCGGATTATATTGGTTTTGGGCCGATATTCAAGACTGGAACCAAGGATGCAGGACCTGCGCTGGGTACGGATATGATACGCTTGGTAAAAAAAACTGTTTCGATTCCTGTGATAGCCATCGGCGGGATTACTTCCCAAAATCTACCCGAGGTCATGCGCGCTGGAGCGGATGGTGTTGCGGTGATCTCTGCAATTTGTGCGATGCCAGACATTTACCAGGCATCAACAGAGATGATGGAAATTCTCAACAATATCCGCCAATAAAGTTCTCTTTTTGGGATGATCTGTGACTATTTCTCTACCGATCTCTTGCATACTTTCATAGAGCGTTGTATCTTTCCTGGTTTTCACTTGACTTCACTCCATACCGCTGGTATAACCATTTTCAAACGATGCTTTCCAGGAGCCAGAATGACTTTTTTCGCCGGAGAGATATTTGTCAGTGAAATTCATAACAAACCGGTCCTCAGTCAGACTGGGGAGGAAATCGGGAAATTGCATGATATCCTGGTGAATGCAGGAGACCCGTTTCCTGCTGTTTCAGCATTAGTTGTTATCTCCGGAATCAAGACCTACCTATTCCCCTGGGAAGAAGTAAGTCTTTTTAACCGCCGGGTCATCACGGTCGCACCCCGTTTATCCGAATTAAAACCCGCATCCATTTCTGATACGGATATTCTTATTGTCCGTGATCTGCTTGACAAGCAGATCGTTGACATGAACGGTGCTAAACTGGTTCGCGTAAACGATCTTGAATTGGGCGATGTAAAAGGAAAACTGTGTCTGGTTGCTGCAGATATCGGTTTCCGAGGTATCTTGCGCAGGCTGGGTCTTGAAAAACGGGGCGAGCGAATCGCTTCTTTATTCAAATATACACTCCCCCATAAACTGCTTTCCTGGCACTATGTTCAAACCATTGAACCAAAAGTACGGCATCTTGCACTGACGGTTTCCCGCCAAAAGGTATCGAGCCTTCACCCGGCGGACCTTGCAGCGCTTATCAGCGAAGTGTCGCAACGGGAACGCTCGGCAATTTTCGGAAGCCTTGATGTTGACACGGCAGCCGAGGCATTGCATGAGTTGGAACCCCGTGTTCAGGTTGACATTATTGACGATATGTCAAAGGAACGCGCATCCGACATTCTGGAACGCATGCCGCCTGATGAGGCAGCAGACGTTCTGGGTGATCTCCCGGAAGAAAAAGCACAGGAACTGATCAACCTCATGGAGAAAGAAGAGGCAGAAGACGTCCAGGAGCTTTTGGAGCACGAAGAAGACACGGCAGGCGGACTCATGACCACGGAATATCTTGCGTTTCCTCCGGATATGACCGTTGAAGAGGCGATCAAGGAATTACGGCTTGAAGCCCCGGATGTTGAAACGATTTACTATTTATATATCGTAGATTATGAGGAAAAGATTATCGGGGTGTTATCGCTCAAGCATCTTATTCTTGCAACGGCCTCAACCTTATTAAGCGATATTATGATAACTCCGCCCAAGACGCTTCCACTCGACGCCGGAAGAAACGATGTGGCTGAATTCATTTCGAAGTACAACCTTCTTGCCGCCCCGGTAGTGGATGAGAACATGGTTTTGCGGGGAATTGTGACCGTGGACGATGTTCTGGATTTCCTGCTTCCGACGGCCTCGCGAAAAAAGCGAAGAAAATTGTAATACCGTCCGTATGCTGAAAGCATACGCATGCTCTAGGTGTCTTTGTTGGTTTTGAAGCATGGTAAGGAGAGTTGTGATTTGAATTTTCTCGAACGCATACGCAATATGAAAAACGCAAGAATTTTCTTCATCCTGAGCATCATTGGTCCGGGATTCATTATCGGAAATGCCGGTAATGATGCAGGCGGCATAGCAACGTACTCCATTGTGGGAGCACGGGAGGGGTACGGACTGTTATGGGCGCTTATTCTCATGCTGTTTGCGCTTGCCGTGATCCAGGAAATGTCTTCGCGTATGGGAGTGGTGACCGGAAAAGGATTCGGTGACCTGGTCCGGGAACGCTTCGGCGTCAAAGTGACGTTGGCGATCATGACCCTTTTTATTTTTGCAAATCTTACGGTGATAATTGCAGAGTTTGCCGGGATTGCAGCCAGCATGGAGCTCTTTGGGATCAGTAAATACATCTCTGTTCCCATTTCCGCGTTCATTGTCTGGTTTGTTGTGGTCAAAGGGAATTTCAAGCAGGTGGAGCGGTTCTTGATCGGCATTAGTTTGATTTATCTAACCTATGTGTTTTCCGGGATTATGGCGAATCCGCCATGGCACGATGTGGTAAAAGAGGTTGCCATTCCCAACATCAAATTTGATAAGGATTATTTTCTTCTCTTCATTACGATGGTCGGAACGACGATTACACCGTATATGCAGTTTTATCTTCAGTCAGCGGTTGTGGATAAAGGGGTGAAGATCGAAGAATACCGCTATGTTC
>JBAZLV010000036.1:0-21485 GCA_041650055.1 Nitrospirota bacterium | reverse complement strand
ATGATCTCCGGGCTAGCCCCAAGCAGCTTAGTCGTTATGTTAACCACAGGAAAATCAACCTTCGGAAAAAGGTCGAGTGCAAGCCGCTGGTACGCGATTGTTCCGAACACAATCAGTGCCAGTCCGATCATGGTGATAAATACCGGTCGTTTAATCGCTATTTCAGGAAGACGCATGAAAACCCTCGTTCAGTGATTTTGTGTTTTTGCCGAGCAATCCAGTTGCCCGTTGCAACCGCAGAATGGCTATCTGTTGATCGTAGAGAGCATTTACATATTCACGTTCCGAAACGAAAAGCGCCTGCTGCGCATCAATGACCGCAAGGCTTGATATAAGACCTTCATTAAACAATGCTGCAATCGTCCTGAAATTTTCATTGGCATCGGTATATTGCTGTTTTGTCCGTTCGAGGACGGTCGTTTGTGTCTGAAGGACAATATATGCCTCAGTAACATCCTGTTCTATTGAACGCCGCAATTGCTCGGTTGCCAGCTCCGCCTGCCGGTATCGTGATCGGGCCTCGGACATTTCAGCGCGCATCAATCCCCCTTCGAACAACGAAATTTGAAGCCGCAATCCGGCATAATAATTCCTGCCGTCAAGTCCGGTCGCAGGATAAGAATCCGTATATTGAAAACCTCCGACAGCCGAAAGTTGAGGCCAGTGTCCACCTTTGACAATCGTAATAGCTTCTTTTGCCGCTGTCTGATTCAGCCGCGAACGTGCATACTCGTCGCGGCTTGCGAGTGCTGTTTGCTTCAGCTGTTCCAGCGTATTCCCGGGAAGCGGTTGCGGATCCGGTTCCGTGAAAACGGAATTCTCCGGAATCCGGGTAAGAAGACTAAGCCGCTGACGCGCAATCATAAACCGGTCTTCGGCAACAAGCAGCAAAACTTCCGACTGGCTCACAAGGGTCCGGGCACGCAAAAGATCAGAAGCAGTTGCCTTTGTTTTTCGCGTCGATGCAACGCGCTCGGTCACCTTTTTATACTGTTCCATACGGGACAGCGAATCCCTGCTCACGTCAACAAGCCGTTTTGACTTCAAGACCTCAAAATAAGCATTCCCGACGTTCAGGAGAACATCCTGTTGCGATGCCGAAAATTGTTTCTGCATCATCGTGGACTGTGTTTTAGCATACCGGTACGCTGCCATGGTTCTTCCGCCGGTAAAAAGCGGTTGATTAAGCTCGACAACAGCCTGCGTTTGCTCCCGCGGCTGAAAGATAAATGCCCCGCCTTCCGGAGGAAGCATCTCATTATAACGGGTAAAACCGCCTCGTGCAGTTACGCGCGGAAACAAGTATGTCAATGCCTGATCCACACGGCTTTTTGCCTGAAGAACATCTTCTTCTCCGATTTTGACGATTTCATTGGTCGTAAGTGCTGCGTGATATGCATCGTCAAGCGTAAACGGTTTTTCATTTGAAATTGCGGGAGAAACCAGCAGCAGCGGTATCAATATGCATAAAAGTCGAATAGGCATCGTTAAGCACTCCCTTTTTTCTTGCGCTCAGACGATACTGCCACGCCATAGAAGAATGTCTCGGTCACAAATCGTCCAAACTTCTCCACGGATAAATCAATTGGCTTGCCCGCAACGTACTCTGCAACCGGCCGAAAAATAAAACTTTGGATAATCATTCCCAAAAGCGAAGCAATAGCGGTTGGCAGATCGATTTTTTTGAGCTCTCCAGTTGCCATCCCTGTTTTAAAAATATCCAGCAGTTTTTCATAATGATGTCGGAAAAAGTTATCCGCAAGCCAGGTGCAATTTTTCTCGCTCATGGCAAGTTCGATGGAAATAATCCTTCGCAATTCCTCATTTGCTTCATGAAACCGAATTATCTGAGATACAAAATGCTGGATTTTTACTCTGGCAGAAACAGTATTTTTAAAAACCTCATCGTCCCATATTCTGTCCAGGGTCGCAAATGAGTATCTCAATACCGCATGATACATATCCGTCTTGTTTTTGAAATGATAATAAATCATGGCAGTATTAACTTTGGCAGCATCGGCGATCATGCGAATGGAAGTACCGCTGACTCCCTGCCTCGCAAAAATGCTCCGGGCAGCAACTAGAATATCGGTCCGTGTGCTTGAATTGTGCCGAGGGATCTTCGGTCGTCTGCCTACGTGGGCGGTTTGATGGGTGCGTACCGGTTTCATAATTAACTAATTGATTAATTAATTACTGCACTATAACGAAGGCCTCGTTTGTTGTCAAGAGATTTTAACGAAAAATTATTGTTTGTGAAGATCTTCGAATGAAGTCCTCTGGAGCATCTCGGTCAGGCGTGTCTGCACCCGGCACCAGAGCTTCGATGCGGGACACTGTTTTGAAAAACCGTAATGCTTTTTGTCAACCACGCACATATTGATCGCCAATTTTCCTTCAATTGCCTCGAGCACTTCAAGCACGGTGATATCCCGGGCATGCTTGGTAAGCGAGAATCCTCCCCTGACACCCCGATACGAGCGGACAATTTTAGCTTTGACGAGTTTTTGCAGAATTTTTGCGAGAAAACTTTTTGGAATCTTATATTCAAGGGCAATGTCGTTGATAAATCCGACGGTTTTGAACGGCAGACGGGATAAATACAAAACGCTCCGAACTCCGTAATCCCCTTCACGAGTGACATGCATGGGAAGTACTATAGCAGACCATGGCTTGTTGTCAAGAACGTTGAATATTTTTTGCAATTCGGAAATGCTGCTCTCTATGGTATACTTTAAATCGATATGGGCAATCCAAAAAAACCGCTTCCGGTAAAACTATTCCTGGGAATGCTTTCAACGGATCAGTTCCTTTTTGATACATGCTCAGCCGTTTTGCAAAACAGATACGGCCCTCTTGATTATGAAAGCACGCTCCTGCCGTGGAACCAGACAACCTACTACATCAGTGAAATGGGCTCCGGAATTCAACGAAAATTCATTTTCTTCGAGCGGCTCATTGATCCTGGCGATCTTCCTGGTATAAAATTATTTGCAAACAGCATTGAGCAAGAACATGCGGTACAAAAAGGGAATGAATTCCGGCGGAGGATTAATTTGGACCCCGGCTATGTAACCGAGGCAAAGGTTGTGCTCGCGACGACCAAGGATTTCAGCCATCGCATGTATATTGGATCCGGAATCTTTGCTGAAGTAACCTTGAGATTCAATGCACGTGAACACGTTTTTTCTCCGAATGAATATACGTATCCTGATTATCAAAGCGACGCCTACCGTTCGATCTTTCATCATGCAAGAGAACTGTTGCGAAATGGTCTCCAAAAAAGAAACCCAGCAAATAATTTTTGAAAAAACGGTCAGGAAGGTTTATTCGTTCGCTGGTTTCTGAGAGAAAAAATGTGATGCAAACTGGAATGTCTCGGGCGGAATAAATTCGTGAACCGTCAGGTGGATGCTGTCAAAGGGCTGTACATTTTTGCTCATAAAGCCGTACTTGAGATTTTGCCATGATTGAAATTCCTTCACTGCCTGTCGAAGCTGTTCATGAACTTTTTCTTCAATCGCTTCGAAGGTAACTTTTCCCTGTTTGAGCAGCAAACCTCCGATCGGGATATGCGGCTCTTTTTTTTGCATCATGAGTGTTTCCATAAGGTCGATATCCGTAATCGTTCCCTCTTCAACAAGAAGGTCGCCGATCGCCCGTGAATATGGCGAGAATGCCTGAAAAACATTTCCCTGATGAAAAAGCATGGTTCCGATATTATTTCCGGATTCAATCAAAAGTTCACCAGTCCGTCCTGACATTCCGATCAAAAAAACAATTTCATGCAGACAAAAACCCGTGGATTCGTTCTTCATGCTAAGTATTAAAGCATAAAAACATCATACTGTCAAACAGAGTAAAAAGAATAAATAAGAAAGGCTAAAAGTCATGCGGTTTGCAGGGCAGAACCTTGTTTATGTGTTACAAACAGTGGACAAAGGCAATACAGGCTTTGCTTGCAATAGTCTTCAAGCTCTCGTGCGCTGGGGACATATCCTTCCTTAAGAGCAGTGCAATACAGCATATATTTACCGGTAAGTAATGGGCAATGCATGATTTTCTCCTCCCTGTGTTATCTGGATGCATAAAAAACTGACGTGAGACGGGTTTCATCTCAAGGGAAAATGCTCGGCTAACCCGATTGATGAACCGCTTAGTGCGGATTTGGCGACGACCTTTAATTCTCTCATGCTGATCGGCTTGTTAATTACTTCATACACCCCATAACTAAGCGCCTTAAAATAAAGCTCGACATTCCCGTGTCCGGAGAGAAGGATAACCGGTATCAGAGGAGTTTTAGACCTTAAAGCAGAGATAAATTCCATCCCATCCATATAGGGCATCTTCAAATCGGTGATAACGAGATCAATTCGTGTTTCGTTGAAAACGGAAAGAGCAGCACGTCCGTCTGTTTTGGCAATAACATGATACCCGTCTTTTCTGAATGACTCGGCAACATAATTGAGAAAATCCATATCATCGTCTACAAAAAGTATGGTTTTGTCTTTTTTTTTCATGAGAGTAAAATGTGAAGGATTCGTGTTGCAAAGATTAAATATTTTAATGCAAAAAATATACCCGTTAATTATGTATTAAATCGCCAGAAAAAAAGAATGTTTAAGACAGAGGAAGTCAACAAAGAAAAGAAGAGTTCATTTTAATTGGTCTATTTAGAGACAAGGGGTTCAATATGAGAAAGTGAATGAAGAAAAATATGTGGTTTACGGCTGTTCGGTCATATATTCCTGAAAAAGCCATGTTGATAAATATCGTTCTCCGGTGTCAGGCAGAATAACAACAATCATTTTGCCTTCCGATTCCTTCCGGCGCGCCACCTCGAGCGCCGCCCACAATGCTGCACCAGAGGAAATTCCGACAAGAAGGCCTTCTTCACGGGCTGCCCGCTTTGCCATAGCACCTGCATCTTCATGGGTTACCTGAATGACTTCGTCAACAAACTGCATATCAAGAAGATCAGGAATAAATCCAGCGCCGATGCCTTGAATTTTGTGCGGACCGGGTTTTCCTCCGGAAAGCACCGGGGAGTCTTTTGGTTCAACTGCAATTGCCTTGAATTCAGGTTTTTTCTCCTTCAAGATGCGCGTAATGCCGGTAATTGTTCCACCGGTTCCTACTCCGGCCACCAGCATATCAACGATGCCATCAGTATCATTCCAAATTTCTAATGCAGTCGTTTTTTCATGAATCTCTACATTCGCTTTGTTTTTGAATTGCTGCGGAATAAATGAGTCCGGGTGTTGTTTGGAAAGTTCAAGTGCCTTGTCAATTGAACCTTGCATGCCTTTGGCACCTTCTGTTAAAACAACTTCTGCTCCGAAAATTCTGAGAAGCGCTCTCCGTTCAATGCTCATGGTATCAGGCATGGTAAGTATAAGCCGATAGCCTTTCACAGCACACACATAGGCCAGCGCAATGCCGGTATTTCCACTCGTCGGTTCAATAATTACGGTGTCTTTGTTAATACGACCGGCTTGTTCAGCAGCCTCGATCATGGCAAGGCCAACCCGGTCTTTGACACTCGCAAGCGGATTGCTCTTCTCCATTTTGGCAATGACGTCAGCCTTCAGACCTTTGGTCAATTTATTAATCCTGACCAAAGGGGTATTGCCGATAGTTTGGGTGATGTCGGAATAAATCTTCATAGTTAAAAGTTCAAATTACAAAATTCAAATCCCAACCAGTGTCATCCCTGGCTAATCTCTTTGCCACTGATCTACACGGATTTACACGAATAGTAACTAAATCACACATTCTTTTTTGCTTTTATCCGTGCCCATTTGTGTCCATCCGTGGTTAAAATTTCGCGTTTGCTATTTTATTTGAACTTTAAGTTTTGGTATTTGTCATTTAGCTACGTCATGATAACGGCGACATGGATCGTATGCGTTCTACAATCGGAGGCAGAATATCGATAACATAATTGATCTCTTCCTCGGTAGTATTCTCTCCAAGCGAAAATCGCAATGACCCCCGGCATGTGGCATGATCGATACCCATGGAAACAAGCACATGAGAGGGATCACCTGATCCCGATGAACAGGCAGATCCGGATGATAATGCAACACCTTTCATATCCAGATCCAGAATGAGCGATTCTGCTTCAATAAAGGGAAAGGAAACATTGAGTGTATTGGGAAGCCGATGCATGGAGTTTCCGTTCACCCTTACCTCAGGTATTTTTTTAAGGATTGTTCGCTCCAGCTTGTCTCTCAGGAACTTTATTTTTTTTGAAGACGCATCAAGAGTCCTCGAAGCAATTTCTGCTGCCTTTGCCAGACCACGAATGCCTGCAATGTTTTCCGTACCGGCTCGCCTGCCGAATTCCTGATGACCACCATAGATAAGCGGTTTAAGCTGTACTCCTTCGCGAATATAAAGTACGCCTACCCCTTTGGGTCCATGAATTTTATGTGCAGACAATGATAGCAAATCAACTCCCAGGCTATCAACCATATAAGGAAGCTTACAAAAACTCTGCACAGCATCCGTATGGAATAATATGCCTCGTGACTTAACTACTTTTGAAATTTCAGCAATAGGGTTAATGGTTCCTACTTCATTATTCGCATGCATGATTGAAACAAGAATGGTATCTTTTCTTAACTCCTTGGAAACTGCATCGGCACTGATTAATCCTGTTCCATCCGGTTTAACATACGCAACTTCAAAACCGATCTCCTCAAGATGCTTGCACGTATTTAAAACTGCATGATGTTCAATTTCCGATGTGATAATATGCTTTCCTTTGGACGAGTACATTCCGGCAACGCCCTGAAGAGCCATATTATCTGCTTCTGAGCCTGATCCAGTGAAGCAGATACATTCTTTACTCGATGCGCCCAAAACAGTAGCAATCGTTTGCCGCGATTCTTCAAGCGCCTTCTTTGATTCATGCGCCAAGGAATAAAGTGACGATGCATTGCCATATTTTTCCTTAAGATACGGCAGCATGGCATCAAGAACTTCGGGAATGAGCTGCGTCGTTGCGTTGTTATCCAGATAAACCTTCATCTATTTCTCCTTACGATTTCACTTAATAACTTGTTTTCATTATACCGTATGCAGTTTCCATTTTCCAGAAAAGATACTTATGTGAAAGTCACTCGTTAACAGGAAAAACGCGCCCTACTCCGGCTTTATTCGAAAACCTTCTTGAGCAGTTTTGTAACGCGTGCGGCCGGGTCTTTCCTGATTTTCTTTTCCTCTTCCCCCACCATTATAAAAAGACCGTCCAAGGCCTTGCTCGTAACGTAGTGATCAAGGTCCACGGTCTGTTCTTTCAACAGCGGGATCGCGCGTGCCTTGTCCATCAGCTCTTTGAATGAACGAGTGACGTCCGTTTCATGCATGGTCGAAGTAATCACCGGTTTAAATGCGGAGTAAATGCTGTCGAAGGTTTTGGATTTGAGATATTCGGTCGCCGCGGTATCATGCCCACGAAGAATTGTCTCCGCATCGCGGATTGTCATCTTCTTGATTGCAGCAACAATGATTCCTCGTGCCTTGGGAGCGGCTTTCTCTGCGGCACGGTTCATGCTCAGTTCGAACGCATCCACTTCTTCATGCAACCCTGCCTTTCTCAGCACTTCAGTGATTTTTTGAATTTTTTCAGGCACCAGAATCTTTATTAACGCATTTTCAAAATATCCATCACGCCGGGAAACGTTTTGCACTCCGTTTTTGATTCCTACTGAGAGCGCCTCTTTCAATCCTGCTATCATGGTTTTCGAATCAAGTTTTCCGTTCGTCTGATACTTATTGCTGCTCGTTAACTTGCGTGCTTTCTGCTCGAGTCCTTCGATAAGTCCTGCATATGCGAACGAGGCACAGAACAAATTTGCTGCAAGAATACCTGTCAGAATTTTTCTCATATCATTCCCTTGAGCATCCGCTTCCTTCCTGAAAATGAGGAATATGCTGTCACTGCAAAAAGTTCGATGAAGATGCACCAACTTGTCTTGATGATATACAGTGATTATTTATCCCTGGAAAAGTATCCTCATGATTTTTTCTGCATAGTTCTTCCCTGCCTGGTCATCTGTCACTATTTCAATATCCTCTGGCCGCGATATTCCGAGCCCAAGCTTTGAAGCCCAGGCTATCTGATCCTGTGCAAATATCTTTTTGCTCATAATATCTTTATTGCTCCCCAGTTCTTTCAAAATAGCAACCCCAACCGCATCAATAGCGATCCGGTCGGTACCTGCAAGAATAACGTCCGCCTGCTTAATTGGTCCATGGGACGGCCCTTTGTCAACGAAGGCATCAAGCCCATCAAGGAGAATAAGAGCCGGCTCATACGCAAGATTGATTTCCGCAATCATTTTTCTAATATTCATAAAAGACATATGAAGTTCGATCATATTCCACTTTCGTGTGATGCCAACTGAAAGCTTAAGTGACATGGAAAAAACGCCGCCACTGCCATGCGTTTTTAAGCAGCAGGTCGTCACGATGCATTTCGAATCTATAACAGGTTTAGCAACATCAAAACCGTTCAGCCACTGACTGTTTTTCGGAAATAGATGAATCCACTCAGCTTCAGTCAGATCGTCAAAATTGACAAGATCGACCCCATGCTTTTTGCATAAAGAGTAAATTCCTTTTTCAGCCATAACATCACCGATATCAGGAATTCCGCTCCGTTCACCGACGGTAATGCTCTTTGCTCCCATATTTTTTAAGTTTAAGAATAACTCGGATAAGGTATCGTTATGAGTAGAAGCCGGAAAAGGATCTGCTGAATTGAAATTCGGTTTCAGCAGCACATCCTTACCCTGGACAGGATTTATTTGAAGCAGGTCAAGAGCCCGCTTGATACCGGATGCACGGTACCTTGTTTTGATGAGCGAAATTCGTGCCTTGCCTCTTTTCTGAGGAGGAATAGGAAGTTTGATTTCATCTGAAGCCTCTCCCCTGGTTTCTGACAGAACCATAACAGCTCCTGATGCAATCGTAATAAGAAATTCTCGCCTATCCATGGGGATCCCGTGACCTATCCAGATCATACTCGAATAATTATCAGGGTGCAACCTTAGAAGCTTGAGGTTTATTGATGTTAAAGAAATTACCCTTCTACTGCTTTTAAAATTCCTTGAAGCAAGGCAATAGGTGTGGGAGGACAACCAGGAATGAAAACATCAACAGGGATGACAGAATCAATGCCGCCCAATGACGCATAACTTTTGCCGAAGATACCGCCGCAACGTCCACAATCTCCGACGGCGACAACGAGTTTTGGTGCTGGAGTGACATCATACGTTCTTTTGAGCGCTATTTCCATATTACGGGAAACAGGACCAGTAACCAGGAGCATATCTGCAAATCGAGGCGAGGCGGTAAAATGAATACCAAATCGCTCGCAATTGTAAATCGGATTGTTCATCGCATGAATCTCGAGCTCGCACCCATTGCATGAACCAGCATCAACTTGGCGAATCGTCAGGCTTTTCTGAAAACGACGCCTGATCGTCTCTTCAAGCTGTGACCCGATTTTTTCAATCTCAGGATCAGCAATTGGCGGAATCGGCTCAGTCACAATGCCGGTGCGGAATATTTGATGAAGAATGCGAAACATAAAGACTCCTAAAAAGAAAACCACAGAGGCACTAAGCTTGCTATATTGCAGTAGCTACGCTCTGTGGTTACATTTAATCATAAATCATTTCCCGAATACGATTGATTAAAACTCTTATTGCACACCGGGAAATCCGGAACAATATTTCCATGAATGCACTGTTCCAATCCGAGCCAGTTGATGCTCGATGGGTCTCGAACCATGCAGCGGTTTATCTCTCCTTGCGGGCCTGATTGGATCCAATATAGAATTTCTCCCCGCCATCCTTCAACTGCTGCAAAACCGATCTTATCCGGTTCGATCCGAGGAAGCGTTGTTGTTATTTTTCCAGAAGGCAACGTTTTTAGTATTTCCCGGATAATTCGTATGGATTCTTTGATTTCCTCTATCCTCACCCATGCGCGTGCCTGAACATCGCCTGCGGTATGCACAGGAACGTGTACCTTGATTTTGTCATAGGGCGGAAACGGATGCTGTACCCGGCAATCAAGCTGAATTCCGCTTGATCTCGCGATAAGACCTACCATACCGAGATCACGTGCTTTTTCTGTCGAAAGAATACCGGTAGTCCTGAGTCGGTCTTCAACAGATCCGTTTGCCTCATAGATAGCAACCAAACCTTCAAATTCTTTTTCCAGCCAATCCATTTCATTCAGTATTGTTTGCCAGCCTGCTTCATTGAGGTCAACCAAGGTCCCGCCAGGAATAACCCGATCCATTAAATAGCGGTGACCGAATAACTGCATATTCGTACGCAGCATTATTTCTTTTAAGCGCGAGCACTGATACAGGAAAAATGCAAAAGCCACATCGTTGCAAATGGCTCCCAGATCGCCCAAATGATTTGCAATGCGCTCTCGTTCGAGAAACAATGCACGAAGCCATTGCGCCCGTTTCGGAATCCGGCAACCGGTCATCGATTCAACCGCTTGGACATAGGTAAGACAATGGCCTACGGTCGTGTCACCGGACACTCTGCCGGCCAGGCGTGCTGCTTCTTCCCAGGAAAGTGCTTCAAAACGTTTTTCAATCCCTTTGTGCACATATCCGAGTTTCGCTTCAAGATTAATAACATCTTCACCCATTGCCTGAAACCGGAAATGACCGGGTTCGATAATGCCTGCATGAACCGGTCCAACCGGAACCTCATACACCCCTTCCCCGGTTACCGTAATCCATCGATAATCGCCTTCAACACGAGGCAGCGGTTTGGATGCATCAAATGATTTTCGAAGCGGCCATGCATCCTTCGGCCAATCTTCATGTTTGATCCATGGCCGGGTATCGGGATGTCCGGTCGGGATAACACCCATAAGACTTGCTATTTGGCGCTCAAATCGATACGCAGCAGCAAATTTTTTTGTAAGACTGGGGAAAGAAAGGTCGTTCACCGGAGCGAACGTTTTAATAATAAGATACTCGGAATCCTTGCGGTAGCACGCATAAACGCCGAATCCCCTCTCAAATGGTGTTTCATCAGTTGCCCATTCAGCAGCAAGAACAGCTCCCGCTTTTTTTAATTGACGTCCTGCTTCTGCAAAGCTGCTTCGGGGAATAAGAACCGTGCTAACGGCAAAGGAATCTTCACCTGACTCCTGCACCCATTTTTCACCCAATGCAGTAACAAGTATGTTCGTAAGAGTACTCATTTTAAAAGCCCCACTGCAGTATGGAACCAGTCAGCAAGAAAAGGAGGCATATATATTCCGAGAATAAGGACCCCGATCATGTGCAACAATACCGGAAGATTTGCTGCCCGGATTTTTTGCTGATACTCCGGTGGTTCACCGGTTACCATGGGCTGCACTCGCCTGAATAACGCTGCAAAAGAAACTCCTAAACCGAGAAGAAGAAACGGAGCCATAAGTGGTGCATCCTTAATCGTGGCAGTCAGGATCAGAAACTCACTCGTAAACACGCCGAATGGTGGCATGCCCACAATTGCCATGACACCCAAAGCCATTCCCCACCCAACCAGCGGATTACCTTTAATAAGACCTTTGATCTTATCCATATCCTGGGACCAATGCATTTGAGCAGCATGCCCGACGGTAAAGAATATCGCTGACTTGGTTAAGCTGTGCATGAGCATATGCAAAAGCGCTCCGAACGTGGCAACTGGGCCGCCCAGCCCGAATGCAAACGTCGCAATTCCCATATGTTCAATGGATGAGTAGGCAAACATCCGTTTAATGTCCTTTTGGCGCAGCAGAGAAAACGCGGCAACAATGATCGAAAGGATTCCGAATCCCATCATAATATTACCTGAATGATGTGTGCCGGTGGAACCGTCAACAAGGACTTTGCATCGGACAAGTGCATACAACGCGATGTTTAGAAGCAATCCCGAGAGAACCGCGGAAATCGGTGTTGGACCTTCGCTGTGTGCGTCCGGAAGCCAGTTGTGAATCGGAACCAAACCAACCTTGGTACCGTAGCCGACCATAAGGAACACAAATGCAAGCGAGAGAATCGTCGGTTCAAGCTGGTCGCTCACCTGGATCAGATTGGTCCAGTGAAGCGCCGCACCCCCGTCTCCTAAAACCTTTTCCGCAGCAAAATAAAGAAGCACCGTTCCAAACAAAGCAAGCGCAATTCCCACACCGCAGAGAATAAAATATTTCCACGCTGCTTCAATTGCAGATGGCGTGCGATATAAGGAAACAAGAAGCACAGTTGATAAAGTCGCCAGTTCCATGGCAATCCAGAGAATGCCGACATTATTTGTAAGCAAACAAAGAAGCATCGCAAAAATAAAAAGCTGGAACATGGCGTGATAAAAACGGATCCGGCGATGACCGATTTTACCGTGTTCCCGCTCTCGTCGCATATACCGTCTGCTGAAAATTGCAGTGGTCATGGATACGAATGCCGTCAACACGGTCAGATACACGCTGAACGCATCGATGAAAAAGAAATTGTTCCATGCAAGCATCGGCCCCTGCTGATACACCTGGATGGCGAGCAGAATGCTGGTAACAAACGTAGCAGTTGATCCCAGGATATTCATCTCCGGAGCAAATTTCCGGTCACCGATGAACGCCAGTGCCAGTGCTGCACCAAGTGGAACATATAAAAGAACCAGGAGAACCATAAATATACCGTCTTACTATGTCATTCCCTTGAAACTTGTCCCAGCATACATCAAGCAGGGAAAGGGAATCCAGCCATTAAATAATTGCCTAAAAATACTGGATACCCGCGTTCGCGTGTATGACAAAATTTATTAGACGCCATCATCAATCAATCTTCTTCCTTCAATCGAGCCATTTGATCCACATCAAGGCTATCAAATGTAGTACTGATATGGAAAAAGAAAATACCGAATATAAATGCTGCAATCAAAAGATCAAGTGCAACTCCCAATTCCACCACGAGCGGCATGCCGTAGGTTGCGCTTGTGGCTGCAAACAGGAGCCCATTTTCCATCGCAAGAAAACCTACAATCTGCGTCACGGCATGTTTTCGCGTGATCATCATAAGAAATCCAAGCAGAACCGTCGCGAGCGCAACGGCGAGCGTTGACCGCGTCATGAGCGTTGAAAGTTCTCTAATTGGCGCAGTAAGGTGATAAGAAAAAATTACGAGCGCAATTCCGATGAGCAGCGTGGTCGGGACATTCATGATCGTCTCGACTTCACGGTATATGTTCAGTTTCCGCATGAGAACAAGCAGAATATACGGGAGCAAAACAACCTTCATTGTGAGTGTCAGAACGGATGATATGTACAAATGATGCGCACCACTCGCAAAACCGACTATGCCGGTGCTTAATCCAAGTAAAAATCCTTGAACTGCAAACAACTGTAAAAGCCTGTTCATTCTGCGTTGTACGAGAAGTCCAAATGCGGTGAGAAGAACCATTGCAGCAAGAAGACTGTTTATTTGTGCAGCAAGTGCCGGATTCATGACCTCATCTCCTATTCCAGAATAAAGAACGACAGCATTCCGATGGTGGCAAAAAGAAACGCGCTTCCCAGGAATTCCGATATGCGGAATATTCGCATTTTTGCAAGCCCAACTTCAACGATCCCAAGACAGATTCCGACAATTCCCAGCTTTAATAAAAGTATCGGGAAAGCAGTGAGTACGAATATCGGGTCATCACTCAATGCAATTCCCCAGGGAAAAAACGACGCAATACCAAGCGCAACAAAAAGAAAGAGCTTCATCATCCCTGCCCATTCCAGAAGTGCAAGGTGTCTTCCGGAATATTCCAGAATCATCGCTTCATGGATCATGGTTAATTCCAGATGCGTTGCGGGATTATCCACCGGAATTCTTCCCGTTTCTGCCAATACAATGAGAACGAACGCAAGGAGCGCAAACACAAGCGATGGCCGAAGCAGCGCATAGCCCTGTGAAACCGTAAGCACCATCTGAGGGAGCGAGGTTGAGTGGCTTGCAAGAGATACTGCAAACACCGCCATCAGCATTGCTGGCTCCGCCAGAGAAGCGATAGTCATTTCACGGCTCGAGCCCATGCCTCCGAAAGCAGTTCCGATGTCCATGCCTGCAAGCGCAGTAAAAAATCGAGCAATAGCAAAAAGAGCAACCAGCGCAATAACGTCCGCAACCGCTTCCAAGGGCAATTCTGTGGAAATAAACGGTATCACGCAACCGGCAAGAATGGAAACACCAAAGACGAGATACGGAGTAAAACGGAATATCCAGGAAGCATGCTCTGCAAGCGTTACATCTTTGGAAAAAAGTTTTCTAATGTCGCGGTACGGCTGGAAAATACTGGGAGAGGTTCTTCCTTGAAGCCAGCATTTCACCATCTTGATCCAGCCGGCAAAAAGCGGTGCAGTAAAAAGAAGAACGACAATCTGAATGACTTCTATGATAATCGAATGAATGGTCATGAGTACCTTTTAGTAACCACGGATGAACATGGTAAAACATGCACAGATGAGATAACTATTTTTTTATCCGTGTAAATCCGTGTTGATCCGTGGTTAAATAGCATTTACACAAACAACAACAGCACGACAATCGTGACAAACGAATAAATCAGATAAATCTGTATCCGCCCTTGTTGCAATCGGCCGACTTTTCGGGACATCCAGAAACTTGCCGTTACTACCGGTTGATAGAGCCATCCCCAAATTCGGTCACGTACCCGCAGATGATAATGCAGCCGTTCAGGAAAGGCAGGATGAGCAATCGGCGGAAGCTGTCTAACCTGTTCCTTGATGCTGAATAGAAAACCAAAAATTCTTCTCAGAGGCATTGAAAATGACGTGGCTGTATACTGCATTCTGCTCGTAATCTTTTCAAATCCGCAATCCCAGAGTGGCGTTCGATGGATTGCTCCGGGTCGCGCATGTAAAAGAAGATACACTACCATAACAACCATGAGAATAACGAAAAAGACAATAGGAGCGGAATACGAAGCACGTTCATGCGCAATAGGAGTAAGCCACATCCATCCAAATCCTGAGGCAGATGCAGCAATGGCACCACCAACCAGTTCTTCTGCAATCGGGTCCATCCATTGAATCATGACCGTAGGCAAAACACCCAACGCAAGACACGTTACTGCAGCAAGAAACATTCCGGTTCTCATGGACAATCCCGCTTCATGAACATGTCCTCGGTGATGACTACGCTGATGTCCTAAAAAGGTAACACCAAACGCTTTCACAAAACAGGCAGCAGCAAGAGCACTAGTAAGCGCCAAGAGCGCCGCACCTAGAGGAATGAGCAAATTTAAAAGTGGGTTTGATAATCCGGGGGAAAAAAGAAACGCCTGGTACATGAGCCATTCTGACACAAATCCGTTAAATGGAGGGAGTGCAGAAATTGAGATGCAACCGATAAGAAAGAATACAGCTGTCCAGGGCATAAATCTGATCAGACCGCCCATTTCTTCCATGTTTCTTTCGTGCGTTGCATGCAGAACCGCTCCTGCCCCCATAAAGAGTAACCCCTTGAACATGGCATGGTTCAGAGTGTGATACAGCCCGGCAATCAATGCAAGGGCAGAAAGCAGCGGCATATCGAATGCAAAAAAGATCATGGCAAGCCCAATCCCAATCAGGATAATTCCGATATTTTCAACGGAATGATAGGCAAGCAAGCGTTTCAGGTCATGCTGCATCAAAGCATACAACACTCCCATGACAGCGGAGAGAAGGCCGAATATCAATACCAGTGCACCCCACCACCACGGAAAATCAACGATCAAATCAAACACAACCCGGATAATCCCATAGATGGCGGTTTTCAGCATGACTCCGCTCATCAAAGCAGAAACATTAGATGGTGCTACGGGATGAGCTTCAGGCAGCCAGACATGCAGTGGAAAAATACCCGCCTTAGCGCCAAACCCAAAGAAGGCAAGCAGAAATGCAAGCGTAGCCAGGCTCGGAGGAAGTTCTGCTTCCCGCATTGCATCAAACGTGTAACTTTCAAAACTGGAGAAACCTGTGGTAAGTCCTGCCATAACCCCAAAGGAGAGAAGAATTGCAATGGCGCCGATATGCGCAACAACAAGATAGAGAAATGCCGCTCTTCTATTTTCAATTTTTTCATCTTCAAAAAGCACGAGAAAATACGAAGCAGCTGCCATCATCTCCCATGATATAAGGAAAAACAGTGCATCATCAGCAAGAACAACCAGCAACATTCCGGCAAGAAAGAGAATATAAAACACCACGAGCCGAGTTATCGACCGGTGGCCGAGAAAACCTTTCACATAACCAAGGGAATAAACAGACACAAAAAAACCGAGCAGCCCGATAACTCCCACAAAAAAACCAGAGAGAATATCCAGCCGGAGATGAAATGGAAGATCAGGAAGACCAAGCAGAAGTATGACTGAGTAAGTTTCCTGGGAAACAACAACCCAGACGCCTGCAACAGTTGCCACGAGCGAAGCAACCGAAGCAATGGAAAAAGCGAATTGAATAAGAAGCCGCTGGTTTTTGTGAAAAAGAGGCACCAGGATCAACACACTGAAAAGAAAAATCAAGGAAGACAGGACAATATCAAGTGGTGAAAAAAACACGTTCATACCTTTCGGGTTACGACGAGAGGCGATCCTGAACCAATGCGAATCAGCCTTGTTCGATCACGACGTAGGTTTGCCTCCCTCAAGAGGCAGATACTCGGTTTTCTTCGGATACATACAGGACAGAGGCATCATGAGAATACGCTGCTTGAATGATGGGGAAAGAACCGAGAGAGTGCGGATTAAATTCTTTTTGACAGGATATAACGTGTAACAGTGTCCGTTAAACAAATACACAATGCCGGTGTTGCTATGACTTTCCGTTTCCATGTACCAACAATCCGTCCGTTAAAAGATCAGCGAATGCTCTCCTGTGCTGCAAGGTATAAAAAATATAACCTTTCGATTGCTTTGTCAAGGGAAAATTCAGCATTTGGCAATAAAACAATGGCTGCTCATTGCGGAGACGTCTCTTCCTGATTTCTGAAAATTTCAATTTTGAATAAACTGCGGCCGGCGCCCAGATAATAACCGTGCCGAAAACAGGGATAATCGTGGATACCACCATGTCTCCGATTTGTTTTATCAGTCGATCTTTTTGTTTTTCAGAAAATGGCAAATAATCACGTATCTTCTTTAGCATAATACGGACCGTCCATCAAAAGAAAAAAAACGGCAAAGACCATGAAAATAAAATTTAAAATCGATGAGAAAACATCTCCAAGGCCTTTGGTAATGGCGACAATAACGCCCTGACTTAACCGAGTAATAATTTCTCGAATTTTTTGGACCATATCTTCATAGGTCATATTGAACAGAGAAGCAATGGAATCCAAAATGCCCCGTACCCAGGGCAGTTCAATCACGTCCTGCAGAACAAAAGTTTTTCCGCCTTCTGCGCTACTTGCAAGGTTCTTGAATTCGATCGCAAGCAGAAAAGACAAGTAAATAACCGGTCCGACGATCACCGTTACAATAATAAAAAGCGTGATCAGGGATGCAACGGATTTCCAGCGCACATATCGCACAATAAATCGATACACAGGATATCGGCGACAGAAACGGCAAGAACACTTCATAGATAAGATACCCAAACAGCAAAACAAAAAAGCAGGATAATATAATTACGGTTTTATTCCGTTCTTCTTCTGGATGTTTGCATTGTCATTCATAATGAACTTTACTTCCCCTTAATCTGCATATATCGAGCAATCCCGTTCCGCGTAATTAAACCTCTTAAATTTCCATTTTGCATAATAACCAGTCTTCCTCGGTCTTCGCGGAGCATCTGCTCGATGGCTTTCATGACATCGGTTTCTTCGGAGATTTCACCACGTGAGTCATGGGGAATGAACACATCACCAACAGTCCTGGTATTCCAATTCGATTGCGAGACATTCTTAATTTCTTTCAATGTAACAATGCCGAGAAGCCGTCCGTTACTCATAACCGGAAAACCACCATATCCGTATCGCAAAAAATAGTCATTGACCGCAGTATCGATCAAGGTCCTTGAATCGATCGTTACAATATCTTTTACCATAATATCCCTGACTCTGACTTTGGAAAGTATCTCCTGAAGAGCTGACTGCTGATAACTCGCCTGGGCAGCCGTATACAAAAACCACCCGATCAGCATCAGCCACAACCCACCCGGCAGCCGCATAAAAATGGAAAATACCCCGTAAAAAATGAATATCAGCGCGAAAATCCTTCCAATATTTGCTGCCTGCTGTGTTGCATAAAATAAGTTTTTCTTTTTGCTCCATATCGCCGCTCGTAATACCCTTCCACCATCCATCGGGAATCCAGGAATCAGATTGAATAACCCAAGAATAAGATTGATTTGCGCAAGATACACAAAAAGCGCTTCAGTTCCTCCGGTAAAAAAGCCGGCCAAAAAAAAGAAAAAAACCGCCAGAAAGAAGCTCGACACAGGACCGGCTATTGCAATAAGAAATTCCGACCGCGGATGCGGCGGCTCTCCTCGCAATTGGGAAACACCACCGAAAATAAACAGGGTGATTCCTTCGATCGCGATGTTATATCTCATCGCTACAAGGGAATGAGCAATCTCGTGGAAGCCAACGGAAACAAACAGCAACAAGGCGGCCAATGCTCCCCGTGCCCAATAGGAGCCTATCGGGAGATCAGGCGCAGCCTGGGGAAAATAAAATGTGGAAAGCGACCAGGTAATAAGACCAAAAATAATAAACCAAGAAAAATGCACCCGTATCGGTATTCCAAATAAAGACCCTATTTTCCATGCCCCCTGCACGAGCGAACCGTTCATCACATCCTCCTGCTTGTACTGCAATAGTCAGCTTTTTGCGAATATTGTGCTAAGAATGAGTATAATGCAGTTTTGATTTTCTGGAGGAAGAGAAAAATGGAATTTTATGTATAACCGCCTGCATGTCTAACAGATGCATGGGTCATGGGATAATAGAATTTATCCGTGCTTATCAGTGGCTAAATCCGCTTAGGTAATTTTTTTAATACGAAGTATTTTCGCAACAAGGAACGCAATGCCCGCTGCGCCGCAGCTTAACATCGCACCCATTTTTGCTGCCGCTTGAAGCACCGGATCAGAAAATGCAACACTCGCCATAAAAAGAGCAACCGTAAATCCAAAGCCTGCAATAATACCTATGACCAAAAGCTCCTTTAAGCCGACTCCTTTGGGTAGATGAAAGCCAATTTTGTGGGCAAGTAGTCCAAATGAAAAGATACCGATACATTTCCCAATAAGAAGGCCCGCAAGCACAAGCCAGGTTGCCGTACCTACTTGTGAAAAAGCGACGCCCGCATTCGCGAGCCCGAAAATAAATAAACCAAAATCTACAATTTTCTTCCAGTGATGCTCAAATCGAGCCATAGTGGAATGGTCAGCAATGTCATCTTCAAAAACATGCTTTTTCTCATGCTTTGCATGCGGCAAAAATGGAATAATGATAACCAAGGCCAGTGCCGGATGAAGATGTGACAAATACAAACCAAACCAAGAGAGGCCGCCTCCCACAACGATATACGGCCAATACATTCTCAGGTTTTTAATGCGCATTGCATAGGCGGATGCAACTCCAGCAATTGCAAGAACCAGCCAGAGTGGTTGAACAGGTGTTAACGGATTAGGGTAAAAAATCGCAATGATGGCAAGCCCGATTCCGTCATCAACAACTGCTAAAAGAAGGAGGAACGCAATTGCAGGATGATTATTCCCAAAAACAAACCTCGCTACCAGCCATGCAAATGCAATGTCCGTTGCAGTAGGAATTCCCCATCCCCGATACAATTCAGAATTGCCGATCCAATGGTTCAAAAATAAATAAACCAATGCAGGGCCGATAACACCGCCGCAAGTAGCGATAAGCGGATTAATCGATTTTTTAACCGGATAAAGATCTCCGCCCGGAAGAAAACTTTGGGTAATTTCTACCGCAGCAATCCCGAAGAAAAACATCATAAAGATTTCATTTGCAAAAAAATGAAAATCAATCGGCCCAAGAATCGGCGTATGAATAAATCGGCTATAGCTCTCCTGCGCAAGATTTGCCCATAGCAAGGCAATAACCACGCCGCCAAGAAGCGGGATAGAGAATTCCCGGAGCATGTTGATGCGTTTTTTCACTGACTGAATCCTTTAAGACCCGGTGAAGTACTTATGGTAAAACTACTTTTTTTCATACACGGTAACGTATTGACCTGGCCCTGTTGCATTGCCGGTCACAAAATATTTTCCATCAGGGCTAACCGCAGCAGAGCTGAGACTGCAGTTAGTTTTAATTGTCTTAAGTGGTTTGGCGGTTTCTGCATCCCAAAAAATAACTTTACAGCCATCTCCAGCCACATAGGATGGAGTAAAGAACGGCCCTAAAAAGATTTTGCACTCTCCTGCTACAAAAATGGTGGTATTGGGAATAAACGACAAGGCACAAATCGTATCTGAATGAGCCCCTACAATGGGATTCAATACCTTGCCTGTTTTAGCATCCCATATCATGATCGCATTATCTCCACCACCTGACACAAGATATTTTCCATCCGGGCTATACGTAATGGTTTGAACACTCCTTGAGTGACCCTCCATTACTTTTAATTCACTGCCGGAAGCCGTTTCCCAGAGAACAACCTTATTGTTACTCGTACCGCCAGCCACTTGTGTGCCGTCCGGACTGAATGCAATCGTACGAACGTCTCCATAACGACTGGTCAATGTCTTTGACAATTCGTCATTCTTCACGTCCCAGAGCATGGCTTTTTCTTTTCCTCCGCCTGCTGCAGCAAGCAAGCTGCCATCGGGATTGAATGCTAAGGCCTCGACATCATCATACGCTTTAAATTTTTGACTAACCTTCCAGGTCGTTGTATCAAAAATGCATACTCTCTTCTTTCTATCTCCGGATGCAAGAAGCTTTCCGTCGCGACTGAATGCCAGCGCTGTAACGCGACTATTATTTTCTTCTACTGTAGTAGTGATCTGCCAGGTTGCCACATTATAAATCACAAGTTTTTTTTCAGATGTTCCGATTACCATTGTTTTTCCATCAGGACTGAACGCAATAGACAATACTTCTCCTGTATATCCGACAAGGGTTTTAACTTTTTCATAATTTACTGAGGCAGAAAATGCAGAAGAAATACTCAAGAAGAAAAACAGACTCAGCAACAAAACAATTTTTTTCATTTTTATTCCCTCCATACTTTTTCTAGATTGACCCCACCCTTACAAAATTACATGAAACTTTACATCATCGCAAGAAAAAAATACAGGTCAGGATTCCCGATCGCGACAAGAATGATCATAAAACCGTGAAACAAAAATTTAAAATTCTAAAGCCAATCTGTAATCATGATTCCAACACCAAATCGGTTGTTTGCATGGTTGTAATCAACGAGGCTCTCGCCATACCCATTGAAATACTGCAC
>JBAZLV010000035.1:0-21504 GCA_041650055.1 Nitrospirota bacterium | reverse complement strand
AAGCTGCTTTATGGAACTTTCTAGTAGCTCGTTATTATTTATAATGAGGAGATACAGGTTATCAGGAAAAAAAGACCTCGTGATTATGGAGGAAAACAATTGTGATGTCAATCACCCTAGATGGGTATTTTCTGGGTATGTCAAAATAATGGCTTTTTTATTTTATCAATAACTTAAGTCTTATTGAGAGGGATTTTAAAAAGAAGAATTAAGGTTTCTCACTTCGTTCGAAATGACACTAGGCGTCAATTTCAGCCTTCGCTCGTTCAAAATGAGAGAAGGCGTTCCACTGATTCAAATGATCAGCTCTCTTCCTATGACTTCTTTACTATTTTTTCCAGTTCAAGCACAATCTGGGTTGCGTCAAGAGTAGTTTGAACAATGGCAATCCACGTTGGGGAATCAACTTGGACGCCATAGCGGTAGAGACGATTTTGTGGATTTTCTTTTTGCAGGAGTTGCGATAAAGACTCGTCAGTTATTAAACGGTCATTCACCATGCTTAACAGTTTTTTCTTTTCCTCGATCCGGCCATGCGTTCGGCACAAGCGAATAATTCTCTGGGCCGTTGCTTTATCACTTGCAAGCTGTTTTATGTGCTCAAAAATCAGCTTATTCAAAAGCATTTCCAATTTGAAGTCGTCATCCTTACTTTGGCATGTCCAGACGACCGTTCCGGAAAATTCTTCAGCGCCTTTTCTGAATATGATGATTTTTTCTTTAAGAACCTGATCGAAGAAAAAATTAAACCCCGTTTCGCTCCAATCAGCAGCTTTGATACTTCTCCATGTTCCCCCAGTCTTCATCAGCAGGCCGATGGTCACATGATCATATCTTTTTTTACACTCAGTTATTATTTCACTTTCCCTAGACATTTCCGCTCCCTCCCTTCCTTGTCAGCGGGTACTTTTTAACTGAGCCATAAACAGGCATTTTTGTCAAGAAAAATGATGGTACTTTGAACATACCAGCAGTGAAATAGAGCTGATACAATAAGAATATACATACCTAGAGGAGCATATATGACACAAAATCTTGCACAAGCCATCACCAAATATCTTGAATTTCTATATGGAATGTCCGTACAAAACCTTTCCATTTCTACTCATCTGCGAGAAGAAAAACAGGAAGCGCTCAAAGAGTTCGGATATGGATGTCCCCTGTTCCTTGAATACGAAACAGGAGGAGAACGGAAAAAAGCCGTCCTTGAGACCATTGCTCCTTCACCTTACGGGCATGATCATTTTTCTGATCGGGCTCAGACAATTCTGTGGCAGCACAACGCTTTTAATTCTCTGCCAGGTCATGTGCGGTCTTTGGACAGTGGAGCATTTCTCGACTCAGGAGAGATCATGTCAACGGGAAAAACACAGGAGTTTTTTTTGCTGACGGAATTTGCAGAAGGAAAACCGTATTCAGACGATCTGGAACGAATACGGAACACCGGTGTCGTTACTGAAAATGACTTGAAACGCAACCATGCGCTTGCCGAGTATCTCATAACCACGCATGCGGAAAAAAAGAACAGCCCCGATCTGTATAAACGCAGGATTCGAGACCTTATCGGCCATGGGGAGTGCGTTATGGGACTGATTGATAATTATCCCTTGAAATTCGAATTCATCGATCAGCCGCTTCTTAAAAAAATTGAACTCGCGTGCGTGGAATGGCGTTGGAAAATAAAACATCGTTCAAACAGACTCTGTAAGGTACACGGCGATTTTCATCCCTGGAATATTCTGTTTAAAAATGATCAGAATTTCATTCTTCTTGACCGTTCACGTGGCGAATGGGGAGAAGCGGCCGATGACGTGGCATGTCTGACAATCAATTATCTTTTCCATTCACTCCTGAGCTCAGGACGGCTTGAAGGAATATGGGAAGAGCTGTTCCTTGCCTTCTGGGAACGTTATCTTGAAAAGACACAGGATCGAGAAATACTTGAAGTTATTGCGCCGTTTTATGCCTGGCGAGGACTCGTGATTGCAAGCCCGCGCTGGTATCCTCATCTTTCAATTGATGTGCGAAAAATGCTTTTTAATTTTATTCAGAACGTGCTCGCGGCAGGGCGGTTCAACCCTCTGAATGTGAACCGGTACCTTATATGAATATGAGCGAGCAAGAAGGTATCGGAATATGGATTACCGGCATACCGGCATCCGGGAAAACAACAATCACAAAAGAACTCGTTACTCAACTCAGAGCGTACGACATTCCGGTAGTGATTCTGGAATCGGATGAGATACGATCGATTTTGACGCCGGAACCTATTTACCAGGAAGATGAACGGAACTGGTTTTATCAAACGCTGGCCTTATTGGGCAAGAGCATAAGCAAAAACGGCGTTCATGTTATTTTCGATGCAACCGGAAACCGGCGAGAGTATCGGGATTATGCTCGCTCCTTATTCCGTCGATTTATCGAAGTATATGTCCAATGTCCGCTTGCAGTCTGTATAAACCGTGATCCGAAAGGAATTTATAGAACTGCGAAGGAAGGAAAAACCGTTTCCGTGCCGGTAATCCAGGTCCCGTATGAAGCGCCGAAACATCCGGAAGTCGTGCTGGATGGAAGAGATTTGCCGGAAGAAAACGCACGGCGTATTGTGGAATATATGATGGCGTTGCTCAAAAAGTCCTAAAAAAAAGCCGGGATCACTCCCGGCTTTTTTCAACTTATATAAATATCCGTGCCCGCCAGTGTCGCTTAAAAGCGCCTACTTTTGGTAATCCGTGGTTACTTCTCTTCACAGATAATCCTTCAAAACCTTGCTCCTAACCGGATGTCGTAACTTCTTCAGTGCCTTAATCTCGATCTGGCGGATTCGTTCTCGAGTAAGGTTAAAATATTTTCCAACCTCTTCCAGCGTATGCTCGCTTCCTACTCCAATTCCAAAACGGAGTCTGATGATTTTTTCTTCACGTTCAGTCAAAGATGAAAGAACTTGTTCAATCCTTCCTGTTGCTTCCCGGTTTTCGAGCGTTTTAAACGGAGAAACGGATTTTTCATCAACAATGACATCTTTCAATTCCTTCTCTTCCGAAAGAATCGGCGTCTCGAGAGAAACCGGTTCCTGGATCGCCCGAAGAATCTCATTCACTCTGGCTGGAGACAACCCGATCAATTTTGCCACTTCTTCCGGTGTTGGCTCCCGTCCTTTTTCCCGCATAAACCGCGTGAATATCCGGCTAATCCGGGTGCTTTCTTCAATCAGGTGAACAGGCAGTCTGATGGTCCGCGCCTGATCCAGGATAGCGCGCGTAATCCGCTGTCTGATCCACCATGTCGAATACGTGCTGAATTTGGTCCCTTTCCCGGATTCATACCGGTCGGCCGCCTTCATTAAACCGATGTTCCCTTCCTGAATCAGATCAAGCAGCGTCAACCCGCGGTTCACGTATTTTTTTGCAATAGAAACAACGAGCCGGAGATTGGCCTTGACTAGTTCATCCTTGGCGATTTTAAACTTAACTTCGGCCTGTTCAATATGGCTCACAATCTCCCGGGTGGAAAATTCATCCAATCCGATTTTTTCCATTTCCGCAGTTATGCCCCGTTCTACCTGCTTGCCGACGAACGAGAGTCTTTTAAGCATTTTTTCGATTTCGCGAAACGACAGGCTCATCTGTTTGATCGTGATGAACGCCCGTTCCATATCGCCGCGTCCTACCTGCCGCTTCAGCCGGTTATACAGGAGCATGAAGTCCGCTTCATAGGCATCCTTCCAGTCTCCGGGATATCGCAGCACATCCTGGGCTTTTACCTGTCCCTGCCTGATATTTTCTCCCAGCACCAAAATTCTCGGTATGGCCAGAGGCGAACTAAGAGCAATGTCCTGCAGTGCTGCCTTGCCTTCTTCCAGCATCCGGACATACTCATGCTCTTCTTCGATCTTAAGCATGGGGAATTTGCCTGCTGATTTGAGATAGGTATCTACCAGGTCAGCGCCAGCCAGCTCTTCAATATCCTTATCCTTGACTGCAACTGCTGTCTGGGGACCTTCCTCTTCTGAAAGTTCTTCAGGCAGATATTCCAGCATCTCTTCAGGCATTCCTTCCTGAAATCCGTTTTTTGCTTCAGAAAACACTGTTTTATTCATACTACCTGCCTTTCATATACTAAGTATATCACAAGCCCAAAATAAACTGGGAGCCCATTTGTTTCAGTTTCCGTTCAAAAGTATGTTTTTAAAGGATCATTACAGAGTCACTCTGCGTGAAACTACCGCTTGGAATTGGATGAAATCAGGTTAACGAGGTTATAGACACTTTACATCGTGGGTGGTTTAACCGGCAATTTTCAGGACAAACAAGATAAGAAAACCGTTTCCGGTAACATGTGTACCTGTTTTCACGAGCATCTTTATACCAACTTCCCGTAGAAATCCTGTCGGAAATGAGCCCTATATTACTCCTTTTCCCTTCTCACTGCAAGCCCCTGCTTCCAGGTTTTATGGGAGTGCTTCCTGCCTTGCACAGAGGGCAGCTTTCCGGAGCATACACAGGGACATCAAGCGTTACAAGCGATCGGTACGGTATGCCGAAATCAGCCTTTCCGTTCGATCGATCAACCAGCGAGCCGGCAGCAATCACATTTCCCCCTGCATTCCTGGCAACTTCGATGGTCTCTTTCGTTGATTTTCCTGTTGTAATGACGTCCTCAACGACAAGAACCCGTTCGCCCGGTTGTATCGTAAATCCCCGGCGAAGGGTCAGCTGACCGTTCACCCGTTCTGCAAAAAGAGCTCGGACACCGAGAGCACGGCCGATCTCATGTGCTACCAGGACTCCGCCAAGCGCAGGCGCAATAACAACATCGATCCTGTTGTCTGCAAACTGTTTTGCGAGCATTGAACACAGCCTGGTTGCGATATCCGGCTGCTGAAGAACAAGAGCGCTTTGAAGATACCGGTCGCTGTGCAGTCCTGACGATAAAAGAAAATGGCCGGTTAACAGCGCGCCGGTTTTTGTATAGAGGTCCAAAATTTCCTGAGACGTCATGAGCTTTAACTCCTTTTGGAATGCTGTTCCATTTCTTCCAGAATATTTTTCACCGCTTGTTCGCGGTTGACAGCTTTCAAAACCGGCCTCCCAATGACCAGATAATCAGCGCCTGTTTTCAATGCTTCAGCCGGGGTCATGATTCGTTTCTGATCGTCCAGTGCGGCTCCTGCAGGCCGAACTCCGGGTGTCAGGATTACAAATGTTCCGCGGATATTCCTCCGGAGCATTCTTATTTCCTGCGGCGATGCAACAACACCATGCAGGCCTGCCCGCTGAGCCAGCCGGGCAAGATGCGCCACTTGCCGGGGAAGCGACCGGGCTATCTTGAGTTCTTTCTTCATGGACCGTTCATCCATGCTCGTCAGAACGGTCACGGCAAGAATAAGTGGTGAAGGGATCCCTTGTTTTTCCGCTGTTTCGGAAACTGATTCGGAAGCCGCTTTCATCATATCGAACCCACCCAGAGCATGAACGTTCAAAATGCTCACGCCGAGTTTCACAGCTTCTGCAGATGCGCGGGCAACCGTATGCGGGATATCATGGTACTTCAAATCCAAAAATACCCGTCCTCCGCGTTGGATGATGTTTCTTACAATGGCGGGGCCGTAGGCAGTAAACAGTTGATGTCCGACCTTGAACATCCCGACCAGGTCTTTGAGCTGATCGACAATGGCAAGCGCTTCGCGGTCGCTGTCAATATCAAGTGCGATAATTAATCGGTCTTTTCCGTTTACCATTGCAGAAAACTCCTGTTAATAAATTCTCAGGCAGCTCAGTATCCGTTCTTTGAATAGTTCGCACAACATCTGAATAGTGGCCGGTTCCAGAAATACATTAGCGTTCCTTGAAAAAAGAATCCATGCCTCAGCCGGAAATTCGGCAATTTCGCGGGCCAATTCAATATGCAGATGAACCTTCGGGAGCGCCGGCACGGTGAACGACATATCGCTGTTGATAATGCTCGGCGCGATTTCCCCATCGATCATGTCAAGTATGATAGGTGCCCGATCGATGATTTCATCAATACAGGAAGCAATCGGCATTTCAACCGTATGCTTGAGTTCTGTCAGGGAACAACCGGCAAATTCGCCGATGGGCCGCCAGGGTATTGTGATCAAGGTTCGACCGGAAGAGCTCAGATAATCAATCAGGACGCGGCTATGACTTTCCGGCGCTTTTTGTCCGTGAAGAAAAACACCGTTATGCAATACAAAATAATCCTGACCCAGCATTCGTATTTGAAGCGCGTCTTTGGCCGCATGATAGGATGCGTCTTTCTGCGCTGCAAGAGCTAAAAATGACAGGTGCTCCAGTGATTTCACAACAATCTCCGCTTCTGCAATCGGCAGATTATACTGATACCACGGGAAAAGAACAACAGAAAAAAGAAGCGGCCAGGAGAAGAAACTCAGATTTGATTCTTGATCCGGTTGAGGATCTCCGTGATAATATCTTCTATATTGATCTGAAGCTGAATAGTATCGGAGGGAAGCCCGTCTTGAAAATTGTACTCCCCTTCGGTCCATAAAAAAAGGCTCGTAATGATGTCCCTGACCTGGATTTTAAGACCGTGAAACAATTCCTTGGGAGTAATAACACCGTTTTCAACAAGAACAGCGCCGAGTCTTTTCAACCCGGCGCTTTTTTTTGAAATCTCGAGAGCTCGCTGGAGATGTTCAGGAGAGAGATTGCACCATTTGATGAGGATTTCGCCAAGGCGGTCATTTGCATCAAGCGATGCGGCACAAACGATCTTCCCGGCCTTGAAATATACCTGCTTCGAAATGGTATTTTTGCTAACCGTCAGCGTGCCGCTCGCCTGGGTTTGGCGCAGATGCTCGAATACATCACTCAGTGGTGTTTCCGGAATTTTTCCTGAACGAGGAACTGGCATGGCTGTTATCAGCTGTTTTTTAAGACGCTTTTCATGTATGGATTTTACACCATGAGATAGGCATCCTCATTTCAGGCCAATTGTATCAGAATTCGAACCGAATTCCAACCCCGCCAATCGTCACATTTCCTGTTTTCAATTCCGCCAGGGCAAGGAACTTCTGGGTAATCTTCCATTCAAGTCCGGCCAACACGTAAAAGTTGGTCTGATCTTTCGGGATGTAGGACCCATACAAAGCGGAAACCTGCAAACCCGCATACGGCGTGATGCGATATCCACGATCGGTAAGAGTAAAATCTCTGCTGAACAAAGTTGAAAATTTTACTTCACTTACATTTTCGCCACTTATGATGCTGGTATCGAACCCGACATCCAGTGCCATGTCAACCGGAATATCCTGAGTATGCCGAATCAATTGATACTTTAGATCGGCTCCCAGAAGCACCCCATTGCTGTCGCCATCGTCTATGTTCGTTATCGCCCCTACCTTGGCACCGAATTCAAAAAGTCCTCCCAACCCGTAACGAAGCGAGGGATACATGGTGTTATATTGATTGCTGAGGGAAACGAACACTCCGACTTGAGTCATCCCCGGATCCAGGCTCTGAGCGGTTGTAAATTCATTCTGTGTAAATGAAGCAGCTTGCGCCTGACCTGAAACCAGAAACAATAATGCAATACTCACAATACCTGCTAGATGTTTTTTCATTCTCGTGCGCCTCCATTCCTGAAGTAAGTGATGAATATATTGGTTATTGTTAACTATAGCAGCAATCAGGAGGCTTTACAAGAAAGCGGCTTTTTTAAAGAGAGTTGGAGCTGTGAAAAACAATCAGGAGCACTTTATTACAAATCGGCTCTTTGCATAATAGAAAACAAAACAGGGCACCAGCTTATTTTACCGAAAGTCCTCGATAGCTTACATGGTCCTGATGCCGTCCTTCTCGCAATTCACGTTCATAGTCATTCACCGCTTCATTAAAATCACTATCGGATAAATCATCACCAAGATTTTTGCTGTCGTACGTAAGAAGCCTGCAACTGTCGTCAAAACCGGGAAGTAACTGCTCAAAGGTTACCAAGGCAATACTTACTCGTGCTTTCCACACGCCTATACGAGGAATTTGGTGCATAAGATAAATTTTATTCGGCTCAAAATCAATTTTGGCCGGTTCTTTATTCTCTGCTTTGGAAATTACATAATGTGTCCCAGGTGTTATGTCAGTTTTTACAAAATAGCTTTTCCATTGAGTCACCCCGATCATTTTTTTATCCAAGTAAGTATCAAACTCAATTGCACCGCCAAAACTAATGGTCCTGGCAACTATGAGTGCAGCTTTACCAGCTTCTGGCTTCACAGAACGAATGTTAAACGAAGGGTCTTCCTTAAAAGCCATATGTCGGGGTGGTGTTACTGCACAAGCCGAAACAAAGATGCCCAGTGTAATCAAAAGAAATAAAAAAGAAAAACGTTTCATGCTTCCTCCACAATATAAAATAATGGTAATGATACAAAAATTTTCTTACTGGTCGCTTAGTTCAACGTTCCAGTACAGATAATCATGCCAGCTTAGAGGCGCGTTCTTGATTCCCACGGTTATAGTCATAAGAGGCATGGAACGGGGCTTGGCAGGAATCCGGATAAGCCGCATGCGCGCTTCCTGCGGTGTTCGTCCGCCTTTTTTGTTGTTACACGCAAGGCAGGCGGTAACGATGTTTTCCCAGGTAGCCTGGCCTCCCTGTACCTGGGGAATCACATGATCAAAAGTAAGTTCTTCAGCAGGATATTTGGTCCCGCAATACTGGCACATGCATTTGTCTCGTTGGTAAATATTTGCTCGGGAAAAACGAATTTCTCTTTTTACTCGCTTGATTTTTACCAGTTTCAAAAGCCGAAGAATGGAGGGAAGCTTGAACGTGACGGATATCCCCCGGATATCCCGGTCATAAGAATCGATCACTTCGACCTTGCCCTGAGAGAGCAGGGTGATCGCGCGCTGCCAGGAAATAACTTTTAAAGGTTCGAATGTGGCGTTCAAGAGAAGCGTGCGTTCCATTGCATTCTGATGGTGAATCGGTTTCAGATGCCAGCAGAATAGTCTGCGGATATAAAAATACAGAAAAGCGTTGCATTTGTCAATAATTTTGAAAAAACGTATAATAGCCCCATGGGCAGTGACGATGAAACCAGAAAAAAACAAGCCCTGGAAGCATCCGGAGATGCCATAATCGGGTTTCTGCATGATCCGTCGCCGATTGTGATGAGAGCTTTGATCGGGAACAAAAACCTTTCGGAAGACGAAATCATCGTCATTGCGGCCCGAAAAAATCTCCCTCAGGATGTGCTTACAACAATCGCCCGTGATGAGCGCTGGGCAGACCGGTATCCTGTCCATCTTGCGCTTGCCAGAAATCCGAAAACTCCGCTTTCCGTTTCCCTTTCTCGTGCGCAACAATTACGATTTTTCGATCTGGTTGATCTGTCCAGAAATCGTTTCTTACCCACAGCATTCCGGCGCAAAATAGAGTTCATGATTATTGAGAAAATACCGATGCTTCCTTTGGGGGTACGGAAAACGCTTGCGAAGCGTGCTTCCGGTGATGTGCTTTTGACGCTCATGCGGGACGGACATCCCGAAGTGGCAGCCCTGTGCCTCGACAACCCCTATCTGCTGGAAACACATCTGTTCGCTGTAATCAATAGAAAAGATACTCCTTCCTCGACGCTCACGCTCATTGCCAGACATCGAAACTGGTCGTCTCGTTCCCTGATCAAGCGCGCACTGGTCAGGAATGAACAGCTGCCGCTTGAACTATCAGTCCCGTTTTTAAAAGAATTGATGAGTACGGATATTCGTGAACTCTATGAAGACCCGTTAATAAACCCAACCATCAAACCGTTTCTCTATCGGGAGATGACAGCACGAGCGAAAAAAGCGGAGAGGACTGAAAAAAAATCTGCATATCAGATCAACGATGAAGATGCGATTCTTGACGATACAATGCTCAATGAAAAAGAGCGTGATGAGAATAAGTCTTGAGGCAGATTACCTCGCCATCCTGATGGCCCAGCCTTTGCCGACAGCAATAGCTCCCTGCGGGCATAACTCCTGACAGCAAAAGCAGCGAATGCAGTCACGATAGCGAATCGTCAACCGGCCGTCTTCCTGCATGAATGCATGCTGGGGACAATGACTTTTACAGATGCCACATTGTGAACAGAGCTCATGCCTGATTACCGGTTTTGTGGTAAACGCATGCTTTAAGGCTCGCCGGAGCCATTCGGGAAGCGGCCATTCAGTCGGCGTATAACCCGGGAGTCGGAATTGCTTCAGAACAAGATTTGAAAGCTGTTCTCCAAGTACTCGTATCCGCTCGACCTGTGTTTCGCCAATTCCGGCTTCAGAAGCGGCCTTCAGCAGAGGAAGTTTTTCCGGCATGATGCCGGCAATTCTCCCGCAAACAGCATCGAGCGCCACAGCATCTTCACTTGCGAGCACCAACCCGATGGATCGAGGTTTTCCGCTCCCCGGACCGTTTCCTTCCATCCCGACAATGGCATCCATGATCGAAAGGCGCGGCTTAAGCAGCATATACAGCTCCAGGATCATCCGCATAAAAAGATTATGATTCACTCCGGCATTAAAATGCCACTGCACTTTCCGTTTTCCCGGCACACACCCGAACATGTTCTTAACCGCGCCGGTAAGGACTGTCATGCCATGCGTCTTGAACTTCGGGAGATTGATAATAGCATCAACTTCAGTGGCAACTTTAGCAACTTCAAACCGATGGAATTGTCCGTTATTTTTCAGTGCCACTGCCTCATCAAACGAGACAAGCGAAACACCTTCATCCCGGATCACATCCAGGATTCCCGACCGCTCGCATACCGTTTCGAGATTGCCAAAACCCGGACTGTCGCCGACGAGTGCAATGCCGCCTGTTTCCTGAACCAGCCTGATCACTGAACGGACGACTTCGGGATGCGTGGTAACGGCCTGTTCAGGCCGGTTTGCCTTCAAAAGATTCGGCTTGATCAGGACCCGTTCCCCAGGCCGAATAAAAGCCTGCATACCACCGAGCGATTCGACCGCCTTTCGGACTGCTGACATCGTCAGATCACGATCATACTCTTGACATCTTACAATTGAGACTGACGACATGTTGTCTGATCCTTATGAAAATCCCTAAAAATAAAATTTGTTCCCGCATGATTAAAACGGGAGGGCGAGTGGCCTCCCTGTATGGGGTTAGGGTTAGCCAAATAGATCCCTCGGATCGCTATTATACCGTATTTTTTACCGCATGATGGCAGGATTTTGCCTGGTGCATGAATGCTTCAAGACGGGTAAGGGTCTGGGAATCCCCCTGTCCTTCATACGAAATATTTAAAACCGGAATGCCGTTATAATCTTCCTGTACTCGTTTCAAAACCGCACTTGCAATGGTTCCGGGCATGCACGTCAGGGGCATAACATTGATAATTCCGGACACCCCTCTCCGAATATAATCAATCGCTTTTCCGACGGTCAGAACTGCCTCGCCTTCAAATGAATGATGAATATACGGAAGCGCAGTCCGGAAAGTCTGATCGATACTCGGCTCGTGCAGACTTCGCATGCTTCCATTAAATCCGCTTAAGAATCTCCGTTCATCCCGATGCTGCACATGACTGGTCACATGAGCCTTGAGCAATGCCTTCCATGAACGGTTCATACGGGCTGAAACCTTTGCTGTGGCATTCAGATACAGGAGCCATTCCGATATCGGCGCGATCCAGGTTTCTCCTCCCAGCATCTCGATCTGGCGCACTATATTTTCGTTGCTAAACCGGTTTGAGCGGATATAAATCTCACCAACAATCCCGATCACCGGTTTTTTCCGTTCATGCATCGCAATGCCTGAGAAGTCTTCATACGCGTCACGAAGAAGAGGAAGAAGATCAGCCCTTCGTTCAACGGCTTTGGTTATTCTCTTCAGCGCGGCAGTATAAATCTGGTCAGTCTTGCCGTGCTGTTTTTCATAAGGACGGTGCTCCCATAATGCCTTCTGAAGCATATCAACGGCATAAGCTCCCCGCCAGCTCATGAGAAAAAAATTTCTATCGAATATCTGAATCTGATCATGAAGCAATTCATCCTGCACCGGTGAAATAATATCGACCGTATGGCATCCGATCCGGTCAAGAACCTGCCGGTGATATCGATGGTATTGTCCGAACCTGCACGGCCCCTTGCCCGAGGGCATAAAGAAAGCGGTTGTTGTAGGATCGAATTCGGGGTCACGCACAGCCTTGATCATGTCACCGGTTGTAAGCGTCAAGGGATAGCATTCCCTCCCGGAACAAAATTCTCGTCCGATGCGCACGGTCTCATCGTCCGATTCCGGCAGTACTTCAGCATTCACATTACATGACCTGAATGCAGCCGCAAGCGCAAACGCATGGTCGGTCATGCGAGGGAAGAGCACTTTTTTATTGCCTAAAAAACCATTGCCTGTGCGAACGATATTGAAAGTGGTTTTCTTGATGGTGTTCATACTCCTGGTTTTACTAATACTGTCCAAAAACGCTTCAATCCTTGTTATTGCCCCCGCATCGGCGCTGTGCTCATCGATTTCCAGCTGCAAATACGGTTTTTCGCCGATTTCCTGCTCAAAAAAGTGCGTAATAAAGGAGTCAGGCCCGCACCCGAAATTCGTGAGATACAGAGGATAGAGATTCGGATGCTGTTTGATAAATCGGGCTGCGGCAAGGATTGCCTGCCCGGATCTCCAGTACATGTTCTCATGGCCGGAAAGATTCACATCACGCAGCGGAAGAGCCTCCATCGGAATTGCCTGAACACCCAGGTCACGAATTTTTGAGGGAAGATTCAGGTTGATTCCAGAATCGCACGTATTGTAGCTCCGCCCGATAAGGACCAGCGCTTTTTCACCCTGCTTGAGTCCGGCAAGCACCTCCTCGCCTTTTTTCTCCATTGCAGAAAAAAAGTTCATTTGAGCTTCAAGGGCTCGTTGTTGGGCTTTTCTTATCTCTCGTCTTCCTTTTTCAAGCAATGAACCGAGCGCCAGCATGCTTTTATTAAAATGACGTTCATCCTGAAGATACAAAATCGGTTCAATTGTTTTGGTTTTTTCAAAACGCATCGATGCTTTTGCAATATACGGAAGAGCTTGCGCATACGGACAGGCCTGAGCATGCCCTTGTTTTTTCCCAAATGACGGAAAACGGACAAAACTCGGTAAAAATAAGATGTCAACCTGTTTGTCCAGAATATCCTGGATATGTCCGAGCGCAACCTTGGCCGGGAAACAGGTTTCAGCCACAATGGATTCCAGTGTCCGGCTGATCAGCGTTCGGTTGGTCTTATCGGAAAGAACGACCTGGTAGCCGAGCGTTCTGAAAAAAGTCTGCCAGAAAGGAAGGAACTCGTTCAGATACAGCATCCGAGGAATGCCGATCGTCTTCATTCCCGGAACGGCATCTAATGAACATGACGAAAGAAGCGTTTCTCTGAAGGAAAAAAGATCTTCTGATTTCTTATGTAACTCGAGTCCTTTTTTGACATCATATTTTTCACATCTGCTCCCATAAAAAAGAGGTTTCTCTCCATCGAAACGCACCTGTCGGATGTCGCAACGGTTTGAACATTCAGCGCATTCGAATGTTGTTATGGAATAGGTACGCTGGCTTAAATCAAATCCCTTGAAACTACTTTTAACCGGATTTTCCTGCATGGCAAGAATGGCTGCTCCGATTGCTCCCGTGACTTCATGATGCGGAGGCACTGTTATCGATTTCTTAGTAATCGCTTCAAAGGCCGACACGACCGCCTTGTTTGCCGCAACTCCGCCCTGAAAGAAAATCCGATCACCGACCCGCCTGCCGGACACAACCTTGTTCAAATAATTATACACGATTGAATAAGCAAGTCCCGCGCTCAACTCTTCAACGCTTGCCCCGTTGTTCATGCTGTGCACCATATCCGACTCAATAAAGACCGTACACCGCTCTCCGAATCTGCAGGGAGATGCAGCCTGAAATGCACGATCTTCAAACTCTTTTTTGATGGATATCCCAAGCCGTTCTGCCTGCTCTTCCAGAAACGAGCCTGTTCCTGCTGCACAGGCCTTGTTCATTTCAAAATCAATAACCGCGCCTTCCTGCAGACTGATGAATTTCGAGTCCTGCCCGCCAATCTCAAAAATCGTGTCCACGGAAGGATCGATTGCCGTAGCAGCAGTTGCCTGGGCCGTGATCTCATTCCTGATTACATCTGCGCCGACCATGTCACCGGTCAAATACCTGCCTGACCCGGTTGTTCCCGCTCCCCTGATTCGAATAGAGGGTCCGATTTCTTCACCGACTTCTGACAAGCCCTGTTTTACCGCCTCAATAGGTTGACCTGCAGTCGGAAGATACCGTTTCGACAATACCCGCAAATGCCGGTCAATCACGACGATGTTGGTCGACACCGAACCAACATCAATCCCGAGATATGCGTCTTCCGGTTCGTTTTTGTCAAAACCGGTTGCATCCTTGTCCGGATTCGCAAAAATACCGGAAGGACAAGACAGCGGAGCCATACCGGAAAAATAACGATTCTTTTTTTTCTGAAGCAGATTCGAAAGCAGATTCAATCCCTGGTAAGCGACCTTTTCATCGGACTTCATGACCATGAGTGCGGCGCCGATTGCTCCCGAGGTATGAAAATGTTCCGGCACAATGAGGTGCTGTTCCGGTAATTTTAAAACCGTGCAAAAAGCCCGGCGCATTCCCAGGTTTGCTGCAACGCCTCCCAGAAAAAGCGCAGGAGTTTCATATTTTCTGCCTTTTCCAATGGTGGCTTTGAAATTCCGTGCCATGGCATGACATAATCCCGCTACGATATCGTAATGAGGCGTTGCAGTCTGCTGAAGATGAATCATATCGCTTTTGGCAAAGACGCTGCATCTGCCGGCAATACGCGGAGGATTTTTTGACTTGAGTGCAAGTGTACTGAATTCTTCAATACTTAGCTGCAGCCGGGACGCCTGCTGATCAAGAAAAGAACCGGTTCCTGCCGCGCATGCTGTATTCATGCAAAAATCCTTGATCCGGATTCCGGATAAGGTGTGATCTTTTTCCAGGAGGATCAGTTTTGCATCTTCTCCTCCCATTTCAATGATGGTTCGCGCATCCGGATAAAACCGTTCTGCAAAGGCTGCCTGTGACAATATCTCGTTCAAAAAAGTTGCCCCGATGATTTCAGCAACCTGCTTTCCCCCAATCCCGGTAATGGCAGCAGCTTTGATTCTTGCCTTCGGAACAACCCGCTCAAGGGCAGCCAGTTCCCGTTCCAGCGCAGGCAGGGGGCTTCCATTGATCCTGGTGTACATTTCATAAAACAAGGATCCATGCGAATCAATCAGGACGGTTTTAACCGTTATGGAACCTATGTCGATTCCCAGAAAAAAATCGTTTTGCATGCAAACCTTTCAGACTGCATTGAATGAATATTTGAGAATGTGAGGTGGTTATTGAAAAAGAAAAACGTATTTATGATTATTATAGTAACAACCCGGCACTTCGTCAACCATGGAGGCTTCAGATTCAAAAATGTGTGTTACTATTAAAAGAATGGTATAATGCGGTGTAACGGTGGAGAAAATATATGCTTGAACCTGCCGGAGACATTACGGGTATCGCCATCCCCTGGGTATTTCATGCACTGTGCCAGGAGCAATGGACAGGTACCGCCTTTTTTGCGCAGGAAGCCGCAGTCATGCAGGTCGTTTTTAATGCAGGCGAAGTTAGGTTTGCGCTCGCAAATTTTGATGATGATACCCTCGGCGAATTTTTGGTGCTTGGCGGCAGGATCACCCGAGCGCTTCTGCATAAGGCACTCGCACAGGTGGAACAATCGGGGAAACGACTGATCGCTGTTTTGCTTGAATGGGAAGTAATTACTCCGCAGGACCTCGTATCGCTGGTGCGATTTCAAGCCGAACAGAACATACTAAACCTTTTCAGCTGGGAGCGGGGACGCTATTGGTTCAGAGAAGGAGTCCTTGCCGAAAAAGACATGGTTGAACTGGAGCTCGACACAGCCGGCTTAATCCTCGAAGGAATTCGGAATGCTGATGAAGAAACGATTTCTCGATCCCTTCCTCCCTTAGATACTATTCTCAGATTGTCACCTGATTCATCCTTGATCAACGATTCCGATCTCCTTCCGGATGAACTGAACGCAAAGTCCCTCATAAACGGCATGCGATCCATTCAGGAAATATGCACTCTGTCAAATCGCGATTCTGTTACTACTCTGAAATCCGTGTATATTCTCCTTGCTCTTCAGGCAGCAGAAGAGGGTATACTCGAAATACAACCGAATGAGGTTGAACCTGGCGAGCTGGCTGAGGAATTCTCCGAAGACCTTCCGATTGAACCGGTTCACGCTATGGGCACAGGAATATCTGAAATACCTGCTTCCGAATCTCAAGAACAGCTGAGAACAGAGATTCAAAAGCCGGAATCCGTACCCACTTCATTCACCGAACGGGTAAAAATTGAAATTGTCGAAAATGCGTATGATAGTCTCGATATCCAGGATTACTATGAGATGCTGGGCGTTGGAAGAAGAACGTCTTCAGAAGAAATTCAAAAAGCATATAAAGGCCTTATCGAGCTGTATGATCCGGCTCAATACCAGAATCCTGAGGAAAACGATACCCATGAGAAACTCGAAATTCTGACCGAAAGCCTGAATGATGCCTACGCAATATTAAGCGACCACGAAAAGCGAAATGAATACAACATGGACCTTGTCAGCGGGATCAGAAAATATGAGCATGTGAAAACAGAACGACAGATGGACACCGCTCGGGAACAGGAAACCTTGGCTGAAGAGAAATTTCAGGAAGGGATGCTTCATTACCGGGTGAAAAATTTTTGGGGCGCTGAAGAGGCGTTCCGCTCTGCAGCACGTTTAAACGCCGAAAAAGCTGATTATGCCTATTATGAGGCACTTGCTCTGTGCCACATGCCGAGAAGATCACATGAAGCTGAAGACCATTTTAAAAAAGCTCTTTCCCTATCGCCGAAAATTGAATATCATCTTGAACTCGCCGCATTCTATCTCAAAAATGGAAGCAAGGCAAAGGCATTAACCGTATACCGTGATGCCCTGCGGATCCATCCCACGTCAGACAAGATCAAACAAGCTGTCAAAAAAGTAACCGGATAACTGTCTTTTCTCACCATGCCAGTGCCTTTGTCAACTCGTCAAAAATCAGCTGTCTCACCTTTGGCAGAACCGGTTTCAATTCATCAGTCAGCTCCATTGACCAGGAAGAAACATCTTCTGGCTGGACCGCAAGAATAATCGTTTTCGGTTTTTTCCCTGTCAGCGCTGCCATCTGGAGTACTTCAAGAAGACTGATTTGATGCAGAGAAAGTGTATTTTTGGATTGTGCCTGAATATCTTCGGGTGAGAATCGAAAGATTGATCCGGGTGCAGCTCCTGCCAGCACCACGTCAACGATCAGAAGTAAATCAACATCATGGAAAAGAGGAAGCAGGGCATGGCTGACCGTCCCTGCTTCCCTGCACTGGATGTTGTTCGGAAAGGCAACATCGTTCAGGGAATGAATAACATGAACACCGAATCCATCATCGGTAAGAAGCAGATTTCCAACACCTAAAATCAAAACCTTCGGAGGAACAGGCAGCACATCTTGTTTTTGTGTGTCATAAATCATTACGGTGTCTGCTTGTTTTATAACCAGTAATCATCGAACCAAGTGCTCCATCCCGGTTTATCAATGAATTCATGACAGCCATGTATACATGGATGAGCGTAAAAATAATAAAATACCACATGATCAGGATGTGCCATATCCGGGTATATGATTCCCCGCCCAGGAGAGTGTTTACCCATTCAAACGCCGCCGGTGCTTTGATGAATAAAAATACGTTTCCATGATACAAAGCAAATCCGGTCACAGCCGATACAAGGATCATCACTCCGGTGAACAGATATGACAGCGCCTGAAGTGGATTGTATCGTTGATAGTCCTTATGCGTTTTCTTCAGAAAGAGATAGTAACCGGCAATATCGGGAATATTTTTAAGGATGCGGATGATACTGAAATCCTTCCAGTCTGCATAAAAGGAGGAACGGAATGCAAGATACATCCTGACAACCAGGCCGAGAATCAGAATATATCCGCAGAAAAAATGAAGGAACCGCATCCAGGACATGGAGGGACCGCCGGCAATAAACGGCCGGGAAATGAAAAATCCGGTGAAGATCAGGATCACCAGAACCGCAACCCTGATCCAGTGATCCAGAATATAGGCAAGATTCCATTCCCTGATTTTTTGTTGATCCATAGCCGTCTCCTAGGAAACCTTGAATTCCATGATCCGGTTCGATTCAGGATGAATCACATGCACCGTGCAGGCCAGGCAGGGATCGAACGAGTGAATCACCCGCAGAACTTCAAGAGGCTGCTCGGGAACCGCAACCCTGACTCCGATCAGAGCTTCTTCGAGCGGACCACGAATGCCTTTAGCGTCTCGAGGAGAACAATTCCAGGTTGAAGGAACCACACACTGATAATTTTTTATTTTTTTACCCGCCACCTCGATCCAGTGTCCCAGTGCACCGCGTGGCGCTTCCCAAAGACCGGCACCCCGGGCTGTAGTGGGAATGGTATACGGCGTATATACTGCGGTTTTGCCGTTCTTGATGTTTTCAAACATGGCAAGCCCCCAGTCATACATGGCATCAGCTACGATTTTGCATTCCAGTGCTCGGGTGGCAATCCTTCCAATGACACTCCGCAGTACTTCCGGTTGACCAGGGTGTCCGATTGAAGCAAGCGTAGAGTTGACAAGTTTTTTTACCGTTGGACGCCCTGCTGCATAGGCAATAAGCATCCGGGCAAGCGCGCCTGCTTCCATGGGTTTTTCCTTGAGTCGAGGCGCTTTTGACCAGGTATATTTTTTTTCAGGATCATATCCGGTGAAATCCGGCTCGGTAACTCCTGCATCCGGATGTGCAGGTTTTGCGTTTTTATACCAGCCATGGGTCGTGTCTTCGCTGACATCTTCGGGTCGTGCTTCCTTGAGTTTTTGCAACTGGGAATTATACAGTACTCCCCGAGGAAACAGCCGTTTATTCGGATCGAATGATGCATCTTCAAACACGCCCCAGGCAAGATAATTTGCCGGACCTTTTCCTATGGATGCATATTCCTTATAGAACGGTGCAATCGCAAGTACATCCGGAATAAAAACAGCATCAATCCATCCCTGAAGTTCCTTTACACGGTAAAGATAGTTCTTCAGATCATCGATGCTCGAAACATGCGTCACTCCTCCCGGAGGGCTGGTCATGATCATCGGCATTCTTCCGCCGAAAATCGCGCTTATCTGTGCTGCCTTTGCCTGCATCTCGAGCGCTTCCAGGTAATGAGCAACCGCAAGCAGGTTCAGGTCAGGAGGAAGTTTGTACGAAGGGTGGCCCCAATAGGCATGGCCAAACGGACCAAGCTGACGGGAATCCACAAAGGCCTTAAGCTTAGCCTGAACTTTTTTAAGCGAGGCTTCTTTTGGCTGGGCCTTCAGAGCGGAAACAATATCGACATAATCCAGGGCATTCAAATGATAAAACCAGAGAATATGGGAATGCAAGAACTGCGCGCCTTCAAGAATATTCCTGGTTATCCTGCCATTATCAGGAGGTTTTACTTTGAACGCATCATCCATACTCATGGAAGAGGCATGGCCATGGGATGTCGGGCAGACCCCGCAAATGCGCTGGGTAATATGCCAGGCATCACGCGGGTCTCTTCCCTGCAGGATCATTTCAAATCCTCGAAACAAGGTTCCGGATACCCAGGCATCCTTTACCATGCCTCGCTCAATTTCAACTTCAACCTTCATGTGTCCTTCAATACGGGTAACGGGATCAATGACGATTCTTGCCATTACTTGTCACCTCCGTCCTTTTTAATTCTTCCTGATGCTTTGGTCATGGCAGCATGGATCCCGATTCCCACGGCGGTTGCTGCTCCTGCAATGGCACCAAGCGTGTCAGCGCCAGCTTCAACACCTTTGAGTCCTGGAATGGAAACATCCGGCAGCGGCTTGTAAAAACCTGCAAATATATCAGTCCAGTCACGTTCGGCGCATCCAATGCATGGACCTCCGGCCTTGATGCACCAGCTTGTTCTGCCGTTGTACTGTATTGTAGGACAGGCTGAATTGGTCATCGGGCCCTTGCAGCCCATTTTATACAGACAGTATTGAAGCGCTTCTTCCTGGGTGCCGAACGTCTCGACAAATCTACCGGCATCAAAATGCGCTCGTCGCTCACAGTTGTCATGAATATTCTGGCCATAGAACAGTGTCGGCCTGCCTTTATCATCGAGTTCAGGAAATTTTTTAAGTAAAAGATAATTGACAACCACGCCGACCAGATACTCAGGATTTACCGGACAGAGATCAAAATTAATAAGTGGTTTTTTGATGCCGGCCTTCTGTAAGGCCTCATCAACTCCAATAATAGCTGCAGGATTCGGTTTAGCCGCGGGAACTCCGCCATACGTTGCACAGCTCCCGACCGCAAGAATAGCAATAGCCGGCCGGGCCATATCTATGAACACATCGATCATCTCCCGATCAGCTATCATACCGTATCCGTTTTTCGTCGGAATTCCTCCTTCTATAATAAGGAGATATCCGCCGGTCTTTTTGGAAATATCAAGCGTTTCTTCGACCTGCCTGCCGGCTGCTGCCTGAAGCGTCTCGTTATAATCAATGCTCAAAATATCAAGAATGACGTCTGCAGGACTTGGATAGGTTGCTTTCAGGAAGGCTTCCGTGCAGCCGGTATCAGAAGCGAAGTTAAGCCAGACCACGGGCTGCCTGGCTGATGCTTTTTGAAGAGCTTGTGCTATGCGAGGCGCGTGAAGTTCCGATAACCCCAGAAGGGCCGCTGTGGTGCCGCAGAATTTTAAAAAATCCCTTCGGTTTACACCACGAAACTCCAGGGCATCAAAAAAACGATTCATCACTTGATCCTTCTTCCTCATAATAATCCCCTTTCCTGAAGCAGATTACGTGAGAACCTGAAGTTTCATGTTTCCTATTGAAATGTTATTGAGATATAGTCTTACCACAGAAAAAAACTGTTTGTCAAATAGTTAATTTATATATTCATATTTTTTGATTCATTTAATTCCTTCCTTGCATTTTTCAAGAAAATCTATACTATTTTAGAGATTCTTTCATAACATACAGAACAAGCCTCCGCTGCGCATTTACATCACTGAGTCTCTGGAAAAGAATACCGCTTTTAAAGTTCATCTTCATAAGGAATTACGGAAGTATGCTCACCATCCCTCAGAAACTATACGGCAGAGATCAGGAGATCCAAAACCTTCTTGCTGCTTTCAACCGGGTACGAAACGGTGCAGCCGAAGCCCTGCTGGTAAGCGGAAACCCCGGCATCGGAAAAACAGCCTTGATCCAGGAACTCGCCAGACCAGTCACGGAACAGAAGGCATACTTCATTGCAGGAAAATATGACCAATTAAAACGAGATATTCCCTACA
>JBAZLV010000034.1:0-21690 GCA_041650055.1 Nitrospirota bacterium | reverse complement strand
GTCGATTTGATCCGCAAAACAAAAGAGCTTCTGCCGGATGTTGAAATTGTCGCGCATACGATTTTTGAAGACCGGGACAAGGTCTTTGCAGCGATCAAGGCAGGGGCATCCGGGTATATGCTCAAAGGAAGCAGCCCCCGGGAGCTTATAGAGTCCATTCATGCTCTTCATGACGGCGGGGCACCCATGAGCCCCAAAATCGCCCGCAAAATCATCCATGAGTTTCAGGATGAGTCGGCAGACAGGCACCTTCTCCTGACGCAAAGAGAAAAGGAAATCGTGAAGCTCATTGAGGAAGGTCTTACGTACAAGGCCATCGGTGAGGCGCTCAACCTGAGTACGCACACCGTGCATACGCATATCAAAAATACCTATGAAAAACTGCATGCAAAAGGCCGCAGCGACGCCATTACGAAGGCACGGAAAAAGGGCATTCTTTAAGAGACCGGTTCTCTCGTGCTGATACACGCATGTTGCTTTATTTCCATAAAAAATAAAGAAAAAAAGATTGACAATTTTTAGGGAGGCTGTTATAAATTACCACTATGCTAAAAACCACGGAAAAGATATGGATTGATGGTGCTTTTGTTAAATGGGACGAGGCTAAGGTTCATATTCTGACTCATTCTCTTCATTATGGTACCGCGGTTTTTGAAGGCATCCGATGTTATAAAACCGACCAGGGCCCTGCGGTATTTCGATTACCTGAGCATGTAGACCGGCTGTTCAATTCAGCCCATATTCTCCAGATGGAAATGCCGTTAACGCGCCAAGCTGTGTGTGAGGCCATTCTTGAAACGATCCGGGTGAATAAAATTGAGGCATGCTATATCCGGCCGCTTGCGCATATTGGTTATGGCATCATGGGAGTGTATCCCGGCAACAATCCGATTCAGATTTCGATCGCCGTGTGGCCGTGGGGAAGCTATCTTGGTGAAGAGGGCATGAAAAACGGTATTCGGGTAAAGATTTCCTCATTCAGCAGACCGCATATCAATGCCACGATGGTACGGGCAAAAACATCGGCAAACTATTGCAATTCTCTTCTTGCCAAGCGTGAGGCTTTGAAAGACGGATATGATGAAGCCGTGCTGCTTGATACGGAAGGATTCGTTGCCGAGGGCAGTGGTGAAAACATATTCATTGTTCGGAACGGTGTTCTTAAGACACCGCCGCTTACGGCTATTCTTGAAGGTATCACCCGGGCTTCCGTGATGCAGATTGCGACTGAGCTTGGATACCGCGTTGCTGAACAACGGTTTACCCGCGACGAGCTTTACATTGCTGATGAAGTATTTTTTACGGGTACGGCGGCAGAAATTACGCCGATTCGGGAAGTTGATAATCGCATGATCGGAAAAGGCAAGCCAGGTCCGGTCACGGCGAAACTCCAGTCTGTGTTCTTTGACACTGTCTATGGTAGAAATAAGAATCACGCAGATTGGCTTACCTACGTTTCCGGCAAAAAATAATTGCAGCTCACTGCGCATGGTGGCTACGGAAGATTCAGGCGCAGTGTTTTTTTTTGTAAAAACATAGTTAGCATGTGCCGAAGTGGTGGAATTGGTAGACACGCACGTTTGAGGGGCGTGTGGGGCAACCCATGGGGGTTCGAGTCCCCCCTTCGGCACCATTTGTTCCACATACTGCAGCAATAAAACATCTCTATCTCACAGTCCTATATTTATCGCATGAAAAAAAAATTCTTATTCATTCTCGTTGTCTGCATACTCTCTTTCCCTTCCCTTGTCTTTTCCGCTCAGGAATCTGTTGCCGGAACTTTCGGAATCGTTTCTTCACCGCTTGCCAATGTTCGACAGGAGCCAGCACCGAAATCCAGCATCCAAACGCAAGTGCTTCTCGGTGATGAGGTGCGCATTCTGGGAAAAGAGAACAATCGCTATCGTATATCCATCCCGAGCCAGGAACAGCGGGAAGGCTGGGTTCAGCAGGAAGCCGTGATCATTCCAAAGGACAAAGGCAAAAATTATCTGAACCCCAAACGGCAATGGGTTATTATTACCAAACCCCGATCAGAAGCCCTTATTCTTGACAAGACCGGCGATCACAAAGTTTCGCTGTATGCGGGTACCCGGCTTCCCGTGGTCCAGAAAAATCCCGGCGCATATACCGTCCAGTTTCCCGACCGCTCTCTTGCGATCCTTGATGCGGCTGATACGATGCCCGTTAAAACAGGCGATCCTATTCTCAACGAAACCAAACCGGAAGACCTTGCAAAAACAGCAAAGCAATTTATCAACGTGCGGTATTTCGAAGGAGGCTTAACGGCCCAGGGCATGGATATGCAGGGACTTCTGTATATTACCTGTCGCATTCATGGCATTACCGGGATTGGTGATCTTGCATCAGGTAAGGCAGGTGAAGCACGCGTATCGAAAAAAGATCTGCAGCCGGGAGACATTCTGGCATTTTACGGCGAAGGGCGGGGAATGTATATCGGGAATGGCCAGTTCCTGCAGACTGCAAAAAAACGTTCATTACGCATCGCGGGAATTTACGACCGGCCGTTCTCAAAAGCATTTCAATACGGCATCCGATTGATCAATGCCGGACCCGACGAAAAAAAGAAACCCGCAGATATGACCGCGGACGAAATCTACCTTGCGCAGATGCGCGCAGGCTCGCTGCCTCTCGGCAAACGGATTGCCTATTGGGCAAAGCGGTTCATCGGAACCCCGTATGATACCGATCCGGTCGGATTGTATGTGCGAACCAACCGTATCGTGGCTGATGAAAAGGCTGATTGCATGTATCACACGTTTCGTGCGGTAGAGCTTGCACTTACCCGTACGCCTCGGGAAGCCGTAGAGCGGGCGTTGACTCTCCGATTTATCACGAACGGCATCCTGGTCGATGGTCGTGTTGTCAATTACGATGAGCGGTTTCAGTATGGCGAAGACATGGTCATGAGCAAAAAGTGGGGCGCCAACATTACTGCTGATCTCGGACCGACAGTATCGATTGCCGGATCACGAAACATTGCCGATGCGACTATTCTGCCAAAAGAATCTCTGGCAAAGCGTGAACTGCAACAGAATCTGCAGGATGGAGACATTATTTTCTGGGTCAAGGATCCGAAGAAACGTATTGTGGAAGAAATCGTCGGGCATATTTCAATTATCCGCATCAAATCAGACAAACCCTATCTCATTCATGCCTCCGGAAGCAAGGGCAGCGGCAGCAGGCGTGGCAAAGGTATGGTTAAAGAACTTTCCTTGTCTGACTATCTCAAACAGACCAAATTCATCGGTGCATTCGTTACCCGCTTCAAACAATAATTAACGTTTGACATCCGCTCATTCTCTCTGTTATAAAATCATCAATACAAGGTGCCAGATGCAGGATTCCTGATGCCGGATAAAATCGCCTGAGATTCTTCACATCTGGTATCTGGCATCTGGGATCAGATATCAGAGAAGGAGGTTCCATGCTTGCGAAGATAATCAGCTCCGCAGTTCTTGGAATCGATGCATATGCTGTGGAGGTCGAAGTTGATATTGCAAGCAGAGGGCTCCCTTATTTTTCTACGGTAGGCCTGCCTGATGCGGCTGTGAAGGAAAGCAAAGAACGAGTACGCGCTGCGCTCAAAAACACGGGTTTCGATTTTCCCCTCAAACAGGTTGTTGTCAATCTTGCTCCCGCTGACATAAAAAAAGAAGGCTCTGCGTTTGATCTTCCGATTGCGATCGGAATGCTTATTGCGGAAGGGGTTCTTCATCAGGAATTAGTCGATGGATTTTTGATTGTCGGAGAGCTTTCACTCGACGGCCGAGTGAAAACAGTACGCGGTGCGCTCTCCATGGCTGTGCTTGCGAAGAAGGCTGGATATCGGGGGATGATCGTGCCCGCTGTCAATGCCCAGGAAGCGGCGGTTGTGGCATCAGTTCCTGTTTTCGGCATGCATACGCTTCCCGAAGTTGTTGAGTTCCTTTCTCAAAATGCACGAGAGCCCGAGACAATAAACATCCGCAATGCCTTTGAAACCTATTCCGCATACCAGGAAGATTTTTCAGAAGTACGCGGTCAGGAACATGCAAAGCGGGCCATTGAAGTTGCCGCAGCAGGCGGTCACAATATTGTCATGATCGGTCCTCCGGGTTCGGGAAAGACCATGCTCGCGAAGCGACTGCCTTCGGTGCTGCCGGAGATGAATTTCGATGAATCGATCGAGACTACGAAAATCCACAGTATTATGGGACTGCTCAAGCAAGGCCAGCCGCTCATTGCCACGAGGCCGTTCCGATCACCGCATCATACTGTTTCCGATGCCGGTTTGATCGGCGGTGGACAGGTTCCAAAACCGGGAGAAGTGAGCCTTGCACATAATGGAGTTTTGTTTCTGGATGAGCTTCCTGAGTTCAAGCGCAATGTGCTTGAAGCGCTTCGCCAGCCGCTCGAAGACGGACGGGTCACGATTTCCCGCGCGCTTACTTCTTTAACGTATCCGGCATCGATCATGCTCGTCGCAGCCATGAATCCCTGTAAGTGCGGGTTCCATGGAGATCCCTTTCACCAGTGCCTGTGCACACCTCATCAGGTGCAAACGTACCGGTCAAAAATATCCGGACCGCTTTTGGATCGGATTGATATTCATATTGAAGTTCCGGCAATCAAATTCAACGAGATTTCTTCAGACAAAGCCGGAGAACCTTCTCAAGCTATTCGGGAGCGTGTCACCAAGGCCCGCGTTATCCAGCAACAACGGTTTAATGGAGACGGGATACATGCCAATGCTCACATGAAGCCGCGGCATCTCCGAAAATATTGTAAAATCGATTCAGCCTGCCAGAGTTTAATGGAAACGGCCATGAACCGGCTTGGCCTGTCCGCCAGGGCGTACAACCGCATCCTCAAGGTTTCTCGTACCATTGCTGATATAGAAGGGTGCGAGCATATTTCTTCTGAGCATATTTCCGAGGCAATTCAATATCGGAGCCTTGATAGAAGAACAAGCTGAACTCACATGAACTTTATTTATCCCTAAAACCATTCTGGATTTTACCTATTTCTGAAAACAATATACTGAGAGTTGGTACAATTAAAGAGAGCAAGCGGCTTATTGGAATTATACAAAGTAATATATCTACAAGAGAGCTCGATGCGACCCAGCAAACAAGAAGAAGAATATTTTGCACGAATGGCCTTTGAAGAACAGAAGAAAAAAGAGGTGGAAAAGCACCAAAAGCTTGCGGAGGAAGAGAAAAAACGACGGAAAGAGCTCCATTTTATGATGTGTCCGAAGTGCGGAATGGAGTTAATTGAGGTTGATTACCATCATATGAAGATTGACAAGTGCTCCGAATGCGACGGCATCTGGCTTGATGCCGGAGAACTGAAGCAGATAGCATGCATAGATACGAGCGGACTAGCCAGGTTTTTCAGCGTTTTTAAAAAGTAATACACCTCAGGGAGAACACCATGGAATTCCATCAATTGAGCGCAGACCAGCTTGCGAAGGAACTGAACACGACCATTCAAGGACTTGCCGACAATGAGGCAAAAAAACGACTTGAGCAGTACGGTCCGAACGAGCTCGTTGAGAAAAAGAAGAAAACAATTTTTATGATGTTTCTTGACCAGTTCAAGGATTTCATGATTCTTGTTCTGATCGCTGCTGCGCTCATATCCGGTATCATTGGTGATGCCTCCGATACGATTGCCATCGTCGTGATTGTCCTGTTGAATGCCGTGATTGGCTTTGTCCAGGAATACCGGGCCGAGAAGGCAATGGCGTTGCTCAAAAAAATGGCTGCTCAGCATGCTGTTGCGCTCCGTGATGGAAAACCTACCACCGTACCCACATCACAGCTTGTCCCTGGTGATGTGGTACAGCTTGAGGCGGGAACGATTATTCCTGCTGATATGCGTCTGATCAAAACTGCACAGCTCAAGATTGAGGAGGCTGCATTAACCGGTGAATCGCTGGCAATCGAAAAACAGGTTCATGAGCTGGTGGAAGAGCACCTGCCGATTGGTGACCGGAAAAATATGGCATATAAAGGCACGACCGTAACCTATGGTCGCGGTAGGGGAGTCGTTATCGCGACAGGGATGAAAACGGAACTTGGAAAGATCGCCACCCTATTGCAGCAAGAAGAGGAAACAAAAACACCGCTCCAAAAAAGGCTTGCCTCCTTCGGCAAAAGGCTCGCACTCGTCGTCTTGGTAATTTGTGCCATCGTTTTCGGGGTCGGTCTTTTTCGGGGAGAGGACCCACTCCTGATGCTTCTTACTGCGATCTCGCTTGCGGTTGCCGCAATCCCTGAGGCACTGCCTGCGGTGATCACGATTTCGCTTGCACTCGGAGCGAGAAAAATGATCCGGCAGCAGGCATTGATCCGCAAATTACCAGCAGTAGAAACGCTTGGTTCCGTTACGTACATCTGCTCGGATAAAACCGGCACTCTGACTTTAAATAAAATGACCGTGGAAGAGTTGTATGTCCATGCAGGGATCTTCCGGCTGCAGGATTTTTCTGCTGAAAAACATACTGCATTCCTGACCGCTTTGGCACTAAGCAACGATGCCCGGATCGAAGCTTCAGGGGGCATTATCGGCGATCCCACGGAAATCGCGCTCTATATTGCTGCACAACAGTCAGGGTTTGACAAAAGAGCGCTGAAAGAAAAACTTCCCCGTGTGGCAGAAATTCCTTTCGATTCAGAACGAAAGTGCATGACTACATTTCATCGGAATGCTGATGGAACGTTCGTGTCATTTACCAAGGGAGCCGTTGATGTCCTGCTCGATACATCAACATATTTGTTGACGGAAAACGGGCCACAACCTCTTGATAAGCAGGAAGTGGAGAAGGTGAATGACCGGATGTCAGGAGACGGTCTTCGGGTACTTGGGGTCGGCATGCGATCATGGGATAAAATTCCAGATGATCTTTCTCCCGAACATATTGAGACACAGCTAACGCTTCTTGGTCTTGTCGGCATGATGGATCCTCCGCGGGAGGAAGCCAAGGCAGCTGTTCATGAGTGCATGACTGCAGGCATCAAACCCGTTATGATTACCGGCGATCATCCGCTTACGGCCACTACGATTGCGAAACGGTTAGGAATTCTCGAACAGAATTCACGCGCAGTCATCACCGGGAAAGAGCTTGAGCAATTGTCGCTCGAAGAGTTTGAAGACCGCGTTGAGAAAATTCGTGTGTATGCCCGAGTTGCGCCTGAGCAGAAGCTCAAAATCATCAAGGCACTCCAGGATAAGGGACAGTTCGTTGCCATGACCGGCGATGGGGTGAATGATGCGCCTGCACTTCGGAGGGCGGATATCGGGATCGCTATGGGAATCACCGGAACAGACGTATCCAAAGAAGCGGCCCACATGGTGCTCCTTGATGATAATTTCGCTACCATTGTAAAGGCGGTAAAGGAAGGCCGTCGAATTTTTGATAACATACGCAAATTTATCAAGTACACTATGACGAGCAATTCTGGAGAGATCGGGGCAATTTTCTTTGCGCCGTTTTTAGGGCTTCCCATTCCGCTTCTTCCCATCCACATTCTCTGGATCAACCTGGTGACTGACGGTCTGCCCGGGCTTGCTCTTGCAGCTGAACCTGCCGAGAAAGGGATCATGGAACGACCGGCGCGGCATCCGAAAGAAAGCATTTTTGCAGCAGGCCTCGGGATTCATATATTGTGGGTAGGTCTTCTGATGAGCGCCGTATCCCTGTTTACCCAGGCATGGGCGCTTACAACCGGACATGCTCACTGGCAGACCATGGTGTTTACTGTCTTATGTCTAAGCCAGATGGGACATGTTCTTGCCATACGGTCTGAACGTGAATCGATCTTTACCCAGGGATTTCTGAGCAATAAACCCCTCGTTGGCGCTTTTCTCCTGACGTTCGTCCTTCAGATGGCCACGATCTATGTACCAGCTTTCAATCCCATTTTCAAAACAGAGCCGCTAACCATGAATGAGCTGTTGATTACGCTGGTATTGTCATCCTTTGTCTTTTGGGGAGTCGAGGTCGAGAAACTTTTTAAGCGCCGTACAAAATCATTGTATGCAGAAAAATGAGATGTGGATTCCTGCGCCTTTTGGCGAATAGGTACGGCAGGATCAAGCGAGAGTGTTATGATTTCAGCCAGTGTTTCAGTGCTGTTGTTATATCCTGGGAAAACTGGTCGAAATTAAAAGCCTTGTGAAGGAATCCATTTGCTCCAGCAGCATAGGCATCATTTTTATCGGCTTCCAGCAGGGAATTGGTTACCATGATTATCGGAATATGCTTGAGCGAGGCATCGGCGCGAATCCTTCGCAGAGTATCAATGCCGTTCATGCCGGGCATTTTCAGATCGAGCAGGATCAAAAAAGGCGCAGATGAGCATTGTTTGAGCATTTTCAGCGCAGTTTCTCCGTGAAACGCCTCTTTGATTGTCAATGCAACTCCTGATCTGGTCAGTGCTCTTCTCATGATTTCTATGTCATCAGGATTGTCATCAACAATCATGACTGTATATGTCATAACAACATCCTCAAGCTCTTTCAATTTTTTCTGTTCTGGTACCTGAAGAAAACACGTTTTTCTGCACTTCATCAGAATCAAATCCTACAAAAAACAGTATAGCACAGGTTTCCTTCCGAAAATTGCCTTGTCGCTTGTGGCCTTGCAATAAAAACAAAAAAGAAAAACTCCTCGACCCCTTCAAGGGATGGTTTTGACATTTTTATCCCAGGGTAAAATAGAACGTAGCCCCTTTGTTGACTTTTCCCTCAGCCCAGACTTTTCCACCGTGGCGGCGGATAACCCGCTCGACAATGGCAAGGCCGATGCCAGTGCCCTCAAATTCCTGTTCAGAATGGAGTCGGTGGAAGGGTAAAAACATTTTTTTTTCATAGGCAGGATCAAATCCAGCACCGTTGTCTCGGACATAATAAATAATTTTTTTTCCCCTGGTATGTGCCCCGAATTCAATCCGGGCGTCCTGAGTCTTTTTTGTAAATTTCCAGGCATTTTCGAGCAGGTTCGTAAGTGCGAGAGCAATCAGCCTCTGATCCACAGAGGCGAAAAGGCCATTTTGAATGTTGACTGCAACGGACCTGTCCGGCTCTCCCTGCTGCAGTTCCGTGATGGACAAAGAGGCCAGTTTGCTCAGATCAATCTGAGTGGTGTGCGCGAGGTCTTGTTTGGAAATGCGCGAAAGATGCAGCAGATCATCGATAAGCCGGTTCATTCTCTCGGCGCTATTGTAGATGCGGGACAAATAGTCTTTTCCTTTTTCATTGAGCAATTGGGCATAGTCCTCATTGACGATTTTTGCGAAGCCGGCCATGGAGCGAAGCGGCGCGCGCAAATCGTGCGAGACTGAGTAGACAAAAGACTCGAGTTCTTTATTTACCCTGTGTAGCTCTTCGCTTGCCTTTTCAGACTCCTTACGGGACTGGAGAGCGTCTTCCATGAGATTCAGCGCGGCTAAGCGCGAAGCGCGAAGTCTTTTATTAGCTGCCTGAAGTTCTGTTGTGCGCTCGATGACGTGCTGTTCCAGTGACACGTTTAACTCTTTGAGAGCTTTTTGCGCCTGCTTTTGCTCTGTTATGTCGCGTGCAGTGGCGAAGACGCCGATTACCGTTCCCTGGTCGTCGTGGTACACCGATGCGTTGTAGAGGACGGGGGAGACGGTACCGTCCCGATGCCGCAGTTCGAGTGCATAGTCGCGCACCGAACCTTCACGGAACACCTGTTCATACCCAGTGCGTGCCTTTTCCGGCTCGGTGAAGTAATCACAAAAGTCCGTTCCGATGAGTGCGGTCCGTGAGCAACCGGTTGCCGCTTCAGTCGCCCTGTTGACATCCGTGATTTTTCCCTCCGCACTGATGGTAACCAGCGGATCAAGGCTGACTTCGAGAAGGCCGCGGTTGTAGGCATTGGCCAGCCTCATCGCAGCTTCCGCTTCTTTAAGCCCTTGCGTGCGTTCCTGAACGCGCGCTTCAAGTTCATCAAGGGACTTGTGCAGCGCCTCCGACGCGAAGGCACGAGTACGGGCGCTGTGCATGGTGTCGGTGACCCAGGCGATCATCGACCCGCTCAACAGGAAGATCACGAGTGCCAACCAGTCGCCAGGTTGCCCCACGGCGAATTGGTACGTCGGTTCAATCCAGAAGTAATGAACTACTATCGCCGATAAGACAGTCGCCACCAGTCCCGCGCGTCTGCCTCCGTAGAGTGCAGCCAGAATCACTGCAGGGTAGAACGTCACGAAGGGGGCTTGCGTTCCCAGTATCTGCAGAAAAACCAAGCGCAGAGCTGTTGCGGCGAGCACGATTGCCACAGCAATGGCATCCCGGTAATACGCCGGATGTGACTTGTTTTCGGGTGGAAAAAGCGGCAGTTGTGACTGACGCAGCGAAGCGAGGGCGGCGAAGAGCAGATACATCCCACCGAGCCACTGCGCCGCACGGCTCAACCAGTTGACGATGCTGCCAAGAGATAGTTGGATCATTACGCCGAACAGTCCAACCGCCAGCAGCAGCAGGGCAAGGGCATACCAGGAGGTAAATGGAAGGCGCGTCTCGCGTTGGCTGGCTAACAACACGCCGGAGGAGAGCACGAACATGGCGATAGCCGATATGAGCACGAAGTAGCGCACGGGTGTGCCCCCGTGACCGGGGATGAAGAAAACCGGCAGCCAGCCCAGCAGCGCTGCTTGCGCGATCAACCAAAGCAGACCCAGGGCGAACACCCAACCTACGCCCAGCCACAGGGGTTTCACGCGAAGCACTCGCTGCGGCCAGAGAGTAAGGACGGCACCTGCCAGATGACATAACCCAGCCAGCAAGATGCCTGCATTGAAGATGGTAACGTTGATATTTGCGTCACCGTGAGAGACGAAGTCACCAATCGTGCCGGCCAGGCTCCACAGTACTACCCCGCACTCCAGGAGCAACAGTCCTGGCAAGCCTGAGGCTAGGAAACTCCGTCCGATGAGATAGAGCGTGCTTAGTGAGACCAGCGTATAGAAGGTGAAGCTCAAGACAAGAAGCAGGGTGTGAGCTTCGTAGGAACCGCGCAGACCCGCCGCCCATGCCACAATGATAGCTGCCAGCAGCAGGGGAATCGGCAACCAGGCCAGCTGGTTCAGCCAATTGCTCTTGACGCTCACAGTTGCTCCTCGCTTTCAAAGTTCAGGTTATATCGCTGTGCTTCTCCTGCGCGCGTGCAGAGTTCGTTGATTTCTTTTTTCAATTCGATCATGCGGAGTTCGCGGCCAACCATGGCTTGGTTGAGGCGTTCCATTTCCTCGTTGCTGGCACGTAAATTCTCAATATCCAGGAGAATCTGCTCTTCAGCTTGTTTGCGCACGGTGATATCTTCCAGTGTTTCCAGCACGCTGGTTATCTGCCCGTTGATATCCCGAATGGCCGCCGCGGTGAAGTACAGCCATTTCCCCTGCTCGCCAAGAGCGGGGAAATAATCCGTAACCTCATATGCATCGGCGACAAGTTTCGATCTGCTGTGCTTTTCCTGGTACAGCACAGGAATCCTCTCTATAGCTTCGTCAATTAATAAATCGGCCAGACAGGGTCTTTCTGCGCTGTAGAATGCCCGCCAATGCTGATTGGTGCCGATTATTTCCGTTGCCTGAATCCCCGTGATTACTTCGAGCGCATTGTTCCAGTAAACAACCTTATGATCCCGGTCAATGACAAACTGGGGAATGGGAGAGCCGTACAAGACTGCTTTGAGTCTCTGTTCGCTGTTCAACAGCGCCTTCTCGGTTCGCTTGCGTTCGGTGATATCGTGCACCATTCCTATTGACCGGATTATTTTGCCGTCCCTATCCCGTACGTGCTCGCATTTCTCGTGCACGATGCGGATCTCGCCATCCGATTTCCTGACCACCCGGTGCTCGATCTCATAGGTGTCTTTTTCCTCGCGCAATGAGGCGGAGTATGCGGTATCAACTGCAGCACGGTCACCCGGATGAATCCGTTCGAGGAAAGCTTCATAAGTTGCACCGAATTCCTGCGGTTGCAGGCCGAATATCCGGTAAACCTCGTCCGACCAGGTCAACTTATTTTGCGCCAGATCCAGTTCCCAACTCCCGAGATGAGCAATCTCTTCGACACGGTTAATTGCTGAGGCATCGATTCCCACGACAGGGAACGAAGTATACGGTTTTGATGTCCGCGGTTTCTTCGGTTTCATGCATCCTCCGCCAGGGAGTCAGGTCAAACAATGCGATGCTCTGCTATAGAGGGATTTTTTTATGAGAGATACGGGCCTCATTATACCATCATCCGGGAGCTTTTTTCTATCGATTTTCTGCTGAAACCTTAGCTCTGTGAGGGTGGGGCAATATTTTTCCTTGTGGTACTCTTTTGTCATGTTCCATGCCACGGAACAAAAGAAAACCCAGAGTTTTTGATTGAAAGGATAACTTTTTTGATATATCCTGAGTGATATCCATGGTTCTGAAACTCAAATGTCAAAGTTCAAAACAATATTCCAAAAAGCAAAACAGCAAATCCTTGAGATTGTTGCTTGAAGCTTGATTTGATCTTTGGATTTTGAACTTTGAACTTGTATTCGCGATATGATATGAAAGGAGTTTTACATTTTGGAAGCAATGCACACTGAAGAAGGTCAAAAGGCCAATCCAGCGCCGTATGCACTAAGCGCTCTGGAACGATCGAATTTTCCCGTGCTCTCGATAATTCCACTCGGTGGCGTTGGTGAAATCGGTTTGAACATGACCGTGCTTGAATATGAAAACGATATCATCATCATTGACGCCGGTCTCATGTTTCCGGATGCGGAAATGCTCGGGGTTGACATTGTTATTCCTGACTTTACTTACCTGATGGAGAACAAGGAAAAAGTCCGTGCGGTCGTGCTTACGCATGCGCATGAGGATCATATCGGCGCCCTGCCGTTTCTTCTCCGTGAAATCAAGGTTCCGGTTTTTGGAACGCGTCTTACGCTTGGTTTCGTGAAGGACAAATTAAAGGAGCATGATCTTGATACCGAGATTGAGCTGGTAACCGTAAAACCGCGAGAGACAGTGGCTATTGGATGTTTCTCGGTGGAGTTTATCCGGGTGACCCATAGCATTGTGGATGGCGTGGGACTCGGCATCACAACACCGGTGGGCAGGGTTGTGCATACGGGCGACTTCAAGATTGATCCTACGCCGGTAGACGGAGAAGTCATAGACCTACGCACGTTTAGTGAATATGGCGACAAGGGCACCCTGGTGCTGCTTTCGGACAGTACCAACGCCGGAAAGGGCGGGTATACGTTCTCGGAAAAAGAAGTTCGGCGCGGCCTTGAGGACATTTTCAGCCGGGCGAAAGGAAGGATTGTGGTAGCGACCTTTGCGTCGAACATTCACCGCGTTCAACAGATTATTGATGTGGCAGTAATGTTCGGACGAAAAGTGATTCTGAACGGAAAAAGCATGATTGCCAACACCCAGATTGCGCTGAACCTCGGATATCTTTCCATCCCGCCTGATACCTGGCTTAAAATCGATGCGTTGAAGACACTCCGCGACGAACAGATTGTGATGATTACTACTGGAAGTCAGGGCGAGCCCATGAGCGCTCTTGCGCGTATGGCAGCGAATGAACACAAATATTTCCAGATTAAAAAAGGCGACACCATTGCTCTGTCATCCAAAATGATCCCCGGAAACGAGCGGCCCATTGCAAATATCATTAACCGGCTGTTCAAGCGCGGTGCCGAGGTTTTTTATGAGAAAGTATCCGAAATTCATGTATCGGGCCATGCATCAAAAGAAGAATTAAAGCTTATGCTGAGCCTGGTGAAACCGAAGTTTTTTATCCCGGTTCATGGAGAATACCGGCATCTGGTATATCATGCGCAGCTTGCAACGAAGGTAAACATCCCTGAAGAGCATATTTTCATTATTGAGAACGGCGAGGTGATGGAATTCACCGCAGATTCCGCACGGCGTGCCGGTTTGGTGAGCACCGGGCGTGTTTACATCGATGGGAAAATAGCGGGTGCGACCGGGGAAGCAGGAGTGGATACCGTCGTACTAAGAGACCGCAGGAAGCTCGCGCATGACGGCATCGTCATCGTGTTTCTGGGTATTGACAAAGGAACGGGAAAAGTCGTGTCAGGTCCGGATATCATTTCACGGGGATTTGTGTTCGAGGATGCGTCGCAGGATCTGCTTGCCGAGGTGAAAGACGTCGTTATGAACACCCTGACTCTCATGATTCCCGAAGCGAAGGGCGACTGGTCCATCGTAAGCGCTCAAGTCCGGACCACGGTCAAAAAATTTATCAATAAACGGCTTGAACGCCGGCCCATGATCCTGCCGGTTATTATGGAAATATAATCCTGCTGGTTCAGTCCCTGCGACATGGAATCCTCCGGCACACGCCGGAGGGGGTTCACTCTCCCCCAAGAAAAAAGCCGATCTGCTAAACTTTATCAAGAACAGTACCGATAAGACACCAGGAATCATCAGGACTCTGATCGTTTATGCTGATTTCTTACAAGAACCCCTATGAACAGTAATTTACAGAGCAATTTTGTATACGACAAACGAGGAGAAGACCGGGATGCATTGAGACATTCTCTCTGCAACCGGCTTATTTACTCCCTGGGAAAAGATCCCATTACTGCAACCTACAGGGATTGGTTCCACACTACTGCCTATGCTGTCCGTGAACGGCTGATCGAGCGCTGGATGCAAACCATGCGCAGTTACTATCAGTCCGACGCAAAACGCGTGTATTACTTTTCTATGGAATTTCTGACCGGACGACTGTTGACCAACAGTCTCATCAATATGGGATTTTATGAAGAATGCCGGAAAGCGCTTGAAGACCTTGATCTCAATATTGAAACGATTGGGAACATGGAGCAGGAGGCAGCGCTCGGGAACGGGGGACTGGGAAGGCTTGCAGCCTGCTTTCTTGACTCCATGGCTTCCCTCAGTTTGCCTGGATATGGCTATGGTATTCGGTATGAATATGGCATGTTCAATCAGCGGATCGAGAACGGATACCAGGTTGAACATCCGGATAACTGGCTTCGATACGGGAATCCCTGGGAATTTCCCCGTCCGGAAGTGCTGTATCCGGTAAAATTCGGTGGCAGGGTGGTTCAGTTCCGGGATGAAGACGGCCAGGCACGGTTTCATTGGGTTGATACGGAAGAAGTGATGGCCATGGCATACGACACGCCGGTCCCGGGATACAATACAAATACTGTCAATAATATGCGGCTGTGGACGGCCAAGGCATCGCGTGATTTTAATCTCAAGTATTTCAACGAGGGAAATTACATCAAGGCCGTTGAGGACAAAAACGAATCGGAAAACCTTTCGAAAGTCCTGTATCCGGATGATACGACACAGATGGGACGCGAACTGCGGCTGAAGCAGCAGTATTTTTTCATTTGCGCTTCGCTCCAGGATATTTTACGAAGATTTACAAAATTCCATTCCACATTTGATGAACTTCCAAACCGGGTCGCGATCCAGCTGAATGACACACATCCGTCGATCGCTATTGCTGAACTTATGCGACTCCTGGTCGACGTATATCATCTGGACTGGACCAGGGCATGGGAACTCACCCAGCGCACGTTTTCCTATACGAACCACACGCTTATGCCGGAAGCGCTTGAATCATGGCCTGTCGATCTTTTTGAATCCATTCTTCCAAGACATCTTCAGATCATCTATGAGATCAATTACCGGTTTCTTGAAGAAGTACGCCATCGTTTTCCCGGAGACGTGGATTTAACCCGCCGGATGTCGATTGTGGATGAACACGGTGGCAAACGGCTCCGCATGTCTCATCTTGCAATTATCGGGAGCCACCGGGTAAATGGGGTTTCCCGTATTCATACGGATCTCATGAAAAATACCATCTTCGCGGATTTTGACCGCTTTACTCCCGACAAAATAATCAACATTACAAATGGCATAACACCCCGTCGGTGGCTTTGTATGGCAAATCCCGATCTTTCACGGCTCATTACCTCCCGGATTGGGAAGGGGTGGATCTGCGATCTCGACGAACTGAAGAAGCTGAAGCCGCTGGCCGAGGATCCGGAATTTCGCGAACAGTTCAGGTCTGTAAAACAGCTCAACAAGAACCGGCTTGCAGAATTCATCAGTACACCGCTTGATTCTTCTTCCTTGTTTGATGTTCAGATAAAGCGGTTTCATGAATATAAACGGCAGCTGTTGAACGTATTGCACGTTGTAACCCGCTATAACCGTATCCGTGAAAACAGGATTGAAGGCATGGTTCCGCGCACGGTTATTTTTGGCGGAAAGGCCGCGCCGGGATATGCAATGGCCAAGCTGATCATCAAACTGATTCACAGCATCGCCGATGTAATCAATAATGACCCGATGGTCGGGTCTCTGCTGAAGGTCGTGTTCATTCCTGATTACAATGTTTCAAATGCGGAGAAGATCATCCCTGCCTGTGATCTCTCAGAACAAATATCAACTGCTGGGACCGAAGCATCAGGCACCGGAAATATGAAGTTTGCATTGAACGGCGCACTTACGATCGGAACGCTCGATGGAGCAAACATCGAGATCCGAGACGAAGTCGGCGATGATAATATTTTCATCTTCGGGATGAATGCTCCGGAGGCTGTCGAACTCCGATCCAATGGATATCACCCGCATGAAATATATCAAGGAAATTCTGAATTGCGACAGGTAATTGACATGATACGGGGCGGCTATTTTTCTCCGGATGACCAGGACCGATTCCGGCTGCTGATGGACGGACTCACGGGTTCCAGAGACCAGTTCCTGCTCCTTGCTGACTATGCTTCCTACCTTGCCTGTCAGGATCGGGTGGATGCTCTGTATCGCGACCGCGAGGATTGGGCAAAACGGGCGATTCTGAATGTCGCTTCCATGGGACATTTCTCGAGCGATCGCTCTATCAAGGAATATGCTGATGCAATCTGGCACGTAAAACCGATTGATCACTGCAGTAGTACAGAGTAATTTTTTCATCTCCTCTCTTCTTTTTATCTTCTTTCAACCTGCCGAAACAAATCGAAACCGCTTGAATTCCTCTCTGCTTTATGAAATAATGTGAACATTTCGTGACTCATATTTCAAACGGGGGGACATCATGCTGTATACCAGTTTGCTCATTATTCATGTACTGGCCGTCATCTTATGGATCGGCGGGCTTGCCTTCATCGCCACCGTTATCTTTCCGATGGTTTACCAGGCACAGGGAGTGCATCAGAAGGTTCTTTTATTCCAACGAGTGGAGCAGGGATATTCGGTTATTTCCAAATGGCTGGTCAATATCGCCGGTCTGACCGGAGTCTGGATCCTGTACAAAAAATTTGGTTTTGGAATTCTGCTCCAGAACCGCGGCATCGGGATTGTCATTATGCTCATTGTATGGATACTCTATACTCTTCTTACAATGTTGCAGCGTCCGGTGTTTGCAAAACTGTTTGCCGAGGCTGAAAACATCGATATTGAACAGATGTTCCGGCTTGTGCATGCCCTGTATTGGGCTGTCCTGGCGGTCAGCTTCCTTGCAGTGGCAGGAGGAATATGGTTCGGACACGGTCAGGAAGCGTACGGCGCCAGATACGTGCAGTGAATTTTCATCAAGAAAGCAGACAGCATGATGCTTATTGAAGCAATTATTCTCGGCATTGTGCAGGGAATTACCGAATTTCTTCCGATCAGTTCTTCAGCGCATTTGATCCTGATGCCCTGGATGTTTGGCTGGCACGGGACGCTGATCGACAGCTTGAAATTCGACGTTGCGCTGCACGCGGGAACATTGGTTGCCATTCTGGCGTATTTCTGGCGGGATTGGCTGGTTCTTCTGACCTCGTTTTTCAAAGGCATGGGAAATGGTGACTGGAGAACCGGAGAAGGCCGGTTTGTGTGGTACATTGTTCTGGCGACTATTCCTGCGGGAATCGTTGGGTTTGCCTTTGAACATGTGATCGAACAGACGTTTCGTGATCCGCTTGTGATCGTTGGATCGCTGGTTCTGATCAGTATCGTGATGCTGGCAGCAGACCGCTTCTCCAAAAAAACACAGACCATTGAGCGCATGACCCTGCTGCATGCTTTGTTTATCGGATGCGCGCAGGCTCTTGCGCTTGTTCCGGGAGTCTCGCGGTCAGGGATTACCATTGTTGCGGGTTTGCTTGCCGGGTACACGCGCGAAAGCGCCGCACGGTTTTCCTTTCTCCTTTCGACACCGGTGATTGCAGGGGCAGCGGTTCTGAAACTGAGGCACCTTGGCTTGACTTCGGAAGAAATTTTCCCGTTTTCATTGGGCGTTCTTTTTTCAGCGATAGTTGGGTATCTCAGCATACAGTTTCTTCTCCGATATCTGGCGAGGCATTCTCTGAATCTTTTTATCGGATACCGGCTTGCCCTGGCAGGTGTGGTTTTGGCTCTCTTCATCATACGGTAAGAATAGTCGGCCTCTCAAAACATCTCTTATGACATGCAAAGGTTGCGGATTATATGGCTGTATCAGGTGCTCCCCATATGAAGCATAAACATGAGATTATCAGTCTGCTTTTGTTCGCCGCAGGGCTTTTGATCATGCTGAGTTTGATTTCGTACAGCAGCACGGACCCGTGTTTCAGCGTGGCAAAGACAGGCTCAGATATCCGGAATGCAATCGGGATTATCGGCGCATATCTTTCAGATATATTCTTTCGTGTCATCGGTGTTTCAGCCTATGGTATCCCACTTTTCTTATTCGGCTTTGCCATTGTTCTTGCTCTGGGAAAAGAACCGATCCATCCTCATCTCAAAAAAATCGGGGGTCTGCTTCTTCTGATTTCCTTGTCGGCCTTGCTCGGACTTGGAACCGATACCATCCGGTTATTTGAGGAAGAGATCCCTTCCGGCGGCATGCTCGGTGGGTTCATTGGCCGACTGCTGGTTTCCGGCTTTTCTTCGACAGGAGCATACATTATCACGATTACGGCGATCATGCTTTCGCTGATGCTCCTGACTCCTTTTTCATTCGTCAAGGTTCTCGGCCTTCTCAAGGCAGCTTATGGCCGGCTGATTGAGCATCTGGAAATTCTCATCGCGATTCACCGAGGACGGAAAGAAAAAGCCCGGGAAGCAAAGGATATTCCGCACGCATCGAAAGAACAACCTGCAATTGTCGAAACTAGGAAACAGCCGGAAGCTGCTCAGGTCAAACAGGACAAGTCTGCACGGCTAGTGCAGTCAACATTTGAATTTATGGAAAACCCCGAAATCAAGGGAGCCTACCAGCTTCCTTCCTCTGATCTTCTTGACCCGCTGCCTCCTGTGCTGAAAAAAGTTTCCCGGGAAGATATGCTTGCGCAATCAGAGTTGCTTGCCCGAAAACTGCTGGATTTCGATATTCAAGGCCGGGTAACGCAGGTCTATCCCGGGCCGGTTGTGACGATGTTTGAGTTTGAGCCTGCACCCGGCGTTAAGGTAAGCAAAATCACTAATCTGTCCGATGATCTTGCACTCGCTATGAAAGCTGCGAGTGTCCGCATTGTTGCGCCGCTCCCCGGCAAGGCAGCCGTGGGAATTGAGGTCCCGAACAATTCGCGCGAGACCGTTTATTTCCGAAGCATTCTCGAATCTCCGGAATACCGGACTCACCGTTCGAAGCTCCGGATTCCTCTTGGCAAAGATATTTTTGGCGTTCCTGTTATCAGTACGATCGATAAAATGCCGCATCTGCTCGTTGCCGGTGCGACCGGATCAGGGAAAAGTGTCGCGATCAATTCGATTATCCTGGCGCTTCTTTACAATGCGCAGCCGCGGGAAGTCAAGCTCGTGCTTGTTGATCCCAAGATGCTCGAGCTTTCGCTGTATAATGATATTCCGCATCTGATGACTCCGGTAGTTACCCAGCCGAAACGAGCCGCTGAAACGCTCCGTGCTTTGGTTGCCGAGATGGAACGGAGATACCGCCAGCTTGCGGAAAAAGGTTCCAAGAATATCGATTCCTATAACAAGGCAGTCAGTGATCAGGAGCGCCTTCCGTATATTGTTATTATTATTGACGAGCTTGCGGACCTCATGATGACGGTGCAGCGAGAGGTCGAAGATTCGATCATGCGACTTGCGCAGATGGCGCGTGCAGCAGGCATTCATTTGATCGTTGCAACCCAGCGGCCAAGCGTTGATGTAATCACCGGGCTGATCAAGGCCAATTTGCCGGCACGCATTTCATTCCAGGTCTCTTCAAAAACGGATTCGCGGACCATTCTGGATGCCAACGGCGCTGAGAATTTGCTCGGAATGGGCGATATGTTGTTTCTTCCGCCCGGGACGTCTCATGTAATCCGAGTGCATGGTTGTTTTGTTTCTGAAGCGGAAATCAAGCGGGTTGTCGAATTCGTGAAAACCCAGGCAACACCGAACTACGAGCTGCTTGCCCGCCGGACAAAAGAACTGACAGAGTCTGATGCGGTTTCTGAAGAAGAAGGGGAACGGGACGAGCTGTATGCCCGCGCCGTAGAACTGGTTCAGATGAACGGCCAGGCATCAACATCGTTTATTCAGCGAAGACTGCGCGTCGGATACAATCGCGCGGCACGGATGATCGAGATGATGGAAGAGGACGGAATTGTAGGGCCGGCAGACGGCAGCAAACCGCGGCAGGTCCTTATCCGCAAAAACATGGATGGAACGGTGAGAGATAGTGATGCGTAACGGAAAAGAAAACTTTTCGCATTAAAACCGGCTGTTTTGCTTGTGCGGTTGCATCATCACAACCTGCTCTTCAGCGTTATGATATCCCTGCCGCATCTTTGATTCATGTCTGTCCGCTAACTTCCATGCTGTTTTATACAGATGCCGCGGCTGTTTCAGGATCACTCGGAATTTGCCGGATTCCAATGTAACCGGCATGTGAATGCCTTCCTCGCGAGCAATGATGCCCGCCTGAACCATTGCCCATTCGCTCCCGGTCGTAAATCCGATACGCTGCCCAACAGGAAAACCCGCAGCAAAACCCATAATCATCAAGGTGACTGCCGAAAGAATTACAAATGCAATTTTGATCATTCGTGTTGACTCCCTTATCTTCACACCTAAATTCGTTATAAATAATGCAATGTACCTGCCAAAAAATATAGTGAAGAAAATTGCTAAGATGAACAGATGGAATGCCGTTTTTTGCAGAAAATATCCAATATAGACAGTCTGTTTTGTGCAGGCTGATTCTCATGGTGTCTATTTTGTGATACGACTTTCAGGAAGATGAACGGGGAAGAGAGCTAGGAGCACTTCTGTTTCAAGAGCAATCAGGATTGGTCGTGATTTGAGAATTGTCGCGCAAGGTAAAATATACAACAGGACAGAAAAAAAGTAAGGAAGGCCAGTGTGTATGCAAGATTTTTCCCTCGACAGGCATCGCTCATCCAGCGGCGAAAATCATCCGCGAGCACCGCTGCATTTCCTCCGTATAATTTCAAATCATGCACATATTTTTTTGATTTTCCTTCCAGCGGATACACATACCCGCCCGTGATCTCGTATTCTGATTCAGTGCTCGGATCGTTTTCTGCTGATTGATAGATGAAAAATGAAGCCCGTTGCCTCATAATTAAATGTTACCGGAAGATAGTGTGTAGGTATGGCGTCAGTTTTACGGTTTAAAGATTTTTTTAAGCTTCTCCTCCAAGGTTTTTCTTAGCTCAAA
>JBAZLV010000033.1:0-23050 GCA_041650055.1 Nitrospirota bacterium | reverse complement strand
AACACCGGATTATTAAGGAAGGGAAGGAGCGCAGGATACTGACAATTGCGGGGGGTAAGCTTACGACATATCGAGCTATGGCCAAGGATGTTGTCGATGCAGCATGTAAACTGCTTGGACGATCTGCTGCTTGCATTACTGACAAAAGGCCCTTCCCTGGAGGACTTCCTGATACGTGCGAGAGATACAGCAAAGAAGCTGCTCCTGCTTTTGTTGATCAATACAAGATTGCCCCTGCTACCGCACAGCATCTTGTGAATTTTTATGGGTCACGCGCTGAAAAGATTTTGCAATTAGCACAAGAAGAGCCGTTCTTAGGAAAAACGATATCTCCTGAAAGCGAAGATGTATATGCTCAGGTTGTTTTCGGCGTACGAGAAGAAGGCGCAAAAACATTGTCGGATATTATTCTCCGGAGAATGCATCTTGGGATAACGTCATCACGAGGAGTATTCCAGATTGAATCTATTGCGAATGTAGCCGGCAGGGAACTCAAATGGAATGCACAGGAAAAGCAGCATCAGATTGAGGAATTTAAAAAAAGTTTACAGAAAGAGGTTGAAGCTTTGACGCAATAAATCTAAACGTCATTACGAGGAGGGCATATGATTAACTGGGCGCATATACATCTTATTATCAATCACGTACCGGCTATTGGCACTATGGGAGCGTTTCTTCTTCTGTGCTATGCTCTTGTTAAAAAAAGTGAAGATGTCAAGGTTGTAAGTCTCTGGGCCTTCCTGCTGGTTGCGCTCATCACAATTCCTGTTTATTTGACCGGAAATGCTGCCGCAGATGTTGTTAAAAATCTTCCCGGTGTGACGGAAGCATACATCGGCAGACACGAAGAAGTTGCGTTCTTTGCCCTGTTTCTTGCGGAGATAGCAGGGATCGTGGCTCTTGCAGGATTGATCCTGTTTCGTCGTTTGCGCACAATCCCGAACTGGATCATTGTTCTTGTGCTCATATTGTCTCTTATGAGTGCTGTTGTCATTGGTTTTACAGCGAACCTTGGCGGTGAGATCAGGCATACGGAGATACGAATGTAATAGATTTGATAACGATACAGACATCTTGTGCCATTGCGAGGAGTCTCACGACGAAGCAATCGTCTTGTACCATCGAGATTGCCACGCTTTCTTCGGCCGCTCGCAATGACAGGCTGACTATTTGAAACATTCTCTAGTATTGCTTCGGTACCACCCTCAATTCCAATGAATTTGCTGTTGATCCGATTACTTCAACGGTAAAGGTTCCGAAATCTTTCAATACCAGTTCATCCGAAATCATTTGAGCGCTGTTTTGGGAATCCACAGAGATTTTCCCGGTTGTGCCTGCGAAACTTCGCTCATGCACTTCCTTGATCCCGCGAACTTGTCCTTTGAACTCTTGCTTGAATTTGACGAATTGCGTTTTATTTAATCCCGTGATCGTAATATTGACAGACCGCGTACCTCCGCTTTCCTTTGCATATACGGCTAGAATCTTTGTAATCATTTCATCAGCAGCTTGAGTTGCCGCCTTGTTTAAGGCATCGTTTCCTGCAGTGATTTCCGTAATATGCACAGCAGCGCCATGCGCATTCACTGTTGCAATGACCTGGCCGGTGTCAGTCCGGACTGCCCGTGCGGTAAGGTCAGCCTGAACGGATTTCATGCCTCCGCCGATATCTCCATAGGGTTTTGCAATGGCCTGGCCAATGATAACGACTTCTGCCTCTGCCTGCTGCCCGAGTGTTTTTGCCTGGGTTGGCGAAAGATTTTGAACCCGATAGGGAGCGGTGACTTTTATATCTTTTTGAGCAGCCTGATGATCGATAAATTCAAACCCTTTTTGGGTAAATCGATCCATAAATACATTCTCGACAATGCTCATATCAACCTGTGCTGTCCGGGTTGTCCACCATGCATGCCATGTCTGGCCGATATTCTGTTCCGCAATCATCACCATGGTTCGGGGCTTGTGCATTCGGCTCATGAGAATGCCGATACCGGAAAGATTTTCATTCAACCGGCTGAGAGCAACCTCGGCAGTGATCCGAACCCGTAAAAGATTACTATCAACAGTCTCACTGACCAACGTATACTGTTTGATATATCCTTGAGTTTGCGAAAGAATCTTGTCGCTGATTAGTTGAAAATTTTCTACTTGAGTTTGGGAATCGATCAGGATTCCGATTGCCTGTTCAACGGCTCTTTTCTGGGCGTCTTCAATCGCAGCGTCCCGGGCGATATCCTTTGCATTGCCCTGAATGACTGCGACACCTTCTGAGGTTATGGTCTTTGATTCCTGTCCGAAAGCTGTTGCAACAGATTGAGCAATCAGTACCATGCAGAACAGCGTGATTTTTGCGTATTGAACCATTGCCGCACCTCCAGGGAAATGATACTATTATTCGTAACTATATCAGACGCTCTACAACCGGTCAATCCGAAATTCTTTCCTGCTTTGTTCCTGGTGAAGCTTGTAAGCTAAGATTTTATCTGGATATTTTCAGGAAGAGATGATAGAATCAAACCAACACGCGAACGAGAATGTGCATGAAACGGAGATGTGCAGCATGCCGTGGCTGTCGGTAAATATTGATCACATCGCAACGCTTCGTCAGGCACGGAAGGGTTCAGTACCCGATCCGGTTGCCGCTGCAGTTCTTGCTGAACTTGCAGGAGCGCACGGTATTATCGCACATCTTCGAGAAGACCGGCGACACGTGCAAGACCGCGATCTTAAGCTCCTGCGGGAAACCGTTCATACCCGGCTCAATCTTGAGATGGCTGCAACTGAAGAAATGCAGCGCATCGCCCTGTCTATTAAACCCGATTTTTCCACACTGGTTCCTGAAAAACGTGAAGAGCTCACAACCGAAGGCGGGCTTGAAGTAGCCGCACGGATCGAGATGATGCGGGCATATGTTACCACGCTTAAGGAAGGCGGCATTGTCGTGAGTCTGTTTATTGATCCTGATGAAAAACAGATCATGGCGGCTAAGAAATCGGGTGCTGACTGGATAGAAATTCACACGGGCAGTTATGCAAATGCATTGACTGAACAGGATCGTGAACATGAACTTGCCAAGATCCGGGAAGCAGCGAAACTCGGAGCAAGCCTGGGTCTTCGAATCGGAGCAGGACATGGTCTTGATTATCTGAACGTGCAGTCAATTGCCCGGCTTCCGGAGATTGAAGAACTGAATATCGGGCATAGCATTGTCTCCCATGCTGTCCTGGTTGGCATGGAACGCGCGGTCAAGGAAATGATCAGCGCGATCAACATCCGCTAGAATGGCGAGCAGAATACCAATAACCGATTTTCAACCAACCAGTATGGTGCATGACGATTATAGAACGCTGTCATGTCTGGTTTGAAATCTTATTTTTTGCGGGGGGAACATGATTGTCGGCATCGGAATCGATCTGGTTAAAATTGACCGCATTCATAAAGCAGGAAAAAATCATTCAGGGTTTCTTGAGCGGCTGTTCACTGAACGAGAACGCGCGTATTGCTCGAAACAGAAATTTCCTGCTCAGCATTATGCTGGTCGGTTTGCAGCCAAGGAAGCTTTGCTCAAGGCCATCGGAACCGGCTGGAGCGCCGGGATCAAATGGACGGACATTGAAGTACTCCATGGTGAAGGCGGAGGGCCGATCGTGAACGCTTCCGGCAGAGCCAAGGATTTAATGGACCTCAAAGGGGCAAAACAGGTTTTTCTCAGTTATTCACATGATGAAGGATATGCAGTTGCCCAGGTTGTTCTGGTTGGAAGCGCCGCCTAAGTGAAAGTTAACTAAAGTGCTCCTCGCTTGTAAATGTGTTGCTATGAACAGGCTTAAAAAGAATCTCTATCTGACTTTATTTCCCTAGACGTCCTCCCCGAACGACTCTATCGGGGATTTGGTTTTAAACCGGATTTCCGCTTTGAATCATTGCGGGAATGACATTGTTCATTTATTTTGGGGTTGTTTGTATTTCAAGGGATTCACCATGAAGATTGTAACAGCACAACAAATGAGAAATATTGACCAGCGGGCAATCAAGGAATTCGGGATTCCCGGACCGGTTCTTATGGAAAATGCGGCAGCCTCCGTTATGATCGAGATGGAACGCTTCTTTGACGGTCTTGCGGGTGTCAAGGTAGCGATTATTTGCGGCAAAGGCAATAACGGCGGTGACGGATTCGCGCTTGCGCGGAGACTTGCTATTCGAGGAATAGCAGTACGGGTAGCGATCCTGGGGCCGATGAATGTGATCCAGGGCGAGGCAGACGTCCATCTTTCAATACTCAAAAAAACCAGTGTGGAAATTATTCCGGAAGTTTCTCAAGAATCATTGTCAGAGCTTCTTTCCTGGTCCGATATCATTGTTGATGCCATACTTGGGGTTGGACTTTCTTCTCCTCTAGAAGGATTCTTCGCACAGACAGTCAATCTCATCAATCAATCAGGAAAACCTGTTGTTGCTATTGATATTCCAACGGGGATTCACTCAGATACCGGCGCGGTTATGGGAACGGCGGTCAAGGCGGATCTTACGGTAACCATGTGCCTGATAAAAGCCGGGCTTGCGCTTCTTCCGGGAGCGGATTATGCAGGGGCTGTACGAGTTGCGGATATTGGGATTCCTACAGAAGCGATAGATCAGGAGCCGATTTCCCTGTCTCTTCTGAACCAGGGGTATGCATGGGGCAGGATTGAGCCGCGAAAAACAGGCTCACATAAAGGAACGTTTGGACATCTCTTCATTGTTGCCGGATCGCCAGGAAAAGCAGGGGCAGCGGTTATGACGTCCCTTTCAGCGCTTCGAACCGGCGCGGGGCTGGTAACAGCTGCAGTTCCAAATGGAATCCTTCCCATTATTCAGTCACAGGTTTTTGAAGCAATGGGTATTCCCATGCCGGAAAGCATGTCAGGAAGCCTGGGCACCAGTTCTGTAAACGAGATTCTCTCTTCTGCAGAGCAGATGACTGCATGTGCAATAGGGCCGGGGCTCTCGACTCAGGAGGAAACGGTTCAGGTTGTGCTGAGCCTTGTTCAACGGCTTACGATACCGATGGTGGTGGATGCGGATGGATTGAATGCTCTTGTCGGCTCTCTTCCAATCCTGAAAAAAGCAAAGGCACCGATTATTCTCACTCCGCATCCGGGAGAAATGGCACGGTTGCTCGGCATTTCAGCGGCTGATGTTCAACGAGACCGGATTGCGATTGCTTCTGAATTTGCAAAAACGCACAAGGTCATTCTTGTTCTCAAGGGAGCGGGAAGCATTGTGGCTACGCCGGACGGTCAGGTATTCATCAATTCATCCGGTAATCCCGGGATGGCGACCGGTGGAACAGGAGATGCTTTGACCGGAATAATTGGTGGCCTTCTTGCTCAAGGGTACCATCCGACCCAGGCCGCATGCCTTGGTGTGTATGTGCATGGACTCGCAGGAGATTTGGCTGCAAAAGAAAAAGGCGAGGCAGGAATGATTGCGGGCGATTTGATCGAGAAAATACCGGACGCATTTCGCACGCTTGAAGACACACTATCCACGAATGATCGGTAAGATCGAAGGAGGAGACGATGCTGACTGCCAAGGACATCATGACAACGAAGGTGATTACCGTCGGTCCTGATACGGATCTAGCCGAACTGTCCACCATTCTTTTAAAGAACAACATCAGCGGCGTTCCGGTTGTTGAAGAATCAGGTGCGTTGTTTGGCATTGTAACGGAAAACGATCTTATCAGCCAGAACAAGCGGCTGCATATTCCGACGGTCGTGAGTTTTCTTGACGCGGCAATTTACCTGGAAAGTTCGAAAAAGTTTGAGCAGGAAGTAAAACGCATGACCGCGACAAAGGTGCGTGAAATCTGTGAACGAAATGTAGTTACCGTTACTGAAGATACCACGATTACCGATATTGCAACGATTATGGCGGAAAAGAAGATACACATTCTTCCTGTCATGCAGAACAATACAATTGTCGGAATTGTGAGCAAACGCGATATGATCAAGGCTGTTGCCTTGCAAGTGGAATAATGTTCAGTATTATCTCAACAAGCCCGGAGCAGACATGGCGGATCGGGCAGCATCTCGGTTCCCGATTTGATGCGGGAATGACCATTTGTCTGTATGGAGATCTCGGTTCGGGAAAAACCAATTTTGCGTATGGGATCGCGCGTGGACTTGATGTTCAGGAACACTACATCACGAGTCCGACCTTTACCTTTGTAAATGAATACCAGGGCCGCGTTCCTTTCTATCATATCGATTTATACCGGTTGCAGGATCCAGCTGAACTGTCATCCATCGGGTTTGAACACTATCTTGATTCCGACGGTGTCACGGTTATCGAGTGGGCGGAACGAGCTGCAAATGAACTTCCCTCTGAATGTCTCAGTGTGTATCTTAGTCAGGTGGACGATCATAGCCGGGAAATCGGATTGTGCGGAGAAGGCGAGCGGTACGAAAATATCATTCAGTCATTGCGCATCGAACTGGAAGGAAAAAACGAATCTCGGGCAGGCCTGCCATGAAAAAAATCGGTATTATCGCAAAAAATATTCCAGCAGCTCGGCAGACAGTGAAAAAACTCGTCTCCTGGCTTGAAAAGCGGGATAAACAGGTTTTTATCGATATTGATACGGCTGCCGCGATCAACCGTGAAGGCTACAGCCGGACAAAGCTTGCCACCCTGGTTCAAATGCTGGTGGTACTCGGCGGAGACGGGACACTGCTTTCCGCGGCACGGCATATTGCAGATGCAAATGCGGATGTGCCGATTTTTGGTGTCAATCTCGGCACGATGGGATTTATGACTGAAGTCACGCTTGATGAATTATATGCAACCCTGGAACCGGCAATGGCAGGAAAACTAAAAATCGAAGAACGGCTTATGCTTTCCGTGAGCGTTATTCGGAATAACAGATCGATTGCCCGCTACCGGGTTTTGAATGATGCCGTAATCAACAAGGGCGCTCTTGCTCGAATGATGGAACTGAACATATCTGCAAACAATGAGCACCTGACCTCGCTTCGGTCGGATGGGTTGATTGTTTCAACGCCGACCGGTTCAACCGCGTATTCGCTTGCTGCAGGCGGCCCGATCATTCATCCGCAGGCGCATTGCATTCTGGTGACGCCGATCTGTCCTCACACACTCTCAAACAGGCCGATAGCCCTGCCTGATTCGTTTGTTACGACCGTCTGTCTTATTTCACAAAGTGAAGATGTCACGCTTACGCTCGACGGCCAGATCGGATTTCCGCTTGAACGGCACGATTGCGTCGAGATCAAAAAATCCACGTACAAGCTGGGACTTATCAGGCATCCTGTGAGAAGCCATTTTGAAATTCTGAGAACCAAACTCAAATGGGGCAATTAAGTGCATCGTACCATTGATCAGGACGTCAGGCGTGAGCTCCTTGCCATTGTCACGCAGGTCCGAACGCATCTTGAATATCAGAAATCCCTCGGGGTTTCCAGCATTGAAGTGCTGCCGCCAGACGTTGTTTCCAAACAGACCACGTTTGCGTCTGAAAAAAAATCAAAAACCAGGATCTCGACGGACCTTTCAACAGTACGTGACGAACTGGGAAACTGTACCCGGTGTAAATTGCATATAAAAAGAACGAACATTGTTTTCGGTGAAGGCAGCCCGACTGCCCGGCTTGTCTTTGTCGGCGAAGGTCCGGGATTTGAAGAAGATCAGCAGGGACGGCCTTTTGTTGGGGCAGCAGGACAGCTTCTGACCGATATCATTGTCAAAGGGATGAAGCTCCGGCGGGAGGATGTATATATCTGCAATATCGTCAAGTGCCGTCCGCCGAATAACCGGAATCCCGAACCAGATGAGATTGAAGCCTGCGAGCCATTTCTCATAAAACAGCTTCAGGCAATCAAGCCTGATTGTATCATTGCGCTCGGAAATGTTGCGGCCAGAACGCTTTTAAAAACCAGTGAGGGAATCACGGCTCTTCGCGGCTCCTGGAAGCAGTATTATACTATACCGCTCATGCCGACATTTCATCCTGCGTATCTTCTCCGAAATCCGAAAGACAAGGCACTGGTATGGAAAGACATCCAGGATGTCATGGCTGAAATGAAAAAAAGAAGTTGATATATCTGCACAGATTCTCATCCCATGATCACTTACAAAAATTTCGGCATATAGGTTCGAATTATGAATGATCTGACACCATTGATGAAACAATATCAGGATATAAAACGCCAGCATCTTGATGCCATTCTCCTCTTTCGCATGGGTGATTTCTATGAGATGTTCGATCAGGATGCAATAACCGCATCCAAGGTTCTTGAAATCACGCTTACGGCACGCAACAAATCAAAAGGAATTGAGACGCCTCTCTGCGGATTTCCGTATCATGCTGCAGAAGGCTATATTGCAAAGCTTATCCGCCGGGGGTTCAAGGTCGCTGTCTGCGAACAGGTTGAAGATCCGAAACTGGCAAAAGGCATTGTGAAGCGTGAAGTGATCAAAGTAGTAACACCAGGAACCGTGCTTGATTCCGGACTTCTCGATGCAAAAGACAATAATTATCTGGCATCTCTCTATCAATCGAGGAACGGCTTTGGGATTGCCTTTCTCGATATTTCGACCGGGGACTTCATGGCTACTGAAGTGCATGGTCAAAATAATATTCCGGAACTCGACACGGTTTTTTCCCGGTTCAATCCCCGTGAAATTATTCTTCCCCGCGAACAGCATCCGAGCCCTGCTCTTTCCCGGCTGCTGAACCACTATACCTCTTCCATCAATACTGCAGATGACTGGACGTATGATCCTGACACTGCGATAAAAACGCTGAAGGATCATTTTAAGACTGTTTCGCTTGATGGATTTGGCTGCCAGGGCATGAAAGATGGTCTTGCAGCTGCTGGTGCGGCACTTCGTTATATCGAAGAAACGCAAAAAACACCTCTCAGTAACATTCGCCGGATACAACCCTTCCGTGCACAATCCCACATGATCCTTGATGCAGCCTGCCAGCGGAATCTGGAACTGGTAAGAACGCTCCAAGGGGAAGGGTCTCAAGGAACGCTTCTGTCTGTACAGGATGCAACGGTAACGTCAGCTGGCGGCAGGAAACTTCGTTCCTGGATTTTAAACCCGCTTATGGATGCAGGAGAAATAGAGCTCCGATTGGATGCAGTTGGAGAATTTAAAGACCAGCATCAACGACGTTCGAACCTCAGGACACAGCTTGGATCGCTCTACGACCTTGAGCGGCTGATTAGCAGAATATCACTCGGAGTGGCGAATGCCCGGGATCTGCTTGCATTAAAACAATCATGCGTTGCGCTGCCAAAGATCAAGGAATTGCTGTCTTCATGCGAGTCCCGGCTGTTATTCGATATTACAAACAACTGGGATGGTCTTTCAGATGTTCATGAGCTGATTGAAAAAGCAATTCATGATGATCCGCCCTATACTCTGCGGGAAGGCAGGCTGATAAAGAAAGGGTATCATCAGGAATTGGATAGCTTGCGCTCTATCTCGAGTGAAGGAAAGGGCTGGATCGCAGGCATTGAACAACGGGAAAGGGAACGGACCGGGATTAATTCGCTCAAGGTTAGTTATAACCGGGTGTTCGGATATTACCTTGAAGTGACGAAAACCAATCTCTCAAATGTTCCGGCTGATTACATCCGGAAACAGACCCTCGCGAATGCAGAGCGGTTTATTACTCCTGAGCTGAAGGAATATGAAGACAAGGTTCTGGGAGCAGAGGAGCGTATTCTCGAACTTGAATACCGCTTATTTCAGGAAGTAAGGGAAGCCATAGCCGCACATACTGTGCGAGTTCAGGATATGGCCGGAAAGCTTGCGCTGCTTGACTGCCTGTTATCGCTGGGTGAGGTGGCTGCAAAAAATAATTATACTCGGCCGGTTATCCTTGATAGCGATACTCTCGTTATTACCGATGGACGGCATCCGGTCATTGAGCAGATTACAGAAGAACGGTTTGTACCGAATAACACGGTGCTCGATTGCGATGAAAACCAGCTCCTTATTATCACCGGTCCCAATATGGCAGGAAAATCAACGTATATGCGCCAGGTCGCTCTTATTACCCTCATGGCACAGATGGGCAGTTTTGTGCCTGCACGAGAGGCGCAGATTGGGCTGGTTGACCGGATATTTACGCGGGTGGGAGCATCGGATTTTCTGCTCGGCGGACAAAGTACCTTTATGGTCGAGATGAACGAAACCGCAAATATTTTGAACAATGCAACTGACCGAAGCCTTATTCTTCTTGACGAAATCGGAAGGGGTACCAGTACGTTTGATGGGATCAGTATTGCCTGGGCCGTGGCAGAGTATATTCACACAAAACTTCGAGCCCGTACGTTGTTTGCCACGCATTACCATGAATTGACCGAGCTTTCGCTTACCATGAGCCGGGTAAAGAATTATACGGTAGCCATAAAAGAGTGGAACGATCAAATTATCTTTTTGCGCAAGGTAACCGAAGGATGTGCTGATAAATCGTACGGTATCCAGGTAGCGCGGCTTGCAGGACTGCCTCAGGAGGTCATTCAACGGGCAAAAGAAGTTCTTGCAAATCTCGAAAAGGCCGAGTTCGATGAAAAAGGAGAACCGATTGTGGGGCATACGGATCATGCTTTAGAAAGTGTTGAACCTTCTCTTGGTTCTTTAGAACCCCAGCTTGGGTTGTTCTCAAGTGAAGCAGGGATGCTGCTGAAGGAAATAACAGAACTGAATATCGATTCCATGACGCCATTAGACGCAATGAATAAATTATATGAATTGAAAAACAAGGTAAAGCGGCATGATGAATTCTTTTAAAAATCGTTATTGACACCATGCCACGGTTTTTGGTAATATCGCCATTCATCCGCCGTCGAAAGGAGCAGTTTTATCAATGCAGGTTATATTACGAGAAGATATTGAAAAATTAGGAAAGATCGGTGATCTTGTCAAGGTTGCCGATGGATATGCACGAAATTATCTGGTTCCCAAAAAGAAGGCGATTGAAGCCACCCCGAAGAACCTTCATGCCATGGAACATGCGAAAAAAATGGTTTCCGACCGCATTCGCAAACTGAAAAAAGAAGCAACTGCTGAAGCTGATAAGATTAAAGGAATTTCAGTCGTTATCAAGGCCAAAGCTGGCGAAGAAGGCAAGCTGTTCGGTGCGGTTACTTCTATGGATATCGTTAATGCCATGAAAGCGCAGGGGATCGAAATCGACAAGCGCAAGATCATGCTCGAAGAGCCGATCAAGCGATTAGGCGATTTTAAAGTGTCTATCAAGCTTCATGCAGATGTTTCGGCGGAAATGAGTGTTTCCGTTATTGCTGAAGAGTAATTTTTGATCTCATGGAACATCAGAAGCCAGGAGACAGAGGTCAGGATTTTCATTCTGGGTTCTGCTTCTGGCTTTTTTTTTTGATCCACCTCGTTTTTAACGTCCCGATACATAAATCAGTTTCTTCATGAGTCGTTTTTGAGGTTAACATGTCTGTCCAGACTGAAGTCTCTCTCCAAAAACTTCCTCCCCAAAATATTGAGGCCGAACAGATGGTTCTCGGTGCGGTTCTGATCGAGAATGATTCTCTGAATAAAGTCGTCGAGATTCTCTCACCAGATGATTTTTACAAAGACAGCCACCGGAGAATTTTCAGGGCCATGCTCGATATGTATGAGTCTGGAGAAGCTATTGATCTGGTTACCCTGACTGATGCGCTTCGCGGCAAGATTGGGCTCGAATCCGTTGGCGGGGCGTCCTATCTTGCCTATCTGGTGAGTCTGGTTCCCACGGCCGCCAACATTAAGAATCATGCCAGGATCGTCCGGGACAAATCGGTTCTTCGGCAGCTTATTCACTCTTCAACTGATATTATTACGCAAAGTTATGATGATACTCGTTCGGTTACGAGCATTGATGATTTACTGGATCGTGCCGAGGAATCGATTTTCCGGATTTCCCAGATCAAAATGCGCGACTCTTTTGTCGCCTTAAAAGATATTGTCAAAAGCAGTTTTGAGACGATTGAACGATTGTATGAACGCAAAGAGATGATCACCGGCCTTGCAACCGGTTTTGTCGATATTGATAAAATGACCTCGGGACTGCAACCGAGCGATCTTATTATCATTGCAGGACGGCCATCCATGGGAAAGACGGCATTCTGTCTGAACATTGCAGCCCATGCCGCACTTGACAACAAAAAATCAGTCGCTGTATTCAGCCTTGAAATGTCGAAAGAGCAGCTGGTCCTCCGGATGCTCTGTTCCGAAGCTCGGGTTGATGCCCACAAGCTTCGATCCGGATTCCTTTCCGAATCCGACTGGCCGAAACTAACCATGGCCGCAGGCAGACTGTCAGAAGCGCCGATTTTTATTGATGATACCGCCGCAATTACGGTGCTTGAAATGCGGGCAAAAGCCCGAAGACTTCAGGCTGATCATGGGCTTGATCTTATCATTGTTGATTACCTCCAGCTGATGCGTGGGAGAGGGGATAACGATAACCGTGAACAGGAAATATCAAATATTTCCCGTTCGCTCAAGGCGCTTGCCAAAGAGCTGCGTGTTCCGGTCATAGCACTTTCGCAGCTTAATCGTGCGGTCGAGACGCGCGGCAAGGACAAGCGACCGATGCTGGCAGATCTCAGAGAATCAGGTGCTATTGAGCAGGACGCGGATGTTATCGGTTTTATCTATCGTGATGAAGTGTATAACAAGTGTGAATGCCCGCATGATCTTGAATGCAGTTGCGGCCGACGTGGGAAAGCAGAAGTCATTATCGGTAAGCAGAGAAACGGACCGATCGGCATCGTTGATTTGACGTTTATGAGTAGATATACGCGGTTCGAGAATGCTGATAAGAGAGAATTTGGTTCGTAAACATGAAACGACAAATAACGAATTACAAATAAATTTCAGTTCTCAAATTCGAGCATTCTTATCATTTTGATTAGTGCTTGGCACATTATTTGAAGTTTGGGATTTGTCATTTGAAATTTCACAGGAGGTTTCCCGTGGCTTCTGAAAAAGCTCTTATCACTGATAAAGTGCAGGCTTGTATTGAACGGTCTGATTGGGCATCGGCCATTACCTGTATGGAAAAATTGTTTGCGATTGATCAGGATCCTCTGGTCAGGGTCAGGATCGGCGATGCACTCCAGAAACTTAACCGCAAGAAGGACGCAGCACAGGAGTACATTCATGCTGCGGACTTGTATGCGGAAAAAGGATTCGTGGTTAAATCTTTGGCCTTATACAAACTTGCTCTCCGCCTCGATCCTTCCAATGCGCTGGCGCAATCGAAAATGGAGTCGCTCCATTCAAACAAGACCATAAGCGAGCAAAAAATAGAACCTGTAGAAGAAGGTACTCCTGCACCTACGAGAAGTGTTATTCCGCTCTTTTCTGATTTTACCCAGGCAGAGTTCAATGACTTTACCAAGCGCATGAGTTTTCATACTCTTCCTCCCGGAAAAAAAATCATTCGCGAAGGGGAAGCAGGGAATTCCGTGTTTGTTCTTACCCGAGGAAAAGTCCGCGTGTATGCAGAATTACATGCGAAAAGAGTCGATCTGGCGGAACTGCAGCCGAGCGATTTTTTTGGTGAGATCGCGTTTCTTACCGGCAAACCCAGAACAGCCACGGTTGAAACCGTGGAAGAATCCGATGTTCTCGAGGTCGCAGAGGAAGATCTTCTCGACATGATCCGGCAAAGCCCAAGGATCAGGACTGTTTTACAGAATTATTATGAAAAAAGAGTCCAGGACACGATCGAAAAAGTGAGAGATAGCGCGTAGCTTTTTAGATGAGGAATCTCTGGATACGGAGGTTTCTATGCTTCGCATACCAGCAGTTGCAGGCCGTTTCTATAAAGGAAATCCTGAATCGCTTAAAAAACAGATAGCAGAATTTGTTATTCCTGCTGAACGCAGGAACGCAATCGGCATCATGTCGCCGCATGCAGGCTTTCAGTATTCAGGGACAGTTGCAGGTGCGGTTTATTCCTCCATTCACCTTCCTGACACCATTGTACTTATCGGACCCAATCATACTGGCTTTGGTGCTGCAGTCTCCATTATGACAAAAGGAGAATGGGAAACTCCACTCGGAACTGTTCCCATAGACGAACAATTAGCCGCTTCCATTCTCTCAAAATCCAGGCGCATGTATGAAGATACGCTTGCCCATGTGCAAGAACATTCTCTGGAAGTGCAGCTTCCTTTCATTCAATACTTTAAAACCGATTTTAAAATCGTTCCCATCCAGATGCTCGATACCCGGCTCGATACGTGCCTTGAGGTTGGGAAGGCTATTGGAGAAGCCATTCAGGAACTGAGCAAACAGTCGAGGCTGAACGCGCTTATCGTGGCGAGTTCTGATATGACTCATTATGAAAGTGCAGCTGTTGCGAAGGAAAATGATTTTAAAGCCATCCAAAAAATTCTGAGCCTTGACCCTGAAGGTCTATATAAAACAGTCAAACAACTTGCTATTACGATGTGTGGTGTTGGTCCTACCGTGGCAATGCTCGTTGCCGCAAAACTCCTTGGAGCAACAAAGGCCGAGCTCATTAAATACGCCAATTCCGGAGATGTAAGCGGAGACTATAACCAGGTGGTTGGGTATGCCGGGGTTGTGATTGGGTAATAAAGTAATTGCAGCATATCGTTAGCTCCTTCCCGTTATTCCTTCACATAATTCATAATCTAAATTTTCAATCCCTGCGCCATGGAATTCTATTGCTCTTGCCGGAGTGGGCTGCAGTAATGCATTGATGCAATGTACTGAATCTTTTTGTATACCCAAAAAATACCCATTGTTGGGTATTGTATTTCACCTTCCAAAATCATTATTTTAAAGAATATCAAACAATACCATTTTACTTTGGAGTGTGATATGGCACGCAACAAAACAAAAGGTTTAACTCTTATTGAGATGCTTATGGTTATTGCAATTATCGGTCTCCTTCTTTCTATCGCAACGACCAGTATGGCTGAATATATTGCGCAGACAAAGTTAAAGACAACACTCATGTCCTTGGTGACGCATATACGTCATGCGGGTATGATGGCGATTGGAGAAAGCAATCCAAGTATGATAAAATTTGACACTGTGTTTTGTTCCTATACGTTAAATGGAACCAACGAAGTATTGCTTCCATCGGGCATACGGTTTGGAATATCCCGAGGAATAAGCGGTTCCCCCGGAGATCCATCAACGCCGCCCCCTGCTGACGGCATTTCGTTTGATAGCCCGGGTCATGCCAATACCCTTATTTACTATTCATCAGGATATGTGGTTCCTGCTGGGACAATATATATTACTGATGGAACTCGGACCATGGCCATACGGGTAGCGAATACTGGTAGGATGAAGTTATGGAGTGCTCGAGGTGGCAAAAAATGGGTCGAAATATAAAATATAAATTTAACTTGTAATTCCCAGCAGCAAGCTGCGGGGAATTACATTATAACTGTATGTAGTTTATTACACAATTGTTTACTGAACCATTCTTCGTAAAAACTATTCCTGCCTTTATCTATTTGAAAAAATAAAATATTATTATGGCATTCATATTGCTAATAAGATTGTAGGAAAGTATTCGTATTTTGTTAATTTAAGTATGTTATGGAGGACCTTATGTCACGAAGGAAACTGTATTGTGCCATTATCTGTTTTTTTATTATTGCATTAGCAAGTGCTTTATTTTGTCCTCTCTATGCAGAGGATGAGCTTGTCCTCATTGGCATTCTCAAAAGCATTAATCCTAAGACCAACACCGTTATTGTTGAGGTGAAATCATCAAGCTGTCGAGGACTCAGAACTTTTACTGTAGGCAATGCCATCGAGTTAGACGATTTTATAAACCAAAAAATTAGGTTTCAAATCGATAGTTCGGTCTGCAAAAAGGATACTTTGTATAGAATGCTTCCAGGCGTGGGGGTGACAAAATGAAAAAGAATAGCATGATTGGTCTTTGGTTAGCCCTATTGCTTGTTTCTTTCCCCTCTGCAGGCCTTACCGCGGCTATGAATGACTATTGCCAAATTCCCCCGTTTATAGGAACCGGTGGAGAACCAAATGCCCTCCTTGTAAATGATGCTTCAGGAAGTATGGGGTGGCTGGCGTATAGTTATGGTGGTATTGCATATGATGCCAACAAGGGTTATGAAGGGTATTTCGATCCTACAAAGGATTACGCTCTTGAAGGAGGTATTTGGCGAGAAGCGAATGGGACAGCATGCACGGTGACCTGCTCTTCATCTAAGTGTGTGAGTAGTAAGTCAAGGTGTGCAAACGCAGGCCTTTACGGCAGCGGTTCCGGGGCGTTCGGATGTTCAGGTTCTAAGCCATATGGTTGTTGTACCGCTGGATCAAGTACGGGTGATTGCGGTACGCAACATGGTAACTATCTGAATTATTACTATATGCACAGGATTGATCTCCTTCGTTGGGCTATGACAGGTGGCAGGCCAGCTACTTGTAACGCTTCCTATCAGCCAGATGAATGCGATCCTGAATTATGGAATGAAACAGGGAATACCGCTACCGGAAAGATTGGTACAGTTTGTAATGATAATCTTGATGTAAATGGCGATGGTATACCAGATGGTGGCTGTATTCTCGAAACGGACAGCGGAGAACAGGTTCGAGTTCGATGGAATAGAGTTTATGCAGGACTTGCTTATCAGTTTATGACTTTACCGGTGAAACCAAAGCTTGGCGTGATGAATTTTGATGCTTCCAGTGGCAACTATATTCGGGCCGATAAAGTATTTTTGGGTGATTTTCTGGCTTCTAATAATAATAGCGTTTCCTTCCCTTATAAAAACCTTATTACGAATATTAATTCAACAGATCCAGGAGGGAGCACGCCAACAGGTCCCGCCATGTGGGATGCACTTAATTATTTTGCACAAAATCCCTCGGAATTCGGAGGCTTTACGCCTCAGTCGGGAAGCGGAGATAGATGGAGAAATCCTTTGTACACTTGCGATGGAGGAGGCGGAAATAATTGTGTATTAAATTCATGTGCAAGAAACTTCGTCATTCTCATTTCCGACGGTGAATGGAATGCACCTTCAAGTAGCATAGGCTCAAGTCCTTCGTGCTCAGGAAGATCTGCAGATCCAGCGGTGCCTGCGTACTGTATGCACAAAGGGTTTACAAATCAAATGGGTACTGCTAGTTCTACTGATGATATCACTACGAAGATTAATAATGTTTATACCGTCGGTCTCTTTATGAACTCAAATGGCTTGAATGCCATGAAGAATATCGCTATGTATGGTGGCTTTGAGAATTCTGCTTTAACGTGGCCATCCGGGAGAACAGGATTTCCAACAAGTCCGGGAAGTCTCAGCTCACCTATTCCTGTTGTGCCTCCAGCGCATACGGACTGGGATAGGGACCAAGATGGTGTGCCGGATACCTTTTTCTCTTCCGACGATGCTCTCGGAATAAGACAGAGCATTATGGATGTTGTTCAGGACATTCTTGCGCGTACGACATCGGGAACGGCAGCATCAGTGCTTGCATCTGGCGAAGGGAGCGGTGCCAACCTTGTCCAGGCGACTTATTACCCCAAACGCAGGTTTTTTAATGCTTCAGCAGAATGGATCGGTGGACTCCAGAACCTATGGTATTATATTGACCCAAGATTGAATAATAACAGTATACGAGAAGATACTGATGACGATAAGGTCTTGGATCTTCGAATAGACCGGATGGCGTCGATGTATTTTAACTCAAGTGCTCAGAAAGCACTGGTGGATCTTCTTGCGGATACGAACGGGGACGGTATTGTGGATGGAGGATTGGTCTCCACAGTCGAGATTGAGGAACTGAAAAATCTCTGGGAGGCAGGTATTCTTTTGTGGAATAGAGACTCGGATGATAGAACCATTTTCACCCCGTTGAACCCAGGACTTGCCCTGACAAATAATGCAAATAAATTTTCAGCAGCTGCTCCTGCCAATAATATTGCTGCACTCAGACCTTTTCTGAATACTGATGATGCTGCCGCAAGCTCTTCGGAAAACGACCAGCTTGCAGCAAATGTTATTAATTACGTTCGTGGCAAGGATATTACAAATTACACATACGCGGCTGGGACACGGACTGAAATATATAGACCACGAGCTCTGCAGATTGATCTGAATGGAAATAATAATGTATCAGATACGAGTGTTTCTGTGAGTGGTGTCAGTATGGACGAAACTGTTGCGAAGGTGTGGAAACTTGGAGATATCATTGATTCAACCCCCAAGATTTCTTCATGGATTGGACTGAATGATTATAACACGAGATACAATGATAAAACATACGGTTTGTTTATTAAATCATCCGACTATCTCAACCATGGTATGGTATTTGTCGGCTCGAATGATGGAATGCTGCATGCATTCAATCTTGGCACGTTGGAGCTCAGCTGGACCGGACAAAACAAGAAATTTGAGAAAGCAAGGCTTACTGGCAGCAACCTTGGGAAGGAAATGTGGGCATTTATCCCAAAGAATGTTTTGCCCTATCTCAAGTATCTGAAAGAGACGGATTATTGCCACATCACCTATGTTGATCTCTCGCCGTTTCTTTTTGATGCAAGCATCGACAAACCGGCAGGCTGTTCAGAGACAAATTACTGGAATTGTACTCGCAAGGCAGAGAGTTGGAGGACGATTATTATCGGAGGCATGCGGCTTGGTGGAGCATGCAGAGACGCTACTGCAACCTGCACAGACTGCGTCAAGACGCCGGTGTCTGGCGATGGTTATTCATCCTATTTTGCACTTGATGTTACTGACCAGGCAAATCCAAAATTTTTGTGGGAATTTTCTCATTCTGAACTTGGATTCTCAACGTCGGGTCCTGCAATCGTAAAAATAAGCGCAAGAACCGCTGGTCCAGGGGCCAGCAGCGTTAATCAAGAAAAAAACGGCAGGTGGTTTGCCGTTTTTGGATCCGGTCCAACCGGTCCAATCGATCCTATGTCGCAGAAATTTCTCGGCCGTTCAGACCAAAATTTGAAAATTTTTGTTCTTGATCTTGTCACTGGCGCGTTGGCAAGGCCGCCGATTGATACCGGGATAGCAAATGCTTTTGCAGGGTCAATGATATCTTCCCCTCTTGATATTGATTATGATTATCAAGACGATATCGTTTATATACCCTATGTCATGAAGTCAGGAAGTACATGGAATGAGGGAGGGGTCCTCAGACTTATTACCAATGAGGATGCAAATGGCAACGATGTAAGCGTCTCAGGAGATACTGCCCTAAATCCCGCAACGTGGCGAATCAGCAGGTTGATGGACAATACAGGTCCGGTTACTTCAGCAATTTCGAAGGCTTATAGTATTACGAAAGATGAGGTGAGGGTTTATTTTGGAGCTGGAAGATATTTTTATAAGAGAGCAGCAGATACTGACGATCAGGACGGTCAAAGGAGGCTTTATGGAATCCTTGATCCGTGCTGGAGAAATAGTACGGTTGGATGGGAACCCGGCTGCTTAGTACGAACAATAAGCGAGTTGTCACCTATTAATCTTGCAAGCACGTCAGGCACAAACAATTCAAAAGGCTGGTATATTGACCTTGAGCCCTCGGGCCCCTATGATCATGATGGCGTATTGAAGCAATATTTTGCCGAGCGAGTCCTGACCGATCCAACGATAACCGATCAAGGGTATCTTTTTTTCACGACGTACAAGCCATATTGCGAAGAATGTTCGATCGGCGGAAAGAGCTTTTTGTGGGCTTTTTTTGGTGAAACAGGCGCTGCACCTGGAGATGCATTGCAGGGGAGCGTGCTGCTCCAGGTGTCCACCGGCAGCGTTGAACAGATAAAGCTTTCAACCGCCTTTGTCGACAAAGGCAAGAGAAGGACTGCGGCATTGGAGGGCGTTCCTCCGCTGGGCCAGGGTATGGCTCTTCTTTCGGCACCGAATCCGCAAAGAAGGATAATTCATATCCAGGAACGCTAACAACATGATAAACAAAAAAGGATTTACCTTAATCGAGCTTTTAATTATTATCGCTATCATCGGCATTCTGGTGGGTATTGCCGCGACTGGCGGCATGGCTCTGATCGACAAGACGAATGTAACAAATTTTATTAAACAGATGAACGCAGACTTTATGGACGCTCAGGTAAGCAGTATGCAGAGAAGCCGCATGCATTTTATTGTTCTCACGCCTACATCCTATACTATCTTTGAGGATACAACAGGTGGGCCTAATGGCGATGGAATCCTTAATATAGCCCTCGATCGCCGCATAAAACAGGTAAGTATATCGCAACGATATGCAATGACCATCCCGCCGTTGCTTGCTGCGGGGTTCAATTTTACCAGACGAGGCAATATTGTGGACTCATTCGGCAACGATGTGGTAGTTCAGCAAAATTTTCGGGTGACTCAGAATTTCAACGCACCGTTAGACTGTATTGCCATCATACCGCCCAGAACTCGAGCTGGAGTGTGGGATGCAGTAGGAGGGACGTGTCGTGTGCAATAAACATGGAGTTTCATTAGTAGAGGTGCTCTTCTCCCTGGTGATTATTTCGCTCGTTGGAGTTGCACTGCTCCAGACGTCTGTGGTAAGCATGAGGGCAAATGTTCGGGATGCGCTCCGCAATGAGGCGATAAACATTGCTGCTGAGAGAGCAGCGGAATTGCAAAGCCTCTTTTTTTCAGAGTCGAGTCTGGCTTGGGACCCGCGCTTAAATGCAACTGCTGCCCTGGTGCCTGATCTTGATCCGATCCCTCCCGGGCTTCCAAATAATCATATTATTCGGAGGAGGATAGGGAATGTCTTGGTGGATTTTACCCGTAGAAGAAATATTACGGATATTCCGGCTGGAGTTCCCAGCTTGAAACAAATAACCATTCAGGTAGAATGGTTTTCCTCGGGGCAGTTATTTAATTATAGTACGACATCACTCTACAAGAGGTCAAAATAATGACAAGGCATAAGACGGGTTTCACCTTAATCGAACTCTTGATTGTTATTGCCCTTATGGGGTTTGTTTTGGCTGTAACAGGCCAGATGGCCATGGGTATGCTTCGAACCTATAAACAACAAAGCAAAGCAGCAGAAAGCAACATAGAAGGCATCCTGGGCCTTGAAATGATGCGGCGCGATATCAGCAGCGCTGGCTATGGGTTGCCGTGGGAGATACCAGACGGCATGACACCCGTTGGCTTCCCTGCACTGTGGTATTTAGAAGCAACCGATGCGCTGGCGACCCCCTATAATGATGATGTTCTTCCTAATACACCACCGAGAGCCATAGTAAGCGGTGATAATATAGGGATGGCTGGTATTGTTCCCGGGTCGGACTATTTGGCGATAAAGGCGGTTAATGTTGCCAGGAATAATACGTGCATCAGGTGGACATATTTATTGAATTTTCCACCGCAGCCCGTTCAGCTACAAGTGTGGGGTGTACCCCCTACAGAAACGGATTTAGCCCCGAATGATCTTGTGAGCATTATGGCTTTTTTCGCTCCTGGTTCATCAGTTCCGAATAGGAGAATTTTGGCGAATTATAATGTGACGCCAGCTGGTGCGCTGGGATCCGCTTCTCCCGAGGAGGCACGGCTTGTCTATGGCATTGGCCCGGCCGGCACTCCCTTGAGGATGCCGTTCAACAGGGCAGACTATTATGTGAGCACAACGATGTTCTCCCCAGGAAGATGCGCTCCGGGCACAGGCACGCTTGTGAAGGCAGTTGTAAATCAGGCTGATGGATCGTTTAATGGCACTATTTCCCCCGTGCTTGACTGCGTTGCGGACATGCAAGTATTTTTTGGTATCGATGTAGATAACAATGGAACATTAGATGGCTATTGTCAGAGCCTGATATTCGGTCCTTGTTCTGTTGGGCTCCCCATACCTTTACCGTTGACTGCTGAAAACATACGAACGTTGGTTAAGGAAGTACGTGTGTATATTCTGGCTCAAGAGGGAGCACGAGACACGAATTATAATAATCCGATTAATCCTCTTTTAGTAGGAGATCCTGCTATTAACGCCACATTCGGGATGCTATTCGGGAGGAATTTTAATTTTGCGGTTGCGGGAATTCCTAATTGGGAAAGCTACCGGTGGAAAGTCTATACCATGGTAACGCAGCTTAACTTGAGGTAACTATTATGAGAAAACAAGGCATGGAACAAGAGAATTGGAAGATGATGGCTCAAAATGAGGGACTCAATAAAATTACAATGCGAAGTAGCGACTATCATGACTGTGAAAAAGGGGCTGTAATGTTGGTGACTCTGGTGTTGTCCGCAGTCGCGATTATAGTTACAGCGGCACTGATAGTACTCGTGACAGCAGGGACACAGATATCCGGCAAACAAGCAAGATACAAGGATGCCCGCGAAGCTGCAAGGGGCTGCGCGGATCTCTTCATAGAACTCATAGAAACGAGAGGGGACGGTCAGGATCTGATGGATTTTCAGGCTGCGATAGCAGCAAGTAATAACTTGATCGAGAATTTTAACATCTGGGTGCCCCTAACATGCCAAGCAGTAGTAGCCGGGAAAGCCTATGCCGGCGTGGCTGCAAAACTTACAGCGCCCCAGACTTTGTGGTCGCCGGATTGCAATACCAACCTTATTATTGATCCAGGAGATCAGGCAACGTATGACATGAGTACGATAATCGGGGCGAGGACAAGATACATGTGTTATGCAAAAATTGTCATGAATACCGAGGGGAACTCAGGACGGAAGGCGACATACCATACCAAAGGAGTTGTGAATACAGGGGACGCCATATCCCCACTTCCATACTACTATGCGATTGAGATTTTAGCAGAGCCAGTGAATATGAATATTGCGCATGCCGAGCGGTCAAGGCTTTCGATACTCTTCCAGTATTGAGATGAAGATGAAAAAGCAGAAGGCCTGAGGTTTTTTGTTAACATTTCAAATGATGCTAAGTGAACTTTATAAAAACTGCCAGAAAACCCCAGTCTTTTAAGACTGGGGATGAATGGCAGCCCGGAGCAATGCCAGTGATTTGCCTGGCGTTGCGGAGGTAATTC
>JBAZLV010000032.1:0-23379 GCA_041650055.1 Nitrospirota bacterium | reverse complement strand
CTGCCATATCACACACGGCACCCATGTCGCGCTCTCTTCCGTCACAACTCCTTAAGAATCAGCCCGTGTGTGAAAAGCCTCAACGAAAACCTAATGAAGGACACCATGTCTACCGCGTAAAACGGAGTAAAGTTATACCCTACGCATTCTGGGGTGCAATGCTTGGATTGATTGCGGGACTGTATGCAATAGTAACGAGCTTAGACTTTCAGATATTTTTTACAGCAATTCTCATTGGCGCAGGCATTAGTGGTTTAGTTGGGCGCTCAAAGCAATGGGACTATTGCTCAGATAATGCATGCGGAGCGGAGATTAAAACAGGCGCGACCGAATGCTTGCGATGCGGTGGATTCATACGCGGTACCATCAAGCATAGAAATGAGCGGCTGGATCGAGACGAGGGTCATTAGACATGGCACAACTCTAAAGCCGATGGTAAAATAGTTTGCTGTCATGTACGCCTTGGAGAATAGATATGGCTTATTACCCAGACTTAACTCCGTAGGTATATTTAAATGAAAACAAATATTGGCTGGCTTGATGCAGCACATTCTTTTCCAACAGGCAGAGTCACGTAAAAATTTCTGGATCGTCTCTTTGATGTATGACACTCACCTGTGAATCAATTCCGCGGCTACCACCTCTGCAGTCTATGTTCTGCTTCAGTTTTTGGATGCAACGTACTTCGCACCGGAAAAGAATTGACATTGGGGAGCACCGAAATTCGGGTAACAGGTTTGAATGACATTAAATACGCTGCTCCGGACCTCATATATCACTATATTGTTGAGCATGGATATGTGCCACCGACGGAGTTTATGGAAGCAGTTTTTCTCATGAAATGACAAAAGGAAGATTGCCATGAAAAAACCAAAATTTGGCTATGTTCTCTTATTCTTCATATTCATTTCTATAACTTATATGTCTTTCAAACAAAATTTGCCCAAGTCCCTTGGCGAAGATTGGATTTTGACATCCGGAGTCCTTAGTATCGTAATTTTTTGGTTTTGGATGATCACAAATTTTATTTGTAATAGAAAGAAATTGAAGCATCCTATTGTATGGGGGCTTTTTCTTCTCTTTGGAAATTGGGCGGCTGCTGCTATTTATTTTATCGCCAAATATAATGATCCGAATGGTAAATGCAACTATTCGCGTTTGCATGAATGGTTTTTCCATTGCGAGAATAAAATACAATTTTACGGTAAAGTTGCCGTAATCTGCTTTATCGTAACTATCGTTCATCATCATTTAATGAAAAACCTTTACATGGTTTTCTCTATACAGAATTACGCGGCATATCAAGTATTGACAGATATAATTTATTTTCCGTTTTTCTTATTCATGAAGGGAGTTTTTAGCCTCCTGTTAATCTCTCCTGGCGGACCAACAGAGACTCCTTTTTTGTTTGTAAGAATAATGAGATTTGTGTACACCTACATTCTTTTTTACTGTCTTATGCTTTTTGCTCTGAATCTTGATAAGCGCAGAGTTATAAATGCAAATTAGCCTCCATCGAGCGACTTAGATTGTAGAGCAAGCAGTAAGTGTTTTTTTTACTGAATTTTTGTGCATTGGTTGGATAGCGAGTTGCAATATCGCCTTAATCTTTAAGTTGAGAGGTAAAAAATTTTATGATTTGCTCGCCCCTGTGACAGGATGATTAATTAAAAAAAGGAGTCATTATGTTGATAAAAATTTTAATGTGCTGGATAATATCATTATTAATTCCTAACTTTGCATTGGCAGATAAATGTGACTCCCATAAATATCAACGAGAGTCCACGAGCAAGCAAAATATCATTGAAATATGCGTTAACCGAGATATGATAACAAAAAGCTATGTTTACGCTGTCAGGATTGATGGAAATGCAGTGGCGATTATGGAAGACGACTCTGTTCTCATGATTAAGGAAAAAAGCGAAAATGATGCCATTACAATTGAATGTAAACCGCTTACTGTTAAGGAAAAACATGACGTCCCAATTTTTATTCCGTACGAATGTTCAATTTCTATTAAGAAAAATAAAGCAACATCATTTCAAGCTCTTCTTCTAAATAAAATTATTCAAAAAAATGTGAATGAGTATAAAATGCTTATGGCTAAAGCTTTCGAGACTGCGGATAGCAAAACGCTTAATCTTCTAGAAATTGCGCATACTTCTTATGGGCTCAGTCTGTTCATTCCTGAGAGATGGGAACTTGTCAAAAAACAGCTGGATATAGTGAAGTGAAAAAGCGAGGAGAGGATTATGTTTATTTTTCTTTCGACGAATAATCTAAAAAAACTGTTATGCCAAATAGTGCTATTTACTTTCTCTCTTTTTTCTCAAAACGTGACCGCCGCAGCTGATTCAGGCTTTTATTTTCTTGAATTAGGACATACAGACACTGTAAATTCAGTTACTTTTACTCCTGATGGAAAATATGTCCTTTCAGGAAGCAGCGATCACACATTAAGGCTATGGGATGTCAACACGGGAAAAACAGTCAGGACGTTCATAGGTCATTCATCTGCTGTAAAGTCAGTCGCTGTAAGTCATAATGGGCTGTATGCACTTTCCGGGAGCTATGATAAAACGCTTAAGCTTTGGGATATAAAGACTGGTAACAATTTAAAAACATTTCAAGGGCACGCAGCTGGCATTATTTCAGTCGCGTTCAGTTTCGATGATAAATATGCCCTTTCAGCAAGCTATGATAAGTCATTAAAGCTTTGGAATGTAGCCGCAGGTACAGAGCTACGAACGTTTCAGGGGCACGAGCAGGAAATAAAGTCCGCATCTCTAAGTCAGGACGGGATGTACGCTCTCTCTACGAGCATTGATGGTGCAGTTAAAATTTGGGATATTACCACAGAAAAAGACCTTAGAAAATTTCCATGGCAATTTTTTGGCGTGGAGACCGCAGCTTTTACTAATGACAGTAAACATGTACTTTTAGGGGGCGTATTTCAAGAGCCATTAATACTTCTTGAAGTCGGTACGGGAAAGCAAACCCGGAGATTTTCAGGCGATTACGAGAGAATAAATGCACTAGCCTTAAGTCTGGATGGGAAATACGTGGTTACCGGCGGTGTTTGGATAAATGTCTGGGATTTGAATACTGGAAAAAATTTACAGGTGATTCGGGAGCATGAAAGTATTAATTCTGTGGCTTTTAACTTTGATGCAAAATACATCGTCTCCGGATCGGGCAATACGCTGAAACTCTGGGAAGTAACTACGGGCGCGCCTGTGAAGACTTTTCAGGGAGACGTGTCGTTCCCAACTTCAATAGCAATCAGCCCGGATGGGAAATATCTTCTTTCTGGCCTACGTGATGGCAATCTGAAATTTTGGAACATGATTTTGGGTAAAGAGGAAAGAACCATAAAAGCTCATAAGAGGCGGGTGTCTTCGGTCATTTTTAGTTTTGACGGTAAGTATGCTCTTTCAGCAGGTGAAGATAATATACTAAAACTCTGGAATGCAGATACGGGGAAAGTGATTAGAACTTTTGATGGTTTTTTTATGTGTAGACAATCGATTCGCTTCAGCCCGGATAATAAATATATCGTTGCTGGCTGTGACAGCAGAATAAAAATTTGGGACGTAAATACTGGAAAGGAAGAGAGAACGATCGGAAGACTGCCAAGTTTCGTCGAGTCAGTAGCATTTAGTCCTAACGGCAAGTATATCGTCTCAGCAGGCTTCATTGACAAAACACCTCAATTATGGGAAGTAACGACGGGCAAAAAAATCAGAGATTTTGACGGATCTTCAAAAGACTCTCGGGATAGAATTTATTCAGTAGATTTTAGCCCTATTGGCAAATACGCTATATCCGGAGGCTTTGATCATACCCTCAAGCTTTGGGATGTAGACACTGGTAAAAAAATCAAGACGTTTAAGGGGCATGGAAGTGGTATCAAAGCGGTTGCTTTTAGCGCCGATGGGAAATACCTGCTTTCCGGAAGTATGGACAAAACAGTGAGATTATGGGATGTAAGAACCGGTAAAGAAATTAAACGATTTGTGGGGCATACTGAAACTGTTAATTCCGTTCGATTCGCGCCTAATGGGAATTATATATTATCAGCGAGTGAAGATGGAACAATCCGGATGTGGAATCGTTCTTCCGGCACAGAAATAGCTCAATTGATAAGTTTTCTCGACGGCGAGTGGGCTGTTATAACCTATTCCGGTTATTTTAATGCTTCTCCAGGAGGCGCGAAGCTGGTTAATGTTCGCGCTGATAATAATACTGCTACGATAGATGACTTTAAAACAACTTTTTACCGTCCTGACTTTGTTGAATTAGCCTTTGCGGGAAAGAAGGTACCGCAAAAAGTTTCTTTTAAGGATATTTTAAAGAACGCGAAATAGAGATCACAGATTCCTTAAGCATATCGATTCTAGGTGCAGATATGCGCATTACCAAGAGGAGTATTAAGAACCTCTCAAAATTAGTTTTTTGTATGTAATCTAAGTTGCGTGTGCTATTATTGTGCATGGCATTGCGCATTACAGACGAACAATGGGAACGAATTCGGGAACACTTTCCGGAAGAAAATATTCCTGATGATCGCCCTGGGCGCAAACCAGTGCCTGCACGTCACGTTCTCGAAGGTGCTCTTTGGATCCTGAATACGGGAGCTCAGTGGCATATGCTCCCGCAATGCTATCCTAACTACAAGACGGTTCACCGTCGTTTCCAGCAGTGGTGCCGTAATAATGTACTGCGCGATGCACTGTGTCATTTGGCAAACGTGCTGCGTGAGTCTGGTGCGTTGGATGAAGCCGAGTGTTTCATCGATGCAACATTCTCTCCTGCCAAGGGCGGTGGAGATGGAATTGGCCCGACAAAGCGTGGAAAAGGTGTGAAAATCATGGGGATTGTGGATCGCAATGGTCTGCCTCTGGCTGTCACAACATGCGCTGCAAATCACCATGAAGTCACGCTTGTTCAACTGACCTTTGATTGCTACATGATCGAAGCAAAGCCGGAGAAGCTGATTGGCGACAAAGCGTACGATAGTGATCGCCTGGATACTGAGCTGGAAAACGACGTGGTGGAGATGATCGCGCCGCACAAAAAGAATCGAGTGCTCCAGAAGACGGTCGTGCATTGCGCCGTTACAAATGTCGTTGGCTCATTGAAAGATTCTGGTCGTGGCTTCATTGGCATCGTCGACTTGTCGTCCGTTGGGAATATTACCTTATGAATTTTCTCGGCTTTGTTCAGCTCGCTTCAATTTGCATCCTACTCAAACAATTTTGAGATAGGTTCTAATAAGATTAGTAGAGAATTTAAAGGGCAGTGATTATGGAGAAAAAGCGCCTTAGTAAGACGCATCACGAATTAAGGGTAACATGTCGAGTCAAGTAATGTGAAAGCAAGCGTGGAGTCCGACGGCGGAGTCTCCACATTTAATATCGGCAATAATGGTATTGATTCGTGTATAATTAAAAAAATTGCAAAGAGAGATGAAAACCAAAGATCATGAAAGTTGCCGGTATTCAAATAAGCGCTGGCCCTGAACTGGAACGAAACATCCAGCGCGCTCTTGATATGGCAGAGGCTGCTGTTGACAAGAACGCCCGGATAATCTGTTACCCTGAACTTTTTTTGACCTCCTGGTTTCCGCATCATCAGGAGGCGTCTTATTTCAGCTTTGCGCAGACAACGACGGGTGAAGTCCTGAAGCAGTTCGAGGCATTTTCAAAAAAAACCCAGACCATTCTCATTATCCCATTCTTTGAATCCGCAAAACAGAAATATTACAACAGCGCAGCTCTTTTCGATTCCGGCAAGCTCGCTGGAGTTTACCGTAAAGTCCATCTTCCAGACATTCCCTTGTATCGAGAGAAATATTATTTTGCTCCCGGTGATAGCGGCTTTCCTGTGTTCGAAACCAGCCAGGGCAAGATTGGAGTCCAAATCTGCTGGGACAATCTTTTTCCTGAAGGCTCCCGTATTCTTGCCTTGAAAGGGGCAGATATGATTTTTGCGCCGACCGCTGCTTCATTGAGCACGCATGTTCTTTGGGAGCGCGCCATCTGTGCGAATGCGTTTGCCAACAATGTCTTCGTTTTTCGTGTAAATCGCGTGGGACAGGATGAAGGGATTTCGTTCTACGGCCGTAGTTTTTGCGTTAATCCCTGGGGTGAGATGGCTTCTGAACTTGCAGGCGGCAAGGATGCTATTGTGATCGCAGATATTGATCAAACAGAGCGAGATGCTGCGAGCAAGACCTGGGGATTTTTAAATCATCGCCGGCCAGACGAATATGGAGAGCTGTTGAAGTAATTACTATTGGCACGTTATAAATGGAGGGAGCTCTCTTTTGTTTAAAGGAATCAATCCATGAAAATACATATCGGTACGAGCGGTTATGCGTATAAAGAGCTGTTGAAAAAGTTTTGAATCCAGTAAAATTCGTCGTGCCCACGAAAGGGAGCATCCAGCAATGCCCTGGAAAATCTGGATTCCCGTTCCCTGCTTTATGCCTGCGGGGACAAGTTTCACGGGAAAGACGGCAAGGGCGTAAAAAATACTTTTCCAGCGGTCTGTTAAGGAGTTATTAAGCTTGACCCTTTGGCCGTGACTGATACTGTATGTTGATCTCATAGGCAAGACTGGCGTGTCCAATGGTATGGTTCATGCCATGACAGTAGAGTGTTCCCTTTGCTGTTTTCTTATGAGACTTAGCCAGCATTGCAACAACAGGTGCCAGATCGAAACCGCCACCGGTACATCCATCTTCCATGCATTTTATGTGAAAACTGGCATAATCCGAGGATATGAAGCTTAGTGTCCGCTTCATTAAAATGACATTCGAACCCCGTCGAAAATATGTCATGCGAAATTCGATATTCGAAACTTCTGTATATCTATCGGAAACCAAACCAAGGGCAACCAAGGCGGTTTTCTCCAGTTTCTGTTGTTCTCTATAATTCTGTCTTTGATTCATGGTTTTCCCTTCTAAAAAAACACTACGCAAAAAAATACGGAATTTCTGAAATGATCCGGATGAAAAAGAAAAAAACAGGCCCTGACATGATCAGGGCTTGTTTAAGGGTTTAAGCGTTAGTTGTGCTTAGAGTTTTACAACATTGGCTGCTTTGGGGCCTTTGGGTGAGTCGACAACGTCGAATTGCACTGACTGGCCTTCGGCCAACGACTTGAAGCCGCTGTCCTGGATGTCGCCGAAATGAACGAATACATCGCCGCCGCCGTTTTCACGGGTAATGAATCCAAAGCCTTTGGAATCATTGAACCACTTTACGTTTCCTGTCTCCATTATGAAATACCTCCTTTTCGTGAAATTGAAGCGACGGAAAAGGACAAAAAAAATGCCGCAAAGCCAATGTGTCTTTGCGGTTTCCCTACAAGAACATCCGGAACTTCTTGCCAGTATAATGCCCTTTTTGGGAGGAATTGTCAATGATTAGTTTTGTTATCTAAATTATTAAGGTGAGATTAAAAAAGTTTTGAGAACTGAGAATAGTGAGTCACTTCTTAACAAAATTATAAGTATTAAGAAGTGACTCTATTGGTTTTATGCTAGTTTTTGCTTGCTTTATTTTTGTAACATACCACATTGCCGTCGTAAGGTGAATAAATGTTTATATAATAACCGGCGACTGCTCCTACCAATCCTTCAAGAGGGGTTAATCTTGTTTTGATGCTTGCTATATTTCCAGCACCGCCGCATATATCAGCAGCGTTTATGATTTTTTCACTTGGCACCCACCCATAAATAAAAAAGTGCTGCCAGTGGGTCTCATCAAAATCAGGGATTTTTTCGAGCTCCTCGATGGTCATTTTCTTTGGGCTTGCATCCCCTTGTACATTCATATAAACTGTTCGGTAGCAGCCGGAGATAAAGAGCATAATCATAAGAAATATTATTAAGTATCTCATAGTGATTTCTCCTTGAAGAGCAGTGCGGTCGGTTTCTTCTCCGAATTTTTCCCCGGTAGACAGTAATACCAGACTGACCTGGGCTCAACTATACCAATGGATATTAAAGAGATAACTCCATTAGCAAATGTTGTTTGTTCCTTAATTGCTGCAGCTCCAGAGGGACATTTCAATGACACATCAATTTCACGAGATGGAAACAATCCGAACACGAAAAACCAGTTGGTATCATCAATGACATTCTCATGTGGAACATTTTGAATCTCGAATTTCATAGTATGACAGGATTGCATTGTTGTGAACAATAAACCAAGAACTACAACGCATAACATCGTGTATTTCTTTATTTCAATCATATCCTCTCCTTTGGATATTAGCCCCCACTAAGTTCGATTAATTATCCGAGCGTACTATATTTCACTAAAAGGAGCAAGGAAATTTATAGATGAATATTCTCATAGCTTCTTCTTGCGCTCTTTTTTCAAGAAGGCTATACTTTATCCATGAATACAAAACAACCTGTCATGAAGGCAATGGTTCTAAAAGCAGTAACTGACCTTTCAAAGAATAAAACCCCTCTTGAATTCACAGAGCTTCCGGTTCCTGTTCCAAAGGGAAACGAAATCCTTATTAAAGTTTCCGTCTGTGGTGTATGTCATACGGAACTGGATGAAATTGAGGGAAGGACTCTGCCCTCGAAGTTCCCGATTATTCCCGGGCATCAGATTGTTGGCCGTGTTGCAGCATTGGGTGATAAGGCACGGAAGTTTAAAATCGGTGATCGTATTGGTGTCGGTTGGATTCATTCATCCTGCCAGACATGCACCTTCTGTGACCACGAGAACGAAAATCTTTGTGATGATTTTAAGGCAACAGGCAGAGATGCAGATGGCGGGTATGCGGAATATACGCTTGTTTCAGAAGAGTATGCGAGTATTATTCCGGCAGGTTTTTCTGATGCAGAGGCGGCTCCTCTCCTGTGTGCAGGGGCGGTTGGTTATCGTGCATTAAAGCTTACTCAAATGAGCGATGGTCAAAATATTGGTTTAACCGGTTTTGGAGCTTCGAATCATCTTGTGCTTAAGATGATTCAACACCAATATCCGAAGTCGAAAATTTTCGTTTTCTCTAGAACGGAATCGGAGCAGCGATTTGCAAAAGAACTCGGGGCAGACTGGTCAGGAAATACAGAAGAGTACAGTCCTGAAAAACTGCATGCGATTATTGATGCCACGCCGGTCTGGCGGCCTGTTGTGGAAGCGCTCAAAAACCTTGAGCGAGGAGGAAGGCTTGTGGTCAATGCGATTCGCAAAGAAGAAATGGATAAGAATGTTCTGCTCTCTCTTAATTACGAGCGCGACCTCTGGCTGGAAAAAGAAATTAAGTCAGTTGCAAATGTGACCCGCCAGGATATCCGGGAATTTCTGGCTCTTGCTGCTGAAATTCCGATCAAACCGGAAATTCAAGAATATCGTTTGGAGGATGCTAATAGTGCCCTTCTGGAACTCAAAGAGCGCAAAATCCGCGGCGCGAAGGTTCTACGCATTTCCGAGTAGTCAATCTTTTAAAATAATGGATTCCTACTTTCGTAGGAATGACGAAAGAATCAATAGCTCAATTCCGCTATTCGAAAATCGAATAGCACTCCCAGAATTCAGATACTCTCCTCTCTTCTCTTTTGTTTGCTCGTCGCATTAACTTCCTGATTAATAATTACTTCCTTATTTATTTTTGCATTGGCATGCCTCATGCAATACTTTCCCCTATTCGGAGGAAGACAGCATGGCGCTAATTGCTGATGCTTTGATTCAATCATGGAAATCATGGAAGTGCCTGATCCAGAGGATGATCCCTGTGAGCTTTCAATCAAAAAAATATTTAGGAGATGTTCAACGCATGAATAGTACTGCAAGCACAAGTTACTTTCCAAAAAAAGCGACTGCATTGACATGCGTGCTTCAACCTGCGCATACCATACGGCTCAGGCCCGAGCATGGCATAGTGAGTATGGGAAGTGACTATTCTTATGGAATAAAAAGGACACGGACTGCAACCCCTGCTGTTGCGTGGTACGGGCTGACTGATCCTGGCCAAGTACGACAGTCAAATGAAGACACATTCTCATGTCTTTCTCTGATTCAGGGAACGCTCTTTGTTATTGCTGATGGAATGGGAGGATACGAGGCAGGAGAACGAGCCAGCAAACTTGCTGTGGACACTGTCTGCCGGTTTATACAAGAGAACATTTCCAGAAACAGTGATCGGCTTCATCTACTCAAAAACGCGGTCCAAGCGGCAAATACGGCTGTCTATGAGGAAGCAATACTGCAGGAATCGAAAATGGGTACAACACTCAGCATGGTATTTCTGGAAAAGGGCACTGCCTTCATCGCCAACGTTGGTGATAGCAGAGTGTATCGAATTGAACAGGGATCGATTTTCCAACTCACAGAGGACCACTCACTGCCTGCAAAACTGGTTTCATTAGGTAAGCTCACAAAAGAGGAATCACGACATCATCCTCAGTCGAATCTTTTGTATCGTGCGCTCGGAACGGATGCCGAGGTTAAGATTGATTTGCTGCATCAGGAAATGGAGCCAAGGTCCTGTTTTCTGTTGTGCACTGACGGACTTTGGAATGAAGTTGATGATGACGATATACGAAGTGTTGTTATGCGTGAGCTGGATGTCAAAAAAATATGCACCACATTGGTTAATATGGCAAATGATCAGGGTGGTATGGACAACATTACGGTTCTGGTTGCGCGGGTGGTTTAGGAGTTTGACGAAAGGATTTTTGCTCCCTTGCCGTCTTTCCCGTGCAGCTTGTCCCAGCAGGCATGAAGCCAGGCATGAAGCAGGGAACGGGAATCCAGCTTTTAGAGCATTACCGGATGCCCGCTTTCGCGGGCATGACGAGCTTACACTAAAGCAGAATTTTTGAACGGGAACATGCAATTCATTCAGGAGGTTTATATGGAAAAGAAAGTATCAGTACGTTATCGGATGAGTAAAGATAGTATTCCGGTTACGGACAAAGAACAAGTAATTTATACGCTTGTCAATCTTCGTGCTGCGCGAAAGTCACTGGGCAATGGAAGGCCGGCAAATCTGGCTCTTATTCTGGACCGAAGCGGCTCCATGGATGGAGAGAAAATCGAACACCTGAAAGAAGCGGCGGAATATGTGATTGATCAGCTTACGGATGCGGATTATCTCTCACTCGTAATATTTGATGACCAAGTTGAAACACTGTTTTCCGGTCTAATTGCTCAGAATCGTGACCTGGTGAAGAACCAGCTCAGGAATGTCATTGCACGAGGGGGAACACAGATCTCGGACGCATTGAAGGCAGGAATGCAGGAGATTCAAAAAGGGTATGCTCGCGACCGCGTTAATCGCATGCTTATTATCACGGACGGACAGACATGGGACGATGAGCAGGCATGTTTCACGCTTGCTGAAGAGGCGAGCAAACAGGGCATAGCGATTACGACGATTGGGATTGGAACCGACTGGAATGAAAAACTGCTTCTTGAAATGGCCGAAAAATCCAATGGAAATTCTCACTGGATCCAGAATCCGGTTTCGATTCTTGAGGCTTTTCAGGAGGAAGTGGAAGGAATGCAGTCAGTTGCAGCAGTGAATGTGAAATTGACTGCCCGGATGAATGATGCAGTAAAGCCGGTCAAAGTATATACTGCGGTACCCCTGATTTCGGATATCAGCACACAAGCAGTCAAGGGAAATACGATTGTTTGCAATCTCGGCTCTCTTGACGGAAAGAAAGGCCAGACAATCCTGCTTGAATCCCGGATTACGGCGAAAAAAGAAGGGCAATTTAGGTTTGGCGAAGTGGAGATTATGTATGATATGCCGTCAGAATCCATTTCCAAGGAGACGGTGCCGGTGGAGCTGTTCCTTTCCTGTACCAAGGACAACAATGCCGCTGAAAAAGTGAACGCAGAAGTCATGAACCTTGTTGAAAAAATCCATGCATTCAAGCTCCAGACCCGTGGTTTCACGGAAGCCGAAGCAGGCAATCTTGTTGCCGCAACCCAGAAACTTCAATCGGCCGCTACAGTGCTGTTAAGCCTCGGCGAAGAAGGGCTTGCCAGGACAGCGCACCAGGAAATCAGTTCCTTGAAAAAAACCGGCCATTTAACTGCTGCAGGCACCAAAAAACTGATGTACGGAACGAGAAAATTAACCAGAATCATGACGGAGCACTTAAAGTAGTGCACTACAAAAATGAACGAAACGTTCATTTATTATCAAGGAGGCGTACCATGCAATGCAAAGAATGTCAGGCGGAAAATATTGATGGAGCGATTTTTTGTGAGGAATGTGGAGTCAGGCTGGAAGTTAATATGAATAGTTCGGCATGGAAGTCCAGCGATCCAATCAGCGAAACTGAACTGGTATTAATAACACCTGAGGGAAATATTGTGAAAATTCCTACCGGAGAAGAAATTGTGGTCGGCAGAGAGGACCCGATTAGTGACATCTTTCCGGACCTTGATTTGACTCAATTGGGGGGCATGGAAAAAGGAGTTTCGCGCAAACACGCAATCATTCATCGGACAGGCAGCGAGTATACGCTTGAAGATGCCGGTTCCACGAATGGCACGTTTCTGAACAAGAAAAAGATTGAACCTCATTCACCCCAGCTTATCAAAGAGGGAGATGAACTGAAGTTCGGGAAATTATCTGTTTTCGTAAAGGCGGCATAACCAGGAGGCTGATATGGCACGGTTCACGAACAAGACAATATGGTACGGCATCGCAGGTGGTCTCGGCGGAGTTGCGTCGTGGGCGGGTATTCTTTTTGTGCCGACCGTTTTGATGAACGGCCTGCTTACGGAAGCGCTTCTCGGCGCGTGTGCCGGTATGTTTATCGGTGCATGTATTTGGAGTCATGAACCGCTTCAGTCCAGACAATTCACGCTTGCGGTCAAACGAGCCATGTTGGGCGGATTATCGGGAATGATCGGTGGAGCAATTGGTGCTGTTCTTGGAACCCTGCTCTTTACGATGCTTGGCACAACCATAATCGAAGCGGGGAAAATGAATCCGTCGTTCGGGATCACATTATCGGTGACGCTTGGGTGGACCGTTCTGGGAGCAGCAGTTGGCTTGAGCGGGGGGCTTCTGATCCGTTCCCGGGAACGCGCATGGTACGGTTTTTTCGGAGGAGCACTCGGCGGATGTCTTGGCGGTTTTCTGTTCAATTATCTTTCCGCAACATCTCCGATATCATCCCTTGCAGGAGTGGCACTGGTTGGGATGATGATCGGTGCTTTTATTAGCCTTGTTGAAGAAGCATGCATTGCAGCGACACTGACCGTTATCAAGGGAAGGCATATTGGGAGAGAGTTTTCATTATTGAAAAACGCGAATCTGATTGGCAGAGATGATCGATCTGATATTTGTCTCTCAGGCGCTGAAGGTGTGGGAATGCAGCATGCATCCATTACCCGAAAAAACGGACACTTTGCCGTTGAACATGAAGAGGGAGGACCTGCTGTGTATGTGAACCAGAAGCTGGTTAAGAATACCAGGCTTGTAGACGGGGACATTATCCGGATCGGCAGCGTGCTGCTTATGTTTACCGCAGTAAAAAAAGCAGCTGTCGCAGCAATTCTTGTTTTGAGTGTCATGTTGTTTGCTCCAGGGAATATGGTAGCTGCTTCTGAACCGGCCTCTGTCCAGATCACCCAGTTCGATGTGAGCAATTTCCCGGTTGTGCGAGCTTTTGTATCAGTGCTTGATTCTGCAGGGAATCCGGTCAATGGCTTGAGTAAAGACAGTATTTCAATCCAGGAGAACAGCCGGTCTATTTCTATTGATCACATTCAAACGATCGGGGAAAAAGGAAAGCACGAGCCGCTTAGTCTTGCCATTGTCATTGATCGCAGCAAATCCATGCAGGGAGAAAAAATAGCGCGAGCAAAGGAGGCGGTGCTTCGGTTCATCTCTCTTCTTGAACCGGGAGATAGGGCGTCTCTTCTTGTGTTCGGTGATGAGGTTTCGATGCTTGAACCGTTGACAGAAAATCAGGCCCGCCTCAGAGCTTCTCTGCTTGAAATCAAGGCAGACGGTCATACGGCCTTATTCGATGCCATAGCACAGGGAGCAGAATCTCTTCAAACTATTTCAGGCAGAAAAGCGGTTATTGTGCTTACCGACGGAATGGCGAACCGCGGAGCGCTCTCGATGGAGCAGGCGATAGCATCAGCGGTTAATCAGTACACCTCTGTTTATGTTGTTGGGCTTGGAAACGACGTCCGGGCATCGCGGCTTGAGCGGATTGCTCATGAAACCGGAGGATCGTATTTCTTCACACCTTCTGCAGACGGTCTTGCAGGCGTTTATAATACGATAGCCAACCGGATTCGGAATGAATATGTCATAACCTTTCATACGGATAGAAAGGCTGATTATGTACGATCCGTGCAGGTTCTGCTCAAGACCGGCACGACTGGCATGCGTGCCTATTTTCAGCCGGAATCATCTCTGTTTGGCGTCGGTGGTCAGCCTGGGGCATGGTCCTTCGGCATTTCGCTCGTGAGCCTGGTGCTTCTTCTGATGATGTCGTTCAAGGCAGTGAATCGAAATTATGAGGAAGCTCATCTTACGGTCGTACGGGGCAAGGGAACCAAGAAAGAGATTGATCTTCGGTCTACGGTCATCATCGGGAGTGATACACAAAACGATCTGGGTCTTCGGGATCATGCTGTTGAACCGCAGCACGCAGAAATTCTAAAAAACAACGGTCATTATATTCTTCAAGACAAAGGCTCATCCACCGGAACGTTTGTGAACAAAACAAAGGTTCTTGGCACGCATGTGCTTGAAGACGGAGATGTTATCAATGTTGGTCAGGCAACGATTGTTTTTCAAGACCCGCGTACTGTGTTGAATCCCGAACGGATTTGTTCCGGGTGTGGAAAGATTCTTCGGACAGGAGTGAAATTTTGTACAAGCTGCGGTGTAAAAGCGGCATGAGGCATAGTGAACGGCAGCTGTCTCTTCGTATGAATCCTGTTCTTAAAAAGCGGTACGAGATTCTAGGGGTTCTCGGCAAAGGAGGAATGGGCAGGGTTTACAAGGTTACGGATCTGCGTTCGCGCAAACTTCTTGCAGCAAAGGAATTGCGTTTCCCTGTCAGGGCTGGCAAGGAACGAACAGATGCTTTGATTCAATTTAGGACCGAAGCAGGAATCCTTGCACGACTGACGCATCCTCATCTTCCGAAAGTATATGATTTTTTTTCATTCCAGAATCGGTGTTATACCATCATGGAATTTATAGACGGCAAGACCCTGAGCCAGATTTTTGCCAAACGAAAAGGTGAACCGCTTGACGAACAGCTTATTCTGGAATGGGCGATCCAGATTTGCAGGACCATGCATTTTTTAAGCGTTCAAAAACCGCATCCAATAGTATTTCGAGACCTCAAACCTTCTAACATTATGATTACGAAAAAAGGCGCGGTGAAACTGATCGATTTCGGCATTGCGCGATTTTACAAGGAAGACCGGAAGAAAGATACGTTTGTATACGGAACCCCGGGATATGCAGCGCCAGAACAATATGGATGCGGCCAGACGGACGTGCGATCGGATATTTTTTCTCTTGGCGCAACGTTATTTCACTGCTTAAGCGGACAGAATCCCTCGGGGAAGAAAATTGCATTGCATGATCTCCGGAAGCTGAATCCCCTGATAAGCAAAAAAACCGCTGCCATGATACAGAAGGCAATGGAACTGGATAGAAGCAAGCGGTTTCAGACGGCGAGTGAAATGAAACGTGCAATCGTAAACTGCCTGCCATCCGCAAACACAAGCTGGATCGAAAAACTTGTTTTTTTCAAGAATCGGCGTGAAACTGCATATATTTCATCGGACAGGAACGAGAGATGGGGCTGGTCATTCTTGAGAGCAGTTATGGTTGGAGGAGCTATTGCAAGCGTTATTTTTCAACCTTGAATTTCAGAAAACCGGCGAAGAAACCTGCTGCTGCTCCCAGTTTGTAGAGTGACTCGTTTTCCACGGCGACTCCGAGAATCTTAAGGCCATCCACGACCCAGGCTCCGATAAACGTGATCGAAAGCAGCCAGGAAGTAAAAGCGCCGACAATGACGCCGAATATAATATTCGTAAAGAGAAACGTGGTATAGACGCTCAGCGTCGTGAACCATATTCCGACAATTCCGCGCCAGCTTGTTTCGGTTTTCATTTAAAGGTCCTTTGCATGCATAAAGCTGCTGTTTCGTGCAGATATGCGAGCAGTATAATAAACGGTTTTCACCTTGTCAAGATATAGTATTCATGCAATAACAGCGAAGCTGTTTATTCCTTGATGCCGTATTTTTTGATCTTTTCATACAGGGTGGAATAGGCAATCCCGAGTCCTTTTGCTGCCTCGGTTTTGTTTCCGGAGACGGACTTGAGAGTGGCTTCGATGGCGGCTTTCTCGATCTCCTGTAATGTTTTTCCGCTTAATTCAGAAACAGCGCTCTTTCTCAGATGAGACAGGAAAAGATTTTTTGCTTCAATTTTTTTCCCGTCGCACAGGGCCGCGGCTCTTCCGAGCACATTCCGAAGTTCGCGTACGTTTCCTGGCCAGGAATAGGCCATGAGCGCTGCCAGAGCTTCGGGCGCAAACCCGGTAATTGTTTTATTGACCTCGGAGGATATTCCGGTCAGCATGCGGGTCGAGATCGTCTGGATATCTTCTTTTCTGCCGCGAAGCGGGGGCATGTGTACCCGGACAACGGAAAGCCGGTAATAAAGGTCTTCTCGAAACCTTCCGGCCTGGACTTCTTTTTCAAGGTTCTTGTTGGTGGCGGAAATGACGCGAGCATTAACGGTCATGGGCTTGTCAGCACCTACCCGTTTGGTTTCGCGCTGGTCAAGGGCCCGTAAAAGTTTCGGCTGGAGTTCCAGAGAGAGCTCGCCGATCTCATCCAGAAATATGGTTCCTTCATGCGCAAGCTCGAATGCTCCCTGGCGGCTTTTGACCGCATCGGTGAAGGCGCCTTTTTCATGTCCGAACAGTTCGCTCTCAATAAGATTCGGTGCAATAGCGCCGCAATCCACCACGATGAACGAGTTTGCGGCTCTGCGACTCTGGGTATGAATGGCACGTGCTGCAAGTTCCTTCCCGGTCCCCGTCTCGCCTTCAAGCAGCACCGTGACATCGGTGGGAGCGATGCGTTCAAGAATTCCATACACCTCGCGCATAGGCGCTGAAGAGCCGATCAGATCGCCAAAGCGGTCGCGCGTGCTGGCAAGGTTTTCGATCCGCTCTTCGTGCGGAAGGAAGGAAAGCTCTGAGTTTCCAAATCGGATCCGGGCTCCGGGCGCAAGATAGGCTTCACGCACCCGAACATCATCTAGAAACGTTCCATTTGTGCTGTTCAGGTCGCGAAGCACGTAGCCGTTTTTTTGTTCCTCGATCACTGCATGCCTGCGAGAAACGGTCGGATCGCTCAAAACAAAGTCATTTTCCGGCAGGGTGCCGATGGAAACAAGCGGTTTTTGAATCACCAGTTTCTTTCCTGCGTCCTGGCCGGTCGTAACAGTAAATCCGGCTGATTTGAGAACAAGCGGCTGCTGATGCATGGTGCTCAGGATTTCTGTTCTATCGCTTTTTTTCATACTCGTTATTGTATCACACAATGCTAAAAATGAAACTCTTAACTTTGAAGGGAGGATATCAGATGATATTTCGCGGATTAAAAAACAGGCTTTACCTTGACGTTTCGCCACGGTTATCCTATTATACAAACCGGGGATCAGCTGCATGCTTCATGATCAGACCGGACGAGCAGAACGATCAAACGAAAATTTTAAGACCTTTACCAGCAGTGAAAAAGAACTCCAGTCGGTTTCAGGGCTCACTCGTTATTTTAAAAGGATACGCAGAAGGCATGGAGTATCCGATCGAAAAAAATTATACGGTGATCGGAAGGGATACCCTGGCTGATATCGCTCTTCGAGACCCCCTGATATCTCGTCAGCATGTTGCCGTTATTATGCATGAAGGAGCGTATATCCTCAAAGACCTTGACAGCACGAACGGCACGTCCCTTAAAGGGGCGCTGATCCAACAGGCTGACCTGCACCACGCTGATGTTTTTGTCATTGGGAATACAACGCTCCAGTTTGTTTTGGAAGAAACGGGTGTTGCCAGAACCTACGAGATCACATAATGCAGATTATTTCTTTCGGCGGGACGGATCCCGGCAAAAAACGGAACAATAACGAAGACGCCTTTCTTGTCAATGACAGCCTGTATCTTTATGCAGCGGCTGACGGAATTGGTGGAAATGAAGGCGGCGAAGTGGCAAGCCGTATTGCAGTTGAAACTATTGCTGCGGTTCTGCCGGATCTCCTGAGTGAAAAGGACAGGACTCCTCCGGCAGGATTTGCTCCTGCTTCGGATCGGGTGCTGTCGGGGTTGCAGCAGGCGCTTGCTCTCGCAAATAAGCAAATCCGAATTCAAAGAGCTGACGATCCCGTGCTTGCGAGTATGGGGACAACGCTGACCGCGCTTCTCATACGCAAGGAACGCGCCTGCATCGCGAATATCGGGGACAGCAGGTGCTATCTCCTTCGCGAGGAGAAATTACAGCAGCTGACGCACGATCATTCCTTTGTTGCCGAATATGTTGCCACGGGGATTATGACCAAGGATGAAGCGAGAATGAGCCCGTACCGGCATGTGATTACCCGCGCCCTGGGCATCGATGATCCGGTCGAACCGGAATTCATTGAACATCAGATTCACCGTGATGACCGGTTTCTTCTTTGCACTGATGGCCTGACTGAAATGCTCAGCGATTCAGAAATTAAAACGATTATTTCAACATCGTCTCCTGAAGAGGCGGTAAAGAATCTTCTTCACGCGGCAAATGATCAAGGCGGAGTGGACAATATCACGGCCGTGGTTGTGTGGGTAAAGGAACTATAATGTATCGCAGAATGCATTCGAGGGAATTGTTCTCATGCCAAAGCACATAAAAGACGAGTACGAAATCGTGAATGAAATCGGTATCGGCGGGATGGCCATTGTGTACAAGGCTGTTCAGAAATCTCTTGACCGGTTGGTCGCAATTAAAGAACTGAAAAAATCATATCACGCTGATGGCCAGATTGTTCGCCGGTTCGAACGGGAAAGCAAGGTTGCCGCGTCCTTGCAGCATGAAAACATTGTGCATATCTACGATTACTGGAAAAAACCGACGTATTGCATTGTCATGGAATACGTTGATGGAACCGATCTCTGCCATATCATCGAGAAGACCGGGCCGTTGCCCGTTGAAATAGGGATCATGATCGCGCTCCAGATATGCAGTGCGCTTGAGTATGCGCATATGCGGGGCTTGATTCATCGGGATATTAAACCCGGTAATATCATGATCAAGCGGAACGGCGAGGTCAAGCTGATGGACTTCGGGATTGCGCATACGAGAAACCTTGAATCCCTGACCCTGCCCGGTACCTTGATCGGGACGCCTGCCTATATGTCTCCTGAACAGGTTCTCGGACAGCAGCTTGATGCCCGGTCGGATATTTTTTCACTCGGCATTGTGCTGTACGAAATGTTTACCGGTGTAAAACCATTCCAGGACGAAGAAACTCGCGCAGTAAGCGCAAAGATTGTGAAAGACCGGGTTTCGCCGCCCCGGCGGATTAATAAAAATGTACCCTGGACGCTCCAGCGGATCATTAAACGATGCTTGAAGAAAAAACCGAACCGTCGTTATGGATCCATGCTTGAAATTGAAAAGAAACTTGGCAGGCGGCTTGCCGGAAAAACGACCAAGGCATCTTCACTCAGGAGAATTTCTGATTACCTTGTGGAAGTGAACGTGTTTGAAGCCGTTTCTGACCATGATACGGTGGCTGTTCCGAATAATTATTCCAGAAAGCTATCCCTTAAAAAGGTTTTGATCGCTGCGAGTGCCATTATCATTCTTGCTGCGGCCGGTGCATGGCACTATTACCATTCAACGGCAGAAAACATACCGATGCGGAACGATTTCTCGTCTCCCACAGTCACCAAGCCTTCAACCACCCAGCAGGCACTATCCCAATCTACGTTGACGTTCTCCCAGATAACGACGACCATGCCAAGTCTTTCATTGGCTCCTGTCAAGGAAGTTGCTTCCCAGGCAACGAGCACACGTCCTTAAGAATGTGGATGAGGTATCCATTTTCCTATTCTTCCCGGAGCATCTCGGCGACACATTCGATGTGATAGGTGTACGGAAACATATCGATGGGTTGAAGACGATTCAGACGGAACCCGAAGAGATGAAAATATTTGAGGTCTCGAGCGAGGGTAGACGGATTGCATGAGACGTAGATGATTTTTTTCGGGACAAGGGCAAGAATGCGTTCAAGCGTTTTTAATGTCGCTCCTGCTCGCGGCGGATCAAGTACAATGAGGTCAGGCCTTATTTTTCTACTCAGAAGCACTTTCAATCCCTTCTGCATGTCGTCTGCGATAAATTCAACGTTCCGGATATTGTTCAACTCGGCATTTGCCTGCGCATCCTGTATTGCTGAGAAGCCTGACTCGATTCCGATAACGGTTGCTGCTCGCTGTGCAAGAGGCAGTGAAAAATTTCCGATTCCACAGTACAGATCGAGGATGGTTTCCGTTCCTGCAGGAGAAGTGAAATCCATGACCGTACTCACCATATTTTTATTCTGATCCCAGTTGACCTGATAGAAATTTCCTTCTGTTGCATGCAGTGTCAGATTGCCCAGCGAAAGAGTGAGTTGATTTTTGCCGAATGAAAATGCATATTTTTTTCGGACGAATCCGCTCAGCCCGATGACCTCTGGAACCGCATTCACCAGCCGGCAAAAAAAAGAATCCAGGGAGGCAATCGGCTCCTGTTCGCAGAAAAAAAGAATATGAACTTCGCCTGCGGGCGATGTATTGATATGAATCTCGCAGAGGAGCGGCAGTTCCGCTGTCAATGATCGAATGGCGCTGACTGTTTTATTGATAACAGGATGAAGCAGGAAGGCATCTTCCACTTCAATAAGATCATAAGAACCTTGACGAAAAAAACCGATTCGCTGTTTCCCATTCTGCATCCGAACATTGAACTGGGTTCGTAAACGGTAATGATCAACCCTCGGAGAAGGAATAATGGGAAGGATATTACGCGGTTCAAGTCCGCCGATTCGCTTGAGGGTATCGAGCAGAATTTCAGCCTTGAACCGAAGCTGTGCAGGATAGGCAATATGCGGCCAGGTGGCACCGGTGCACTGCTTTTCTCCTTCACAGGGCAGAGGAATGCGGTCTTCTGAAGGCTGGACTATCCTGACGGGATCAGCTTCCAGAAAACCTTTTCGTTTTCTTTTTATGAGAATCTCAACCTGTTCCCCGGGAAGTACTCCGTTCACAAAAACAGCCTGGCCGGTCGCAAGTCTTCCCAGCCCTTTTCCTCCGGAAACCAGTTTTTCTATGACAACGTTCGTGATGTCGTTCATGCCAGCAGTTTCTTGACGGTCTCGCGCAGGTGTGTCATGTCCGCTGATTTTACCACATACGCATCGGAGCTCCAGCTGCTGAAATCCTGTTTATATTCCTCGTAGGCTGTGCAAATAATCACTGGAATGGCCGGGTTCTTTTCCTTCATCCTGCGCAGGGCTTCAATGCCGTCCATTCCCGGCATGCGCATATCGAGCGTAACCAGATCAAACGATGTCGTATCCATGATTTCGAGCGCCCGGATGCCATCTGGTACGGTCGTTACCACGTAGCCCATTTCCTGAAATTCTTCCTTATATAATTCCCTGATATTTTCCTCGTCATCAACAACCAGTATTTTTTTCATTTATTCCTCCTTGTTCAGCCTGCAGAAGATTTCCCAGTTCGTCAACATCCTGAGAATTATTCTGCTGTTCAGTGGTAACGAGAGTGGCCGGATGCGGTAGTTTAATCACAAAAATTGCGCCCCCGGTTTCCTTGGTTTTTATTTCAATTTTTCCGCCATGCGCCCGGATGATCCTGTTCGCGATCGGCAATCCGAGGCCGGTGCCGCGCGGTTTCGTTGTATAGTAGGGATTAAAAATACTATGCATTGCCTTTGGTGATATTCCCGGGCCGGTATCTCCGATTTCTACCATCGCTTTTTTGAGTTCCGGCTCATAGAATGTTTTGATGCTCAGGGTCCCGCCTTTTTCCATGGCGTCCATTGCATTTTTTATAATATTGATGACGGCTTGTTTTATCTGCCGGGCGTCGACCAGCAGAAACGGAAGCTCAGGCGAAAAACCGGTTTCCACATGGATGTGCCGTTGGGCAAGCTCTTCCTCGTACAGAAACAGAATATCGGACAGAACGGAGTTCATATCCGTTTCGGAGAATTGAGGAGCTGCTTCCTTGATGTATCCAAGGTTGTCCTGAATGATTCCTTCAAGCCTCGACACTTCATTCAAAATAATGTCAATGTACTTCCGTTCTTCCCCCTCGGTTATTTTTTTTGCGAGCCTGCGGGCAAAACCACCGAGCGATACCAGCGGATTTCTGATTTCATGCGTTATTTCCGCGATCATGGAACCGAGCGCTGCCATTTTTTCAGACTGGACCAGCTGCTCATGCAGTGCACGGATATCCTTGTTCATGGTCTCAATGTTGGTATGAATGATGGCGTTTTCGATTGCCAGCGCTGCCTGGTGAGCGAACAACGTAAAGAAGCGAATATCCTTGTCCGTGATCGGACGCTGATTGAACTTGTTATCCACCACAATGATGCCGATAACTCGGTCCTTGGCAACGAGCGGTACCGTTGCAAAATTGTCGACCCCGAGTGTCTCTCGAAGTTCCTTTGGGACAATCGGGCTCGAAGTGGCATTTACGATGTTGTATGGTTTTTTTGTCAGCACGGTAAGAGCGAGGACGCCCTCCTGAGGATTGAGCGGAACCCTGATGCTGCGTGCCAGAGTATTCAGCAAGGGATCGCGGTGTTCGAAGAGTTCGCCGGTCTGTATCCATTCGACGAGGCTTTTATGTTTGGTTGCAACTTCGTTCCATGCCTGTCCCGCTTCTTCCCAGGTTGACGGACCGACTCCCATCATGCCCTGCAGGATATTCGTGCGTTCATTGATCAGGAAAAGAAGCGACCGGTTAAAGCCGAGCCCGCTTCCTCCCATAGTTGCCGCGGTTAAAATGATCCTGAGAAGCCGGTCAAGATTGAGGGTCATGCTCATGGCAGTGCCGATATCATATAGAATGGATAATTCCTGTGCCCGCGTCCGTGCTTCCGCAGCGAGATATTCCATGCGCTGATACATGGCGGCATTTTCAACGGCTGCGGCACCGCTGCTTGCAATTGTTGTCAGGAACATGAGCTCATCCTGGCGAAATGACTGGTTCTCGTGTTTTTTATAGAGGGTAATAACGCCGAGAACTCTATCCCTGAATGTCAGAGGAGCGCTT
>JBAZLV010000031.1:0-25025 GCA_041650055.1 Nitrospirota bacterium | reverse complement strand
AGCCACCCGACTCGCAACGCTCGTGCAATCTAACTTATAGTTGATAAGCTGGCGTTCGACCGGCGCGTATGTAATCAGCTCCAGGGGATGACCATCAAGAAGATGCCATATCTCATCAGCAGCCACCACGTGCCACCGGCTGTACTGCCCGGCGGCCAACAAATAATAAATAGTTGTGATCGCGCAACGCTCGCCATGCGGCGTCGCTACCTTGAGATTGGATCGATATAGCTCTCGATACCATCCACCCTCGGGATGAGGAGCGAGCTTGAGCTCTCGAATCAGCGACTTGATTTCAACTGATGGCTCCGTCGGTGTTTGCATAGTCGGTATAACGTCGCTCTTCAGCGGACGCATCTTTTTGCGCTCCGCTGGAAGAGCTTGTTCGAGTGGGAAAACAAATAAATGTGCCTATTTTTTAACTCCAACCGTCTCATTTATGTCGAGAAAAGCTAAGACGATCTTGGCGAATTCGGCAGGTGTTTCGACCACCAATTGGTGAGTTCCATTCTTGAATTGAACCAACCAAGCACCCGGAATAACAGAAGCTAGTGCCTTTGAACTTTCAGGGCCTACCACAGTATCCGAAGTTCCAACGAGGAACATTACCTGATTTGTAATCCTGGCCGCTTGATCCAATGGGGTCTTCCAACGGGTTGTAGCTTCAATTTGTCGCATGACGATTGGATTGATAGATGATTCATCTGAAGGAGCTTTGCCTTTTAACGCTGCGACAACATTGCTTCCGTCTGTAGATGTTGCGTAAATAACGGCTTTATTGACACGTTGGGGATACACCAGCAATAATTCCTGAGTAATCACGCTCCCCATGGAAAACCCAAGAACATTAGTTTTTTCGACTTTAAGGGTGTCAAGTAGTCCGATGACATCATCCGCAAACAATTTGTATGTAAATGTCACATCATTTGCTGTGGTATGTCCCATACCCCGGTTATCCAATAGGATAAGCTGGTATTCCTTTGATAACTTATCGATAACCTCTTTCGGCCAAAGATCCATTGTATTCCCAAGACCAACAATCATTACGAGTGGTTCACCAGAACCAATCAATTTGTACCCAATTTTTATTCCATTGGAATTGATTTGGTAAATGGCATTACCTTCCTTATCCAGTCCAATTTTTGCGCCCGATGGCTGAATGTCCTGGGCCGTTACACTGTAAATGCCAATAGCCAGCGTCATGAACAGTGAAACAAATAGAACTGTGACTGTTTTCCTAAACCTCATAAGTACTCTCCTCTCCTTGATAGATCGAACGACGAAATCATCGGGGAGCGTAGCGAGTCCGCTGGATTGCCTTGTTGGGCAATAAGTTCACTTTGAACCTACACCCCTCTGTCCTGCTGCAAGAATCAAGACTTAACCCGGTAACCGTTATTAATAATCATATCATGTGTTATAATCTTTCTTTAGCCTAGCAACACGATTAAGCCTGGTCAATAAAGATATCTTTTTTTCACCCGTAAGGTTGCAAGCCGCGAATTCTTCCATTTTCTCTGCATATTTCTTTATGGTACTAGAACTATTCTTAACCTTATCGTAAATCAGGTTTACCATATTCTTTGCCAATCCTAATAATGGTATTCCAGTTGCCTCGGTACCTAAATCAAATGCTGCGTTCTTGAGTTTATTATTCCTGAGATATGCTTCAACACTCTTATTGTATTCTTTAATCCTCTTGCTTCTTTCCTCTTCACCTAAGGAAGATAGTTCATCAAAAAGACTCCTAAATTCACGCCTTATGAAATGATTCGCTGTTTCTTTTTCAAATTCATCAACAGATAAATAGGTGTCTATGTCAAATATCTTTACTGGTTCAAGTAAATTGACACCTCTTTCTTTCTTATGGTTCAACTCAAAGTATTCACCTAATGTATCTTTCTTGAAACACTTATAGAAATTCAACAGGCTTCCCATCGTGTGTGCATATGGTTTATCAGTATATCCACTTGCATCTGGAGTAAAAGGGAAATATGTTGCATCCAACGCATGTGCAATATGTATTGCTTCTGAGTTCATCACAAATTCAAACTCGTATTTCTTCTTCAAATCTTCTGGGAATGAATTAAGAATAGTCTGGTTGACACCGTAATTAGATAGACGCTTGGTTGAAGCACTATCGAGTTCATCAAAGCTTTTTCTAAGTGCAATCCTAGGCCATAAAAGTAGATGGATAATGCTATTAATATCCTTTTTTGTTAACTCAGAAAGTACATGTGCCAATGGTTCCAGAAAAGGTACAACCTTTTCTTCATTGAATATGTAATCCTTGTTAATAGACACAATATCCACTGCGCATAAAGCAGCCAATGCTCTTCTGCTTGCAATAGAATTAGGATTTGCACTATATATTTCTCTGAAAAAATCGTACTCGTGCCTTATTTCTGGCTGTGTTACAAGCACCTTTAATCTGTTTCTTGAAACAAGGTATAAAAATTCCTTCCTCGTAATCTGCTGTTTCTCGAAAAACCTGCCTAATTTACCCATAAGAGGCAATGTGCAATATATCGCGTCATATAGCAGCAAGTGATTTCTTATATTTATATTTGGAAATACTGAGAAATCAATGAAACAGCTTTTCTCTTCTGAATTATAAAAGAACAAATCATTTTTTGTGAATGTGCCATTGTATATCGCTCGCAAATTATCAAACCAAACTTGTTCATCTCGCCGCAAAAATGGCAACCCCAACATTGAGAAATCTTGTGACGAGTTAATATAGAAAACAGGGTTGTCGGGATACTTCCTTGCGACTTCTACCCCACCATCTTCCACCTTTGCTTGCATTGGAAATTTGTATCTAGATATAGTCGATAGAACTCCATCTTTAATCTTCGTATCGACAATACCTTGCAATTGAACAGTGAAAATACGATTTTTAAAGTCCTCATCGATTTTAGAAACTCTTATTTCTGGATGACTTGCCTGAACGTGATTAATCAATTCAAAAACTGTAAATGGCTGCCCCTCGAAACCTGACGGGATATCCGAATCAGGTATTGATGCTATTTCAGTAGTATTGGTTGCCGGAATTGCATTAACGACTCTTACTGGAACAGTAACAAATTTTATCGAACCATTAAATTCCTTAACAAAAGCTTCGAAGTCAGTAAAATAGCTACCGACATATATCTCGAACTCGACTGATGATTTCTTGAAAATACGAGTTAAGAGGAGGGGATATTTTGTTCGGAGATATAAGTCAATCCTTCTTACTTGTCCCCCATAATCGTAATTCATACCAACTCCCATTGAACGGCCATTGCCTTTACTTGCTCCTCGAACAACTTTTCATTATCCAGTTCAATACGTCAACGTAAAAGCCCAACACGCGGGTGAGATGCGCGTCTCCTGCGCGTCGGTCTCGACCCGCACGTTAATTATCTACCACAGGTTTCTCGCTCCACAGTCTTTAGGCATTGGTACCCATTTCGCAACAAGATCATCGCCCTGCTTAATTTGCTCACTATTCATTTCGGATGTTATCTCTGCTAAAATTTGCTTGGCATATTCCTTCTCGTTTTTATATTTTGCTGATTTCTCAAATAACCGATACCACACATACGCCTGTACAAGATCCTTATCGATTCCGCATTGCGCACAACGATGAAAGATAGCAGCATTGTTTTGATAGTACAGATCACCCATTGCCCACTGCGCTCTTTGTTGATTTCCATTAGCTGCCTTTCGCCAAAGAGCTATGCTCTTCGCATTGTCTTGCGGCTTACTCTTGCCGATGAAATAGAGAAGTCCGACGCGGTATTCAGCGTCACAATCACCTTTTTCGACCAGAGGGTCCCAATATTGGGCTGCCTTCTCATAAGCACCCCGATCAAACCACCGGAGACCAACCACGTAATCGTCGGTAGCGCTGTAATACGTATTGGGCATAAAGCAGGCGTTCAAAAGCAAGATTGTTATAGACACTGTGATCCATCTAATCATTTCGATCCTCCTTAATAATTAACGTTGGAGTTCAGCGGGCGGCAAAAGCGCAGCTTTTGGCGATCCGCTGGAACGAGTTGTTAGCGCGAAATGCCGAGAACGGCGATGTTGTCATATGTTAATGCGACAGCTTAAGTGTGGCGACACCGGCCACAATCATAGCGACGCCAAGATACCTACCTAAACTGGTTGGATCACCGTAGAAAAGCACCCCGACAAGAAACGTCCCTGCTGCGCCAATACCCGTCCATACGGCATAGGAGGTGCCAATTGGGATGTGCTTCTGAGCAAACCAAAGCAGCAAACCGCTCATTGCCATAAACGCCACGGCAACGATAATGCCGGTTGTTCTTGTTTCTGTTTGCTGCGCCATCTTTAGACCAACCGGCCAGCCGATCTCAAACAGACCAGCTAAAACTAGATATACCCAAGCCACACTTCTATCTCCTTATCGGAAAATTGCGCCATGTGCCATGCGCGCTAATGCGCGCGTCACGTGCTGCCCTTTGGCGCGTCGCGATGGACGCGCTAGTTGGTCCATTACATGGGCCTGCTGCTTTTCTTTTGATCTTATAGTTCATTTACAAGTTCGAAATCACTACCTACACTTCTTTATTAATTTTTCAAATTTCATTCATGACGGCCTTAGGTAATATTGACATGCCATCTGCATCGTTCCGATCTATGGACATGTAATTTCATAAAGGAGATAACCGCTTCAAGCACAAATAGCGGCGTAAATACTAGCTGATTAACATGAGTCGATACATCATGGTCTCTCGGCTTTAAAGCACCATCCACTTCTTTCAAGTAGTGCAAGCGTAGGCTAGGCCTTGTCCCATGAACATGATGAGATCCCATCTTCTGTCCCACAATATAAAGTAGCCGATCAGCCGCGTAGGTTGGGCAAAAAGATTCACTTTGCCCAAAAGAATCTTGATTAAGACGTTGGGCTTCATGGAAAAAGTTCAGCCTAACCTACGGATATACCCGACAAATTGTTATAACCAGTTATTACAGAAACGAATGAAAAGAGCGTATCATAGGTCGTATATTCGGTCAATAATAAATACCAATAATAAATAGCTTGACGTATCCGATCTATTTTATTACATTGCCTTCGAAGAACATTGAATAAAAATTGGAACCACGGATGAACACTGATGGACACGGATAAAAATAACCACAGTGAAGAGAAACTGAGAAATTAAATAAGAACGTTAAAGGGAATTCCGAATCATGGATGAACACAGAAGATACAGATAATTAAAGGGAGTTTATCTGTGTTTATCCGTGTGAGCGCAGCTCCCGTGGTTACAAAATCAGGTATAAGGAGATATATGCGCATTGACGGCAGGCGGTCAGATGAACTTCGGAAAATAAAGATAACCAGAAACTATATCAAGGGTGCAGAAGGTTCCGTGTTGTTCGAGATGGGGGATACAAAAGTTATTTGTACGGCCACTGTTGAGAACACGGTTCCTCCGTTTTTGCGCGGGAAGGGAACGGGATGGGTTACTGCCGAATACGCGATGCTGCCGCGCTCATCCTCCCAGAGGATCGCGCGTGAGCGAAGCAAGGTAGGGGGGCGCACTCATGAGATTCAGCGGCTTATTGGCAGGTCTTTGCGTGCAGTTACTGATCTTTCGCTTCTTGGTGAACGTTCGATCCTTATCGATTGCGATGTGGTTCAGGCTGATGGGGGAACCCGTACTGCATCGATTACAGGTTCCTACATCGCGCTGGTTGATGCGCTTCGTTATTTAAAAAAACAGAAGATGATTGAGACCGTTCCTCTGCAGGATTTTCTTGCGGCAGTCAGCGTTGGAATTGTTGAAGGAAAACCCATGCTCGATCTTTGCTATGCAGAAGATTCCTGTGCTGAAGTTGACATGAACCTGGTCATGACCGGCAAGGGAAAACTGGTTGAAATACAAGGCACGGCTGAAGGGGCGCCGTACTCGAAAAACGAGCTACAAAAACTGCTGGCTCTTGGAGAAAAGGGGATAAAAGCTCTCATTAAGAAGCAGAAAGCGGCTCTCTCATGACAGCATTTTGGGGCTCGCTTGCGCTGGTATTTCTTGCGGAAATGGGGGATAAAACCCAGCTTCTTGCCTTGGCCTTCAGTACCCGTTACCGTTGGCAAACAGTTCTTTGGGGAGTGTTCGTAGCAACTGCGGCAAATCATCTCGCGGCAGTGTATGTGGGGAAATACCTGACTGTTTTTATTCCTTTTGCCTTCATAAAAATAGCTGCATCGATTGCATTTATTCTTTTCGGCATTTGGACCCTGCGCGGAGATTCGCTCGAAAACGAAGATCAACGCTTTCATTTCAATCCATTCTGGACGGTTGCGCTGGCATTTTTCCTCGCTGAAATGGGTGATAAGACCCAGCTCGCAACCATGGTGCTTGCTGCTGATTTCAATGCCATTCTTCCGGTATGGCTCGGGACCACGATCGGAATGGTCCTGGCTGATGCTGCGGGAATCATTGGGGGCGTCGTCCTCCATAAAAAAATTCCGGAAAAGCAGATTAAATGGATTGCAGCCCTGATCTTTATTGCATTCGGTCTTTGGGGCTTGTATGATGCCCTGGTCTCTTTGCCTCCATCCAAGTGATTTCACTCGTTTATTGACACCTTTGTCACAGCTATGTTATTATCCGCCAGATGAACAGGGAACAGAAATGGGACCGGCTTAAGGCCTTGCTTTTCGAGATAAAATCCGCCGTGCTTGCCTATTCCGGCGGTGTTGACAGTTCACTGCTTCTTAAGGCGGCATCCGAGGTCTTGGGTAACCGGCTTATTGCTGTTACTGCGGTTTCTGATATTTACCCGCTGCATGAATTGAAAGCTGCTCAAGCATTTGCCGCTTCGCTGAATGTACAGCATCGAATTCTTTACACACACGAATTATCATCTGAAGATTTTGTAAAAAACTCCCCTGACCGGTGTTATTTCTGCAAAAAAGAGCTGTTTGGAAAACTGGTGCAGATTGCGCATGAAGAAGGGATTTTATGCGTTCTTGACGGTTCAAATGTCGATGATTTCAAGGATTACCGGCCGGGATCGTGGGCAGCAGCTGAATTCGGTGTCCGGAGCCCGCTTCAGGAAACAGGCTTCACCAAGGCGGACATTCGTGAGTGTGCCCGCGCGCACAACCTGGTTATGTGGGATAAACCCCCGCTTGCCTGCCTGTCTTCTCGTATCCCGTATGGGACAAGAATAACCCGTGAAATTGTATTCGTCATTCAGTCTGCAGAAAAAATTTTACACCAGCTTGGTTTTCAGCAGGTGAGGGTACGTCATTATCCGGACATGGCGCGGATAGAAATTCAGCAGGAAGAATTTGAACGGATACTTGATCCTGAATGCAGGGAAAAAATCATAACTGGGTTTAAGCAATTAGGCTATCGATATATCTCGCTTGACCTTGAAGGGTATAGAACCGGAAGCATGAATGAGGGGTTGCAGATACCAGATACCAGATGCCGGATACCTGATACCGGATGCAAAATAGAGACGTGATATTGATATGCATCAGGCATCATGGATACTGTAATATAAAGGAGTTTGCTCATGAAAGTACTTGTTATTGGTAGCGGCGGACGAGAGCATGCGCTTGTCTGGAAAATCTCGCAAAGCTCAAAGGTAACAAAAATCTATGCAGCACCGGGTAATGCCGGAATTGCAAGTCTTGCCGAATGCGCTCCAATTTCATCTGACAACATCTCTGAGCTGATCGTATTCGCACGCAGCAAGGCGATTGATCTTACCGTAGTAGGTCCGGAAGGGCCGCTGTCCAGGGGCATTGTCGATGAATTTGAAAAGGCAGGACTCAGGATTTTCGGGCCGAGCAAAAAAGCAGCAGAGATTGAAGCAAGCAAGCAATTTTCCAAAGATCTTATGAAGAAATACCATATTCCTTCAGCGGAATATGAGGTGTTTACTGACCGAGCAGCAGCGGAAGCGTATATCAGGAAGAAAGGTGCACCTATTGTGGTCAAGGCAGATGGTCTTGCAGCGGGAAAGGGTGTTATCGTTGCTGAGACGGTTCAGCAGGCTCTTGATGGGCTGGATCTGATCATGACCAAAAAGGCGTTCGGCAGTGCTGGCGAACGGGTCGTGATCGAGGAATTTTTAGCCGGCGAAGAAGCTTCGTTTATGGCATTTACGGACGGCAAGACAGTTATTCCCATGGCGTCATCCCAGGATCATAAACGAATTTATGATGGCGACAAGGGACCGAACACCGGAGGCATGGGCGCGTATTCTCCAGCCCCTATTGTGACCAGAAACATGGAACGCCAGGTCATGGAAACGATTATGATCCCGACGGTTCGTGCCATGGAAAAAGAGGGCAGACTTTTCAAGGGCATTTTGTACGCCGGACTTATGATCAAAAATAACAATGCGATGGTTCTTGAATTCAATGCCCGATTCGGTGACCCGGAGACCCAGCCGGTTCTCATGAGGCTGGAAACGGACCTTATCGACATCATCGAAGCTATAATCAACGCTAAACTTGAGACAATCAACGTTCTCTGGAAACCGGTGTCAGCTGTATGTGTGGTGATGGCATCCGGCGGCTACCCCGGGCCGTATGAAAAAGGAAAGGAAATAACCGGTCTTGACAAGGCGGGTATGCAAAAACAGGTTGTGGTGTTTCATGCAGGAACTGCCCTGCAGAATGGAAACGTAGTTACGGATGGAGGACGAGTGCTCGGAGTTACCGGATCAGGAGCGGACATTGCCCAGGCCATTGACCGGACCTATGCAGCGGTTCGTGAAATATCCTATCAGGGAGCGCATTTCCGGCTCGATATCGGCGCGCGGGCAATTAATACACGGCATTAGCAGTCACTTGCAAGAGGAAAAATGGAAAGGCCAACTGTAAAAAATATTACCGCTTTTCTGAATAGACTGCTGCATGTAAAAAAAATCAAGGATGCTTCAGTCAATGGCTTGCAGGTAAGACTGTCGCGCGACCGCGAAATAAGGACCGTCGGATTTGCAGTTGATGCGTGCATTCCGACTTTTGAACAGGCAAAAAAACTAAATGCCGATCTTCTGGTTGTGCATCACGGTATCAAATGGAGACCGCAACGAAACACTGATCTGGAAGACCGGAGAGCTGCGTATCTGAAAAAAAATAGCATTGCATTATACGCTGCTCATCTCCCTCTTGATCTGCATGCAGAATACGGGAACAACGTACACTTGGCAAAGCTTTTGGACGTTCACGGTCTAAAACGATTCGGAATGTATCATGGCATAAAGATTGGGTATGCAGGGATTTTTAAAAGAACAAAAACTCTTGATTCCCTTGCCGCGATGCTGAACAAGGAACTCAAGACCAAATGCCGCGTCCTGAAATTCGGGAAGACCAATATCCGTTCAATCGGTATCGTCTCGGGCGGTGGCGGTGATGTGCTATACGATGCTGTGAGGGCAGGACTGGATTGTTTTCTGACCGGTGAGATTAGTCTTTCCGTGTGGAATGCTGCGCGGGAATATGGCTTGACGGTGATCGCTGCCGGTCATTATGCTACGGAAACATGTGGTGTCCGTGCCTGCATGCCACTTATCGAAAAGGCATTTAAAGTGAAAACAGTATTTATTTCGGATTTAAAAAAACAATAACGGGAAATAAAAAAAGGAAAACCTGTCACGAAATTTTTTTTTGAGAATGGAATCTTTTACGGTCATTCCCGTGCAAACGGGAATCTAGGGTTTTTCAGCTCTTTCTGGATGCCCGCTTTCTCGAGCATGACAGTTTAATGAGACATGGCCGATTTAAGATAGGTTCTCATAAAGTGAGGAAGGAGTTATTATGGCGAAACCACTTGTTGGTATTGTAATGGGAAGCGATTCCGATCTACCCGTCATGCAGGAGGCGGCGGTCATGCTTCAGGAATTCGGGATCGAGTACGAGATGACCATTGCCTCAGCACATCGAACTCCGAAAAAAGTTCTTGAATACGGACAGAGCGCTGAGAAACGGGGGCTTAAAATCATCATAGCAGGAGCAGGCTGGGCAGCACATCTTGCAGGTGTCATTGCCTCGCAAACAAGCCTGCCGGTTATCGGGATTCCGATAGACTCCTCACCGCTCAACGGAATCGATGCGTTGCTCGCGACAGCGCAGATGCCGGGGGGAGTTCCGGTAGCGACCATGGCAATCGGCAAATCGGGTGCGCGGAACGCAGGGGTGCTTGCGGCGCAGATACTCGGCGTAAGCGACGTGAAAATCGCCAACCGTTTGAAGGTCTTCAAGGTCGAAATGGAGCGCGAGGTAGAGGAAAAGGCTAAAAGGCTCATGATGCTCTCTTCAGCCGCTCACCATGCGGAAATACCCGCTGCAAGCGAACAACCACCTGCCAAAAAGAAATCACGCCGCAGACGGTGGAAGAAAAAACCAGGAAGCTCCGCTCCTGCACAGGGACAGACGTCATGAAAACGGCCCAGGACTGTTTTGCGTGCTTCTACAGCCAGCTGAACAGGACCATGAAATATGCCGGCATGGACGGGGAGCAGGGACGACAGATTATACGCAAAGCCGCATCCATTATCGAACGTGCTTCCCTGGACGAAGTACCTGCGCGTACCAGTACCCAGATGTACCGGATTCTGGTCAAGGAAATCGGCCGCGATCCGTATGAACAGGTGAAAGAAACATGCAACCTGCGGGCAATCGAACGTTTTCCCAGTCTGCGATGCATGATTCGGGAAGTTCCCGATCGCCTGGAAGGAGCTGTCCGGGTCGCGATTGCCGGGAATAGTATTGATTTTGGCGTGACGGACGAAATTGATATTGATGAATCGTTGTCAGAAGCCTTCCGACTCTCTCTGGAAGGGTACGAACATTTTGCAGAAGAACTTGATATGGCAACCCGCATTCTTTATCTCTGCGACAATGCCGGTGAGATATTGTTCGATCGCGTTTTGATTGAATTTCTGAAAAAGCAGGGCAAAAAAGTTATTGCTGCGGTCAAAGGATACCCGGTCATCAATGATGCAACCCTTCATGACGCGACCGTTGCAGGTCTGCATGAATGCGCAACGATCATTGACAATGGAAATGACGGCGTCGGGACGCTGCTTGAGCTTTGTTCCTCGCTATTTATGCATGAATACCGGAATGCCGATCTGATCATCAGCAAAGGCCAGGCAAATTATGAGACCCTGTATCAGACAAGAGACAGCCGAATTTTCTTTCTGTTCAAAATTAAATGTCAGGCCATGGCGGACTTTTTAAACCGGAGAAACAAGGATATTGTTCTCCTTAACGGGGGAAGATCGCATGCACCAACGAACCTGCCGGGTCCTGCATGATCGAGTTTTCTTTGAAAAAACGAACAAACAGAGTGCTCATCGATCCTCTTTTTCCAGAACGGACATGTTCAGCTGCACGGGAAGTGATTGCATCCGGAGGCGTGATCGTTTATCCTACGGACACCTATTATGCACTGGGGGCAGATCCCCGGAATCGCGCTGCAGTAGAAAAAATTTTCGCATTGAAGGGGCGACCGGCGCATAATCCGATTCTCCTTTTAATCCGGGATACATCGGACGTTTGTTCATGGGCTGTGAACATTACTCGAGGAGCGGAGAACCTTATGAAGAGGTTCTGGCCGGGCCCTCTGACGCTTGTGTTTGATGCACAGCATACTGTTCTGAACGAACTAAGCGCGGGAACCAACAGCATCGGGCTCAGGGTTCCTGCAGAGGCACGCGTTCAGAAGCTGCTTGCCGGTATAGGAGGAGCCCTTACGGCAACCAGTGCAAATATATCAGGAAAACAGAGCGTCGAAACAGTGGATGAACTGCCTGAGAGTATCCTGAACAATGCGGATCTAATTCTTGACGGAGGCAAAACGATCGGCGGAAAACCATCCACGGTTGTGGATACGAGATAAGAAAGGGTTATCATTCTACGGGAAGGAGCAATTTCAGCGAACGAAGTTTTGAAAACAGCATGAAAATCTTGCTCATAGAAGATGACGACGCGGTACGAAACACGATCCTGTCGATTCTTACCTGCAGAAACCACACGGTCGACGAAGCAAAAAGCGCTGAAGAAGCGCTTCTGATGCTGCCTGCGGATTACGATCTGGTCATTGTCGATGTCCTGCTCAAGCAGATGGACGGGCTCACGCTTCTCGAACGGATAACCGGGATGCGGCAGCGCATACCGGTTCTTATGATCACGGGTTTGGAACCTGGAGAGATTGAATCCGCCTGTCTGGAAAAAGGAGCAGCCGGATTTCTGCACAAGCCGTTTCGAGTTCAGGAACTTCTTTCTCTGGTTGACCGAGCCGTTCATCAAACCGGAACCTACTCCCCCATGATTCATGCCCAAAGAAAGGGAACACATGAGAAAAATATTTGTCCTTGATACGAATGTGCTGCTTCACGATCCTCACGCTCTGTTTGCCTTTGGTGATAACGATGTGGTGGTACCGATTGTGGTCATCGAGGAACTCGACAAATTCAAAAAAGGAATCGATGAAATGGGGAGAAACGCCCGTCAAATCTCCCGGATACTGGATGAACATCGGCTCAAGGGGAAATTGTCGGAAGGAGTGCAGTTGGAAAACGGAGGGTCTCTGCGGGTGGAACTGAACCACCAATCGCCCGAATACCTGCCGAAAGAACTGATCATGGACAAGGCCGACAATCGGATTCTTGCCACGGCACTGAACCTGAAACAGGATAACCTGCCGGTCATTCTTGTCACCAAGGACACCAACCTTCGAATCAAGGCCGATGCCATGGGACTCAGGGCCGAGGATTTCGAATCAGAAACCGTCACGATCGAGGAATTGTATTCCGGTGAACTCGAACTGACTGTTGAACCGGGACAGATTGAACGGTTTTATTCGGACGGTGAAGTGCCGGTTCCTGATCTAAAGCCGTATCCGAATCAGTTTGTTATGCTGAAAAACAACGCAAACTCCTCACAAACGGCTCTTGCCCGTTTTCTTCAACAAAAAAATTCCTTCGTTCCGCTAGCGAATGCAAAACATGCAGTGTGGGGCATTACCGCCCGCAACAAACAGCAGCAGTTCGCGCTCGACCTGCTCTTGAATGATGACATCCGGCTTGTGACGCTTGTCGGCAAGGCAGGAACCGGAAAGACGCTTCTGGCCCTGGCAGCGGGACTCGAAAAAACAATAGAGGCTCGGTCGTTCCAGCGGCTTGTGGTTTCCCGTCCGGTCTTTCCCCTCGGGAAGGACATTGGATTTTTGCCGGGCGATATCGAGGAAAAGTTACGGCCCTGGATGCAGCCGATCCGCGACAATCTTGATTTTCTCATGGGAGCCGGAGCCTCTGCAGTTCCCGGGAGGGCAAAGGGCAAAAAGGATCTCCAGAGTCTGTTCGATTTAGGAATGATCGAGGTCGAACCATTGACCTATATTCGCGGCAGAAGCATGCCGAACCAGTACCTTATCGTTGATGAAGCCCAAAACCTCACGCCGCATGAAATAAAAACCATCATTACCCGTGCGGGCGAGGGAACCAAGGTTGTGCTGACCGGCGATCCGTATCAGATCGATAATCCCTATATCGATTCTTCAAGCAACGGGCTTACGTTCGTTGTAGAACGGTTTAAACAGGAATCGATTGCCGGCCATATTACGCTTATTAAAGGAGAACGGTCGGATCTTGCCGAGCTTGCTGCAACGCTGCTGTAAGGGATCGTTAAAAATCCGATGATTTCGATGGAAAAACGAAAACCGCTTTGGGAAAATCTTTTTTTACTGGGAAGCATTCTGGGAATGCTTTTTGTGAGTATCGAGATGATACTCCAGGCATTGAACAAAAGCATCTGCCTGACAGCGGGATGCAAGCTGGTTGCCCAACATGCACGGTTCGGGGATTTTTCTATTCTGGTAGTCGGCTTTCTGTTCTTTGCGCTCGTAACGGTTCTTGCCATTCTGAAACGATATCGAACCATCCCGATCCTGGAAAATGCTCTTTCGTATCTTGTGATCGTTGCCTTAGCTGCAGAAGGCTTTTTTGTAGGATACCAGGTATTCAGCATCAAGACGGCGTGTGTGTTTTGCCTGATCATTTTCATGTTCATCCTTTGTCTCGCGATTCTCAGACTTGCTGCCGGTGAAAAAAATATGATTGCCGGTTTTGGCGCTTTTTTTGCGGTATTCAGCCTGTTGTATCTTATCGCTCCTCCTTCTCAGGGGTCTGTATTACCAACAACGGAACGGCTTGTTCTTTTTTACAGCAAAGACTGCACGTATTGCAAAGAGATCATGAAAGAATTAGAAGAAAACAAGATCGTTGCAACGTATCTTGATGCTGCGGATTATAGCGGATTCCTGAAAAACATGAACATTGAGTATGTGCCGACCCTTCTGGTGAACGATCCTTCGGAAAAGATTTTACTGGTTGGACAGGACGCAATCAGGCGATCTCTTGCAGACTGTAAGAAACCGAAGGCCATGGTGGGCACACGCCCGCTCAAAAAAAACAGCTCTTCGGGGAGTCCTGCGGACTTTTTGAATAACGGCCCGTTGGACATTCGAACATCGCCTGGAATTCTTACCAATCCGGATTCATCTCAAGTTAGCGGATATTGCAAGGAAGAAACAACCTGTCAATAAGCCAAAGCGTTGTTCTGAAGTCCTTATGATCTTCATTGTGTTTTGAAAGTGGATGCGAGGAGTACATCTTTCATGGGAAGTATAGTCTGGAAATTCCTTCGCTCGCTGCGCCTTGCCATTGTTCTCATCCTGGTTCTTGCGCTTGCCTCAATCATAGGAACGCTCATCGAGCAGAATCAACCGCCTGACTATTATGTTCAAGAATATGGACAGCGCGCGGCCGATTTTTTTGCATTGCTCGGGTTTTTTGACCTGTACCATGCATGGTGGTATGTTCTGTTCCTGCTCCTTCTCGCAGTCAATCTTATTGTCTGTTCGCTTGATCGTTTTCCGTCCACCTGGAAGCTACTCAGAGCACCGCTGGCACCCCTGGATGATGAGTGTTTAAAAACAGTTCTGGTGAAACAGGAAATCGTTTTCTCTGGCACTCACGATGAAGCTGAACAAAGAACACGTAAACTCCTTGCTGCACATGGATATTCGACAGCTGAATTCAAAAAGGAGAAAGAAACCGACTTTGCAGGGCAAAAAGGCGGATTGAGCAGACTCGGAGTGTTTGTTACGCATGCAGGCATTCTGTTGATTCTCTGCGGTGCTCTGATCGGGACCTTGTTCGGGTATACGGGTGTTCTGCCTCTTGCCGAGCAGGAATATTCGGGTTCAATTTTTCTGCAAAGGGAACCGCTCTTTCCCAGGATTATGTCCAGCCTCGGAATGCAAAAAAGTTCGACCGTCCCTGATGCGGAGAACGGGCTTACCATGCCGCTTGATTTTTATGTTTTCTGCAATCAGTTTGAAATACTCTATTATCAGGATCAATCAGGCCCCAGCAGGATGCCTTCTGAATACGCATCTCAGATAAGCATTCTGAATCAGAAAGGTGAGAAACTCGCTCAAAAACGGATTACCGTGAATGATCCTTTGACGTACCGGGGGATCACCTTCTACCAATCAGGATACGGCAGGATTCCGCATGCACAAGGAGCTATCGAACTGGCTGTCCGGTCAAAGAAAGAACCATCTCAAAGTGAGCATGTCGTAATAGAGCCGGGTGCTGCGGTTTACGTTCCGTTGATCAAAAGAACAATCAAGGTGCTGAGCACTTCACCCTATGCCGCCCGCAATACCAAATCAGGAGACGTGGTGTTTTACCGTGTGGCACACGGCGAGATGATCAATCCCGCGGTTGAGCTTGCCCTCTATAAGGGCAAAACAGTACAGTATAAAACTATTGTTATGAAGACTGACCAGGGAACACCCTTCATGCCGGAAGATTATACCATCGAGTATGTGCACACCTGGGGAATGCACTATACCGTGCTACAGGTGAAAAAAGACCCTGGCATCGGAGTGGTGTATGCAGGATTTATTCTGATATGCATCGGTCCGCTTCTTGCGCTGTTCGGTTCTCATAAAAAAATATGGATAAAAATTCAAAATAATGACAACGGAGTTTCGGTTATTATTGCAGGCACTGCTCATAGAAATAAAACCGCGTTTGAAACGGAATGTGCGCGCCTCGTGAACGAGTTTAAGGGAACCATTACAGGGGGATAACTATGGACGGAGTTTTTCTGACCGGCCTTTCTCATTATGCATTTGCCATAGCAACACTCTGCTATACACTCTCGTTCATTCTCTATAGCGTATTTCTTTTTTCCAAAAGAAAAGCTCTGGGAACAGCTGCCACGATTACAACATCCGTTGGTTTTGCCATCCAGACCACAGCCTTTTTTGCACGGTGGGCTGCTTCTCATGCGCTTGGAATTGGCAGAGTCCCGCTCACAAACTTATACGAATCATTGCTCTTTTTTACGTGGAGCATTGTTCTGATTTACCTCGTGGTTGAATATCGATACAAGATTCGGTCACTCGGAGCGTTTGTCCTGGGCATTGTTTTTCTTGCACTCGGGTTCAATATGCTGGCGGGCATCCAGACAGAAATTGTTGGCCTTATGCCTGCGCTCAAAAGCAACTGGCTGTTCTACCATGTTCTACTCTGCTTTCTTGGCTATGCGGCATTTGGGATATCATTTGCCGTGAGCATGCTTTCGCTTCTTATGGACTCGCAGGATCGGGGGAGGCTCACATCCGGTTTTGCAGGGCTGGGAATACTCGCGTTCATCATTTTTCTCGGGTACCTGATGGCAGGCCAGGGAGAAGTAATGAAAAAAGCATACTGGCTTGGTCTCGGAATCCTGATCCTGGCATGGATTCTTTTTCTTATTCTCAAGGGTTCGCACCACCGGTCACAGGTTTTTTTGCTCTGGTCATTCGCCATGACGGTTGCAGGAGGTCTTGTTGCAGTGATGGCTGTGGAACTTACGGTATGGTTTTCTCATCCTGCAACGGGATCATTCAAGAGTCACCTGTTTACAACAACGTTTTTTCATCCTTTCTTGCCGATTAAGCTGTTGAGCTGGGCTTTCGTGCTCGCCTTGTTCTGGCTGGTGTGGTCACAGGGAATCCGGATAAAAAACCGGATGCTTGCCTATCTTCCATCACCAGACATGCTCGACAGCATCTCCTATCAGATGATCTCGCTCGGATGGCCGCTCCTCACCATGGGAATCATTACGGGTTCTGTATGGGCGAACACTGCCTGGGGATCGTATTGGAGCTGGGATCCCAAAGAAACATGGTCCTTGATCACGTGGTTTTTATATGCGATTTATCTGCATGCCCGATACATGCGGGGATGGAAGGGTACCCAGATGGCGGTTTTGTCCGTGGCCGGTTTTCTGGCAGTGCTCTTTACGTATCTTGGAGTAAACCTTGTTCTGTCAGGACTGCATTCGTACGGAGGGATTGACTAGGAGAATCACTTTGTTATGGTCACATCGACACGTTTATCAATAGAGTAAAGGGGATAGACGCGGAAATCCTTCACCCAGGGTTGAACCACATAATAATCAGCCTTATGCCACATAAAAATCCATGGTGCGTTCCGAATAACCCGGTCCTCGGCTCTCTGATAGAGTCGGAATCGCTCACGTTCATCCATGGTGGCCTGCGCTGCTTCAATCAAGCGATCAAGTTCCGGATCAGAACAGCGAGTTCTGTTTCCACCTGATCCGATGCTGGAAGAATGAAAAAGCGGAAAAAGAAAATCTTCCGGATCAGGATAATCCGCCCACCAGGACAGCCAGAAGGCATCCGGTTCGCCATCCTGTACTGCCTGTTTTAATGCACTCCAGTCCAGCTGGACAATTTCAACACCGAGACCCACCTTTTCAAGGTAGCTGCTGATCACTTCCACAAGATCGAGTACTTCCGTATCTTCGATGCTGATAAATATCCTGATCGTCTTTCCCTCAGCTCCTGCCTCACGGATGAGTTCCTGTGCTGCAACAGGATCATACGAATAGCCTTTGAGCATCCGTGACCAGTTTTTATTTTTCCAGAGTCCGGGCGGAATCGGGCCGGTGGCAAGTACGCCCCGCTTTTCCAGAACCGTGTTCAGAATATGCTGACGATCAACCGCAAGATTGACTGCTCTGCGAACGCGAACGTCGTCAAACGGAGGACGGGTGCAGTTCAGACCGAGATAATACGTGTTCAATCCTGTCCGTCCCTGGACCAGATCACGCCAGGTTGGATCGGTTGTATACCGCCGATATTCCGATGCAGGAATCAGAAGTACATCGAGCCGACCTGTTTCGAATTCCATGACCGCGGTAAGGTTCTCCGGTATGATCCGATAGACAATACCCTGCAATTTCGGTTTTCCTTCAAAATAATCCTCCCGCGCAGCCAGGATCAGATGCTGTCCGTGCTTCCATTCTGTCAGGCTGTACGGTCCGCTTCCGATTGGATGAGTTCCGAAATCAGGGCCGAGCCGTTCCACCTCTTCCCGGGGCACGATGGATGCGGTGGTCATCGCAAGAAGCGAAAGGAACGGACCGAACGGTTTGGTCAATCTGATCGTTAATGTATGATCATTTACGACATGAATGCCCGAGACCCGTTCGGTTTTGCCTGCTATAAACTCCTTTGCGCCGTCAATTCTGTCCAAAACCCAGGTAAGCGGGGCTCTGGTTGATGGCTTCAGAACGCGCTCAAACGAATACCGGACATCATGGGCAGTAATCTTCTTGCCATTATGGAACCGGATATCGCGACGCAATCGGAAGCTGTACACAAGTTGATTTTCCGAAAGTTTCCATGAAAAGGCAAGATCAGGCACAATATCTAGATTCTCATTAAACCGGACGAGCCCGTTAAACAGCTTTGCAGCGATTCCGCCGCCCTGCACATCGGTGATCAGCGCCGGATCCAGGGTTGTCGGGTTGTTGCTGAGACGAAGATAAAGATGATTTTTGAGGCGCCCGTCATCTTTCTTTTGGCAGCCAATGACAGATACACACATGCCAACAACGACAAGCAGGGAGAAAAAAAACATCCAGTGTTTGGCGGGAATGAAAGAGTTATTTCGATGCATTGACAAGCGCCTTGAATAGTTTTTTTGTCGAACGATCATGGAGCTTTTTTTCAGGGTGCCATTGGACCGCAATAAGAAAATTTTGTGTCTCAGTTTCAATGGCTTCGATGATCTGATCCGAGCTTCGTGCGGAGCAGCGGAGCTTTTTCCCCAACTGTTTCACGCTTTGATGATGCGAGCTCCGGACGCGTATTTTCTCTGGCCCGAGAATTTTATACAGAGTTGTTCCTTCAATTGGAGCAACTTCATGTTCCATCGTTGTTCCCGGTTCCGAAGGCCGGTGAGCCCGAGCATGAGGAACCTGGAGCGCAATGTCCTGATAGAGGTTACCGCCAAGCGCGACATTCACCAGCTGTTCTCCGCCGCATATTGCAAGAATCGGTTTTTTTGCCTTGTATGCAGCTTTAAACAGGCTGATCTCGAACCGCGCGCGTTCATCAGGTGACAGAATGAGATGTGCAGCCGCACGTAGTTTTTCACGGTAAAACCGTGGATGCATATCATCCCCGCCGCTGAACACAAAGCCGTCTAGTCGTTTGACAAGATCAGGGATGCTGTCATGTATTCCTGCAATGAGGAGGGGAATTCCACCGGCTTGCTGCACTGCCTGGGCGTAATCCTGATCGCTATAGTTCAGGTTTCTTTTGGATCGAATTTCGAGATCCATGGTGATGCCGATCAGTGGTTTCATAGAGGGACTTCTGGAAAGTTCAAAGTCGTTTCATCAGCATTTCCAATATGGCTTTCTGGACGTGCATACGGTTTTCCGCTTCATCGAAGACCACGGATTGGGGTCCGTCGATTACTTCAGCAGCTACTTCCTCTCCCCGATGAGCCGGAAGGCAATGCATGAACAAGGCGCCTTTTTTTGCTGCCTGCATGAGCCTGGTGTCCACCTGGAATCCCTGAAAGTCATTAATACGCTTGTTTTGTTCAGCTTCCTGTCCCATGCTCGCCCAGACATCGGTATACACGACATCGGCGTTCTGTACCGCAGCATACGGATCAGCGGATGTTTCAACGCGCGACCTGGTTTTTTTCGCTTCTTCCTGCAGATCCCCCAGGATTGCATGGCTTAACTCATATCCTGCAGGAGATGCAATTGAAAAATGCATGCCTGCTTTTACGCACGCCTGGACCAGGGAATTTGCAACATTATTGCCGTCGCCGATGAACGCGAGTTTCAATCCTTTCAAGTGTCCTTTCTTCTCCTGGATCGTGAATAAGTCAGCAAGCGCCTGACAGGGGTGATGGGTATCCGTAAGCCCGTTAATAACCGGAATGGTCGCAATTCGAGCAAGTTCTTCGACGGTTTCCTGTGCATACGTTCTGATCATGATCCCGTTCAAATAGCGGGAAAGGGTGCGTGCTGTGTCAGCAATGGTTTCGCCTCTGCCCATTTGAATATCCTGAGTTGACAGAAAGAGCGCATGGCCTCCGAGCTGATACATCCCGACCTCGAACGACAGACGAGTACGAGTCGACGACTTCTGGAAAATCAATCCCAAGGTCTTTCCCTTGAGCGGTTGATACATTTTTTTCTGTTTGACATATTTTTTGAGAATCTTCGACCTGGCAAAGATCTTTTCCATGTCTTTTGCCGTGAGATCGGAAATCGTAAGCAGATCTTTTTTCACGTGAGCCCTTCCTCAAATTAATTATGGTTGTTGTTCGGTCAACACCGCATCCAGCGCCTGGATGAGGAGGTCGATTTCCTCATCAGTGATGATAAGCGGCGGCATAAAGCGGAGGACGGTGTTTACCGTGCAGTTGATCAAAAAACCCTTTTTTAAGCATGCAGTTACAAGGGGTTTCCCTTCGCAATTGAGTTCCATGCCGAGCAGCAGTCCTTTGCCACGAACGCTTTGTATGCAGGAATGCTTTTTTTGGAGACTGATCAATCCGTTCAGGAAGTGCCGGCCCAGATGCTCAACCGACTGGATGATAATATTGTCTTCCAGAAGGGTCTCAAGAGCGGCAAGCCCGGCTGCACATGCCAGCGGATTTCCACCGAAGGTTGTGCCATGCGATCCGGGAGTGAACGCGCAGGCAACTTTGTCTGTTGCAAGAAGAGCAGCGATCGGCATGCCACCGCCCAATCCTTTCGCAAGGGCAGCAATGTCCGGGGTAATTCCTTCATGCTCGTACCCGAAAAGCTTCCCGGTTCTGCCCATGCCGGTCTGTATTTCATCAAGAATGAGAAGGATATTGTGCTTGTCGCACAATGTCCGCAATGCTTTCAGATAGCCGCTGTCCGGAATGACGACCCCGCCTTCGCCTTGGATCGGTTCAACCAGAATAGCGCAGGTGTGTTCATTGATCGCCTGTTCAACCGCTTTCACATCATTGAAAGCTACATATCGGAACCCAGGCAGCATGGGTTCGAATGTCTTGTGAAATTTTTCCTGTGCAGTAGCTGCCAGAGCACCCATGCTTCGGCCATGAAATGACCCGCGCATCGTAATAATTTCATACCGGTCCTGCTTTAAAATTTCCCTACTGTACCTTCGCGCTAGCTTGATTGCTGCTTCAATAGCTTCTGTGCCTGAATTGCAGATAAAGACCTTGTCAGCAAAAGAATTTCGGACGAGCAGTTTAGCAAGATTGATCTGCGGCTCAATATGAAAATGATTAGAAACATGCATGAGCCGCTGGGCTTGTTTCTGGAGTGCTACAACCACTCGGGGATGGCAGTGGCCAAGGTTGTTGACCGCAACGCCTGCCACAAAATCAAGATATTCCCGGCCATCCGAGTCATATACCTTTGTGCCTCTTCCTTTAATAAGGACAATCGGCTGACGACTGTATGTGTTCATGATGAACTGTTCTGAATCAGAAAGAAGATCATTCGTAATCATAAAGGGAAACTATCACAATGAGATTGAAAAATCAAATAAAAATTGATAAAACTACGGTTTTTGGCTCATTTTATTGGGTTGCTTATGAGTTGATTCACTGACTCAATAAAAAGAACCTTTCAGGGAATCAATACGGTATAATTAACCACAATGCATCACTTTACAACCACTGATGAACACGGAAAAATATTTACACGGGTTTCATCTGCGTTTATCCGCGATTAATATAGCGTTTCTTAAATCTTATGGACATTATCACTGCACACGATTTATCAAAGAATTATAACGGCATCCTTGCTGTTGACCGGATTGCTTTTTCCATTAAGCAAGGGGAATTCTTCGGATTTCTTGGGCCGAATGGAGCCGGAAAAACCACGGTTATGCGAATTATTTCCTGCTATCTGCCTCCCACAGGTGGGACCGTCATGGTTTCCGGATGCAATGTTCTAAAGAATCCGAGCCAGATTAAAGCCCAGCTTGGGATTATGCCGCAAGAGAGTAATCTTGATCCTGATCTGAATGTTCTCGAGAATCTCATTGTTTATGCACGGTATTTTTCTATTCGTAAAAAAGAGGCTCTCGGTCTTGCCAGGGAACTTCTTACTATGGTTGAGCTTTCGGAAAAGGCATATAGTAAGATTGATCAGCTGTCAGGAGGAATGAAGCGCAGACTTCTTCTTGCTCGATCGTTAATCAATAATCCGGAGATTCTCATTCTTGACGAGCCGACAACTGGTCTCGATCCTCATAGTCGGCATGCGATATGGGACAAGCTGAATAATTTCAAATCGAATAATAAAACTCTTTTGTTGACCACCCATTACATTGAAGAAGCAGAAAAACTTTGCGACCGCGTTGCTATTATGGATCGAGGTAAGGTTGCGGTGATTGATACGCCCCAGCACCTGATGGCCATCCATGGAGGAAATTTGGAAAACGTGTATTTGAAACTTACCGGGAGGAGTCTTGCAGATTAATAATGTCATAAGCGTCTTGCATAGACACTGGATGGTTTATACCAAACTATACAAGACCAATTTTGCTCTCAATTTTTTCGAACCCGCGCTCTACCTGGTTGCAATGGGGTTCGGACTTGGCGCGCTCGTTCCTGATGTGAAAGGAGAACCCTACATTAAATTTATTGCTCCCGGCATTATTGCTTCCTCATCTATGTTTGCGGTGGTATATGAATGTACGTACGGATCGTATGTCCGAATGACGTTTCAAAAAACATTCGATGCCATTCTTTCTACACCGGTAAACATTCAGGATCTGGTCGCAGCAGAACTTATCTGGGGTGCGATAAAAAGCGTTATGTTTGGGATTACGATTACTATCGTAGTTGCCTTGTTCGGACTTATTGATTCATGGCTTATCATTCTTTCGTTTCCTTTTCTCTTTTTTTGTGGATTGATTTTTGCTGCATTGTCGTTGGTTGTAGTTGCGATTGTGCCTGGTATTGATTCCTTCTCGTATTTTTACACGTTGTTTATGACCCCACTCTTCTTATTTTCAGGAATATTCTTCCCCCTGGATACGTTGCCTACTATTGTTACTCATCTTGCTTCCTTTACTCCGTTGTATCATCTGGTTGCAATCTGTAGATCATGCTCTGCGGGAATGATTTCAGGCGTATGGGGAAGCATGTTATGGATTGTCATTGTTGCTTTCATTCTGGCTCCTTTGCCGTTTTATATGATACGAAAGAGAGTTATTGCCTGACCTCGATGTGAGTGAATCGTTTCAGTTAGAATTCCTTCTTATGCTATACTTAACTCGTAAATTTTGAAAAATAGCTAAAGTTATGAAGCCAAAACGCGATAGGAAAACTAAAACACTTGAAAACGTCCAGATAAAACAAAAAAACAGAGATATTCTGAACAGGAGCCTATGAAAAGAAAACGGAATACGAACATACACATTCTCGCAGGAGATGTTGGAGGCACCAAAACCTTTCTGGGATTGTTTAAAATATCCCCGGAGAGCTGTGATCCCATCGCGATTCAAACATTTCCCAGCAAATCGTATGACGGTGTAGAAACGATCATACAAGAATTTCTAAAAAACAAAGGCACGGTATCAGCCATTTGCCTGGGAGTTGCAGGGCCTATTGTGAACAGAAGTGTGAGCATAACGAACCTTCCTTGGAAAATAACCGAGCGTTCCCTGGAGCGGTACTTCTCTATACCTGTTGTTCTTGTGAACGATCTTGTGGCAAATGCGTATGGAATTGCGAGCTTAAAACCTAAGGACTTTGTCGTGTTAAGCAGAGGAAAAAATACGGTTGGAAACGCTGCTCTTCTTTCTGCAGGAACCGGATTAGGAGCAGCTATTTTATTTTGGGATGGCGTTCGTCATGTTCCTTCTTCTTCCGAAGGAGGCCATGTTGATTTCGGGCCCAAGAACCGTGTTGAGTTATGTCTTCTTACCTATCTTTTTGAACGCTATGGACACGTGAGTTATGAACGGCTTTTGTCAGGATCTGGCCTTGTTACTATTTATCAGTATCTTAAAGATTCCGGAGAGCAGGGTACAGAGCAGGAATGGGTCAGAGAACAGATGCAAAAAGAGGATCCGGCTGTTGTGATTACAGAATCAGCACGCCTTGGAAAAGATGCGCTTTGTGCGGCTGCACTCGATATGTTCTGCTCAATTTATGGTTCAGCCGCAGGAAATCTTGCGCTTCAAGGAATGGCAACTGGAGGAATGTATCTAGGCGGAGGTATTGCACCGAAAATCATCTGGAAATTAAAAGAGGGAACTTTCTTAAAAGCATTTATGGAAAAGGGCAGGCTGTCAGACATTGTCCGACGGATTCCCGTCAAGGTTATTATGAATGAGCGTGCAGCACTGTATGGAGCAGCAGCGAGGGCACAAAGGATGATTGAGGAGAGACGTTAACTTCGCGCATCAAGTTATTATGAGATTACACTGTCATTGCGAGCGACCGCAGCGAGCGCGGCCAATCCCAGCAAAAAAATTTTGCTGCGAACACCAATACAAAAGACCTGATAACCATATGAAGGCACCTCAGCATACCAGAGCGCATCGGCACTCTGGTATGCTTCAAGGAAAGAGTCCAATCTAACCTTGGAGGTGCTGTATGAAAGTGTACACTGGATTAGATCTGCATTC